>JAFALY010000005.1 GCA_019233975.1 Alphaproteobacteria bacterium | reverse complement strand
GTCCCATTTGACGTAACGCCTTGATTAGACTATCATCGACTCATATTCGCCTGAGTGTGAGCACGGAGTCCTTCTATGACCGATACCACCGTAACCCGCGCCCAGCTTGCTGAAGCCGTTTATCAGGAAGTCGGTTTGTCGCGTAATGACTCGGCCCAGCTTGTCGATGTCATCCTTGAAGAAGTCAGTCAGGCGCTTATCCGCGAGGAAATGGTGAAACTCTCCTCGTTCGGCAGTTTCCAGGTGCGCAGCAAAGGCCAGCGCGTCGGCCGTAACCCGAAGACCGGGCAGGAAGTTCCGATTTTGCCGCGCAAGGTTCTGGTGTTCCGCGCCAGCCACGTTTTGAAGGACAAGATCAACCGCGCTCTCGGCGGTACAACGTCAACTCCGGCGACAGGTTCTGTATGACAACTTCGCAAACGGCTACCGAGACGTCTTCACCCACGTTCAGCCGTGCGCCCGATGGCAAGTCCCCCACGGCTTTCCGCACCATCAGCGAAGTTGCGAATGACCTTTCCGTGCCCCAGCACGTCCTGCGTTTCTGGGAAAGCAAGTTTCAGCAAATCCGCCCACTCAAGCGCGGCGGCGGTCGTCGTTATTACCGCCCGGAAGATGTGCAGCTGATCAGCAGCATCAAGGACCTTCTGTACAACCAAGGCTTCACCATCCGTGGCGTGCAAAAGCTGCTGAAGGAAAATGGTCGCTTCCCCTCGGCGCGTTCCATGGTGCCAGAACCGCAAATTCCCGCCAGCCTGTCGGCGCAACCGAATGGCGGCACGCAAACTGTTTCCCTGCTGGCACAACGCAGCGGCCCGGCTGTAGCCGGTTTGTCGTCTGAAAAACGTCAGGCGGTTGAAAAGGTCCTGATGGAACTCAAGTCCCTGCGCGACCTGCTGCGCACATCGGGCATTTAAACAGATAATCCGGTGTTTTGTCGTGACAGGCCGAATCTTTCGTGTGCCATTATACAACAACCCGTTGTTTCTTAATAATTAATACGCCTGCGGGATGATTGTCTTGACTCAGCCCCCCATCATCCCTTAGGGTGCGCGACTTCCGGGCTTTGCCCGCCTGCTGCCTGTTGGCGCGGGGTTGGGAATTTTGGTTTAAAGGACGTGCAAAATGAAGATCGCGAACTCACTTAAGGCTTTGAAAAAGCGTGATGCCGACTGCCGCGTTGTCCGCCGCAAGGGCCGCGTTTACGTCATCAACAAGAAGAACCCCCGCTACAAAGCGCGTCAGGGCTAATTCTTCGGCATCCGGCTGACGCCGGACCCCACACCATCACAATTATTAACAACCGGCCAAGCACATGTTTGGCCGCACGTTGCTGCAACTAATCGCCTGCAGAGAGCCTTGTCGAGACAATGCCTGTCTTGCTAGGCTGCCGTCATATATATATCCAATTTTGAATTATGGGGTTGCGATGTCTGTATTAGCGACTACTGCTGAAATCTGCGCTGGCGTGGCTTTTATGGCCGCAGGTATTTTTTTGTGTGCTACGGCCGGGGGCAGCATTGCCTTCTTCTGCGCCGGTGCCGCAGTGACGTTGGGCGGTTTTATCGCTACGGCTGGTGGCATCCTTCGCAACCATAAGGTTGCTGGGTGGGGGGTGACCCTCGCAGTGATGGGGGCCAGCCTTGGATTGCTGGCGCATACGTATTAGTAACCGCTAGAAAGTTGGCTGACGCCATTACTGTGTCGGCCTTTGTTGACTGTCCGATTTATCAACTGACGTTACCGCATATTTTTTTTGCTTTTAATGGAGAATAAAAATGGCTGGATTTGGAAAAGCGGCGATTGCAATAGGAGAAGGGGCGATTGGTGTCGCTATGATGTTGGCTGGGTTTGCCATCTGTGCTGCCCATATTACGGCAATAGCGCCAGTCATATGCGGTGCCATCATGATATGTGGTGGTGCGTTGGCGCTACAGGGGGGTGTGACCGGGGACCACAAATTGTTTGGCGTGAGTGCCGCAGTATCGGGGGCTATTGGTTTGCTTGCAATGGTGATGTGACCGATGGGTTGCTGCCCGGTCTCAATGCCTACCTGAGTTTTTTATTCAAAGCTTCCCTTACATCCGCGACCACGCTTGCCCAGTCGCTGCTGCGCGGCTGGCGGAACAGGCGCATATGCGGATACCACACACTATCGGTACGTTCGGTCAACCAGCGCCAGTCGGGCGCGAAGGGTAACAACACCCAGGTTTCCTTGCCCATGCCGCCTGCCAGATGCGCAGTCGCCGTGTCGCAGGTGATGATTAAATCCATTTGCCGCACGAACTGTGAGCTGACAGCAAAATTTTTCAAACGTGGTGCAAGGTCGGTGACCTTGTACCCCGGCAGTTTTTCTGCATCGCCTGGCTTCATATCGCGGTTCAGGCTGAAGTAGGTCGCGCCCGTTTCGGCAAATAGCTGCGCAAAAAGTTCAAGCGGCACAGAACGCCGCCCATCATTCAGATGCAGCGGGCTGCCGCCCCAGACGACGCCGATCATGGGTTTTGCCCCATCGCGTGTCAGGCGGTTTTCATCCGCTACCGGTAGAACCGGCAGATAGGGTGTTTCATGCGGTACGGTTTCAAGCGTCGTACCCATGCGGTGCGGCAAGTCGAAAACCGAACAGTAATAATCATAGGCGGGCACGTTCATGCCGTGGACAATCAGCGTATCCGCGCCTTCCCACCCGTTGAAAAGCGGCTCCAGAACAGGATGCACCGACAGGATAATCCGCACACCTTGTTGGCGCAGCAGCGGCAGATAGCGGCAAAACATCAGCGTATCGCCAAAACCCTGTTCATCGCAGACCAGCAAGGTTTTACCGGCCAATGCTTCGCCGCGCCAAAGCGGGCGTGACAGGTCGGGTCGCTTCAGGCCGCCAACATCCTTGAAACGCGCGCGGTAACGGGCAAAGCCCGGCTTGTATTTCCCGCGCAGCAATTCCATCAGCGCCAGATGCCAATGGCGCGTTCCATATTCTTCCTCACCCACTTCGCGCGTGTCTTCGTTGACAATGATTTGCCCGGCGACTTCGACAGTTTTGCGGAATGTGACTTCGGCTTTTTCCAGCCGGTTCAAGGACTGGTAGGTCTGCGCCAGATTATCCCATATGTCTGCGCGTTCCGGCTTGAGAGCCAAGGCGCGCTTATAGGCGTCGATGGCCTCTTCGAATCTGTCCAGACGGCAGAGCGCCACGCCATAACCGAACCAACTAAAGTGGCTGTCCGGCATCAACTCGGTGCAGCGTTTGCCTGCTTCCAGCGCCAGCGGGTAAAGCTTCATCTGTTCGGCGATGTTGCAGATCGTGCGCCAGCCCTCGCCATAGCGCGGGTTGGTTTTCACGGATTGCTGGACGAGATCGAGCGCTTCCTGCAAATGTTTTTCATGCACGTGGCACAGGGCCAGGTTGTTCATGGCCTCTACAAAGTCCGGCTGAAGCTGCAGCGTACGGCGATAGGCGGCCATGGCGCCCGACCAGTCATCAAGCGCGCGCAGCGCGTTGGCCATATTGTAATGCGCCTGCACAAAATGCGGCTGCAGCTGGATGCTTTGCAAAAAAGCGGCGACGGCGTCGGCCAGACGGCGTGCATTCATCAACACGCTACCGTGATGGAAATGCAAAAGGGCGGCGTTCGGGTCAATGGTGATCGCGCGCGTTGTGGAAGCGATGGCTTCTTCGTGTTGTCCTTTGGCACCCAGCACAAGGCCCAGCAGCGCCAGCGCATCCGCATGCCTTGGCTCCGCCTGCAAAACAACGCGGTACAGCTTCTCGGCTTCATCAAAGCGGGCTTGTTGGTGCGCCGCCAAGGCTTGCTGTAACGTGTCGCTGGCGTTGCTCATGCGCTGGCCCCATTCTTGCGGCGGTTCAGAATGCCGAACAATGTTCCTGTCAGGGCAAAGGCGCAAAACAGGGAATCCGTCCAGAAACTATAGGCCACAAGACTTAACGTTAGACTAGCAACCCATGCTCCTGCCGCGAAAGGCATCAGGTGTGGTTTCATCTTTTTTACCATAACGAGCGTCAGCGCCGTAAACAAAAGGCCTATGGCAAGGCCGGGCAAGCCCATTTCGACCCATAATTGAATCAGAACGTTATGCGGGTGGGCGGCGGGTTGTATGGCAAAGACGTAACTGTCGCCATGCGGGTTTTTGAAATCCAGTAAATGGCTGGTGCCAAAACCCCAGCCCAGCCATGGCTTCTCGGCGATGCGATAGGACATGTAATCCCATATCTCGGTGCGGTGCAGCCATGAGGGCGGCAGGCGCGCCAGCCAGTCATGATGGTTCAGGAACATGTAACGCGCAGCAAAAGGCCAGCCGATACACAAGGTTGTGAAGGCACCCAGCAGCGGCAGCACCCGTCGCGGCTGATAATGGGCAAACAAAATGACGGGCAGGGCGAGCATCAGCGATAATTTCGCCGCGCGCGATTCCGTCAGGCTGGCCGGGAACAGCAGGATCAGGATAAACGGAGCCACCAGCCAGCGCCGCTTGGTCTGCCACAGCCACGCCATGCAGGGGATGGCGATGAGGAGGGTATAGGACAGGCTGCGGTTATATTCCGTCATCTGCGCCTGCGGTCCACGGACGATGTGCAGCAATGGCCCGCCAAGGCAAAGCTCAATCCCCAGTGCCGCTGCACCTACGGTTATGGCGATGGTCAGAAGCGGGAACAGGCGTTGATGATCCAGCCTGTCACTCACCGCCGGTGACAGCAGCATAACCAGCGGCAGGAAGATGGTTGCCATGCGCAATGTCTCACGCCATGACAGGGCAGGGTCGATGGATGCGGACGCCAATGCCGCCATCGGCACCATGGCCATAATCGCCATTTGCCACCACAGGGGCGAAGGTTGTGGAAAATGCCGGTCAATGCGCCAGGCAATGCAGGTCAGGATGATCGCGCTACCCAATCCGCCTATGGCCCATATGCCCGCCGTAAAGGTGCCGACGGTCGCAAGGATCAGCAGCAACCCAAGCGTTAACAGTGCGGGCAGTCTTGTAAGGCGCTGGTAAGCTTCGAACATGTGGTTCCGTCAGCAGGTGCGGGGCCTTCTTGATAACATTCATCGACCCCTTGCAACAAGTGGTCACGGAAATCGTGTATCCACGCATCGGCTCCTGTGTCCGCCAATCGTTCAGCGCCATACCCGATACAACGCAGACCGGCTTGCTTGGCGGATTGAATGCCGGCGCGTGAATCCTCAAACGTTATCAATGACGATGGAGGCATATTCATCCTGATTATGGCTGTCAGGTAGGGCTCAGGGTCGGGTTTTGTCTTTTGCACATCTTCCTGTACGACCGTGATGTCAAACAGGTCGGTCATGTCATGCCGCGCCAGCAATTTATCAACCTTGGCCCGCCAAGATGATGTGACAAGTCCTACCTTTTTGCCTGCGGCTTTGGCTTCAATGACGAATGCGCGCGCGCCTGGCATTAATTCAAAGGGAGCGTTTTCTTCGCGTTCGATAACGTCATGCAGGATCGCGGCGTAAGCCTCTTCGCTTAGTCCCGGGATCAATTCACGCATAAAAACCTTGGCCATGCGGCCGCGGATCAGGGGACTGACTTCCTCGGGTGTTTTTTGAATACCATGTTGACCGAGAATATCGGCCCATATTTCAGACAGTGTAGTCTCGGAATTAACGAGCGTACCGTCCAGATCGAACAGATAACCGTCCGCTTCAATCGGCTGTTGATCGATGATTAATGTCATGAATGCAATAACCTTTTTTCCTATATATCATGCACGTATTAATCCTTGATAAAATTGGATCCATTGGCGCGTAACAGCCTCACGCGTAAAGCTTTTTATATAGGCGGTATAGCCCTGCGCCACCATGCGGCGACGTAATTCCTCGTCGCGGGTGGCGCGGCGCATGGCGTTCGCCAGACCCGCGATATCGTCAATTTCAACCAGCAGGCCGTTCACATCGTCTTCGACCGTCGCGGCGGGGCCTGCGCTTTTGCAGGCGACAAAGGGCGTGCCTGCGGCCCAGGCCTCCAGAATAACGGTGCCGAATGGTTCATAGCGCGAGGGCAGGACGCAAACATCTGCGGCGCGCAGCAGGGCGGCGCGGTCGGTGCGCCAACCCAGAAAGCGTACGCGGTCCATCACGCCTTCTGCTTTTGCCAGTTGCTCCAGCTCGTTACGCAACGGCCCGTCACCGGCCAGCCAGGCATAGGCGTCGGGTATCTGCGCCAAGGCTTTCAGGAAAGTATCCAGCCCCTTTTTGGGATGCAGGCGCGACAGGGTCAAAAAGACTTTGGTGTCCTTGGGGGTCGCCAGGGCGTTCCGGTCAACTGGCGGTAGTGTTTCAATATCGGGGAACGTCGGGATGTAATGCGCGTGGGTCGGGTCAACGCCGTTGTCGCGCATGTGTTTCACGATATCGGGTGTGACGCCCACAAAATGTTCACAGCCGCCGAAATGCTTGGGGTCATAATAACCGCCAAACCAGCCGATGACCGCTTTGGCATCGTGGCGGGTGGGTAAAAGGCTTGCCGCGCGGCGCATCCAGCAATGAATGATGTGAGGTTTTTCACGGGCGATAAGATTCTTCAGCAGCATTTTCTGCAAGGGCCGGATCGGCAGTGCCAGTGGCGCTGTACGCAGGCGCAGCCCGGCCTTTTTCATTTCCTCGTAACGCGGCGCTTCTGATGACATGACGATGGTCTGGTCGATGCCTGATTTATGCAGGCTCAGCATCACATCGGTCGAATAGGTTTCCGCCCCGCCTTGCCCTTTGCCCGCCATGATGTGCAGGATTTTCATATCGTCACCCTAATGCCCGCCCAGTATGCCATTGATAAAATCGCTGAAACCTTTGGAGTCTTCGGCGCTGACGCCGCCACTTTCCGGCGGGCCGGAGAGCAGGTCGCGGGCGGGCAGACCGCTTTCCGCCTCGGTCATATAATCATGCCACAGTTGCGCTGGCAAACTGCCGCCAACAATCTTGCGCATCGGGTGGTTGTCGTCGTTGCCGAGCCATACGCCTGTGGTGTAATGGCCGGTGAAGCCGATGAACCATGCGTCATGATAGTCTGAACTGGTTCCGGTTTTGCCTGAGACGGGGCGGTCCGACAGTGCCGCCCTCTTGCCCGTGCCGGATTTGACAACCTCGGTCATCATGTCGACCAACGTGCTGACGGCATGTTCGTCGACTGTCTGCGGCATGGCTGCGTCGCCATGGGCGTAGATGATGTCGCCATGCGTGCTGCGCACTTCCTTGATGGCATAGGGGGCGACAGCCTTGCCGCCTGCGGCCAACGAGGCGTAAACACCGGTCATTTCAAGCGGTGTCACTTCACTGGCGCCAAGCGCCAGCGCCGGATCATGTTCCAGTGGCGATGTGATGCCGAGCGCGCGCGCAGCCGCGATCACGCGGTCAGCACCGGCTTTCAAAAAGACGCGCACGGCCACTGTGTTGATAGATTCCGCCAGCGCTTCACGCGCCGTCACGTTCCCACGATATTTTTCTTCAAAATTCTCGGGCGACCAGTGGCCGAGTGTGATGGGGGCGTCCAGAAGCGTATCATCCGGGCTCAGGCCCTGCTCAATGGCAGCCAGATAGACGATGGGTTTAAACGAAGAGCCCGGCTGGCGCATGGCCTGTGTGGCGCGGTTGAACTGGCTCTGGTGATAATCGCGTCCGCCCACCATGGCTTTGACAGCGCCGTCGTAACCGAGTGTCACCAAAGCCGCCTGTGACACATCATGTCCGCCCTGTGACAGCGTGGCATCAACATGCCGTTCAGCCGCACGTTGCAGGTGCAGGTCAAGCGTCGTCGAGACAATGATATCCTGTGACGCTTCGGCCACCATGGGCTCGACCTGTTCCATGACCCAGTCGGCGAAGTAATGACCATCACCGCCCATGCCCGGCTTGCGGTCTGGCGGCGGCACATGGGTCAAGGCGTCGCGCCGCTGTTTGTCGGTGATGTAATTTTCCTCCACCATCGCCTGCAGCACCAGTTTGGCGCGTTCGAACGCGGCGGCCGGATCATGTGACGGCGCCAGACGCGACGGCGCGCGCAAAAGCCCGGCGATGGTCGCGGCTTCACGGAGCGTCAGGTCGTGTGCGGGTTTGTCGAAATAGGCGTGCGCGGCGGCATCTACGCCATATGCGCCATTGCCCAGATAAACGCGGTTCATATAGGCGGTCAGAATTTGTTGCTTGTCATAAGTGCGCTCCAGCCAAACCGCGAGCAGCATCTCTTGTACCTTGCGCTTGGCGGTACGTTCGGGCGACAGGAACAGATTTTTGGCCAATTGCTGGGTCAGTGTTGAACCGCCTTGTACCAAATGGCCTGCCAGTATGTTGCGGGCCAGCGCGCGCATGATGCCGATGACATCGACGCCGCTATGTTTATAAAAACGTCTGTCTTCGATGGCGACAATTGCCTGCGGCAAATAAGGCGGCACGTCATCCAGCGTGACATGTTCGCCGACCATATCGCCATAACGGGCGAAAACCGTGCCGTCATCCGCCTGTAACACCACCGACGGGCGGCGTTTGGCCTGCACAACTTGATGGATATCAGGCAGGTCCAGCGCGCAATAGGCGACATAAAATCCGCCAAGAATGGCAGCCCACAGACCCAGTAAAACACCCAGCTTGAAAAGTTTGGCCAAAAAACCACCCGGATTTTTTTGACCACGGCCATTCCCGCCCCCCTGGCCGCGTGCGCGGGCGGGGCTGGATGAACGGCGTTTTTGTGAACCTTTGGGCGGCATGTATTTTTCCGGAGTGTTTTGTACCAGTTGCAACTATTCGCGGCAAACAATGAGTAGCAATTTATTTAACCTTTCGCTAACCTGTTTACGAAACAATGAAAAGCCAATAAGACCTTTTTAAGATGTGTTTGCAATGACGGGCTTTTCCCCGCGCCCGGGCACCGGGTCAAACAAGGGCGAATGAAAGGAATGTCTATGCAGGTCAAGGCTATGCCGCAAGGTTGGGTATCTGTGGGCAAGGCTTTTATCCTCGCGTTCCTGGCGTTTTCGCTTAGCCCCGCACATGTTTATGCAGACGCGACCGTTACCGATCAATGCGCCGACGGGAACTACGACAAACAGGTGCAACAAAATCTGGCCACAGCGGCGCAGCAGCAAATGCAGGCGGCAGACACGCCCTTCAAACTGACGCCGCCGACCGACCTAGGGCAGGATCAGGGCATTCAGGGGTTGCTGGGTGGTAATGGTTTTGACGGGCTGATCAACAAATCTGACCCGCTTGGTATCGCTGCCCCAGTTGTGCAGGCACTTGTAGATCAGGCAGTACAAAGCGTTTTGCAGCACAATCCACAAATTATGTCGTCGTTGCAGCAACTCAGTTCCATAGAAAACAAAGTTTTTCAGGCCTTGTGCACACCCCTGCCTAATCTATCGGGTGGTCTGACCGGACTACAACAACAAATTACGACCGGGCCGCCTATGTGCGGCGGGGGCCCCACGTTTGGTTCGGCCTTGGGGCTTACCTTGCAGCAGCAAAATATCGCGCCGGATTTGTATAGCACCCTGTCCAACTTTTTCCCGATATCCGGGCAGTGAGGGAGTAACGTAAGATGAAACGGTTTGAAAATCTTACATCCCGGAGACTCAAGAGCACGAGGCGTCTGCTTGCCGGCCTGTTGATAGCCGCGATGTTGACGGTATCAGATCAGGCGATGGCACAGGGCATGCCTGTGTTCGACGCATCATCTTTTGGTCAGTTGTTGAAAGAGATTATCAACGATGCGCGTCGTGAATTGCAGTTGGCTTTTGGTCACTCGGGCGGTATTGCTGGGCAACAACTGGCCAGCTTGATGAACATGCAGGGCCAGAATACTATGATGGCCGACAGTCACCGCATAGCCGAAGCGCAGACCCAGGCCAAAATCATTGCCGACAATACGATGATGCAGGA
>JAFALY010000034.1 GCA_019233975.1 Alphaproteobacteria bacterium | reverse complement strand
GAACGATAGGCATCGCTTTGCATTTCCATCAATCTGCTCAAGGTTCTTTCGAATATTTTGCGTTGCATACGTGGCGTGTGCAACTGTTCTGGTGCTGCCGCTAATCCTAAAAACAGTTGCATTTTTGCCTCATAAAAGGTGTCGATAAGCGTGACAAAACGCATAAGCGCGTTGACATCGGCTTCCTCAAAATGGGGAACATGATCTATCACAACGGTCTTCAGGGTTTTCGTGATTTCCAGATAGTCAGCGGCGCTTAGCGCGTGACGACATAAAGCGTCGAATTCTATAAAGCCCACATCGTTGGCACAGCGCGGTAGTGTTAGGCTGCGCCCCTGAACGGATAAAATGATCTGCTCTGTTTTCTGGCCACCTGTAAGGTCGTGAAACAGGTTTTCCAATTGTTGTGTTGTCTGTCGGCCTGTCGGATGCCAATAGCAGGGGCTTTGCATCGCCTGCCGGTAACGGTAATCCGTAGGGCTCACGATTTCATGCACGAGCATTTTGTCACGTATCAGGTCAATAAAAGGCAGGAATCGATCGCGTTGCAGCCCGTCCTTATACAAATCTTCCGGCGCCCAATTAGAGGTTGTGAACACCACAACGCCCGCATCGAACAATCCAGTGAACAGCCGCCCAAGTATCATAGCATCGGCTATGTTGCTGACGTGAAACTCATCAAAGCAAAGCAGTCTGGTGTCCTTGGCAATTTCCTGCGCCAATGTTGGCAGGATATCGCCTACATGCTTTTCCTGCAAAGCATGCAAGCGACTGTGAACCTCCAGCATGAACTGGTGAAAATGGACGCGCCTTTTACCCGGCGCGGCAATGGTGGCATAAAACAGGTCCATCAACATGCTTTTGCCGCGGCCAACGGCGCCATGTAGATAAAAGCCACCGGTTTCGGGCAGGGGGCTCGTGCGTGTTAGCCTGTCCCAAAGACTTGGCTTGGCCGTCCAGAAAGCTTGCATATTGTCGGCAAAGGTTTGGATGCGGGCAACGGCGGCAGCCTGTGCGGGATCTTGGCTCAGATCGCCCGCAGCGATCTTGGCTAAATAAGCTTCGGTTAATGTTTGTGGCTGATGACTTTGATTCATACTCTTGGTTTAACCATTACGGCCCTGACTGTCGATACTGGTTAATGGCTCAGAGGTTGCTCTGACAAGACAAATGTGTAGATTATTGCCATCCAGAATCAAGAGAGGTTTGCATGAACGTGCCCACAGAAGAACAAGCGACGCCCGTTGGACGCCTGATGGAAGGCAAACGTGGCTTGATCATGGGTGTGGCCAATGATCGTTCAATTGCATGGGGTATCGCAAGTGCTGCGGCCGCGCATGGCGCGGAGCTGGCTTTCACCTATCAGGGTGAGGCTTTGCAGAAGCGTGTTGTGCCTTTGGCTGAATCTGTCGGCTCCAAGATCATCGCGAATTGCGACGTGAGCGAAGAACACAGCATGGACCGCCTGTTTGAATTAATCGAAGATGTTTGGGGTGGGCTGGATTTTGTTGTGCACGCCATCGCATTCTCCGACAAGAATGAGCTGGATGGGCAATATGTGAATACGTCGCGCGAAAATTTTTTGCGCACCATGGATATTTCGTGTTTCTCGTTTACGGCGATTGCCAAGCGCGCGGCGCCGCTGATGAAAGACGGTGGTAGCCTTTTGACGCTCAGCTACCTCGGCGCGGAACGCGTTATGCCGCATTATAACGTTATGGGTGTTGCCAAGGCGGCGCTGGAAACTTCAGTTAAATATCTGGCGGTTGATCTGGGGGCACAGAATATTCGTGTGAACGCGATCTCCGCAGGACCGATCAAGACGCTGGCGGCCAGTGGCATCGGCGATTTTCGCTACATCCTGAAATGGAATGAAATCAACGCGCCGCTGAAGCGTAACGTGACAACTGCCGAAGTTGGAAACACAGGGCTTTATTTACTTAGCGACCTCGGCACCGGCATTACGGGCGAGGTTATGCATGTTGACGCCGGTTACCACGCCATTGGCATGGTGGCGGTGGATGAGGCACAGCAGCTTTCGACCTTGCTGGCCGGAATGTCGGGCAGCGGTTCGTAACCGCTGTAGCCGTCAGCCTATCTGGTGAATGGTCGCGACGACCTTCAGCGCCGCTTCGGCTAGTTCCACACCTTTCAGGTGCATATGCTTGTTAAAGAATTCCTGATGGGCGCCATGTTCATGGAAATGGTGTGGGGTCAGGGCGGCAGATAGTACGGGCACGCCTGTTTCAATGGAAACCTGAACAATGCCGTTGATGACGGCGCTGGAAATAAATTCGTGCCTGTAAATACCGTTGTCGACAATCAAGGCCGCGACAGCAATCACGGCATATTCGCCGGTTAAGGCCATGCGCTTGGCCAGCATTGGGAATTCCAAGGCACCCGGGGCGTCGACCATGGTCACAACGCTGTGCGTATCCACGCCTTCTTCACGCAGGCGCATAAAGAAAGATTCTGTGCAGGCTGTCACATGCTGGTCATGCCAGGACGATGTTATTAAACCTATCCGTGATTTGGAGCTAAAATGACTTGCGGCGCTTTTCTTGTCTGCTTTGGGCATCTGGGGGCTCCTATTGCGGTTGCGCTGTATTAGTGCAGCAACAGCCGAATTGCTACTTAATTACGCTACTAAATATGAGCGCATTATACTTGCCTATTTTTTAGGCAAATGATAAAGACCGACGATGATCGATGGCAACACACACATAACAACACAACCGGAAACGACCATAAAGTCGCGTCTGAAACCTATACAAATAGGTGGGGTGAGGATTGACTTGCCTGTCATTCTGGCCCCGATGTCAGGGGTTACCGACATGCCGTTCAGGCGGTTGGTTAAGCGGTTTGGTGCAGGCCTTGTGGTTTCTGAGATGATCGCGAGCCAGGCCATGGTGCGCGAATGCCGGAAAACCATGCAGATGATCCAGCATTCTGAAGACGAAAACCCCATTTCGGTTCAGTTGGCCGGATGCGAACCTGAAGTTATGGGCGAAGCCGCACGTCTGAATGAAGACCGTGGCGCGCACATCATCGACATTAATTTTGGCTGCCCGGTTAAGAAAGTCGTCAATGGGCATGCGGGTTCGGCCTTGATGAAAGACGAGATTCACGCCGCGCGTATTCTGGAAGCGACTGTCAAAGCTGTCAAAATTCCAGTAACGTTAAAAATGCGCATGGGATGGAACCGCGAAAACCTGAACGCGCCGCGCTTGGCCAAGATTGCCGAAGAGTGCGGTATTCGCATGGTGACTGTTCATGGCCGTACGCGCTGTCAATTCTATGAAGGGCAGGCGGACTGGGCCTTTATCCGCAGTGTAAAAGAAGCAGTTACAATACCCGTCATCGCCAATGGCGATATCAATGAAATGGAAGACGTAGACGCTGCGCTGAAACAATCGGGTGCTGATGGTGTCATGATCGGGCGCGGTGCCTATGGCCGCCCATGGTTTCTGCGTCAGGTCATGGGGTATTTGCAGGCAGGCAAGGTTCCGCCTGCGCCGGACTTGCAACAGCGTCGCGATGTGATGCTGGAACATTTGGATGCCATGTTGTCACACTATGGTGAACATGCCGGCCTTCGTATCGCGCGCAAACATATTGGCTGGTATAGTAAGGGCCTGCATCAATCATCGGAGTTTCGCTCTGAAATCAACTGCGTTGATAATGCAGCCACTGTGCGTGACATGATCCGGAACTTCTTTGAACCCATTCTGGAGGCGGCATGAAATCATCAACCAATTTGATGCAGATTTTTGCCTCGCTCCAGCCCGCAAATGAAGGTCTTGCGCATGTTGTTGAACGCCATTTGCGTGATTATTTCGAAGCGTTGGATGAAGACAGGCCGGTGGGTGACCTGTATGACCGCGTTATACAGGAAATTGAACGTCCCTTGCTGACACTCGCTTTGCGGCGTTGCCGTGGTAACCAGTTGCGCGCGGCCGAGTTGCTGGGGCTTAACCGTAATACCCTGCGTAAGAAGATCCGTGAGCTTGGCATCCAGGCTGGACGGCGGCAGGCATGAAGGCGTTGCTGGAGAAACTCAAGCGACGTTTTGTTACCTGGGCGGTGCGTGTCCGCCTCAGGCACAGGCTGATTTACACGCTGATTGTTTGCTCCATTGCGTCGGGCATTGCCACTTATGCGGCTATGACGCGCTCGCCTTTCTTCAGTTATGACCCGACAACCGTTCTTATTCTGTCGCTGATTGACTTGGTGTTTTTGGTGCTGCTCAGCACTGTTATCGCACAGCGTATCTATTCGATATGGTCGCGCAGGCGACGTAATCAGGCGGGCTCGCGCCTCCATACGCGTGTTGTCAGCATGTTCACGCTGCTGGCGGTTGCTCCGGCGCTGCTGGTCGCTATGTTCGCTGCGGTTTTTTTCTATTTCGGCGTGGAAGCATGGTTTTCACAGCACGTACGCACATCATTGGACGAGTCACTGGAAGTTGCGCAGGCGTATCTGGAAGAACATAAGCAAGTACTGCGTGCCGATGCGCTTGCCATGGCAAACGACCTAAACCGTCAGGCTGGTATACTTTCCAGTGACCATATCCGTTTTGCGCAAGCTGTTTCGTCGCAAGCTTATTTACGTGATTTGACCGAAGTCATCGTGTTCGATGGGTCGGGTAAGATACTGGCGCGTTCGGGACTTAGCTTCGCCTTGTCGCTGGAACCCATCACATCTGACATGATGCAGCATGCGCAACAAGGTGACGTTGTCATGGTCGTCAATGATAATGACGACCGTGTTCGCGCAATGGTCCGGTTGGATAATTTCGTGGATACCTATTTGTTTGTTGGCCGCCCGATTGAGCCAAAGGTTCTATCGCACATGGCCACAACGCAGCAGGCCGTCAGCGAGTATAAACAGTTGGAAGGCAAGCGCTTCGGGTTACAATTAACAATCTCGCTCATCTTCATTGCAGTCGCTTTGTTGTTGCTGCTTGCTTCTGTCTGGTTTGGTTTGAATTTTGCTACCCGCTTGGTGGGGCCCATTGGTTTGCTGATCACGGCAACCGAACGCGTGCGTAGTGGTGACCTGACCGCGCGTGTTGCGGTGGCAGAGCAGGAGGGGGATGATGAACTCGACCTTCTCAGCCGCGCTTTTAACCGCATGACGTCGCAGTTGGAAACGCAGCGTAAGGATTTAGTCGAGGCTAATCGGCAGGTCGATTATCGCCGCCGTTTTACCGAAGCTGTTTTGTCGGGTGTGTCGGCTGGTGTTATTGGTTTGGATGCGCAAGGTTGCATTAACCTGATGAATATGTCGGCCATGGACTTTTTTGAAGTAAATGAACCAGAACCCCTGGGTGGTAGACCAATCGCCGAACTTTCAGCGGAAATTGACGAGTTCCTGCGCGGCATGCCCGCGGGCACGCGCCAAAGCGATGGTCAGGTTGAAATTCGTCGCGCCGGGCGTCCAACGCGCACATTGTTGGTGCGAGTGGCGGCAGATCTGACGGCAGCTGAAATCAGGGGCTTTGTTATAACATTCGATGACGTGTCCGACCTTGTGTCTGCACAACGCAAGGCGGCGTGGGCTGACGTGGCGCGCCGTATTGCGCATGAAATCAAAAACCCGCTGACACCCATACAATTGTCTGCTGAACGTCTGCGCCGCAAATACGGCAAGGAAATCGTGACCGAACCCGAAGTCTTTCAAATCTGTACCGACACTATTATTCGCCATGTAGAAGACATTGGTCGTATGGTGGATGAATTCTCAGCCTTCGCACGCATGCCTGTGCCTGTTATGCGCGAGACGGAGTTGCGTGAGCTTTGCCGCCAGACTGTCTTTTTACAAAACAATGGCCGTCCGGATATCAAGTACAACCAGAACTTGCCACCGCAACCTTGTGTTGTGGAGTGTGACAGTCGCCAGATTGCGCAGGCGGTCACTAATTTGTTGAAGAACGCGGCGGAAGCCATTGAAGCAAAACCACTTCCTGTGGATGGCGTAAAAATACCAGGCGAAATCGTAACGCGACTGGTCGTAGTTGATAATGATGTTGTCCTGTCAGTCGAAGATAACGGCAAAGGCCTGCCTGTTGAAGATCGTAACAGTCTAACTGAACCTTATGTGACAACACGCAGCAAGGGGACTGGACTAGGACTTGCGATTGTTAAAAAGATTATGGAAGATCATCACGGTACCCTTACACTTGCCGACCGGGTCGGTGGCGGTGCAGTGGTCAGCCTGCGTTGGCCATTAAGACAACCAAACGTGGAGCGCGGTGAGGCTTTGTCGTCGGACGGCGAATCTGATAAGACAAATGCCATCCCGTTTGTTGCCGGGGGTGCGCGCCGCGCATAATGTTAGACTGAGCTTATTGAACAGAGGCTTTATGGTGACAGCGCCGAAAGACAAAAGTTTGACGCAGGATATTCTTGTTGTTGATGACGAAGGTGATATCCGCCTTCTGCTGAAGGGCATTTTGAACGATGAAGGTTGGTCTGTTCGCGAAGCGGCGAATTCAGACGAAACCATGCAGGCGATTTTGGCGCGCAAGCCCAGCCTCGTCATCTTGGATATCTGGCTGCAGGGTAGCAAGAAAGACGGCATGGAAATCCTGAAGGATATCCGTGCTGAACATCCAGACATGCCCGTGATTATGATTAGCGGCCACGGTAATATTGAAACAGCCGTTGCGGCGACCAAATCGGGTGCCTTTGACTTTATTGAGAAACCCTTCAAGACAGACCGCCTTGTGTTGCAGGTGCAGCATGCGCTGGAATCCGCACGCCTGAAGCGTGAGAACTCCGCTCTGCGTTCGTTGGCTGGCGCTGATAGTGACCTGATCGGCCGGTCGAGCGCCGTTAATCAGATACGCCAAATTGTTGACCGTGTTGCCCCAACGGGCAGCCGCGTCATGATTGTGGGCCCATCAGGCGCGGGCAAGGAAACTGTCGCGCGTATGTTGCATGCACGCTCACGTCGTGCGGATGCGGCCTTTGTTGTTATCAATTGTGCCGCGACACAGCCGGAGCATCTGGAGCTTGAACTGTTTGGCACTGAACAACCCATCGGCGGCGGCAGCCGTAAGATTGGCGTTCTGGAGCAATCGCACGGTGGCACGTTGTATCTTGATGAAGTGTCGGACATGCCGGTGGAGACGCAGGGCAAGCTGGTTCGTGTTTTGCAGGAACAAGCCTTTACGCGTTTGGGTGGGAATACGCGCGTTGAGGTTGATGTGCGCGTTATTGCGGCATCCAGTGGCGACGTACAGATGGAAGTGCAGCTAGGCAAATTGCGGCAGGATTTGTATTACCGTCTGAATGTGGTGCCTATTAAAATACCAGGCCTGACGGAACGTCGCGAAGATATTCCTACGCTTGCCGCGTATTTCCTCGCCCGTGCCGCTGAACAAGGTGGTGCGGCTGCGCGCGTGTTGGGGGAAGATGCGATCGCCGCGCTGCAGGCTTACAACTGGCCCGGCAATGTGCGTCAACTGCGCAACGCGATGGAATGGGTCATGATTATGGCCAGCGGCGACCCCAGCGAACCTGTGCGTATGGATATGCTGCCGCCCGAAGTGACATCGACCACCCCTGCGGTGTTGCGTTGGGAACATAGCGGTGAGATTATGGGCCTGCCATTGCGTGATGCCCGTGAAATGTTTGAGCGCGAATACCTTATAGCGCAGGTCACCCGTTTTGGTGGCAATATCTCACGGACGGCAAACTTTGTAGGCATGGAGCGTTCCGCTCTGCATCGCAAGCTGAAGCTGCTCGGTGTGCATGGCAACGGTAGTGATGGCGTGCCTGTTGCCGAAGGCATAAACTAAAGCAATGTCTCGTGAAAAGAACAATGTTGGCAAGCGTGTTAAGCGCTATGCCAAAGTGTCGACCGCTATGGCCGGCTTTGGCGCGCGCGCCGTGGGGCAGAAATTACTGGGTATTCAGCAGGACCGACAGAAGCAGGCCGAGCGTTTAAGAATGGCGTTGGGCGGTCTGAAGGGCCCACTGATGAAAGTGGCGCAAATCCTTTCAACAATACCGGATGCCGTACCGCCCGAATATGCCGCAGAGCTGGCTCAACTACAGGCCGATGCGCCCTCCATGGGCTGGCCGTTTGTTCGCCGCCGCATGGCTGGTGAGCTTGGGCCTAACTGGGAAAAGAGGTTTCGTAGTTTTAGCCACACTGCAGCGGCGGCCGCTTCGCTCGGGCAAGTGCATCAAGCCGCCGCATTAAATGGTGATGTTCTGGCTTGCAAATTGCAATATCCCGATATGGCTTCCGTCATCGAAGCGGACTTAAAGCAATTGAAAATTGCGCTTTCCATTTTTGAATATTATGACCGTGCGGTTTCAACCACCGAAGTGCAGCAGGAAATTGCTGATCGGCTTCGGGAAGAACTGGATTATATCCGCGAAGCCAAGCACATTGAATTATATGGGCGCCTGCTCAAGGGGCAGGATGGCGTTCATGTTCCAGTCGTGGAAAAGGGGCTAAGCACCGACCGTTTGTTGTGTATGTCATGGCTGAATGGGCAAAAGCTGGTTGATTGGTTGCCCGGCAAGTCACTGCAGAAACGTAACCAGATTGCCATCAATATGTTCCACGCATGGTATGTGCCGTTTTATAAATGCGGTGTCATTCATGGCGATCCGCATCTGGGCAACTACACGGTGCGGCCTGATTGTTCGATTAACTTGCTCGATTATGGCTGCGTTCGTGTGTTTGAGCCTGCGTTAGTGCAGGGGGTTATCCACCTTTATCAATCATTGCGCGACAACAAGCCCGACCTTGCGGTTGAAGCCTATCAGGCGTGGGGATTCAAAAAACCATCCAAGGCATTGATAGAGGTTTTGAATATTTGGGCCTCCTTCGTATATGCGCCACTGTTACAGGATAAAGTTCGCCCCATAGATGAGACCAACACAGGGCTTTATGGACGTCAAACCGCAAACAAGGTCCATGCTGAACTGCGCAAGCTAGGGGGCGTTACGGTCCCGCGCGCTTTTGTTTTTATGGATCGCGCCGCAATTGGCCTTGGCTCCGTTTTTTTGCGCCTGCAGGCCGAAATTAACTGGTACCGCATGTTTCAGGCATTGATTGATGGTTTTGAGCTGAAGCAACTGCGCACGGAGCAGGCCAGGCACCTCAAGGCCTGCGGGCTGTAAGCCCTTATTGTAAAAAGACGCTTCCCATTTTCTTGGTTATCAGCCAACATAATGTGCTGATTCACATCCCCAACCGTTTCGCGTGTTGCAAAATGAAAATTGCTGTCCCCGTCGAACGCAGACCCTATGAAAAACGCGTAGCTGCTACACCGGACACCGTAAAGAAGTACCGGGGACTGGGCTTTGACGTTGTCGTTGAAACCGGTGCAGGGGCGGCCGCGTCATTTTACGATGACCAATATGTCGCCGCCGGCGCGCAAATTGCAGCGGACGCTGCAAGCTTACTACACGATGCCGACATTGTCTTGAAGGTCCAGCGCCCGATGACGGAGTCAGAGGGGCGCAATGAAATTGGCCTGTTTAAACGCGGAGCATTGCTTATTTCAACCTTAAACCCCTATGGCGCGCGCGGTGATCTCACGCTGTATGCTAATGCCGGAATTGATGCCATGGCCATGGAATTGGCACCGCGCATTACACGCGCACAGGCTATGGATGTGCTTTCCAGCCAATCAAATCTGGCGGGCTATAAAGCGGTTATAGATGCGGCGACGGAATTTGGCCGTGGCTTTCCCATGATGATGACCGCTGCGGGAACCGTTCCGCCAGCGCGCGTCATGGTCATGGGGGCGGGGGTTGCGGGATTGCAAGCCATTGCTACCGCACGGCGTCTGGGGGCCATCGTATGTGCCACAGACGTGCGCCCTATTGCCAAAGAGCAGGTGGAAAGCCTTGGCGCGACCTTTGTGATGGTTGAAAGCGAAGAAACCAAGCAGGCTGAAACATCCGGCGGGTATGCCAAGGAAATGAGCGATGATTATAAGCGCCGTCAGGCGGAGTTGATCGCTGAAACGCTTAAGAAGCAAGATATCGTTATCTGCACTGCGTTGATCCCCGGACGTGCCGCACCGCGGCTGATTACCGAAGATATGCTTCGCACCATGAAGCCCGGTTCTGTTATCGTCGATCTGGCGGTCGAACAAGGCGGCAACTGCGCCTTGAGTGAGGCGGGTTCTGTTGTCGAAGCGCATGGTGTCCGCATTGTGGGGCATCGTAATGTGCCAAGCCGGATCGCGGTAGACGCATCGGCTTTGTATAGCCGCAACCTGTTTAACTACGTTACGCTGCTGGCGGCCAAGCAGGGCGGTACTCTGACCATCCCATGGGATGACGAAATTGTTCGCGCTGTTACGCTGACACGTGCGGGCGCAATCATTCACCCGCAATTTGCAACCACCCCTACTAACTGAGGAGAAGCCCATGTCTGATTCAAACGAAAAGCAAACAGCCTTTACATTGTGGATCCCGAGCTTGGCCGTGTCGATTGTATGCTGTTCCGTTCTGTTTGTCGTCTTTGCCGATTATCTGGCAGATGTAAAAGAAAGTATTTCCGGCGCGCAAGCGCGTGTTGAATTATTGGAACGTCGCACGAACCAGTTGCGTCTCGACATATCACTGATGTCAAAGCGTTTGCCGCCGCCCCCAGTCGCCGCAACCCCGGCCGTGCCTGATGTTGCCGCCACGCCAGCTGCCGCTCCTGCTGCTGATGCAACTGCTCCGGCAGCGCCGACGGCTGTTCCGACAACTATAACACCGGCTGAACCTGCGACGGCGGCGCCCGCCATTGCGGTGCCTGCTGTAACACCACCTGTACAAAAGTAACGACAAAGCACGGGGTTCGAATGAACGATATCTCCTCAGCACTCAACAGCCTGTCGATTGAACAGCAAAAGCTGGCTGAACTCGCCAAATCGCTTGCGACAATGGCTCAGACGCAGGCTGCAAATGGTGCTGGAGGCGAGCATGGCTTTTTCATTACGGGCCTGACTGTTTTCATTCTGGCTTGCTTTGTCGGTTATTATGTCGTGTGGCGCGTGACGCCTGCGTTGCACTCGCCGCTCATGGCTGTCACAAACGCGGTTTCATCCGTGATTATTGTGGGTGCGTTGCTGGCGGCTTCGCCTATCGAATTCACGGGTTCAAAATGGATGGGCCTTGGCGCAGTTGTCCTGGCATCCATCAATATCTTTGGCGGCTTCATCGTCACTCAACGCATGTTGGCAATGTATAAAAAGAAAGCCTCACCCGACGATAAAAAAACAGGTAAAGGAGCCTGAGCATGCCAAGTCTTGTAGCACTTGCATATCTCTTCTCCGGCGTCTGCTTTATTCTGGCCTTACGTGGCCTCGCCTCACCAGTTACGGCGCGTCAGGGGAACCTGTTCGGCATATCGGGCATGGCGGTCGCCATAGTCACTACATTTTTCCTGATGAACGGATCATCTTTATGGTTTGTCGGGTTGGCCATATTACTGGGCGGCGCCATAGGCGCAGTTGTTGCGCGTAACATACAAATGACAGCCTTGCCGCAATTGGTTGCTGCGTTTCACTCGCTTGTTGGTCTTGCGGCTGTGCTGGTGGCTGGCGCGGCCTTTGGCAATCCCGAAGCGTATCATATCGGCGCACCCGGTCATATTCAGTTCTCAAGCCTGATTGAAATGGGATTGGGTGTCGCTATAGGCGCAATTACTTTCAGCGGTTCAATCATCGCGTTTGCGAAACTGCAAGGGCTGATCTCAGGCAAGCCTCTAACCTTCCCCTTTCAGCATCAATTTAACCTTGGGCTCGGCATCCTGACCTTGCTGTTAATCGTGTGGTTGATCTTGGGACAGGCCCCGATTGCCTTCTGGAGCGTAGTTGCAGTTACTTTTGCGCTTGGCTTTCTGTTGATCCTACCTATTGGCGGTGCCGATATGCCCGTCGTCATCTCCATGTTGAACAGCTATTCCGGTTGGGCTGCTGCCGCCACTGGGTTTACGTTGGAAAATCCGCTGCTCATCATCACTGGTGCGCTGGTTGGTTCTTCTGGTGCCATTCTTAGCTACATCATGTGCAAGGGGATGAATCGTTCGATCTTTAACGTTATCCTTGGTGGCTTCGGTAGTGATGGCGGTGCTGCCGCATCTTCATCGGGCGGTGGTGATAAATCCGTTAAGGCCGGTTCGGCAGAGGACGCCGCTTTCATCCTTAAAAACGCATCTAGCGTTATTATTGTCCCCGGATACGGTATGGCGGTTGCGCAGGCCCAGCATGCCCTGAGGGAAATGGCCGATAATCTTAAAAAGGCAGGGGTACAGGTTCGTTATGCCATTCATCCCGTTGCGGGACGTATGCCGGGGCACATGAATGTGCTGCTGGCCGAAGCGAACGTTCCCTATGACGAAGTTTTGGAGCTTGAAGAAATCAACCGTGATTTTGCGCAAACGGACGTCGTCTATGTCATCGGTGCGAATGATGTGACCAATCCTGCGGCACGGACAGACCCGCAATCGCCGATTTATGGTATGCCCATTTTGGATGTTGAGAAAGCCAAAACGGTACTGTTTGTAAAGCGTTCCATGGCGACTGGTTATGCGGGCGTTGAAAATGAATTGTTCTATCGCCCCAACACCATGATGCTTTTCGGCGACGCCAAACATATGTGCGAAAATATCGTCAAGGCATTTGAATCCTGATGCTGGTCGTCGTGCCATGAAGAAGCGGCACAACTTCCTCTGGCTTAAGGTGGCACTCTGTTCGTTTATTGCGGCCAGCTTGTTGTGGGTTGTGATTGCTCCGGGCAAACCGCCACAAACATTACCACTGTCCGTTAATGTTGATGTAACCGTGAAGGCTGATCTGCCACCAGAGCGGCCACCAGTACCTGAATCCACAGGTGGTCTGCCCGATCAAACAACAGAACAGCCTGCATCACCACAGCTTGAGACAATGGCTAGTGTTGGCAAACCTGTAATTGATCATCCTGTTATATCTATTGTCATTGACGATATGGGGCTGAGCCTTGCCGGTTCCATGCGAGCCGTTGCACTGCCGGCGGAAATCACGTTGTCCTATATCCCCTATGCGCCACGGTTGGGGGAGCAGGCGCGTGTGGCGCGCGACGCGGGGCATGAATTATTGCTGCACATGCCCATGGAGCCAGTAGGCAGTGCAGACCCGGGGCAGGGCGCGTTGTTGGTCGATTTGTCGCCTGATGAGATTAGGCAACGGTTTCAAGAAGCACTGGCCAGCTTTGTCGGCTTTGATGGTGTTAACAATCATATGGGCAGTAAATTCACAACCTACAAGCCGGGTATGGAAATTGTTATCGACGAGTTGTCGCAAAGGCATCTCTTTTTTCTGGATTCCCGCACAACGGCTCAATCAATCGGGGTGCAGGTGGCAGCCGAGCATCACCTGCCGCATCTAAGCCGTGACGTGTTCCTTGATGATGATATGAACCCTAAAAGCATTCGCCAACAATTGGCGCAGGTTGAAAAAATCGCACGGTCTCGTGGTCATGTGATCGCTATCGGTCACCCGCACGATGTTACATTACAAGCACTGGAGGAGTGGATCCCGGAAGCGATAAAGCGTGGGTTTGTTTTTGTACCGCTGCATAACCAGCTTGCGCTGAATCCCTAAATAGAGTTTGTTGTCAATTAAACACCATATATGCGGGCCTGCTATGAAAGAAAAGAAGCATTCTAAAAAAGCAATCCTGCCGCGCCTGGTGCCGCGCGAGGGCGACCCGCAAATTGTACGTGTTGGTAACAAAAATCTGTTTTTCAAGGATATGTATGTCACGCTGCTGGCCAAGCCATGGTTTCAACTTTTGGGTATTTGTGGCGCGTTTTATCTGCTTTCTAATTTGTTCTTTGCGAGCATCTATTACATCAACCTGGACGGTATTGAACACGCGACGGGTTTTGCCGATGCTTTTTTCTTTAGTGTACAAACCATGGCAACCATCGGCTATGGCCGGATGGCGCCCATCACGCTGCTGGTGAACTTTGTTGTTACGTTCGAAGCGTTATGGGGCTTCGCCTTCTTTGCCTTTATGACCGGCTTGGTTTTTGCTAAATTTTCTCGCCCAACGGCTCACGTCCTGTTTACTGACGTTGCCGTTATCAGCGATTATGACGGTGTTCCACACTTTAAGATCCGTTTGGCTAATCAACGCCATAATCGCATTGTTGACGCTACGGCGCACCTGATACTGCTGCGCAATGTCGTTACTAAAGAAGGTTATACGATGCGGCGGTTCGTTGATTTGCATCTGGAACGCAACCATGTTCCGTTCCTGCAGCTGTCATGGACGTTGCTACACAAAATTGATGAAAACAGCCCGCTTTTTGGGCTGTCTTTGGCCGACATGCGTAATCAAGGGGATGAGATCATTGTGACATTGGTTGGCGTGGACGAAACGCTCTCGCAAACCATTCACGCGCGTCATTCTTATCTTGCTGACGAAATTATACCCGGCGGATTTTTTGAGGATATCATTCAACGCGTCGATGACCATGTTGAAGTTGATTATAGCAAATTCCACACGGTACGGGTTAAAGAGGGGTTCTGATAGCTTTCACTGCGTCACATTGTCGTGTGGCGTCCCCTACGGGATTTGAACCCGTGTTCTCACCGTGAGAGGGTGGTGTCCTGGGCCTCTAGACGAAGGGGACAGGTATCAACTGCGTATCTTTGATACAAATCCCTGTACCTTAGTGTCAAGCTCTGTTGCCTGTTCGGTAAGAAGAACGGCCTTGGAAATGCTCTCGGATTGTAGGCGATTGTCGGACGATGTCGTTGACATATCAGACGCATTTTTGGAGACAATCGTGCTGCTGGCCACAGCTTGGTCTATACTGTTGGCAATTTCTGACGTTGCTGCCCCCTGAGTTTGAACCGATGTGGCGATAGATGAAGACAGGGCTTTTTCAGGATATAAAGTTGCTATGTTCGTGATTAATTAAGGCGCAACCCAAGCTTATCAATAACCTGCGCAGCAGTGTCGTGGAGGCACGGGCCGGAATCGAACCGGCATTGACGGATTTGCAATCCGCTGCATCGCCATTCTGCCACCGCGCCATAAGCGGGGACACTATAGCAATCGCTGCACTGCGTCAATTCTGCGTGAAAACCCCTTTGTTTGGCCTTGTTGACCTTGATTGTTCGGTTGGGCAGCCCTAATGTTCGGCGGGTATCAATAGAGGAGTTTTTACAATGAATCCCGCAGATTATCTTGCTCAACGTCTTTCCAACGTTAAGCCGTCACCGACCTTTGGCATTGCGCGTCTGGCGCAGGAAATGAAGGCCGCAGGCCGTGACGTGATCGGCCTTTCAACGGGCGAACCGGACTTCGACACACCAGAACACATCAAGCAGGGCGCCATCGACGCTATGAAGCGCGGCGACACAAAATACACGGCGGTTGAAGGTACGGCAGCGCTCAAGAAGGCTGTCTGCGATAAATTCCTGAATGAAAACGGCCTAACTTATAAACCCAATCAGGTCATTGTCGGCACGGGCGGCAAGCAGGTCATTTTCAATGCCATTCTTGCAACGGTGCAAAAGGGGGATGAAGTTGTTATCCCGGCGCCGTACTGGGTGTCGTACCCCGACATAGTCAATCTGGCAGAAGGCACGCCGGTCTTTGTAACGACGACCATGGAAGACGGTTTCCGTCTGAGCCCGGAAGCACTGGAAAAAGCGATTACACCGAAAACCAAGTGGCTGATCCTGAATTCACCCAGCAACCCAACAGGTGCAGCTTATTCGCGCGAGCATCTGCGTGCGCTGGCGGATGTTCTGTTGCGTCACCCGCATGTGCTGATTATGGCGGATGATATGTATGAACATCTGGTCTATGACAATTTCGAATTTACGACCATCGCACAGGTTGAACCCAAACTGTATGATCGTACGCTGACACTGAACGGTGTTTCGAAGGCGTACAGCATGACAGGTTGGCGCATCGGCTTTGCTGGCGGCCCGGATTGGCTTATTAAAAAGATGGGCGAGATTCAGGGACACTCCACCAGCAACCCGTCGTCGATTTCGCAGGCGGCAGCGGTGGCGGCCCTCACGGGATCAAAAGATTTTATGATTGAATGGCGTAAGGCGTTCAAGCAACGTCGTGATATGGTTGTTGATCTGCTGAACCAGATTGACGGCATCACTTGTGCGAAGCCGGAAGGGGCGTTTTATGTCTATCCATGCTGCGCTGGCCTGATGGGCAGTAAAACGCCGAACGGCGACACCATCAACAATGACGAAGATTTCGTCAAATACCTGCTGGAAGGCGAAGGTGTTGCGGTGGTGCACGGTGCGGGCTTTGGATGTAGCCCGTATTTCCGCGTTTCGTATGCAACTTCAACCGAAGCGTTGAAGGAAGCCTGCGCGCGCATCAAACGTGCTTGCGACAAGCTGGTCAAAAAGGGTCAGGCAGCAGCCTGACATAACCCCGGGAGGAGGAAGCAATGGCTGTGAAGAAACCTATGAAAAAAACGGTGAAGCAAGCAGTTGTTGAAAAAACGTTGGTTGAACACCTGGCGGGCGTTCTGTCCGATACATATGTTCTGGCCATCAAAACGCATGGCTATCACTGGAATGTCACCGGGCCTTTGTTTCCCCAACTGCACAGCTTTTTCGAACAGCAATATAGTGCGCTGTTTGAAGCGGCTGATGAGTTGGCTGAGCGTATCCGCGCGCTAGGGCACTTTGCGCCTCCTTCGGCCACTGCCTTTTTAGTGCAAACGGTTGTGCGTGAAGCGGTGACGGGCAAGTTGACGGCGGCGTCCATGCTGCAGGATTTGCTTAAATCACAACAACTTGTCCGCAATCGTGTCGAGGAAGCGCGTGCCGTTGCTGACCGCGACGGAGATAAGGCCACAGAAGATATGTTGATCGGCCGTCTGGAGGATCATGATAAGATGATATGGATGATCCGCAGCCAGTTGGATGCCTAATCACCATTTTTCTTGCGCAAGCAATGGCAGCGGCCTAGGACAGGGCCATGAATACATTGGGTATTAATAAAGAACCGTCGGCAACGCGTGTCGTCGTTGCTATGTCGGGCGGGGTGGATAGCTCCGTCACCGCCGCGCTGCTCGCTGAGCAGGGCTATGACGTCGTGGGTGTGACGCTACAATTGTATGACCATGGCGCTGCCGTGGGGCGCAAGGGTGCGTGCTGCGCCGGGCAGGATATTTACGACGCCAGCCGTGTGGCTGAAAAAATCGGCATTCCGCATTATGTGTTGGATTACGAAAGCAAGTTTTCGCAAGACGTGATGGATGACTTCGCCGACAGTTATATGCGCGGTGAAACACCCATTCCGTGCGTGCGGTGTAATCAACGCGTTAAATTTCGTGACATGCTGGCTATGGCGCGCGACCTGGGTGCCGAGGCGATGGCGACAGGGCATTATGTGCGCCGCATGTCAGGCTCATCTGGTGCTGAATTGCACGCTGCCATCGATGCCGGACGCGATCAGAGCTATTTTCTGTTTGCGACAACGCGCGAGCAGTTGGATTTTCTGCGCTTTCCCCTTGGTGGGATGAGCAAGCCTGAAACGCGCTTGCTCGCGGAAAAATACGGCCTGCCTGTCGCGGACAAGCCGGACAGTCAGGATATATGCTTTGTCCCGAACGGTGATTACGCCAGTGTGGTTGCAAAGCTGCGCCCCGGTGCAATCGACCCAGGTAATATTGTAGATCAAGCAGGCAATGTGGTGGGGTATCACGAAGGCATCATCAACTTTACCATTGGTCAGCGTCGCGGATTGAATATCGGTGACCGTGCAGGTGATAATAATGACCCGCTTTATGTCGTGCACATTGATGCCGCGCGTCGCGAAGTTATCGTTGGCCCCAAGGAAGCACTGGCGCGAACCGAGGTCCATTTGCGCGACGTGAACTGGCTGGCCACGGATGTTACGCCGGATAATGTGCCGGTCAGTGTCAAGTTGCGCTCCTCCCAAACGCCGCTTGAGGCGCACTTCAGGGCAACCGGCGCCGGGCAGGGCATGATAACCTTGCATGCCCCCCTGTTGGGGGTGGCGCCCGGGCAGGCAGGGGTCCTGTATCAAGGCAGCCGCGTTTTGGGCGGAGGCTGGATAGAAAGCGCGGCAACAGCCTGAAAGAAGGCGTTTTGTTATAAGAACTTGACTTTCGGGGGCGGCATCCGTATTTGTTTGGCCCTTCCGCGGTTGGCAGCGTAGCTCAGCGGTAGAGCAGGGGAATCATAA
>JAFALY010000032.1 GCA_019233975.1 Alphaproteobacteria bacterium | reverse complement strand
GATAAGAAGCAGGAGCACTACGCCAAGACCGTGATTCATTCGGCGGAGTCCATGCTTATTCTCATCAATGACATCCTTGATTTCGCGAAAATCGAGTCCGGCAAAATGGAACTGGATCCCATCTGTCTCGACCTGTCGCTGCTGATCGAAGATATTCTGGATCTGTTTGCCATTAAGGCGCAGGAAAAAGCATTGGAACTTTTGCTGGACTACAAAGCCACGACGCCACGGCAAGTCGTGGGCGACCCGGTGCGTATACGGCAGGTTGTGTCCAACCTGATCAGCAACGCCCTGAAATTCACACAGCAGGGCTATATCCTGATCACGGTCGACGGCGGCCCTGCGCCGGATACATCTCTGCCGTTGGATGATTTTAAAATTACAGTCACGGATACCGGCACGGGCATTCCGCTTACCATGCAGCAGAATATTTTCGACAAATTCGTTCAGGCGGATGCGTCAACAACGCGGCTGCATGGCGGGTCCGGTCTTGGTCTGGCGATCAGCAAACAACTTGTTACCATGATGAACGGCACAATCGGCGTTGAAAGCGCGGTGGATAAAGGGTCGTCTTTCTGGTTCACCATGCGCCTGCGTCGTGCGGCAGCTCCTTATGATGAGACACAGGAAGTCATATCGTTCAAGGGTGTGCGTATGCTGGTGGTTGATGACTTGCCAGCCAGCGCCGCACTCATACAGCGGCAATTGGTCGAAGCGGATGCCAGTTGCGATACATGCGGCACCGCGCGCGAAGCGTTGATGATGATACGGCAAAGCATTCAAGACGGGTTGCCCTACAGGGTGGCGTTGGTTGATGACAAATTGCCGCAAATGAATGGCGCCGATCTGGCGCAAATTGCGGCAACGGAGTGGGGTGCTGTGCCGACAGCCTTTATTCTGATGACAAACGCACTGGAACGCAGCTATGCGGAAATGCAGGCTGGCCCCGTGGCGGCGGTGATGAACAAACCCATTTACCGTGGGCAAATGCTGTCCATGGTTCAGGATGTCTGGAAGCGGCAGCAGGTCGTGCCGCAGGCGGCGGTATCGCCACAGCCGATGCCAGCCCATCCATCCCCGGTTTACAGCACGGACTTTGCAGGGGCGCGCATACTTGTGGCCGAAGACAGTCAGGTTGGACAGGAATATCTGGCCAGCATTCTGCACGGCTATGGTTGCGAAGTCACCTTGGTGGATACGGGCTCAGCCGTTTTGCAAAAAGCGCTGCATGAAAGCTTTGATATGATCGTGATGGATTGTGAAATGCCCATCATGAATGGATGTGAGGCGGCGCGATTAATCACGGCGGCGAAAAATCGTGGTGCCTGCATGGATATGCCGATTGTGGCCTTTACGGCTAATGACAGTACGGACAATGTCATGAAATGCTACGAGTCCGGCATGATTGACATTCTGCCCAAACCCCTGAAGCGTGAGCAGGTGGAGGATATTCTGCGCCGCTGGCTGAAGTCACAGAATACCCGTCGTGAAAAATCAAGCGATCAGCCTCTGGCGAACAAGCGCATCCTGATTGTCGAAGACAATATAGTGAACATGCAATTTGCAGTCGAAGTGATCGAACAACTGGGGTGTTTTGTTTCCACGGCGGCGGATGGCGCTATTGCTGTTCAAAAAATACAGAACATGCTGGCCGGGCATGAACAATATGACGCGGTCCTTATGGATTGCCATATGCCAACAATGGACGGGTTTCAGGCGACGGTGGTGATCCGCGATTTGTTAAAAGATCGTGGCATAAATTTGCCGATTATCGCACTGACGGCCTTGGCCATGAAGGATGACCGGCAACGCTGCCTTGACTCCGGCATGGACGACTATCTGACCAAGCCGTTGCGCAAATCTGAACTGGCGTCGATGCTGACGCGCTGGATTATAGACGGTGACCTGATGACAGAAAGCAGGGCGACGCGCGCGCGCGGCGCACCACGTGTGTTGAACCCCGACACGCTCATCGAAATCCGCGCGACCATGGGCGATCGTTTCACGAATTTTGTGAAGGTGTTTGTTCAGGATACTAAAAACCGTCTTTTCTCGGTCGAACAACTTTTGCAAACGTCCAGTGACATGCGGGCGATATATGTGCACATACATGCCATACGGTCGGCTTGCGCCCATCTGGGGGCAGAGCGTATGTCCACACTCGCGGGCGAAATGGAAGATGGTTTGTTGGGCCCTAATAAAATGGAGGTCGGCATAGAAATGGAAGGCGATCTGGGGCGACTACGCACCGCCTTCGACGATGTTATGGACGCCCTGTACGACGAAAAGGTTTTTTCAGATAACCGTGCGGGCAAGCCATGATCCCGCCAGCACTGCCGCAAGCGTACCGGCGACCGAGATAAATATATAAAACGCCATATCCATCCACGCGCCGCGTTCCAGCATCAAAGCGTTTTCCAGCGAAAAAGCAGAGAATGTTGTCAGCCCGCCCAGAAAGCCGGTAACCAGCGCATAGCGTGCCGTGCTGGGCATATTGATCCTCAGCGCCAGCGCTTCCACTAGCACTCCCATAATCAGGGCGCCCAGTAAATTAGCCGTCAGCGTGTGCCACGGAAGTCGCGAAGTATCCACCGTGCGGCTTACTGCGTAGTTGATGCCCAGTCGCAAGACTGACCCCAAGCCGCCGCCCAGAAAGACAACCAGAATGTTATTCATAGGAAGAATCCAAAAAAGTTCAATGAATTAAGAAGGATATAAGATTTTCGTGCCTTGGCAAATTCTTAATCATTCGTTACAAACTACAAAGTACAATTATCACCAATGTTTTAGGACAGAGCACAGTAAATGGCTGAAGAAACAACCGCTGATGACGGCCTGAAAAGACTGAAACAATCCGAATTGGATGCGGTTATCGACCTGCACGAAAAATTTATCACGGGCCGTAAGGGGGGCATTCGCGCCCGCCTGACAAACTATGACCTGACGAAGATGGTCTTTGAAGATCGTGATCTCAGCGATGCCGATTTCACTGGGTCCGTTCTGGTTGAGGCCAAGATGCGCGGGGTTAAACTGGAACGCGCGGTTCTATACTGCACCGACATGCGGCGCGCGGACTTGCGCAACGCCAACTTGGCACGTGCCGATCTGCGTGGGGCCAGTTTGCGCGGTGCCGTGTTGGCTGGCGCCAACATGTTGGGCGTGGATTTACGCGAAGGTTCGCTGGCTAGCGCGGGCGCGGGCGGTGAACTGAAAACTGCCCATGCGCAATTAACGGCGCGCGACAAAGGTGGCGCTAATTTGTCCGGCGCCAATTTAACCGATGCCAAGCTTTCAGGCGCCGTGGCCATTGGCACAGATTTCAGCGAAGCGCGATTGAAGAGCACCAAAATCAAGAACGCGGTTCTGGATAATGCCAATTTCAACTTCGCCAATCTGGAAAATGCGGACCTGAGCGAATGCGACTTGTCCAAGGCAACATTGAACGGCGCGGTTATCGTTGGCACATCGATTAACCTCAGTAACGTGCCGATGGAACACCGCGCTGGTATTTTGACCAATACGCCAATGGGGCCCACGCTTGCCAATCTGCCGCTGCCACTGGATGAGCTGGTGCGTAATCACCAGCTTTGGGTTGAAAGCAACGGCGCCAAGGGTACGCGTCTGAACCTGAACAATTACGACCTGCGCGGCAGCTCCGGATTTTTTCGTGTGTGCCTGACCATGTTGACGGCTGCGGCAGCAACCCTGTATGGCGTGACCTTTTCTGAATCGCAGATTCAGGCCGCCGATTTCAGGCAATCCGATCTGCGCCATGCCAATTTTGACAGGTCCGATCTGCGTGGCACAAAATTTGACGTGACGCATTTGTCGAATGCGACCTTTGTCGGCGCCAATCTGGAGCCGCTGGTTCTGGGCAAAAGCAAGTCCATGCCCACCAATTTTGAAGGGGCTACGCTTCGATTTGCCGATTTTGCCGGGGCCAATCTGCGTAATGTCAGTTTTAAGGGCGCGGATCTGTCGGATTGCAACTTCCAGGGCGCGGATTTATCCGAAGCCATTTTAACGGATGCCAAACTGGATGGCACCCGTGTCACCGAAGTACAGCTATCCACCGCTATGCGTTAAATAACAAGTTATTGCTGTTTTGCCATCCCGGCTTTAGGTTGGGCGTATGCCTGTTATACGCCAATTACCTGAATCACTTGTGAACCGCATCGCCGCCGGTGAGGTGGTCGAACGCGCCGCCGCTGCCGTTAAAGAACTGGCCGAGAATGCGCTGGATGCCGGTGCTACACACATAGAAGTTACCTTGCGTGACGGCGGGCAGTCGCTTATCCGTGTGACGGATGATGGTTGTGGCATGTCTCCGGATGAACTTCGGTTGGCAGTACAACGCCATGCGACATCGAAACTGCCTGATGATGACCTCAGCCATATCCATACCTTTGGTTTTCGTGGTGAAGCGTTACCCTCTATCGGTGCCGTTGCGCGCCTCCGGATTATCAGCCATGACCGCGATGCCAGGCAGGCCAGTCAAATCGATGTAGAAGGCGGTATGGTCGCCGACATCCGCCCTGCATCACTGGCCAAAGGAACGATTGTCGAGGTTCGTGATCTGTTTTACGCAACGCCTGCGCGCCTGAAATTCATGAAAACTGTGCGCACGGAAGCCGACTATGCCTACGAAGTGGTTGAAAGGCTGGCCATGGCCAACCCGCATGTCAGCTTTGTCTGGCAGGAAGATGACAAAAGGCCGTTACGTTTTCCCGCCGTCAGTCAAGCAGACATGGACGCGTCACAAGCGATGGCCGAAAGGCTGCGCGGCCTTTTGGGGGCGGAGATTGTCCAGAATATGGTACCCTTGTCGCTGGAACGGGAGGGGATGACTTTGTCCGGCTTTGCCGGGTTGCCGACCTTTAACAAGCCAACGACGCGCAGCCAGTATCTGTTCGTCAATGGCCGTCCGGTGAAGGACAGGTTGTTGTTGTCAGCGTTGCGTGGCGCCTATGGCGATTTACTGCCCGGCGGGCGCCACCCGGCGGCAGTTCTGTTTCTGTCATTGCCGTTTGAAGATGTGGACGTCAATGTTCACCCGGCAAAGACGGAAGTGCGTTTTCGCGATCAGCCACGTATGCGCGGGTTTATCATCACGGCGATCCGCATGGCATTAGAGGTGTCTGTTCAGGCGACACGCACGACACTGGCGCCACAGGCATTTGGCATGATGCAGGGCAATTTGGCGCAGGCTCCAGCGGCGACCATAGCCCATGGTGTGCCTTACGTTTCCCCAGTTGTGTCCAACATTTTTTCCATCAGCGAAGCCCTGCCCATGAAGCGGGTAGAGGAAGCGGCCTATGACCAAGGGCGGGTTCTGGATAATGCCCCGACTGCCTCTGCAGGCATTGGCAGGCTTGGCGCGGCGGTGGCGCAGCTGCATGGTATGTTTATCGTCGCGCAGACGCCGGAGGGGATGATCATCGTCGATCAACATGCCGCGCATGAACGCATCGTCTATGAAGCGATGAAGCAGGCCCTGCAGAACAATCAGGTCAAAACACAGATTTTGCTGATCCCTGAAGTGGTTGAGCTTGATAAAACCAGTGCTTCCCGCCTCGTGGAAAAGCAAGCTGACTTACAGCAACTGGGCTTGGTGATCGAGCCGTTTGGCGATGGTGCGATTGTTGTACGCGAAGTGCCATCCTTGCTGGCTGGCGGGCAGGTGCGTAACCTCATCAAGGATCTGGCGGATGAATTAGCCGATATGGATAGTGTGCAGGGGCTTGCCAGTCGTCTGGATGCCATTTGTTCAACCATGGCGTGCCATCATTCCGTACGGGCAGGGCGGCAACTTAATATCGCAGAGATGAACGCGCTGTTGCGGCAGATGGAATCGTGCCCCGCAAGCGGGCAGTGCAATCACGGCCGCCCGACCTTTGTCGAATTAAAATTGACCGATCTAGAAAAACTGTTCGACCGTCGTTAGGGCTATTGTACCATAATGACTTCGTAGAACCAATAACTGGTGCCACTGGCATTGGTGTTTTTCAGGCATCCAACGGGCTTGCCATACAGGCCGGTTGCCGACGTAATGTTCGTCGCCATGGCAGCCCCCAGATCGTTGCTGCTGGCCAAGCTGCCTGCCATATCGATAGATGGCACAGAGTTCATGCCGTTCGCGCGGTTGTTGATTTCCTGACATACACCTTGCGCTACGTTCAAAACGGCCATCTGGTCGGAATTAATTGTGCCCATGCCATTAAAGGCTCCCTTGGGGTAATACCAGATGTCGCCTTGTGCGTTACCGGCCAGCGCGATCGAGGGGGCAGTGATGCCGCCGCCTAAAGGAGCGAACAGGTCGGTTGTGTTGACAGTGCTGCCCGCGTTGATGTTATAGGCGCCCCAGGCAACACCGTTTTCCATTGTTAAACGGTCCATACCCGCGCGCAAATTATCGCCAATTTGTATCAGGCCGGCTGCTTTGGTTTTATTGCCTTCCGTGGTGGCGCTTCCATTGAATGACGTGCTGCCTGCCGAGATTACCGCTGCTAATATCGCCAATATGGCAATGATGAAGATAATCGGACCAAGGGCAATGCCATTTTCAAGAGAAAGCCGCTTCGTATTGGAAAGTGACATGGGGGCCTTTTTGTATCCTAAAAAATCAAGCGCACACCCAGATATACAGGTAGAGTTTTTGCGTTGCAAACAAACAAAAAAACGGCCCGGTTTTCCGGGCCGTTTCTAAGCAAACACTCATACGCCTTCTTACTGGATAAACAACACCTGATAGAAATAGTAGTTGCCGTCTGCGGCATTCGTGTTCTGGAGGCAACCAACCGGTTTGCCGTACAGGACCGATGCCGATGTCATGTTGACGCTGATTTTGGTTGTCAAGTCACCGTTGGTCTTCATCGTACCACCCGCATCGATGCCAGGTGCCGTAGCAGAGCCATTGGCGCGGTTGTTGATTTCCTGACAGATACCCTGGGTCGTGTTAAGAACGGCCAACTGTTTGTCAGCCGTGGTGCCCAAGCCGTTGATGTTGGCCATCGGGTAGTACCACACGTCACCCTGGGCGTTACCGGCCAAAGCGATTGACGGCGCAGAAATACCGCCACCGGCCGGGGCAAACAAGTCGGTCGTGTTTACCGTACCTGTAGTATTAATATTCCAACCACCCCAGGCAACGCCGTTTTCCATGGTCAGGCGGTCCATACCGATCTTCAGGTTTTCACCTTGTTGGATCAGGCCCGACGCCTTCGTACGGTTACCTTCCGTGTTGGTCGATGCGTTGAACGAACCGCTGCCTGCCGCGATGGCTGCTGCCAAAATGGCAAGGATCGCGATGATGAAGATAATGGGCCCCAAGGCGATACCGGCATCTTGCCGTTGGCGTCCAGTGAGCTGTTTAAAAGACTGCGTCATAATCTATCTCCTCGTTGAGGTTAAAGTGGTCCCCGGCTGCCTTTACTGAACGCCAGCACGTTATTTTTCCAAATATTTCATGATCCTACAGAACTCTAATGAATAAATCATGAAGATTCACTCATGTTCATAGAATCACTAAATATCCTACGGTTAACAACAAACCAACTGTGGCCAATAATGTCAATTGGTTAATGGAACAAAAAGCGCGCTAAACAGTGGGTTAGGTTATTTTGTCTCTAACTGTGGCATTTCGAATGCAATACGGTCACCCTTCAGGACTGCTGTCATAACACTTTGTCCGCATTTGGTGCCGATGCATAATTCGCTGATCTGCCACTGGTATTTGGGGGCCAGGCTCTCAAGATAATCCAGCGAAGTAACCCATTCCTGATATTTGCTACCATCGGTTGCACTGATGATAAACGCGTCTTTGTAGTTCACAACGAGATCGGGATAACGATGTGTGAATCGGGTTAGAACTGCCTGTCCTTCGCGTCCTTCCATGGGGTGGCGTGACATAATCGGCAGGGCTGGCTCTACGGCCATTGCATGATCTGCCGCATCTCGCGCGGCTACGGATTGATTGACCGCGAACAGGGCAAGGGCGCCCATTACAATGGTTGCCGCCCAGCATGTCGCGACGATTGCAATGGTCGCCTTATCAAAAGTCATGATAACGCGCGACAGAACGTCGGGTGAAAAGGATTTGATGATAAGGGCAGGTGAATATTGCTTCATCGCGCGCCTATCCCTGCTTCGTAATCAATTTCGGCGGCGTTGCCGATAATGGTGCCTTCCGGCTTGGTGTCGATGGTTTTGCCGCCAATCGCATTAATACGGTCAGCGGTAACGTTGCCCGGTACAACAGCGCGCCATCTTTCACGGCCGTTCTTTAATTCATAGATTTCCAGATATCCGTTCAGGTCAAGCAACCCCTCGTTCAGGTCCCCAAATTTCGCGAGTTGGTCACGGACAGGACTGGCATGCAGTTGTTGAACCATTGCCATCAGGTCCGTCACTTTGTTCTGAATATTGCGTTGCGTATCAGCCAAATCGCGTTTGGCGCTGACCAGCGAAAGGCTTGCGAAAAACCAGACCAGAAACGCCAGTCCTGTCAGTGTAATGGAGGACAAAACGGCGGCGACGGCGATAACGCGCCGTGCGCGGTCTTCGAACAATGAAACAGAGTACCAGGGGATGGGGGTCAGTTCCGCTATGGTGTCAGGCACCATTTCAACAATCAGCGCGTTGTTGTTTTCACGCGAGGTACGTTCCGCCTTTGCGCGCACAACCAGATTGGTCCCACGAAAAATTTGCAGGCTGTCCTGCGTGACCATCATCATGGTGGCCATTTCTTCGCCGTAGTTTGTATAGCATGTGGGGGCGGGGCGCGCTTCCCTGCCGCCGGGTAATACGGCGGCAAAGGGGCACCAACTGTTCGGGTGTGAGGCAATGTCGGAAGCCTTGACCGCCAGATACCAAATCCTGTTCTCAAACGACTGCCAAACGACATGGACGCGTTCACTGTCACAGGCTTCCGCGGCAGCATTCCATACAATTTCCTCTTCTTCGCCGACGACGCGCGGGCAAGTGCCGCCTACAACGTCGGGCGGGAAATAGGCCTCTTCGATGGCGCCTGTGGTGCCAACCAAGGCTTTGGCGAGTGAGCTGACGCTACTGATCACGCCTTTGCTGGCGGTGATGGGTGGCGCCGGTGCGGGTGCGGCGGCAGCAATATCATCAAGCTCGCGCGGCGCTTTGGCAGCCTGCAGCGTGCGTTGGATAAAATTTTTGATATCGACTGCCATCTTGTTCGCCCGGATCAATTCTTAAGCGTGCTGAGGTTTTCGAGGAAGCCCTGATTCTGAATGCTGAGCAAGTAGATCATGGTCAGGACGGTTGCGCCAAAGAAAAACATCATCAGGAATACGCCGGTTTGTGTCAATCGGCGCTGGTCGGCCTTGGCCATCAGGCCGCGTTCTTCGGCGATAGAGCCATAGACTTCGGCTAGCTGATCAACGGCCTGAATGGTGGCGATCTGATCTTTTTCCGCCTTGGTCAAGGGCCAGCGGCCCAGCGCGCGGGCAGGCTCGACACCTGTCAGGATGCGCTTTTTACAATCCACCCAATAACTGCGCGTCGCGGGTTCAAAGGTGCTGTCGATCAAAATGTCGATCGCGTCAGCCAGCGGCACTTTGCCGGTCAGCAGGCGTCGCATCAGCTTACAGGTATCCTGCATGGATGAATTGCGGAGGTAGGCAGATACAATCGGCACTTTCATCAGAATGCGTGAGGTGAAATGGTCACTCCTGTGTCGGTTCATCCAGTAGAGGCCACCAAAGACGACGGCGCCTGTACAAACCAGCATGACGATGGCCAAGAGCGTGCCATTGACCCAACTGGCGATATTCAGGGCGTGTGTAAAGCGTGCCACGGCATCCGGGTCTGTCGTTTTAATGCCCTGATCGCGTAGATAGGGGATAAAACCGAACTGGGCGCCCCAGATGGCGCCGATGATGTTGATGATATCGAAAGAGAGCCAGCTGAGCGCTGTAATAATAACCTTCAGGTTCTTGCCTTTTTCTTCGGTATGTTCAATGGCGTGTTGAATAACACCTTTCAAATCGCCCGCGCGTTCACCGGCCGTGATGATGGCCATGGTGGCGGCATCCATCAGGCGCAGGGCGCGCAGTGCTTCGGAAAACGAACCGCCCCCTTTCAACACCGTGCGGGTTGGCAAAAAAGCCAACGCGCGCTTTTTGTCCGTTTCGCCTTCAATGATGTTTAAAAGGGCGGTGCCTGCCGATGCGGTAACGCTTTGGAAACGCAGGGCGCGTAAAAGCTGTATCTGCCAGTTCTTAGAACGGACATCCATCCATTCCAGCATGGGCGGCTTTTGCTCTTTAATGCTGATCGGCCAATAACCGCGGCTGCGCAACTGACGGCGCACCGACGAGACATCGGGCATATAAAAATCTTCCTCAACGATCTGGGCGTTTGCACCGGCCCGGCCCTGCACATATTTGGCGTGGTACAATTTCATGCGTTAACGTCCCGCGCGGGTCACGGCTTCTTCAACCAACAGTGATGCGCCCATATTTGCGTCAATCGCGCTGCGGCGGATAAGGTCGATAATCGACTGGCGGCGTGGAATATAAATGGTGCCGGGCACATCCACGACCGAGGTCGTCACGTTCGACACCATCATTTCCGTTATCTGTCTGCGGCTGGCCTGATCGTCAGGCGGGAACATAGCCTCCAGCAACAGGGTTCGGCCCAGAAAGCCTGTGTTGTTGCACAAGTCGCACCCTTGCGGACTGACAAGCGCCAGCGTGCTGTCCGGATCGATCTCCATATCCGCGCAACGGTTGGCATCTTCAAAGATATTGATAGCGGTCTCTGTCTTGTGACAGGCGGGACACACGGTTTTGACCAGACGTTGCGACAGGCTGGCGATCAGCGCGTGACCCAGAATGTAAAGACCGCTGGTGCGATAGGCGGAGGTTAAGAAGCCGTCGATACGGTCAAGCGTGTGCAAAGCATCGACGGCGTGGACGGTGGTAATAACCATGTGGCCGGATTCCGTTGCGCGCAAGGCTGCTTCGACCGTGTCACTGTCGCGCATTTCACCGATGATGATGGTGTCAGGATCGTGACGCATCAGGGCGCGTATGATATCGGCGATTGTGTTGGCAGAATTGTCGGTCACGGATGTCTGATCAACCAGAGGCATGTCATATTCGACAGGGGCTTCGACTGAATAGACGGCGCGGGATGACCGGTCGATTTCCTGAATGATGCCGTACAGGGTTGTTGATTTACCGGACCCGGTCGGACCGCTGACGACAATCAGGCCGCCGTCCTTGGTGTGGCCATGTATGTTTTTGCGCAATCTTTCGGCCACGACGGGGGCGTGCAGGAACAGTTCATCGAAACTGCGCAGGTTATCGCGGTCGAGCAGTCGGAGCGTCAGTTTTTCGCCGGACGGCGCCACGGGCAGGGCGGCGCAACGGACGTCGATCATACGGCCCTGCCATTCGAAGGCCAGACGCCCGTCTTGCGGATGCATGCGGTCGGCGGCGTCCATCTTTGCGTCGGTTTTGATACGGGTGACAATCGGCGCCATCACGCGGCTGGGCAACAGGTGCTTGTAAACCAGATCGCCGTCGATGCGATAGCGTATCCAGCAACGCGCATCTTCCTGTTGCAGGGATAGATGAATATCCGAGGTGCGGCTTTCGAGCGCTTCGGCCAGAATATTGTGCACAGCTTCTTCGATCATCAGCGCGTCATCGGCGTCACGCGACAGGGAGGCCAGAATGCGCAATAGCCTTTCGCCCGCCATTTCGCTTTGCGTGCGCATCAGTCGGGCGAGTTCGGCGCGATCCCAGGGTTCGATATCGACGTTTTTGACCAGATAATGCGCGCGTTCCAGTGATGTCGTAATACGCAGCAGGTCTGCGTCATCGACGCGATCACCAACTGCGATTTTCAAAACACCTTCGCGTAATTCCAGAAGGCACAACCCCATGGCGGTCTGCTGGGACGATGAAACATACAGGCGCAACGCCTGCATGGTCAAATCGCCTTTGTTGGAGGTGCGCTTGGCCCGGTCGATGGTCTTAGCGGCAAAACCGTTGCGGCGCAGAATTTCTTCCAGCGACATATAACGGCCACCGGCACGACGCATGGCCTGCTCGGTCAACGCCAGTTCATAGTGCTTCGGGTTTACGTCCTGAAGACCGTTTTCGTTTTCCGGTGATGTCGGCATATCGCTCATGACGCTAACTTCCTCACCCGATTACTGACCTTTCGGCAACTGTGTCGCGCTGCCCGGAACGGACGGCGGTGCCGGACCACCGCCATTAGCGGCGCTGGTCTTGCTGCTTTCCTGCGTGCTTTTAGCGCGTTCGATCAGGTCATGTGACGCTTCCAGTTGGAAGTCAAAGCTCTTGCCGTTCATGCTCAGGGTCAATGTTTTTGGCGTTATCGTGACGACTTTGGCTTTGATGTCATCCATCGCGACCGTATCGCCAACCCTTGCAACGGCTGTACTGCCGTCCGGTTTCACGATCACGGCGCGGTCACCCACGGTGCCGATCAGGTGGATATCGTTGCTGACATCATCGGGTGATGGCGCTGTGCGAACGGGCGCTTTGTGTGTGTCGGAAACACCACCGCCCAGCGCCGAGGCTGACACGGTCGGAAAATTCAGGTTTGCCTTGGAAAGTTCTTGTGCACTGGGGGGCGGGGCAATACTTGTGCTGCCGCCGCTGCTGCGCGATGAATATTTGCCGTTACGACCTGTATCCTGTCCGGTGTTTTCTGGCCCGCCATGGGCTTTACCACGCAGGGGAATAACCGCAAAACCGACGCGACCGCTATGACGGATAATCAGGTCGGTGGAAATCTGGCCATTGGCACCGGGTGCCCACAACATGGTTACGGGGCAGGACTCGCCGGGTTTTAGTTCCATATCGACGGCGCAGCCCTGATCCAATCGGGTCAGGCCATTATCGGCTTCAATGACGTCAATGGAGTAAAGCGTTATCGGATCCGGGCTGTCATTGACCATCAGGGTAGAGCGGACAACCTTGCCTTCACCAACGGTGACATCGCCGAAATCAACAGGTTTGACTTCCTTGGCGCTGACGGCCAGACCCATTTCCTTTTTATCCTGACCGCCGTTGCCGGTTGTCTTGCCGTTGAAATGGATGCGGGTAATGCGGCCTGCGCCGTTGTGCGTTATCAGGACTTCAACGCTCCACGGGCCGCCTGATGTGTCGGGGGTCAGGGCGAATTCGATATCGCAGCGGCTGAGCGATGCGAGCGTGCCGAGCTTGCTGCAATCATCGCTGGTAATTTCGGCTTTGACGTTGCTGTCGCTATTGACGGCAATTTTTTGGATCTGCACTGGCACGTTCGTCTGGTTGACAAGGAAGATGGTGCTGCGGCGCGCCACGTTCGGTACGGTTTCACCAATATCAATATCGCTTTTCGGCTCAACGCGGATGGCGTTGTCATTGCCGCCGTTCAGCGTGCTGGCGCCCGGATCCAGAAACGCCGCGTCGCGGGCCTGCACATCCCAGGGGGCCTGCGCTGCAATCAAGGCTAACAGGCAGCATATGAATCTTAGCTTCTTCATGGCTGTGCCCCGTTTGCCGTCGGCTCTGGTGTCAGCATAGAGTCAAAGGCATGTGAGAACCCACGTTGCATCATGCGGCGGTCAACCGGCGTGTTGTCATCGCTTGGCTGTAATGGCATGGGCGCAGTTGGCGCTGCGTTGGGGGCCGAGACCATCAATTCGGGTCTCAGGGCGCTGGCGGTTGGTATCGTGGTGGCGTCGGGTGCCTGCGCCGGTGCTGATGGAACGGCGATGGGTTTCGTGCCGTCTTTATCGATCAGCAACGCACTGGGTAACGGCTTGGCGGCTTCCTGCTTTCTTTGCGTTCCTGTGGTCGATGAACTGTCGGCAAACATGACAATCGACGGTTTCACAATCACGACCAATTCATTATTGGACATTTTATCATCGCCATAGACACCCAGCGGGTCATCACCCAGCAAGGGTAACCCCTGTCTCTGGCGGTCATCCGACGATTTGACCAAACCGGCCAGAACCAGATTGTCGCCAGGGCGCACACGAATGACAGTGTCGATTTTTTCATCCGATGTAACGGGCAGATCGATGGTGCCGCCGCCTGATGCCGTTTCACCCAATGAAACCAGATTGGTCAGGTCCAGGTTGAGGCTTGCAACAACAACGCCGTTTTCATAAGTGCCGTTGACATCAACATTCAAGCCGGTGTCGATGCTGTCTGTGCTGACGGTATTTGTCGCGGCACTGCCTGCGGCCGATGTTGAACTATTTGTAGTGCTGGTCGTCGAATTGCCACTGGTGTTGTTGGTGGCGCTTACGTACTGCCCGACTTGCGAGATATAGCGTTGCTTGCCGCCGACCTTCAGGCTTGCACTGGTGCCGGATATAAAGGTCAATTGCGGATTACTGATCGTCTGCACGCGACCTTGTGTGGCGAGGAAGCTGAGCACCGAGCTGGAATTTAAACGACCATGCGTAACGGCACCTATGCTAAAGCTGCCGCTTGTATTGGCCAGTGACGTCAGGGCACTGGTACCGGCAAGCGCAAGCTTGTCGGCGCCGGGGCCAATATTGGACAGGTTAAACTGGCTCCAGTTGATGCCAGTGCCGTTTTCCTTGTTCAGGGTTACTTCCCAAATATAAAGCTGCAGAACAACCAGGGGCCGTCCGGTGCGCAGTTGTTCCAGATAGCGCTTCACGCGCTGTTCGCCTTCATAATCAACGGTATAGATCAGGTTGCCGGCTGTATCATCGACCTGTACCTTGGTGCCGGCTAGCTGGGTGATGGCGTCCGTCATACTGTTTGTCGTGCTGGAGGAACTCGTGCCGCCGCCCGAGCTTCCCTTAGTCGCGATTGGCGGCGCTGAAACCACAAAAGTTTCCTTTTCCGCCAATTCGATAGCGTCATCATGGAAGCGGCAGAAGACCTTGGCCGCGCCACAGATTTTATCGACGACGCGCGGCAGGGGGCCGCTCAGATTCATAACGGTAACGAGACGATCGCCAAGCGCACCCGTGTCCCATGAAACGGATATATCAGTACCGGCCAGAACGGCCTGCAAGGCCGCCGTAATCGGAACAGCGCTCAAATTTGTTGTGGGAACAATGATATTGCCGGGTAAATCTTCGTTGGTGCTCAGTCTATGCTCATGAAGCGCCGAACCTAAGTCTAGCGTTACAATCGGCGGATCGTCTTCACCACGAACAGTTTCAGCCGCACTTGGCACTTCTGCCAGTGCTGCATTCCGTCCGTCAGTTGGTTTCGCGGCCGGAACATCCCATGCGACGCAACCCGTCAGCGCCAGCGAAAACATCAAAAGGGATAGGCCCCAGCGTAAATCTCTTTTCACTTAAAACCTCACGCGACATAAGGCCACACAGCGTGCAACGACCCGCATAAAATATGTATAAAACACAGGCGGGGCTGCGACATCTGATGGTCCAACATGTAATATAGACAAGGGGCAGGTTTATATTTCGTTAACCCAAATTAATCAGGTATAACTATGCCGTAATCGTGGCCGACTGTGGCAACGAAGACTCGCTTTTCTGACTAACTCTCCGGAATTCCCATGCACGACACTTCGCTCCCTCCTTTGGCCTTCGTCACTGGTGCCACCGGGTTTGTTGGTGCGGCTGTAGCGCGGGTGCTGCTGAACAACGGGTTCAGGCTGCGCGTGCTGTCACGCCCCAATAATGACCGTCGCAATCTGGAAGGATTACCGGTCGAGGTGATCGAGGGTGATCTTTCCAGTCCCGAAAGCTATCGTGAGGGGCTTAAGGGCTGTCAAGCCTTGTTCCACGTCGCTGCGGATTACCGTATCTGGGTTCCGGATCCGGCGCGTATGAACCAGATCAATGTAGACGGCACCGCTGCACTTCTGTTGGCCGCTGCCGCTGCCGGTGTGCAGCGCATGGTCTATACAAGTTCGGTTGCCGTGTTGGGCATCCACAAAGATGCTACACCGTCGAACGAAGAAACGCCCGTCACCTTTGCCGACATGGTGGGCGTGTACAAGCAGTCAAAATTTCTGGCGGAAGAAGAAGTCAAACGCCTGATACGGCATCATCAACTGCCTGTGGTCATCGTCAACCCGTCAACACCCATTGGCCCGCGTGATATCAAGCCGACGCCAACGGGCCGCATTATCACTGATGCGGTGAAAGGCTTGATGCCTGCCTATGTCGATACCGGTCTGAACATCGCGCATGTCGAGGATGTCGCCATGGGGCACTGGCTGGCTTATCAAAAAGGCACCATCGGCGAACGGTATATTCTGGGTGGCGAGAATCTTGGGCTTGGGCAAATTCTGGCGATTATTGCCGAGCATGTTGGGCGCCCGGCGCCGACTGTCGTCTTGCCGCGCGGCCCGTTGTTCCCGCTGGCCTATGCGGCAGAGGTTTGGGCGCGTCTGTCGGGTCGTGAGCCCTTCATCACGGTTGATGCCCTGCGCATGGCCAAAAAGAAAATGTATTTCTCATCTGCCAAGGCGATCCGCGAACTGGGCTATGAACCCCGCCCGGCCAGCGAGGCGATTATCGATGCGATCACTTGGTTCAAGGCTCATGGATATTGCTGATGCCGCCGCTTGAATGGACGCACCCCTGGTTATTGTCAGGCCTGTTGGTGTTGCCCGTTCTGTGGTGGTTTTTGCGATTGCTGCCGCCGGTGCCAAAGCGGATTGTTTTTCCTGCTTTACGTCTTGTCCGCGATGTGATGCGGCATGTGGCAACGCCCGCGCACACGCCGTGGTGGCTATTGCTGTTGCGCATGGCGACAGTTGTAACGCTTATCCTTGGCCTTGCCGATCCACACCCTGCCCCCGGTATCGTGGTGCAGGGGCGTGGTGATCTGCTGCTGATCATCGACAATGACTGGGCCGCAGCGCGTGACTGGGGTGAACGGCAACAGGCGGCCACGCAATTGATTGATGATGCTGATCGTGCGCAACGGCACGTGACGGTTGTGACAACGGCGACATCTGTTGGCGATGCGCAGGCACTTGTGGTGGGTGAGCATATGGCCCCCGCTTTGGCGCGTTCGGTCGTGGCAAAGCTGGCGCCGCATTCATGGGCGGCGGATTGGCATGCGGCAGATACTCTTGTGTCCGCCATGGATCGCAGCGCCTATGCCGATACGGTATGGATCGCGAGTGGTCTGGGCAATACTGCCGCGCATACATTGTACGATCATCTACAATCCGGTGGTGGCGTGCGGGTCGTAGGAACGGCAACGCCAGTTTACACGCTCGGCATGGTCACGGAACAGGATCAGCAAAACCTGGCCGTCTATCGCGCCCGCACGGATGGTGAGGCGCGGGTCGTGATTGAGGCGATGGGTGCCGATGGCGCGCATTTGGCCCATCTGCCCGCACTTTTCAAGGATGGTGCGCCGCGCGTTCTGGTGGATCTGCAGCCTGTTACGGCGTTGCGTAACCAGATCATGCGTTTTGAAATCGCCGGACAACAAACCGCTGCGGCCACCTATCTGCTCGACAGCGGGTGGGATCATCCACCTGTTGGCATCATTGGCGAAGCGGCGGACCGTGACCGCCATTCGTTGCTCAGCGGCATTTATTATCTTGATCGCGCCCTGTCGCCCTACGTGACGTTGCGGGTTGATCATCTGGACGCGTTATCGGCATCATCGCAGGCACTTATTCTGTGGCCGGATGACGTCGAACTGACCGATGCCCAAACGGCATCGTTACAAAAATGGGTGGAAAAAGGCGGTGTGCTGCTGCGCTTTGCAGGTGAAAGACTGGCCGCTGCGCCGGGGCGGGCGGCTGATCTCTTGCCCGTTGCCCTGCGCGCAGGTGACCGCAATCTGGGGGGTGCGCTGGATCTTGAACGTAAACAGGGTCTGCAGGCCTTTCCCGATAACAGTCCGTTCTATGGTCTGTCTGTGCCGGCCGATGTGACCGTCAGCCGTCAGGTGCTGGCCGAGCCGGATGTGGCGCTGGGACAAAAAACATGGGCATCGTTGCAGGATGGCACGCCGTTGGTCACTGCAAAAACATTGGGACGCGGACGGGTGGTGCTGTTTCACGTGCCGCCGCAAGTGGGATGGTCCAACCTGCCTTTGTCCGGCTTGTTCGTGGATATGCTTTGCCGCGTCACCGACCTTGCGCGCGCGTCTGGTGAATCCACGGCTGACAGCAAGGAACTGGCAGGCAAGCAATTGCGGCCTGTCATGGTATTGGATGCTTTTGGGCGCGCGGTTGATCCCGGTACTGGAGTTCAGTCTTTGTCAACTGATGATCTGGCGCACGCCATGCCATCCCCGCAACACCCGCCCGGCCTGTATGGTTCGACGGCCTTGCATCATGCCTTTAATCTGGGGGTCTCGGTGGGGCAACCTCAGGTATGGCGTGACGGCACGCCGGAGATTTTGCGTAAAGATGCGGCGATGCACTCCCATTGGCGCGACTGGCTGTTGGGTTTGTTCTGCCTTTTGTTTCTGGCTGATTTTATTATCAGCCTGTCGATGCGTGGTGTGTTGATGCTGCTCGCTTTGTTGATCGTGGTGCCCGCGGCCCGCGCAGCCGACAAAGCGCCGGACCTTGCCGATGGCGCGGCGATGACGGGCAAGACCTATCTGGCTTATGTGCGCAGCGGCGATCGTACCACCGATGAGGTGGCAGAAGCGGGCCTGCGCGGTCTGGCGCGGCAACTCGCGGCACGCACCATGGTGGATAATATCGGCGTTGTCGGCGTCAACCCGGACGTTGATCGCCTGTCCTTTTATCCGGTTTTATATTGGCCGCTGGTGGCCGGTGAAATGCCGTTGACGGCGGCGGGCGCGCGACAGGTCAATGATTACATTCATCATGGCGGCATGATTTTGTTCGACACCATGGATGGAGAAAATTTTGCGCCGCAGCCCACGCGTCGCGCGCTGATGGGATTTGATCTGCCGCCTTTGGTGCGCTTGCCTGATGACCACGTTCTGAAACGCAGTTTCTACCTGCTGGATGAAATGCCGGGGCGGTATAATAACCATGACTTTTGGCTGGAACCGGAAGAATCCGCAACGCATGACGGTGTCGCCACGGTTTTGTTCGGGGGCAATGGCTGGGCTGCCGCGTGGGCGGTCGATGAAGCGGGAAGGCCAATGTATCCCTGCACCCCGGATGGCGAGAGGCAGCGCGACTATGCCTACCGCTTCGGCATTAATCTTGTGATGTATGCGCTGACCGGGAATTACAAATCCGACCAGTTACAGGCGACCGCCCTTTTGAAGAAAATGGGGGGCGCCAAGTGACGTTCACGCTGCCTTTGATCCATGTGCAAATAGTGTTGGCCCCATTGCTGCCGTGGCAGGGATTGGTGGTTTTTGCCGTGGTGGGACTTGTGTTCAGCCTCTACGCGCTGATGCGCCGTGTGCGGGGCGGCGTTTTGCGTGGCCTGCTGGTGCTCGCCGTCACGGCCGTTTTGGCGGATCCATCGCTGCTGCATGAAAAACGCGAAGCTGAACATGACGTTGTGCTGCTGGTCATTGACCAGAGCGCCAGCATGACGCTGGGCCACCGCGCCGCCTTGGCCAAACAGGCGGAAGAGCAAGTGCGGCAAAAACTTGCTGCATTTGATGATGTCGATGTACAGACGGTGACGGTAGCGGGGCAGGACGAAACCGATTTGTTACAGGCGGTGCAGCAAAAACTGCAGAACATACCTGCGGACCATGTCGCCGGGATCATCGCCATCACGGACGGGCAGGTGCATGACACTGCCAAACTGGACGTAGCAATTCCGTTTCATATTTTACTGACGGGGCGGAAGGGCGAAATTGACCGGCGGTTGGTGGTCAAGGAAGCACCGGGTTACGGCATGGTGGGTGGTAATGTTAAAGCCACCATTCGGGTTGAGGATGCACCTGTACCGCAAGCTGCGATGGCCGCATTGACGGTGCAACAGGATGACGGCACGAAGCAGCAGATTGCCGTGCCGGTGAATAAAGATACGACACTCGACTTGCCCATGCGCCATGCTGGACAAAACGCGTTTGCCCTGTCGGTGGAAACTGTACCAAGTGAATTGACGCAACAGAATAATCAGGCCTTTGTGACGGTGAACGGCATTCGCGACCGTCTACGCGTGCTTCTGGTGTCCGGTGAACCGCATAGCGGCACGCGTACATGGCGTAATTTTCTGAAGGCGGATGCATCGGTTGATCTGGTGCATTTCACCATCTTGCGCACGCCCTATAAACTGAACACGGTGCCGAATAATGAACTGGCGTTGATCCCGTTTCCGGTGCGCGAGTTGTTTGTTGAGAAACTATCGCAGTTTGATCTGGTTATTTTTGACCGCTTTACCGAACGCAATCTGATGCCGCCGGAATATCTGGAGAAAATGGCCGACTATGTCGATAATGGCGGCGCGATGCTGATCTCGCACGCGACGGACAGGGATAACGAAACCGAAGGGCACTCACCACTGGCGCGCATTTTACCGGGCGTGACAACGGGGCGCGTTATCACCGGTGCCTTTGTGCCGGATGTAACGCCTGTCGGTCTGCGTCACCCTGTAACTGCGACACTGGCGGATATATTCCCGCGCGATCAATGGGGCGACTGGTATCGCCAAGTGGATATGCAGGCTGTACGCGGCGAAGTGCTGTTACAGGGGCAGGGCGGTAAGCCGCTCCTGATCCTCGACCATGTCGGCAAAGGTCGCGTGGCAGAGTTTGCCAGCGACCAATTCTGGCTCTGGGCGCGTCAGGGTGATGTGCACGACCCCGCGCATGGTGACGCCAGTGCGCAGTCCGGACCGCAGGGTGAGTTGCTGCGCCGTGTGGCGCATTGGTTGATGCAGGAACCCGCGCTCGATGAAACCGCATTGTCCGCGCAGGCGCAAAGCACCGACGCGGGTTGGCAATTACAAATCCACGCGCGCAATCTGCACGACCCGCAGGTTAATGTTACGCTGGCTGAGCCGGATGGTCAGATGCAAGATGTAACGCTCCGCCTCGACGACGCACACCAATTATCGGCCACGCTGCCGGTCACGCAAACGGGGCTTTATAAGGTTATGAATGGTGGTCAGCAGGCATGGGCCATGGTCGGCAACCCGAATGTGCCCGAACGCGGCGATGTTGTCGTGACGGACAAAATATTGGCCCCTTATGCTGCGGCTTCGGGTGGTGGCGTTTTGTGGCTGGATGATCCTGTACAAAACATCGACATTCGCCGCGACGGGTTGCTGGGCGCCCGCCGCGGTTGGGGCGGTATCGGCCTCAGGCAAAACCATGCTTATCGTGTGACGGGGTCGACCCTCTGGCC
>JAFALY010000017.1 GCA_019233975.1 Alphaproteobacteria bacterium | reverse complement strand
GTCTCGACTCTTTCCTCCGGCTCTGCTAATCCATCACGCAGATTTTCCCTATAGGTTTTGCCATGACACTGCCCATGACCGTGCGCCGCGCGCTGATTTCCGTTTCCGATAAAACCGGTATGGTAGAACTGGCGCGGCAACTGGCGGCGCGGGGTGTTGAAATTCTGTCAACCGGTGGGTCGGCGGAAAAATTGCGGCAGGCCGGTATCACGGTGGTTGAGGTCGGGCATTACACCGGCTTTCCTGAAATGATGGACGGCCGTGTTAAGACCCTGCATCCCAAAATTCATGGCGGGTTGTTGCAGCGTCGCGATATCGACACGCATTTGAAAGAAGCGGCCCAGCATCAAATTCCGCCGATCGACATGGTTGTCGTCAATCTGTATCCGTTCCGCGCGACGGTGGCCAAGGGTGCCGACTTCCCGACCTGCATCGAAAATATCGATATCGGCGGTCCGGCGATGATCCGCTCCGCTGCCAAAAATCATGACTTTGTGTGTGTCGTCACCGACCCGGCGCAATATGACTCCGTGCTGGCGGAATTGAACGCGCATGAGGGCGCTACGACCATGGCCTTCCGTCGCCAGCTGGCCGCTGCTGCTTTTGCCCACACAGCCAGCTATGACTCGGCGGTCAGCACATGGTTCGCGCAACAACTGGGTGAAACCTATCCCGAAACCGTTACCTTTACCGCGCGCCGCAGGCAGTCGCTGCGCTACGGCGAAAACCCGCATCAGTCCGCCGCTTTTTATGTGACGGATCAGGGTCGCGGCGGCATTGCCAACGCGATACAGGTGCAGGGCAAGGAACTGAGCTATAACAACATCAATGACACGGACGCTGCGTTCGAACTGGTGTCAGAATTCACCGCCGGCCCTGCGGTTGCCATCATCAAGCATGCCAATCCGTGCGGCGTCGCCTTGGGTCCTGATATTCTGACGGCCTACAAACGCGCTTTGGCCTGCGACCCCGTCAGCGCTTTCGGCGGCATCATCGCCTGCAACCGCCCGTTAGATGGTGCGACGGCTGAGCAGATCGCCGAACTGTTTGCCGAAGTCATCATCGCGCCCGACATGGATAACGACGCCCGCGATTATCTGGCGAAAAAGAAAAACCTGCGCGTGCTGCTGACCAGAACCATGCCGGATGCGGCGGCAGTCGATCAGGTTGTGAAATCTGTGGCTGGCGGTTATCTGGTGCAGTCACGCGATAACATCGTGCTGGATGCGACGGGTGTCGCCGGTCTGCGCTGTGTGACAAAGCGTCAACCGACCGAAGCGGAGCTGCGCGACATGGTCTTTGCCTTTACGGTTGGCAAGCATGTGAAGTCGAATACGATTGTGTATGTCAAGGATAGCGCCACGGTTGGTATCGGTGCGGGACAGATGAGCCGCGTTGACAGCGCGCGCATCGCCGCGCGCAAGGCCGAAGATGCCGCCAGGACCGCAGGTTTGGCGGAACCCCTGACCAAGGGTTGTGTTGTCGCGTCCGACGCCTTTTTCCCGTTTGCGGACGGGCTGCTGGCGGCGGTTGAGGCGGGCGCCACGGCGGTGATTCAGCCGGGCGGATCCATGCGTGATGCCGATGTTATTGCGGCGGCGGACGAAGCGGGGTTGGCTATGGTATTGACGGGCGTACGTCATTTTAGACATTAAGCCTATTTACCCCTTGTTTAGGTTTCAATTGTTACCATATTCAACTGTGGTATGATGGAAACGTCGGGCGCGAAGCCTGACAGGGGCGGCCTCCCGGCCACCCATGCAAAGGGGGAAACGTGTTATCACGGCAACTGGAAAAAACCCTGCACAAAGCCCTGGCGCTGGCGAATGAGCGCAACCACGAATACGCGACGCTTGAACACCTTCTGCTGGCTCTGACCGATGACGCCGATGCTGCCGCCGTGATGAAGGCCTGTGGCGTGCGCCTTGATAAACTGCGTTTCGACCTGACCCGCCATCTGGATGAAGAACTGACGAGCCTTGATGTCGGGCGTGCAGACGCCAAACCGACAGCTGGGTTCCAGCGTGTTCTGCAACGCGCCGTTATCCATGTGCAATCATCCGGACGGGAGGAAGTTACGGGCGCGAACGTTCTTGTTTCACTGTTTTCCGAACGCGAAAGCCACGCGGTCTATTTCCTGCAGGGGCAGGATATGACGCGCTTTGATGCGGTCAATTACATCTCGCACGGGATCGTCAAGAATCGCGAAGAGCAGGAAGGCGCCGGTGAAGAAGGCACAACCCCGCTCGGCACCGAAGAAGACGCGCCGCCCGAACGCGGCAACAAGCGCGGGATAGAGGCGCTACAGGCCTATTGCACCAACCTCAATCAAAAAGCCAAAGACGGCAAGATCGATCCGCTGATCGGGCGTGCGTCCGAGGTTGAACGTACTATTCAGGTTTTATGCCGCCGCCAGAAAAACAACCCGCTTTATGTGGGCGAGTCCGGCGTGGGCAAGACGGCGATTGCCGAAGGTCTGGCGCGCCGCATCGTGAATGGCGAAGTGCCGGAAGTTTTGAAGGATGCCATTATCTTCTCGCTCGACATGGGCACGCTACTGGCGGGTACGCGCTATCGCGGTGATTTCGAAGAGCGCCTGAAAAACGTGTTGTCGGAAATCAAGGCGCGGCCGAACGCGGTTCTGTTCATCGATGAAATCCATACGGTCATTGGTGCTGGCGCAACATCGGGTGGTTCGATGGATGCGTCCAATCTGCTGAAGCCTGCGCTGGCCAACGGCACACTGCGTTGCATTGGCTCGACCACCTACAAGGAATACCGGAATTATTTTGAAAAAGACCGCGCGCTGGTGCGCCGGTTCCAGAAAATCGATGTGCAGGAACCGTCAATCGACGACGCGGTGAAGATCCTGCTGGGCCTTAAACCCTATTACGAAGAACATCACAAGGTCAGTTATAGCGAGGCGGCCGTCCGCGCGGCGGTTGAACTGGCGGCGCGTTATATCAATGACCGCAAATTGCCCGACAAAGCGATTGACGTGATCGACGAAGCGGGCGCTTCGCAGATGCTGCTCCCTGCCGATCAACGCAAAGAAAAACTGGAAGTTACCGATATCGAAGCCGTTGTGGCCAAGATCGCCCGCATCCCGCCCAAATCCGTCAGTCAGGATGACCGCGAGGTTTTGCGTTATCTGGAACGCGACCTGAAAGCGATGGTATTCGGGCAGGAGAAAGCCATCACGGCGCTTGTTGCCGCCATCAAGCTGGCGCGCGCCGGGTTGCGCGAACCGGAAAAGCCGATTGGTTGTTATTTATTCTCCGGCCCCACGGGCGTCGGCAAAACCGAGGTGGCGAAGCAACTGGCCGCCAGCCTTGGCGTCGAGCTGAAGCGTTTCGACATGTCCGAATATATGGAAAAACATAGCGTATCGCGTCTGATCGGCGCGCCGCCGGGCTATGTCGGTTTTGATCAGGGCGGTCTATTGACCGACGCGGTTGATCAGCAACCGCATTGTGTGCTGTTGCTCGATGAAATCGAAAAAGCGCATCCTGACATTTTTAACATTCTGTTGCAGGTCATGGACCACGGCAAACTGACCGACAATAACGGCAAGGTGGTCGATTTCAGGAATGTGATCCTGATCATGACCAGTAACGCGGGCGCCGCCGATCTGGCGAAGCCTGCCATCGGTTTTGTGCGCGAACAAAGGTCGGGCGAGGACGAAGAAGCCATCAACCGCCTGTTCACGCCGGAATTCCGCAACCGGTTGGATGCGATCATTCCGTTTGCCGCGCTATCGACCGAGGTTATTCACCGCGTGGTCGACAAATTCGTGCTGCAACTCGAAGGGCAATTGGCGGACCGTGGCGTGACCATTGAACTGGATAATGCGGCGCGCGGCTGGCTCGGTAAAAAGGGCTATGACCCGCTTTATGGCGCCCGCCCTCTTGCGCGCGTCATTCAGGAACAGCTGAAAAAGCCGCTGGCCGAAGAATTGCTGTTCGGCGCGTTGCAAAAAGGCGGTGTGGTTCTGGTCTCGGTGAACGAGGTGGAGGACAAACTATCCTTCACCTATCGTGCGTCGCCGCCGCCGGTTGCCACGGGCGATAGCCAGAAAACGACAGAACTCGCTTAAACTTACTGTTTGCAGGTGCTGCAACTATTGTGCGCCTATCATGCCGCATGAGAAAATGCACCCACTATCATTTCACGGATAAGATTTTTTAAAATGATTAGAGGCGCGCTATTTGCCATGCGTTGGTGTGCTGCCGCTATCTGCGGCACCGTGCTAGGGGCCTATTGCGCTGTTGTCTATCCCTTTGTGATGGCCAAGAATGTCGCCAAAGATGTTCGTGATAGTTTGGGGATTACAAACCATACCTCTAATAAGGAAAGATGGGGTGTCATAGGCGACCTTTTTATGATGTTCACGCTGTTACTTCCCATCACCATAGGAAAATCTTTTATGGTTGGGTTTAATGCCGGATACAAAGGCGTCATGGGCGCTGTAGGGCCCAAATAATTACAACACCATCCAAACAAGCTTGTGTGGGCAAAGAATAACGGCCAGCGCGAACAGGGCAACCATGCCACCAATCATCATATAGCCGGTTTTACCGGTTTGCTGGATCACCGGTACCTTCATGTTCGGGAAGCGGCGGTGCAGCCACAGGCGCGTAGCTGATGACAGGGCCAGCCATCCGCCAAAACAGGCGGCCATCAATACGCCAAAATCAAACGCGGCCACAAGGGCGGGCGGCCAGCCCGTGGTCAGGCCATTATGTAAAGACGTGTCGAACAAGCCCGCGAAAATGCCGCCACTGATGACGGCGCTGCCTGCGGCGACGGCGCTGCGCATACGCAACGTGATCTGGTTCAAGCTCTGGCGCATGGCTTGCAAAATGCGCTTGCCCATATCGGGTGACAGGCCGATGGGATAAAGCCGCCGCAATTCCTGAGCCGTGCCTTTGCTTTGTAACTGGAGGGCCAACGCTTCTTTCATGATGCGGAAGCCCAAGGCCGCTTCGATGCGTGCTTTGCCCCTGGCGGCTTGTTGCAAGGCTTCCAGTGCCGGCGCCAGGACATCATCCAGAAACGGCGGTACGGCCAGCAAGGCACCGCGCAGGCCAAACAAATTGATCAGGCACTTCTTACCTGCCAAATCCATGCGCAGGTCGGCATAGGGCATTTCTGCCAGATAATAAACTTCAGGTTTGGTTGGTTCTGCTGCCTCGTCAGCTTCGGTTTCATGGGTGCCGCCTGTCTCATTGCCCCAGAGCGAGGCATAAGGGTCATGTTCTTCTGCGGCGGGCGGTGGTGCTTCTTCTTCCTCTGATGCGAAGCGTTCAACCATGCGAATCGTGGCATGGCCTTTACCCAGCTGCTCAAGCCCCAGCCGGTCCAGCCCGCGACGGAGCCCAGAGGGTAACCCTGCGCCCGTTACACGGAAATGGGTGCGCAGGCAGAAACTCAGGGTGACTTCTTCGGTGATCTTGCCGCTGCCCGCGCAGGCGTTACAGGGAATGCCGCGTTTGCCGCGACAGGTCGGACAAACCAGATAACCGCTGGCGTTACAATAACGGCAGGGAACGCGGCCCTGCCTGTTGCAGGTGGGGCATGATTGTTCGGGTTCCATCGGGTTGGTGCCGCGGCCCAGACAGGTCGGGCATGTTTCCTGTCGTTGTCCCCGGCAATGGGTACAGGTGACCTGACCGCGTGATTGGCATTGCGGGCAGTTCAGCAACTGGTTCCCCTGACAGGTCGGGCAGGGACTGCTGGCGGCCAGCGTCACGGTACGTTCAGGCAGATCTATCCGCGCATCATTCTGGCCGAAACCGCCGCCGGGTTGTGTCGATAAGATGCGCCGCGCTTCGGGCAACCAGTCGAATTGACGCGCAAAATGATCGGCGATTTTCGCGGCTTCTTCCTGTAGCGCCGCCGCGTGGGGCAGGACGTTGTGTTTATTGCCGCGCACGGCGCCGCTATATTGCTTGGCGTCGCGGTTGACGATGGGTTGCAGCAGCATCGTGCCCTGCAATTGATACTGCGCTTCCGTTACTTCCAGAAGACGCAGCGCGTTCGGGTCAATGCCGTTACCATCCGCCACGTGGCGCAGGCGTTTTAGGGCCTGCAACACATAGGGCGACGCGACCGCTTCAGGGTTGGCGGGCGGTTCAGATGGCAGGACGGGCGGCGCGAAAGTCATGCTTTGTAAAAACGGTCTGCTGGCAAAAAGAAATAGGTGTCAGACCGAGTTTAGCATTGAACCGGCAAAAGAAAGTCTATTTTTTACCGGCATCTCTCAGGCGCAGGGTCGCCTGTTGCAAACCGCGCACAAGTCGTTCAATGGCATGATGCGCAAACCGGCCCAGCCAGTTGCGAATACGCACCAGCCTTTTGACGGCGCGCGGTGTGGGGGCCTGTAGATGGTTATAGAATTGGGCCGTACAAACCGGCCATGAATAACGCGCCGCAAAAGCGGTCGCGGCGTCGATATTGGCAGGCAATGCCAGCGCGCGGTCAACGGCGGCGGACAGGTCTTTATCCAGCGCGGCAAAGCTTTCGGTGCCGACCAGAACATCAATCGGGCCGGGTGCCGGATAGCTGGCGATACGCAGGCCGCAGGCTGACGCCTCCAGCAAGACAAGACCGAACGTATCGGTCGTGGAAGGGAAAACAAACAAATCTGCCGCCGCATAGTGACGCGCCAGTTTTTCACCTGCCATGGCGCCCAGAAAATGGGCGTTCGGATATTCGGCCTTAAGTTTTTCCATATCGGGGCCGTCGCCGATAACGACGCGCGAGCCGGGTTGTTTCAAATCCAGAAAGGCGCGCAGGTTTTTCTCAACCGCTACGCGTCCGACATACAGCATGATAGGCCGTGGCAGGTCGCGATAAGCGGCGACGTCGCGTCCCCATGGCTTGAAGATATCAGTATCCACACCGCGCGACCAGCGTACGATGCGGCGGAATTTACGCTTGTGCAATTCGTGTTCGATGGATGGTGTGGACACCATAACGGCGGCAGCGGGCATATGGAAACGGCGCAACCCTGCGTAGGCGAAAATGCGCACCAGGCGGCGCAGCGGCAATGGCGCGCGCGCTTCCAGGTATTCCGGGAAGCGCGTGTGGTATGATGTTGTGAAAGGCAGTTTGCGCTTCATGCAGAGGTTGCGCATGGCCCAGCCGAGCGGCCCTTCGGTCGAGATATGGATAAAATCCGGCTGATAGTCATCAACGATGGCGGACAGGCGGCTTCGCGCGAAGAACTCCAGCCTGATGGTCGGATAAGACGGGGCGGGAAAGCTGAACCAGCGGTCAGCCACCGGGCCGACGATGCGAACCTGATGCCCCATGGATTGCAGGAACCCTGCGGTAGCTTCCAATGTGCGCACGACACCGTTTACTTGCGGATGCCATGCGTCGGATACAATCAGGATCTTCATGAACGGTAACGTCAGGCGGTCGCGTCTGCCGCTTGCCGCGCAGCGCGGGCAAAAGCGACTTCTTCAACCCGCGGCGGTGCGGGCGGGGCTGCAACGCCCGCGGCAGCCAGCAAACGCTCGCGGTCATCGGACCATTTGATAATGGACAGGTTGCCTGCGAAATCCTCGACCATAGCGGTGCAGGATTCAACCCAGTCGCCATCGTTGCAGTACAGAATATCGCCGATCATGCGCATCTGCGCGTGATGGATATGGCCGCAAACGACGCCTTCGACATTATGACGTCGCGCGGTGTCGGCGATGAAGGTCTCAAAGGCGCTGATAAAATCAACCGCGTTTTTCACCTTGTGCTTCAGCCACGCGGACAGCGACCAATAGGGGAAACCCAGTTTTTGCCGCGCCCAGTTGAACACTGTGTTGACGCCCAGCGCCACGGTATAGGCATGGTCGCCCAGATGCGCCAGCCATTTGGCGCATCCCATAACGGCGTCATATTGATCGCCATGCATAATCAGCAGGCGCTTGCCGTTCGCAGTTTCATGGACCACATCGTTGGTGACCAGAATACCGCCGAAATGCAGGCCGACAAAACCACGCGCGAATTCGTCGTGATTGCCCGCGACGTAAACCACATGCGTGCCATGGCGTGCGCGGCGCAGGAATTTCTGGACAACGTCATTGTGTTTTTGTGGCCAGTACCAACGGCGGCGCAAATGCCATCCGTCGATAATATCGCCAACCAAATAAAGATAATCCGATGATGTATGGCGTAAGAAATCCAGCAGCATATCGGCCTGACAGCCGCGGCTACCCAGATGAATATCGGAAAGCCATATGGTGCGGTATCGAAGAGGAGCAGGGCTGTCTGAATCGTGCTTTGAACCCTTGCGGAGGGTGGCGGTGCCTGGGGCGGTATCGTCGCGCGTCATATCGGTCATCGACAAATCCATTGTGGGGTCGAACACGAATCAATATGAGCGCAGGCTAGCCTAAACCCCTGCGACTGTCATGCCTTCAATGCGCAAAGTCGGACAATCTATACCGTAGGCATGTTGCAGGTCGTCGGCCGCCGTCAGATGCATAAACATATCGCGGATTTGGCCCGCGACTGACATCTCGCTGACCGGGAAAGTGATGGTTCCGTTTTCAATCCAGAAGCCTGCCGCGCCCTGGCTGTAATCACCGGTTATGGGGTCAACGCCGGAACCCATCAAATCGGTGACGTAAAAGCCCTGCTTGATATCCTTCATTAACGCCGCAACGGACAGGGGGCCGGGCAACAGGCTGACATTGGTCGCGCTGGGGCTGGGCGGGCCGCCGGTGCCGCGGCTGGCATGGCCCGTGCTGTTCAGGCCCAATTGTCGCGCGGAACGCAGATCCATGATCCAGCCAGTCAGAACGCCGTTGTCGATCAATTTGCGTGGTGTTGCCTGCAGCCCTTCAACGTCAAAGGGGCGTGACCGCAGCCCCTGCGGTTTGAACGGGTCGTCCGTAATAGTCACCGCTTCGGGGAATATGCGTTGACCCATGCAGTCTTTTAGGTAGCTGGTGCCACGTGCGACGGCGGCGCCGTTGATTGCGCTGACGAAGGATCGCAGCAGGCCGTTGGCCACTTTGCGATCGAAAACAACCGGTAACTGTCCCGTCGGCATTTTGCGCGCGCCTAGCCGCTTGACCGCATTTTCACCGGCTGTGCGCCCCAGGTTTTCGATATCCGGCATGTCCTTCCAGAACACCCGCGCCGCATAGTCATACCCCGCTTCTTTTTCAGTGCCTTCGCCCGCGACGGCGCTGATCGTGAAGCCATAGGTGCTGCGCGTATACTGGCCGTGAAAGCCATTGCTGGCCGCCAGTGTGATATGTGAACGACTGGAGGTTGCCTCCGCACCGTCAGACAATGTGACGCCCTTGACGGTCATCATGGCGTCTTCCGCGCGTTTTGTAAGTGTGACCAACTGGCTGGCTTCAATCTCCACATGGTCGTCCAGATCAAGTGTGGGCGCGTCTTTTGATAATTGCGACGGCTCTGCCAGACCGCAGAACGGATCTTCGGGCGCCAGCCGCGCCATGGCAACCGCGCGGTTCACAAGATCACGCAATGTTTCAGTGCTGCGGTCCGTTGTGGAGACAATCGCCTGTCGCTTGCCGATCAGGACGCGCAGGCCGATATCGGCGGATTCTGACCGGTCCAGCGTCTCGGTTTTACCCATGCGACACCCAACCGTCAGCGACGTGTTGTCAACGCACAAGGCATCGGCCGAATCCGCCCCCTGTTTGAGCGCGGTTGAGGCCAGATCCTCAAGAAACTGGAGGGAGTCGTTGCGGGAAGAAGCGGTCATGAGAAAAAAATAATGCCAGAGAGGTTGGGACGTCGGATACAGCACCAAGTCAGGACCAGAGAACATTGAACCGCGACGGGAAGCAACAGAAATCAGCGTGGCACAAGGCTTTTTACGATCGATTGGATTAGGGCCAAATATACAACAAATGCCATCCATTTTTTGAGATCAGAATGATGCAGTGCAGTTGCGATAAAATCATGTCGAAATCGGAATATTCCGCATGCGTAAAGTTAAAAGATTAATGTAATTTTAAGGCGCTTCGGGTGAAATCTCATATTGGCGGGGACTTTTTACCGTCAATTTGGGAATTTGATGACCGATACGCGCAATAACTTACGGCGTCGGAAGCCGTTTGGGCTACCGCAAGGGCGGCAGGGTAGCGCCCATTCGCGTGCGGGTTTTGCCGTTGCACCTATTCTCTATGTGCTGGGTCTGGTCGGTGTCGGTGCTGGGGTTTTGTTCAGCGGCTACAGCCAGATTTTGCATTCGAATCAGAGCGTCACCTATGACATGCAGTCGAAAAACGACCTGCAGTCCGCCGCGCAAACCATGGCCGCATCGGCGGCCATCGGTTATAACGGCAGCAGTCAATCCATCCTTTGTCCCCCGCGCGGTCCGGGTGCGTCTTCTTACTGTAATTCGACAACGGCACCTCTCTCGATCGCTGCTATCAGTGGCCAAACCCAATTGCCAAAAGTCAGTGGTGGCAGTGCTGTTACAGCTGCATGGTTGATGACGGCAGGCAGCCCGCAGGAAGTCGGTGTATTTACGGCTTCTGCAGGTGTGCCGCAGCTTGACCCATGGGGCCACTATTACCTGGTTTGCCGTTGGGAAAACCTGATGAGCCCCGGCACTGGTGCTGCCTTTATGATCATCGGCGCAGGCCCTGACGGTACAGTTCAAACAAATTGCGGCCAGACGGCCGCGCAGGGCGACGACTATATTGTTGAATGGTCAGTGTCGACTGCGGTCAACCGGTCAACCCTGTGGCAGCAATCGGGGAATTCGGTCAGCTACGGTCAAACCGGTTCAAAACTGACAGTTGACCAATATGGTAACCTGACCGTACCGGGCACCATTGCGGTTTCCAGCAGCGCCGTATTCAGCAGCAGCGTGTCCGCCCCAACCTTTACCGGCAGCTTGGTTGGTGGTTCGGTCAGCGGTACATCGGCAAGCTTCAGCGGTTCCGGTTCGTTCAATGCCATCAATACCGGTACTTCAAACCAGTTCAAGATTGATACCGGGGGTAACGTCAGTACGACAGGTACTCTGGCCACAGGTGCTGCAACGGTTACAAGCCTGATCTCGGGCTCTGGCTCGTTTAGCACAACCTTGGGCGTGACTGGCAATACAACATTGGGTGGCACGTTGAGTGTGTTGAGCGGTGCTACATCACTCAGCACTGTTTCAACAACCGGCCTTGCGACACTGAATTCATTGTCAGTCACCAATGGCGCGACTGTTGGCGGTACGCTCGGTGTGACCGGCAACACGTCGCTCAGCACAGTTTCAAGCTCAGGTCTCGCGACGCTGAACTCATTGGCGGTTACTGGCGCGGCCACGGTCGGCGGTACGCTCGGTGTGACCGGCCAATTGAACGGCACTACCGCCAACTTCTCAGGTAATGTGCAGGCTGCCAGCTTTACCGGCAGCGTCAGTGGCGGCTCGATCAACTGGGGCTCCTCGGTTGTGCCGATTGCAAACGGTGGTACGGGTTCGACCACCGCTGCTGCGGCTTTGGCTGCCCTTGGTGGTACGAACGCCAGCAACCTGACATCCGGCACGCTTGGTTATCAACGCTTGGATACATCGGGCGTCAGCAACAACGGCGGTCCGTTCAACAGCGTCTTTGTCGACCAATATGGACGCGTTACATCGGCCAGTTATTCAACATCCACAAGCTCCAGTATCTCTGACGGGTCGGGTGACTCGGTTGCTGTCGGCACCTCATCAGGCGGCCTTTTGACATTCACGATCGGCGGCACGCTGTGGAACGTGATGGATAAGAACGGCAATCTGGGTATCGGTACAACGGCGCCGCGTGCCTCCATTGACGCGGGCAACCGTACGGATGCGGTTTATCTGCCGGTTGGCTCCAGCAACCAACGTCCCGGCACATCTTATGCCGGTATGTTGCGTTACAATTCGTTCCTCGGTCAGCTTGAAATCTACTCCGGTGGTGCGTGGAACGGTTTGGTGATGGCTGGCGGCGGCGGCGGCGGTATTTCGTCCGGTATTTACCTCGGCTCCTCATCGACGGCGACAAACCCGCAGCGCTCAGGCGATGCATCGACCGGTCTTTATTCGGCTGGTGCAGGCCTTGTTGATGTTGCAATCAGCAGCAACAAGGTTTCTGAATGGTCTTCAACCGGTCAGGTTCTGACGGGCACATTGACGGCGACCGCCTCCAGCGGCACAGTTGTCAGCGGCACAAATTCAGGAACATCGGGTTCGACCTATGGTGTGAAGGGTGACACTTCCGCAAACACGACGGCAGGCGGCTATGCCGTTTATGCCAACGGTAATGCATCCGGCTATGGTGTGTATTCGGCAGCCGGTACGAATTATTTCAACGGCAATGTCGGCCTTGGCACATCCACCATTGCTAACAAGCTAGACGTCAATGGCGCAGCCAGCATCGGTTATCCGGGCATCGCCGGGCCGACAAACGGTTTGTTGGTCAACGGGAATGTCGGTCTTGGTACGGCGGCGTCCTATAATCCTTTGACCGTCGTGGGTAACAGTACACTTACGTCCAGCAGTTATACGGCGATCAACCTGTACGGTAACCAGACAGTCGCCAGCACAGGCAATTACTACAGTGTGGTAGCCAGCCCCGCCTTTACGGCCGCCTCCGGCAACACGTTGAACTATTTATACGGCATTACATCTGGCGCTTATAACGCAAGCACCGGCACGATCACGAACCTGATGGGTATGTACACCGCGCCTAATAACGCTTCGTCGGGTACGGTGACGACCATGTATGGTTTGTATGCCGCACCTGCCAATAACTCGGCGGGTGACGCCAGCGGCACGGTAACAACTTTGGTTGGCGTGTTGGGTCGCCCTTACAACGCCAGCCATTTGGCGACATCCATCAACGCCATGTACGGCGTGCAGGGAACGCCGACCAACAATTATACCGGTACCGTCAATTATATGTACGGCTTGTACAGCCAATGTGTGAACAGCTGGACCGGCACAGTCAGCAACTGTTACGCCCTGTACCTCGACACACCCAACAATGGCGGCACGATCACAAACCGCTTTGGCGTTTATCAAGTTGACACGGCATCGCCCAACTATTTCGCTGGCAAGATTGGCATTGGTTCTACAACACCTGTGTCGTCGCTGGATCTCAATATGCAGACCGATGCACTGGCCTTGCCCGTTGGTACAACAGGGCAGCGGCCCGGCGTGCCCGTCAACGGCATGATGCGTTACAACAATTCGACGTCGCCGCCGCAGCTTGAAGCCTACGCCAACAATGCGTGGACGCAGATATTCACCGGCAACAACGCGCAATGGTCAACCAACGGCACCAGCATTTATTATAATGGCGGCAATGTCGGTATCGGCACCAACAACCCGCTAAACAAACTGGATGTGGCGGGCGGTGTTGTTATTGGTACAGCCAACGCTGGTATCAAAACCGCGCCCACCAATGGTCTGTTGGTACAGGGTAATGTGGGTCTTGGCATCACAACATCGCCGACGCAGATGGTTGAGTTGGGCTCCAGCGCACCTGGTGCCATAGGTCCGGTCGTTAAGCTGCGCAATACTGGCAACAGCACATCGGACCAGGCCTATGTAGATTTTGCGACAGGTTCTGCTACGGACACCAGCGAAGTCCGCGCGCGCATAGGCATGAATGTGCTGACCGGCGGGCAAGGCCAGTTTGATATTTATACGAAGAGCACAGCGACGACCTTCGGTGCAGCGCCGGATATGCGTATTGTAAGCGGCAAGGTCGGGATTGGCACCGCTACGGTGGGTGCGGGATTGCTGACCATCGGTTCAACCGCCGGCACCAGTGGCTCGATCGTTTTGAATGGCTCGACCAGCGGCAATGCGACGATACAGGTACCCGCCGTTGCTGGTACAGGCACGCTGTTCCAACTGCCCGCCACGAACGGCAACAATGGCTATGTCTTGCAGACGGATGGCACCGGTGTTACCACATGGACCAATACGCCGGCTGGCCTGATAACGACACTTGGTACTTCTACCGGTGCTGCCAATCCGCGTATTTCAGGCGATGCAACCAGTGGCTTCTATACGGCAGGCGCAGGCCTTGTTGATGTGACGATCAGCAGCACCAAGCGTGTGGAATGGTCGTCAACGGGTGAAGCGGTCACGGGGCAAATGTCAACGACCGGATCTGTTGGAGTGGGGACCTCCACCATTGCCAACAAGCTTGATGTCAATGGATCGGCCAGTATTGGTTACGTCAACACAGCGGCACCCAGCAACGGATTGTTGGTGAGTGGTAGTGTCGGCATCGGCTCAGCCTCACCCACCTATACACTTGATATGGCCACCAGCAGCACCAGTGGCTTACGTATCCGCAATGGTACCGCAACCAGTGCGGCGGGCATGGCGATCGCCAATGACGGAACGAATGGTCTAAGCTTTGCCTCCTATGGCAGCACATACAGCGCTGGCAGTATTTTCTCGGTTGGTGCTGGTGGCTCCGGAATCTCTTCCAGCGGCGGTAGTTTTGGTATCGGTACGGGAGACTCAAACAACTTCTATTTAGGAACTAGCAACTCACCGCGTATGACCATTGCTTCCAGTGGCAGGATCGGCATCGGTACAACATCGCCAAGCTATGTGCTCGATATTTTGTCGACAACGACCAACAGTTTCCGCGTGAATAATACCAGCAGCACAAGCGCTTCAACCATGCAGTTCACAAACGATCAGAACAATGGTTTGGGGATTGCCGCTTATGGCAGCACATACAGTGCGGGCAGTGTTTTCTCAATTGGCGCGAATGGTACGGGGCTGACCTCAACCGGCGGAACATTTGGCCTTGGCACCTATGACTCCAACAACCTGCTGCTTGGCACCAATAACACTGTGCGCATGACAATCCTGTCGGGCGGCAATGTCGGCATCGGCACCGCAACAGTTGCCAACAAACTGGATGTCAACGGCGCGGCCAGCATTGGTTACATTAATACGGCAGCACCCAGCAACGGCTTGATTGTCAGCGGTCAGATGGGCGTTGGTACGGCGACGTCTTTGGGTGGCGCACAATTGTCGGTCGTGGGTAACACGATCTACACTGCGACGGTATCGACTACGGACGTGTTTCCCACATTGGGCAAGCAACCTTTGATGGCCCTGGTTGGTGCAGGCACGGTGAACGGCAATCCGAATATCGGCTTGTTGCAGGTTAATATCGGTTCCTCCAACGTGTACCAGAGCGCGTCTGAAATCTATCTGGCGGCCACGCGTGGCCTTACCGCCAATACACGTAGCGCAGTCGCGAACACGGATATTCTGGGGCAGGTCGGCTTCTTTGGTGACGATGGCACCAACGTCAGAACGCGCGGCGCGATGATACAATCCTTTGTTGATACGTCGGTTGACCCGGTTGCCACGGGCAACATACCGGCGCGTCTGGTGTTGGCGACCGAGATGCATGCCCCAATTGTGTTTAATACAAATGCGGGCACCTTGTCAGCCGATGTAACCACGAATGAACGCATGCGTATCGATGGCTATGGCAATGTCGGCATCGGTTCTACCGCGCCCGCTACATTGCTGGACGTCAATGGTGCGGCGACTATTCGTGGCAACCTGACGGTGACTGGTACGGTCACTGGCGGCGCCGTATCGGTTACACTTGGAACCAGCGCAGCCTCTCCGACCCCCTCGCGCTCGGGTGAAAGTAACACAGGTCTGTTCAGCCCGACCTCTGGTGCTGTTGCCGTTTCGAGCCTGAGCAATGAAATGATGCGCGTCAATGCAACCGGTGTTGGTATCGGCACGACGACGATTGCCAACAAACTGGACGTTAATGGTGCGGTCAGTATCGGTTATTTGAATACAGCGACCACCAGCAACAGCTTGATTGTGAGTAACGCTATCGGTGTGGGCACGACGACACCCTTGTATCCACTTGATGTGAACGGCATGGTGCAAAGCCGGACGGGTGGATTCCAAATTGTTAACCCGAATAACGCCAACGCGAGCGCGAGCCTGAGCTGGTATAATGACGGTACGAATGACTGGCCGCGTATCCGCTATGGCGGCACCGGGTCCGGCTCTGGCACCGGCTTCCAGATTCAGGGTTCGGGCAATGCCGTAAAATTCACGGTGCTGGATAGTGGCAACGTGGGTATCGGCACGACTGCACCAATTGGGCTACTTAATGTCTATGGCACGGGCGGCAGTGGGCAGATTTACTGGGGCTCAACCGGGGCTGTTGGTAGTCTTTTCGCGGGTGCTGGCAATGCTGGTGTTGGCACCTATAACAATTATCCGCTTATTTTCTGGACCAACAACAGCGCCGCACAGATGACTTTATCAACGGCCGGTTATCTCGGCATCGGCACGACTGCACCAACGTCGCTGCTGAGCGTTTATGGTGGTGGTTTGGCAGTTGGCACTTATGCGGCAACGGCGAATGTGGGTGTCGGCAGTGCCGTATTCAGTGGCAACGTCGGTGTTGGCCAAGCCAGTCCGGCCTATCCGTTGGATGTTGAAACATCGGGTGGCACCAACGCGATTTACGGTAGTTCAAACGGTGTGGCAAACGGTGTCGGTGTTTATGGTAACGCCACTGGTTCAAGCGGCAAAGGCGTTTACGGCAATGGCGCGTTCGGCGTGTATGGTTCCGGTACAACCTATGGCGTGGATGGCGCCAGCACCAGCGGCACAGGCGTGTATGCCAATACAACATCTGGCTATGGCGTTCAGGGTACTGCGATCGGCACAACAGGCACCAACTATGGTGTGTGGGGTAACAGCGCAAGCTCTGGCGGTTATGGCGTGTACGGCACTAACACCAGCAGCGGTATTGGTGGGTATTTCAGCTCAACATCCGGCTACGCTCTTGTGACTAATACAGGCAATGTCGGTATCGGCTCAACGACGCCCGCGACCTTGCTGGACGTCAATGGTGCTACGACTATCCGCGGTAACCTGACAGTGACGGGCACCTGTACGGGTTGCGG
>JAFALY010000002.1 GCA_019233975.1 Alphaproteobacteria bacterium | reverse complement strand
GTATGCGGGCGTCCGGCGCTTCCGCTTTGGCGAGGCCGAGACCGAGGATCTGGTCGGCGTCACCACTGGTCTCGCCTGGACCGAGGTCGGCGGCGAATTGCTGACGATTGAGGCCGTCACGGTGCCCGGCAAAGGTCGCGTTACCGCGACCGGGAAACTCGGCGACGTGATGAAGGAGTCCGTGCAGGCAGCCGAAACCTTCGTCAAATCGCGCAGTTACGCGTTCGGGATCAAGCCCTCGGTGTTCGAGAAGAAGGACATCCATGTGCATGTGCCCGAAGGCGCGACGCCAAAAGACGGCCCCTCGGCCGGCGTTGCCATGGTGACCTCGATCGTGTCGGTGCTGACTGGCATTCCGGTCAGGCGTGACATCGCAATGACTGGCGAGATCACACTCCGCGGGCGCGTGTTGCCGATTGGCGGTCTGAAGGAGAAGTTGCTTGCCGCGTTGCGCGGCGGCCTCAAGACCGTGCTAATCCCGGCGGAGAACGAGAAGGACCTCGCCGACATCCCGGACAACGTCAAGCGCGGGATCAAGATCGTCGCGGTGGCGACGGTCGACGAACTGCTGGGGCACGCGCTGGCGACATCGCTTTCGCCTATGCCATGGCCAGGGGACGCCGATGAGGAGGCTGTGCTTCCCCCAAAGGGCGAAGAGCGGTCGGGTCTCGTAACGCACTGAGTTAGTCGTAACCCGGCGGCGGGTTCCGTTCCGACTTCATGTGATCCTGTGACAACGCGCGGTAATCCACGAAAAATACTTTCGATTCGAGGCTGGGCGCGTTGACCGAGGGGGAGGCCCTGTCTAAACTGGACGAGATAAGGACATTCCGGATCTCGGGACACTCGTTTAGGGGGCAACACGTGAATAGAAACGAACTCGTCGACGCCGTTGCTGGCAAGACCGATATGAAAAAATCGGAAGCGGGCAAAGCAGTCGATGCGGTGTTCGACGCGATTACGGATACGTTGCGCGCGGGAGGTGAGGTGCGACTGGTCGGCTTCGGCACGTTCTCTGTCGCCTCGCGAGCCGCTTCAGAAGGGCGGAACCCCCGCACGGGAGAGAAGATTAAGATCGCCGCCTCAAAACAGCCGAAATTCAAGCCCGGCAAAGGGTTGCGCGACCAATTGAACTAGGCCGGGGAGCCCCGGCGCGGGCGATTAGCTCAGCGGGAGAGCATCTCGTTTACACCGAGAGGGTCGGGGGTTCGAAACCCTCACCGCCCACCACGCCATTACCAAATGACCGATTAACCACCCGGCCGACTGACCAACTGAGGGGCCCCTGCTTTGTTGTCCATTTGCGCGCGCGCCATCATGTCCAGACACTCTTCTGCCGAAGCTACCTGCATATCTACATGCGCGGGTTTTGTGGCTTGATTGATGTTTGGCACAACCTGAACAGTCAGCATACCCATTTGCGATGGAATCAGCAGGTTTCTGGCGCTATCCTCCAACACCATAGTGTTCTCAGCCGGAACACCCAGAATATCCAATGCCATCACAAAGGCAGCGTCAGATGCTGATTTACGTTGATAGCCGTAGTCTTCGAATCCAAGAATACGTTCCGGCGGGAACCATTCCTCAAGGCCAAGGTGCTTAATGACACGCTCCGCCCAGTTGCGCGAGGCGTGAGTGACCAATACGTAATTTCCAAGCTGCGCGCGACGGAATCTATCGGCCAAATCCGGCGGCACATCAATGGCATTTTCATCCAGATATTTGTGGTACTTGTCTATGTATTCAACAGGATCAACGCCAAAAGGCCGGAAAGTTTCAAGGTGCAACACGCCTTTTTTGAGCTCTGCCGCAGCAAGATCGAACGCTTCCTGATATCCTAGGGGAACACCACAGTCGATCGCAGCCCGTGCAGCGGCGTTGTGAAACTGGAAGTACATCGCGGGAGTGCTCTCATCGTACAGGGTTCCATCCATATCCACGATGGCACCAAGAATATCCTGTCCGTTGATCAGCATAAACAGCCCTAAAATAGGTTCTTAAAATCTGTTGGGCAGTTTCTAATGCAAATTAATATTTGCGGCTACAAAATATGACGGCATCAGAGAAAAGCATCACAATTCGCACCATGCACTCATTAACCATTAACCACGCGCTACGCATCAACATTAGCGGCGATCGTTAAGATCGCCGCTAATAGCTTACAATTATAACGCCAGCACCCTAATACCACGCGAACAGGCATTCGGGGCACCATAGCTCGGCACCGTAGATTCTTCGTCTGTATCCGGGGCCTCTTCCAGCTCTTCTTCAGAAGGATGGCTGCCACCCGCACCATATTCTGCAATGACCTTCACCATAACTATTACCTCGAAAAAAGTTTCAATGCCGGGAAGGTAATAGAAAAACTGCAAGTAGCAATGGGGTTGTCGTGCAATGCACCACAAACTACTTAACGGTCACCTCAAGGTGCATTTGCCTGTGCATATTGCAACGAACCAGGTAATGACCGGCTTGACCAAAGATATAGTCTATATTCTGGCCGGACTTCTGAAGGCCGCGGTCATTGATATCTCCCGCTTCATTCACAATCTGAATGTTGTGCGTGTAATCATCATTGTTACGAAAAATAAGCTTGTCGCCCTGCTTGACGGTGACAGCATCTTTATCAAACAGGGATTTGGTTTGATTGATAACGTAATCATCAGCAAATCCGAGCATGGGGATCAGCAGCGCGATAAGAACAACTGTAAATGTAGCGCGCCGGAGCAAAGGCATGGTCACTCCCCAACATTCTCGCGTAGCTGCTTGCCTGCACGGAATTTGGGTTGGCTGCTGGCCTTGATTGTAATTTCTTCGCCAGTTCTGGGGTTGCGTCCCTTGGACTCCTCACGTTTGGCGACATAAAAGTGGCCAAAGCCGACCAAGCGAACTTCATCACCTTTTTTCAGAGTGTCTTCGATCGTTTGCAGACATGCATCCATAATGACGGCAACGGCGCTTTTAGGCAGTTCTAACTTACGAACAGTTTCCTGTTCGCAGACGGCGGCAATGAATTCGTTCTTATTCATAAGATGTCCTGAAACTGGTGTGAACAGTGATTTTATTCACTCGTAGCCAGAATCGTCAATAATACCGATGCGTTAGAACCCAAACATGTGATCAAGGCTAAATGACGAATCGCCATTCACCAGCCCATGGTAGCCAAACAGGCGACAGCTGGTGTCACGGATCAGCACATAGGCATGGTCGCCCGCTGCATCACGCTCATCCTGCGTGAACATCTGGCTGGTACGCCACAAAAGCGAGCCACTGCACGGGATACGCACATGGCGACGCGCAACTTCGTGCCCGCCACTGGACGTAAGGATGAGCTGGGTATCAGATGTACTGTGCCATGGCAAAGATGCAGGATACATCAGATGGCACACGGTATCGAGTGGCGCGGGCCCCGTACGCAGGAACAGGCGTGTGCTGAGTCCCGGTGCCTTCCCGGCATAACTTTGCGGTTCGCCGCGATACGTCAGAACAGTGTTAAAAACATGCGCGCCAAAGCTTGTTTCGGCTGCATGGCCCGACTTTTTGTCTTCGTAGCGGCAGAGGCAGTGCAACCAACCATCAGCCTCCTGCCCCGCTTCAAAGTCATAGATCAGTTCGACATGGCCAAAACCACCGGCTGGCGTTTTGTCACCTAACAAGTCATTCAGATTAATGGCGACCGAGTCACTACGCAGCATATTGCCGAATTTATGTTCTGCCACCTGCTGCCCAAAGGCGTCATACACAAGCGCTTTGGCAGGAAGATGTGTCAGCCCGGTGGACATCGGCGTCGGCAACAACCAGTTAACGTAACGGTCAAGCGGCAATATCGGCGCCGGCACAATGTGTAACTTGCCCAGCAGGTTCCCTAGATCCGCCAGCTTACGATCCGGCGTCAGATCAACGCGTTCAACATTCGGATGGGAAATGCGTGAATGCCCGTTCTTTGAAAATACCTCGTAGCGCGGGCGGACAAAATATTTGCCAGCCTGCACTTCGATTTGCTGCGGCCATTTGGCTTGCGGCAGCAGCTCTTTGACGCTGAGACGATAGGTTGCATAGGCTGGAATCTCTTTACCCAGCGTTACAAGCTTCGCATCCCCCATCAGGTTCATGCCGATCGCATTCGCTGGAATGGGGCATGGATGGCTGTTCTGCACCCAAAGGACAACTTCTTCATCCGCAGTTGGTGCGGGTAATCCGGCAAACTGATCCGATGGCCATGCATTGGCATCGTGTGTGCAAGATAAAACACGATCATCATCACCATAGGTATCCAGCGCGTATTTAACGACATCGTGTCCCGCTGCGCCGACAATGTGAATGAACAGTTGGCCGATGAATTCGGGCAGTTTGAAACGCGCGCGAATTTCCTTGCTGTCAAAAACAATCGTGGCGTTAGCGGCCGGCAAGGCTTCCGTCCACTCGATGATTTTCTGCCCACGCTCATCCATCAAGTAACAAAAAGCGCGTGCATCCTTGGCGCCATAGCTACCCCAGTAATTAGCGGTCACAACACGCGTATGTTGGCCCGCTTGTTCACGGAAGAATGCAAAATTATTGGCAAAATTGATGGCGCTGAGATAGCGATGGCGGTCGCTCAGCATCTCGTCGGGTAAGCGCAGCGCGTCAAAACTGTACCATGGCGCGTTCGCCGGAATGATGTGCTTGATGTGGTCAACAAGGCGTTGTGCGTCAAAGCTGGCAACCAGAATGCCAGCGCACACGCAGTCCTGAATTTGCGTTACTGGTTGCGCGGTGTGGTTACCAAAGGTGCGCCCAATATGGTCGACTTCCTGCACAAAATAGCCGGCAACATCGATATCATTCAGGGGAAAGAATTCAGTAAATTCTTTCAAATGGCCTGCGGGATCATAGATTGCAATCGGCCCGGCCTTACGCAAATGTGCGACCAGATGGCGAGCTTTTTCGGCCACCAGCGGATGTGTCACGGCTTTGTAAAAAACGTTGCCACCGGATTGGTTGCTGAATGTATTGATTTTGAGCGCCATGACGCCCTCCCTTGCAGTAATTAGTGCGAACGACGTTTAAAGAAGGCGCTGACCCTGTGCCGAAACTGTTCACGCCACACGACGCCTTGATCCGTCACCCAATTTAACTGGATAGCGCGACGAGCGCCTTCAAAGCTTTCATGCCCGTGCCAGGCATTGGGTTGATTCTTGAAAACCAACAAAGTCCCCTGAACCGGGGGTACTTCAGCAAAGGCGTCATTGAGGTCTGTCGGTGAACGCAGCAAACGCAACCTGCCGCCGGGTTCTTCCCACTGGCCGTTCATATAGATAAGGACAGTAATCAGTTTTGTCTTGCTGTCTGTGTGTATTTTTCCGTCAGTCGCACGGCATTGCCCACGCACGGTCACCATTGTTGGGTGGCCACTGAGATCCATACCGAATTTTTGACCGATAATGGCCGACATCTGCGGGCCGCGAATTTCCTTCATAAATTGGTCGAAGTTTGTGCCGTAATGTAGTGTTGGCAAAGGTAAACTTCCCGGCAATTCAACTTTGGGGTAGTCACTTTCTATGGCGCTGATTTTGTCAGTTTTGATAAATCCCGGCAGAATCAGATGAGGATAAGGGTCGCTGACCACCTGCGCGCGACTTAGCGCATCGAAATCCACATATGCCGACATTATAAGCCTCTCTGTTACCCTACGCCCAAAGCGGCAAGCGTTTTACGCCTGTCCTCAAGCATGCCCCTAATTTTTTGAGCCACTAGCTGCACATCATTCAGAGGTGCGTAATTCCAGTGGTCCAACTGGCCGTTGAAGCTACGCGCGAGGCCATCATCACGCAAGGACTGATGAAAGCGACGGAATTTGTCAGATCCACCAGGTAAATCAACAACATAAACGGGCTTACCCGTTGTACAGGCTTCAGACGCCATATTGACGCTATCACAAGTGACAACGATGTAATCGGCCAGTGCCAGCATACCGTAATACGGATTGTAGCCCGCACCGTCCCATATATAAGAGGGCACGTCATTCAATCCCGCCTGCAGTACCAATAAGTTGGCTTCGCCAGTACGGCGTGATGGCGTGATCATCAGGCTGCCGCCAGTATTCTTAGCCATATCGGCTAACTGCATTGTAACTGGTGCCATTTCCCGTGGGGTTAGTTGGTACACGGCGTTACTGCCACCGACTAGCACAGCGATCCTCGGTGATGGTAAATGCTCCACCAATGGCAATAGTTTTTCAGCCTCATCACGCAACATTTTGTCTGTAATACGATGTAATGCGCCACGCGTTGTCATGACGTTGGCGCCCGTCAAACCGTCATGACGGGGGGTTACCACCAAATCAAACCTTGTTGACGGTATGACTGGGTTTTGCAATTGAACTGTTAAGGTTTTGGGCACTCCCTGAATCCGTGAGGCTCGACGCGCATACAGAGAGGCAGGAATGCTGGCGCGACCGGTCGCAATGAGCAAATCAGGCCATGGCGGTTCGATCGCGTCACTCTTCGCACTATGCGCCCACGCCAGTCCATGCCTTAGAAAAGGGCTGAGCTCCTTCCATGGGCTACGGAGTTTGACGCGCTTGATTTGGGGCGCTAGACCTATGGCTTCAGCAAGACCGAGGCATTGATTTTCCATGCCGGCTTTGCCATCAGTGACTACCCAGCATGTTGTTTGTTCAGGTATAAGCATTTCCAAGTTTTCTAAGTTCGCAGGCACACCCCCAGTCATAGAGACCAAAATGAAACACGTCAAACTAGACCGCATCGACCTACGCATCCTGCGCGAATTGCAAAAGGACGGGCGTATGACCAATGTCGATTTAGCCGAACGTGTCGGCATATCGGCCCCGCCCTGCCTGCGCCGTGTGCGCGCGCTGGAAGAAGCCGGGTTTATTAAAGGCTATCACGCCGACATCGCCTCTGACAAACTTGGGTTTGGCATTGTCGTCTTCGTTAAAATCTCGCTGAACAATCATTCTGAAAATGATTTGATGAATTTCTCCAAGTTGGTTGAGAAATGGTCGCAGGTCCGCGAGTGCTACATGATGACCGGCGATGCCGATTATATGATTAAGGTCGTTGCCGAGGATTGGGATTCTTTCCAACGCTTTCTGGTGCGCGATCTAACGGGCGCCCCGAACGTTGCGCAAATCAAGTCGATGCCCATTGTACAGCGCACCAAATATGAGCCCGGCGTGCCCGTCGAAGACAGCAAGGCTGCAGCCAGCATAAAAGAATAACCCCAACCGGGATAAACGTGTGATCGAAGCCCTAGTCAGTCGCGTTGTTGAATTGTCACGACGCTATGCCCCACTGGTTTGTCTGCTGTCGCTTGCGCTGGCCACGCTTTCGGGCTGGTATGCGGTAACGCATTTCAAGATGAATACGGATGTAAACCAGCTGCTGTCTGCCGACCTGCCGTGGCGACAGCAGGAAATGGCCATGGAAAAGACATTTCCGCAAAATGTAGACACGTTGGTTGTCGTCATTGATGGTGATAATGCTGACGCCGCTGAGTACGCGGCAGAAAAACTAACCAACACGCTGGACAAGGATACGCGGCATTTCACGTGGGTCAAACGGCCCGATGCCATCCCCTATTTCAAGAAGAATGGGCTTCTGCTGCTTTCCAAAGATGAGGTCACCACAACACTGGATCAACTTATACAACTACAGCCGATGCTCGGTGCGATTGTCAGCGACCCGTCCTTACGTGGACTGTTTTCAACGTTACAGCTTATGATTCAAGGCTATCAAGCCGGACAAATGGATAAAGACCGGCTGAACAAAATTCTGAATAGCGTCAATCAAAGCGTTGCAGCCGCGTTACAGAAAAAAATCAGCCCAATTGCCATACAAAGCATGATGACGGACGGACAGCCGTCATTACGCGATACGCGCAAATTCATCATCACAAAACCTGTCCTAGACTACAGCGATTTGGAATCCGGGCATGCGGCAACCGAGGCCATCCGACAGGCAGTTAAAGATCTGGCCCTGCCGAACATACAAGTTCGCCTGACAGGCTCTGTTGCGCTGAATGATGAAGAGTTCGCGAGCATTGCCGAGGGCACAGGTACAGCAACGATGGTTTCCGCAATTGGGGTCATCATTCTTTTGTTTATGGCGCTGCGGTCACTGAAAATAATTGGCCCCATCCTGATAACACTGACCGTCGGCTTGCTGGCGACTACGGCGTTCGCTCTGCTGACTGTTGGTTCGCTTAATCTGATTTCCGTTGCTTTTGCCGTCATGTTCATTGGCATCGCGGTTGATTTTGGCATTCAGTTCGGCGTGCGGTTCAGGGATGAAAGGCACAAGGCCCCCGATATCATCAACGCCATGAAAGGTACTGCCAAACGCATTGCCATCCCGCTTTCTATGGCGGCAGCTTCTACGGCCATTGGCTTTTTGGCCTTTATACCGACGGACTATCGTGGCGTGTCGGAATTGGGCTTGATTGCGGGAGTAGGCATGATTATCGCCTTCGGCCTGAACATAACTTTACTTCCTGCCCTGCTGCGATTCACACAGCCGCCTGCTGAGCCTGAAGCCATCGGATATCAATGGTTGGTACCGGTGGATGCTTACATAAGCCGTCACAGCAAGAAAATTCTGATTGCCGTATCGGTCATCACGATTGTTGGGCTGGTTTTTGCCACACAAATACGTTTTGACTTTGATCCACTGAACCTGAAAGACGCTCAAACAGAGTCCGTCTCCACCATGTTTGACCTGATGAAAGACCCGGATGCCACTCCCTACACTGCGGAGTTTTTGGTACCGTCATTAGAGGCTGCCCAAAAAGTTGCTGCAGTACTTGAGAAGTTGCCGGAAGTTGATCACGCCATGACTCTGGGCAGCTTTGTGCCAGAGGATCAGGATGCCAAACTGGCTATGATTGCTGATACACGCATGATCCTGCAGCCAACACTCGATATGGGGCAACAATCAACCCCAACGCCAGATGACAATCATAATGCCGCAACAAAACTTGCGGAAATGCTGGAATCTATAAAATCGGATAACATGCAGGCCGGAGCACTTGCCGACAATCTGCGCCAGTTGGCCTCAAGCACAGATGACACGGTCATGCAGGCCGCACAACAAAACTTGATAGCCCCCGTTCAGGGCTATATTGGTATTGTTCGGGATCTTCTGGATGCACAGCCTGTTACTGTGGAACAGATCACCAACGACTTGCGCGATGACTGGGTTACGTCTGACGGACGTTACCTTGTTAAATTATACCCCAAGGGTAATGCACGCGACCCCGAAGTGTTGCGTCACTTTACATCATCCGTACGCAACGTTGTGGCAGACGTATCTGGCGTGTCGATTTCCATACAGGAATCAGCCAACACGATCACCAGCGCCTTTATTCGCGCTGGCCTATTGGCTGTTATCGCTATCAGCCTCCTTTCATTCGCGATTTTGCGGCGCATACGTGATGTTGTGTTGATGCTGACCCCTTTATTTATTGCTGGAATATTAACATTAGCGACGATGGTTGTCGGTCAGATACCACTTAACTTTGCAAACATCATAGCGTTACCTCTCCTGCTCAGCCTTGGTGTGTCCTATGCAGTTTATTTCGTATCCTATTGGCGCAGCGGGGAATCCAACCCCTTACAGTCCAGTATGACTCGCGCTGTGCTGTTCAGCGCCGCCACCGTGCTGACGGCTTTTGCTTCACTTATGCTTTCTGCTCATCCGGGCACTGCGGGTATGGGCAAATTGTTAACCATCGCTCTGGTATATTCGCTACTGTCAACAACAATCGTTCTACCAGCCTTGCTTGCAGACCGCCGCTAAACAGTTTACATATGGTTAATAAGTCTAGTCCTACCCGCGCCCTTTCCCGAGGTACCCACATGCGTTTCGCTCGTTTTATGTCACTGTTTGGTGCGCTGTTTTTATCAGCAACCCTTCTTGCTGCCTGTGCTGACGTACCAAAGGCTCCTGCTGAAAAGGCTGAGTTTGAAGCGACGGATGATCCGTTGGAACCGATGAACCGTACGGTCTTTGACGTGAATGATTTTCTTGACCGGCTGCTGTTGCGCCCATTGGCTGAACTGTACCGCGTCATGATCCCTCCAGGTCTGCGTGATCGCGTTGCCGGTATTGTCACCAACATGAAGGAACCCGTTGTCTTTGCGAATAACGTCCTGCAGGGCGAATTTGGTAAAGCCGGCACAACCCTGGAACGCTTCAGCTTGAACACCACGCTTGGTGGCGCAGGCATGTGGGACGTTGCAACCGGTTGGGGTCTGCAGCAGCAAACGGGCGATTTCGGCCAAACATTATCAAGCTGGGGCATCAACCAAGGGCCGTATTTGGTCCTGCCTTTGTTTGGCCCATCTAACTTCCGTGATGCTATCGGCCTTGGCGTAGACACCGTTATGTCGCCCTGGGGTTACATCGCTTCAATCGGCGGCCATGGCACTGAAATGCGCTTTGATATTTCTTCTATGGCGGCTGATGGCATTGTGCGCCGTGAGCAAAATATTGAACCGATGGATGCGCTCCGCTCCGGTTCGCTGGACTTCTATGCCCAGATGCGCAGTGTTTATCGTCAGTATCGCGATAAGCAGCTTGGCACCACGCCGACGGTCGGTATGCCGAAGTTCGACGACTTCGAATAAGCTATATCGTACTTTTAGAATGCTCTTCAGGCTTCTGGCGACAGAAGCCTGAACCATTTCTGGCAGAATACCAGCTCTGCCTTCAACGCTTCCAGCCGCCGCTGGAGTTCTTCATCAGCACCCCATTGGTCAATCTGATAATGACGCTCAACCTCCGCCGCCCGATAGCATTCTTCGGAATCAATACGCCCTGCGGCAAGCGCAAGCGCCAATACCAATGAGCCACATGTCTGCGCGGTGTGCCGGAACCCGGCCAGCGTGAAATCGTCCATACGCTGCGTGACAAGCTGCAGCTTATCACTTAACGCCGATGATTGCTTGATGGGCATGACGCCAGTGCCAACCTGCCAGGTTACCCCTTGCTTTTTGGCAAACCAGTCCAGCAAAGGTTGCCAGATATTTGCCTGGTGTGTGGCCAGCTCCATGGGGTAATCAGTGCGTTGACACAGTAATTCAGAGCCCACATAGCGAAGCATTTCCGCGACAATCTGATCCCGTTCAACGGCAACATGATCCAATGCCGCCTGCACCAACTGCCCTAACGGCATTTTTTGCCAATCAAGCTTCTTTGGGTTTTGAGCACGCCATTCGTCGGCCAGCGCCTCAGCCAAGGCCGACGTCGGGACAACCCACGGCTGATGACGTGGCGTTTCTATCAGTCGCCCATCACGACTGATGCCCCAGCCATTATTCTGTCGGTTGACGTCTATTTGCATTGTTACCAATGTCCGGCGGAATTATCGAGCCAGTCAGTGCCGAAATTGTTGAGTTTGCCTACAATCTCATCCAACCGCCCAAACAGCTTCTGCACAATGCCTTGCTGGTGGTAGGCTACGCTATGTGCCGTTTCTTTACGAATGGCCATCGTGCATAGCTGCATGGCCCGTTGAGACGTCACGTCCGGCATATTCACATAACTGTCACCTGCGATGAGGCTTGTAAGGTTATCCATAATATGCGGCGGCTCAACCGACATGTGCGGGTGTTCAAGCGGCCCCTTGAATTCCAGCGAAGGCATCAGACCTATAGCACCCACACCATCACTGTGTGTGCTCAGCGTAGCCTCTAACTGCTCACTGTGCAGGTCCAGCGCCCCGTGTCCGACAATGGTCATCAATGGTCCGTGCAATAATACACCCTGATCCCTTACCACGCCGTTTTGTGCTGTCAGATAAGCAACCAGACAGTGGTTGCCCCCTGTATCCTCATCCTCGCCTATCAGGTGTGAAACACCGTTAGAGATATCCGCGTTCGCGCCATTGACAATATCCCTACCCACACTGCTGACTGTCATAACGCCATTTAGGTTCCCGGCCAGTTCGTGTAACGTGCGGCCATATGACGCCACCGTTAATCCGGCAGCCGCATGGCCCGTGATGACGTTGCCGATAACCGGGATGGGGAACATTCCCTTCAGGTCAATGTCATTGGCTTTTGCCTGAACCGTCAGTTTGGAAATGGACGAACGGTCTTCAAGATTCACAACGGCTTCAACACCGCCATCCCCCATCGTAGCGCGTAAAGGCGATATATAGGCGCGATGATCCTTGATAATCAGATGACCAATCACCTTATCGATGTAAACGGTACCGATACTCACGTCTGCCACTGCGATCTGCAAATCTGCATCAGCATCGTCTATCCACGATAAATTCAGCCTGTCGTCGTTAAAAACGTATTTGGATGGTAACTGCCCGCGTACTTTTTGCAAAAAAGAACCCGTGCCCGGCATTTCATCAATAATAACGTGCCGGCCCAGCACATTGCCGACGATAACCGGATGCGAGCCCCATTGCAGCAAGGCCTGCCCCACAAACGTTGCCTGTTGTCGCGCCACGCGGTAGGCATCAAACCCGATTTTGTGCTGCGCCAGATTGATTTTGCCACTGCCGTAAAATTTATAATTCTCAAAGGCGGCATTCAGGATAACGGGGTGCGTAGCCTCAACTGCCCATTGCATATCCGGCGATTTAGCGTTGAGAGAAAAGGCATGATCTTGCCAGTTGCCATCAAGGTCCAACGTACGCCAGCCGTTACCCAATGACATTGCCAAACGCTCAACCTGCACCAGGTCTCTATTATCGCCAGCCGCACCACCAAGACTGCTGAGATCCAGCACACCGTGCAGCATTTGCACGTCCGAAAGGCTGACATTGCCAGCCAGCAGCGGCAGCAGATTAAGGCCAACAGATAATTGTTCCATCTGCGCCATCGGCATAATCTGTCCCTGAACGGGATTGCCGATTGAGACTTCATCTGCAACAGCGCGAACGCCCGACCAAGAAAGCGTAAGGCGTAATGGTCCGTTAAAGCGGATATCAAAACCGGTACGATCACGCAAAAGGCGTGTGATTTGCTCACGATGACCATTGGCGTCAAATGAGCTGATGATCGGTCCAAGCACCACGGCAACTGCTATCAAACCCCACAGCACCCATCGGCCCCATGGACGTGACTTGGATACAGGTCGCAGCTTGGTCAGCCTCAACATCTATACAGCATCCTCAAAATCAACCTTGGCGGAGTCATCAAAGCCAAACCATTTCCAGGTCTTGCGCATTTCCGTCCCCAATGGCGCCGTAACATCAATCCTGCCACGCCGCGGATGCGGTATGATCAATCGCCGCGCATGCAAATGCAAGCCCTTCCCCAATTCCTTCATCGGCAGGGTATCAGCCACACCAGCATAGAGCCGGTCACCCAGAAGAGGGTTGCCTGCATATTGCATATGCACGCGTAACTGATGTGTACGCCCGGTCACTGGCCACAGGGCCACAAAGGCCGCCTGCCCTGTAGCGCTTTCAACAACTTGATAAAGCGTGACAGCGGATTTTGCATCATCGTCACGCTTGCCGGCTATGACCATTTTCTCACCCTGCTTGACTAGCGGGGCGTTGATCTTGCCTTGCCATATTTCAGGAACGCCTATGGTGATCGCCCAGTATATTTTCTGGGTCGCACGATCACGAAATGCCTCAGCCAATTTGTTGGCTGCAAACACATTGCGCGCGACCAGCAAGACGCCACTGGTGTCACGGTCCAGACGGTGCACAAGCTTTGGTTTGCCGCCTTTTTCCGTGGCCAGCGAGGCCAGCATGGCATCAAGGCTTGTTTTCAAACCTGTACCGCCTTGAACAGCAAGCCCGGCCGGCTTGTTCAACACAAGCACATCGTCATCCTGAAACAGGATCATTTTCTTGAGGTCGTTCGCCGCGCGGTCATCGCGCTTTTGCAATTGGACGGGATTTGGTTCTTCGGTCACCTGCGGCGGGATGCGTATCCCCTGCCCGGCTTCCAGTCTTTGCGCGGCATCGGCGCGCTTGCCATCGACACGGACTTCACCCTTGCGCAGAATTTTTTGCAACTGGCCGTGCGTCAAGGACGGGTAGTGGCGTTTAAACCACCGATCGAGTCGGACCCCCGCTTCATCATCCGTTACCTGACGTACAGGTATTTTGTTCGATCCAGTGGAAACCATTTGACTTAATTGCTAAATTCTTGATTGCTAGAGGAACATCCTAGCCTATCGCAGCGTCAATCGCTACAGGTCATTACATGCCGTTTTTGTCCGTCCTATCCGTTTTTTTGCTGTCCTATTTGCTGGGCAGCATTCCTTTCGGCCTCGTACTGACCCGCATGGCCGGACTGGGCGATATTCGTAAAATCGGTTCAGGCAATATCGGCGCCACAAATGTTTTACGCACGGGAAACAAGCCCCTGGCTCTTCTTACACTGCTACTGGACAGCGGCAAGGGTGCCATTGCCGTCATTATCACCCATTTCATAACACCAGACCTTGTACCCTTTGCGGCACTCGGCGCACTTGGCGGCCATTTGTTCCCTGTCTGGTTAAAGTTCAAAGGCGGCAAAGGTGTTGCCACAACACTCGGCACCTACTTTGCGTTGTCATGGCCGGTCGGCATTGCCATGGGGCTAACCTGGTTGGGCGTGGCGAAAGTGACACGCTATTCGTCATTGTCTGCGCTGACGGCCATTGCGCTTTCACCGGTATTCCTGATTTTATTCCAGCACGGCAAATGGATTTGGATGTCACTGATCATTATCATGCTGGTGTTCTATAAACATCATGAGAATATCCAGCGCCTTATGCATGGGACTGAAAATAAAATTGGGAACAAGGCGAATGCGCAAGACACAGAAGCTAAGCCCGACTGAACTGCGCGACTGGCTGCATTTATGCCGTACTGAAAATGTCGGCGCCGTCACCTTCAGGCAATTACTGAGGCTCTATCAAACACCCGCTAAAGCTATTGCGGCCATTCCTGCAATGGCAGCACGTGGTGGCAAACGTAATCTCAAACTACCTGACATTAAAATTATTGAAAACGAATTGCGCAGCATAAAAGACAGAGGCGGCCGGATCATTGCTTCCTGTGAGCCCGACTATCCCGACGCGCTGGCAGCCATCGAAGATGCACCGCCCGTCATCAGCGTGATTGGTGATATCGCACACAGCACCAAAAGATGCGTTGGCATCGTTGGAGCAAGGAACGCATCGCTTAACGGACGTAAATTGACGGAAACGCTTGCACGTGATTTGTGTGCAGAAGGTATTACGATTGTTTCAGGTCTTGCACGCGGTATCGACACCGCCGCGCACAACGCGAGCCTTGAGACCGGCACGATTGCCGTACTGGCAGGTGGCGTCGATAAAGTTTATCCCGAAGAAAATCGAGCGCTCTATGACAAGATTGCCGCTAAAGGGTGCGTTATCTCTGATCAGCCTTTGGGGCTTGATCCCTTCTCAAAACTTTTCCCAAGGCGTAACCGGATCATTTCTGGTCTAAGTCTTGGCGTTGTTGTTGTTGAGGCGGCGACACAATCCGGCTCGCTCATCACCGCGCGTATGGCTCTTGAACAAGGGCGTGAGGTCTTTGCGGTCCCGGGCTCACCACTCGACCCAAGGTGTCGCGGCACCAACGATTTAATACGCCAGGGGGCAATCCTGACCGAGGCAGCAGATGATGTCCTTAGAAATATCCACAAGCCCCGGTTGCAGGGAGTTTTTAGCATTTCAGAACCCAAAAATGACTTTGAAGTACCGATAGACTTGTTGAACAATGAATTACAACTCATTGAAATTAAAGATATTATAATTGAAAACCTCTCACCGGCTGCCGTTTTGGTTGACGAATTGGTCCGACAATGCGATTTGTCGCTACCGCTCGCCTTGACCGCCCTGCTTGAATTAGAGCTGGCCGGACGCGTGGAAAGGCAGGCTGGTAACCGTGTTGCACTGATTGGTTAAAAACCGAAAGACGGCCTGTGTCACAAAAACTCGTTATCGTAGAATCGCCCGCCAAGGCGAAAACAATCAATAAGTACCTGGGCAGTGATTACACTGTTTTGGCTTCTTATGGCCACATTCGCGACCTGCCTGCCAAAGACGGCTCAGTCCGCCCGGACGACGATTTTGCAATGGAGTGGGAGTTGGGCGATCGTGCTGACAAGGCGGTCAGTGATATTATCAAAGCCGTCAAATCAGCCGATGCCGTTTTTCTGGCAAGCGATCCGGATCGTGAAGGCGAAGCCATCGCCTGGCACATAACCGAGGTATTGCGCGAAAAGGGATTGGCGAACAAAGCCCCCATCAAGCGCGTTACCTTTAATGAAATTACAAAGAAGACAGTTCTGGATGCCATTCAGAACCCGCGCAAAATTGATGATGACCTTGTAAACGCCTACATGGCGCGTCGTGCGCTGGATTATCTGGTTGGATTCTCCCTCTCCCCCGTCCTGTGGCGCAAATTACCCGGTTCGAAATCAGCAGGTCGCGTGCAATCCGTTGCTCTGCGCTTGATCTGCGAGCGGGAATCTGAAATTGAAAAATTCAAGCCTCAGGAATTTTGGACAATCGAAGCGACCTTTGCCACGCAAGGCGGCGCCATGATACCGGCGCGACTGACGCATCTGAACGGCCAAAAACTTGATAAATTCGCCATCCAGAACGAAACCGAAGCGCAAGCTGCTTTGGGTGTTATCACGCGCCTTGAGTATAATGTGCAGTCTGTTGAGAAGAAGCAGACACGCCGCAATCCCTATCCGCCATTTACAACATCGACCCTGCAACAGGAAGCCTCGCGCAAGCTTGGGCTTGGCGCCACACGCACTATGCGTACCGCGCAGCAGCTATATGAAGGCGTGGATATTGGCGGTGAAACAGTCGGCCTGATCACCTATATGCGTACCGATGGCGTGAGCCTGTCGACAGAAGCCATTGCAGGCGCACGTCAAGTCATTGGCGAAGATTTCGGTGCATCTTACGTGCCGTCGGAAGCGCGCGTTTACAAAAACGCTGCCAAGAACGCACAAGAAGCGCACGAAGCCATCCGTCCCACCGATATGCGCCGCAGGCCGGAACAGGTTGCGCGTTATCTGGATGGCGATTTGCTACGCCTGTACACGCTGATCTGGCAACGCACGATGGCGTCACAGATGGCCAGCGCGGTTCTGGATCAGGTTGCCGTCGATATTCGCGACAAAAATAACAAGGCCGTATTCCGCGCCACAGGGTCAGTGGTTGTGTTCGATGGCTGGTTGAAGGTTTATCAGGACAGCGTTGATGAAGATAGAAAACCAGACGAAGACGGTTACGGCAACACACGGTTGCCGGCCGTTTCAACCGGTGAAGGCCTGACACGCAAAGACACAAAGCCTGAACAACACTTCACACAACCACCACCGCGCTACAGCGAGGCAAGCCTTGTGAAGAAACTGGAAGAACTTGGCATCGGCCGCCCCTCCACTTACGCCAGCATTATGCAGGTTCTGCAGGACCGCGATTACGTGCGTTTGGATAAGAAGCGCTTTATTCCGGAAGACCGAGGCCGCGTAGTCACGGCATTCCTGGAAAACTTTTTTCATCACTATGTGGAATACGACTTTACCGCCGACCTAGAAGGCAAACTGGATGATATTTCGGGCGGACGCATAGACTGGAAACAGGTTTTGCGTAATTTCTGGACTGATTTCTCAGGCGCCATCGACGCGACCAAAGACCTGAAAATATCGAATGTGATCGACGCACTGGATGAAGCGCTGGGTCCGCATTTCTTTCCACCAAATGCCGATGGAAGCGACCCGCGCGTTTGCGGTTTGTGCCACACCGGACGCATGGGTTTAAAGCTTGGCCGTTATGGCGCATTCCTGGGATGTTCGAACTACCCCACCTGCCGCAACACGCGCCCTTTGGCGATCAGCAGCGGCGAAAGCGGCGAATCTACCCAAACCATTCAGGGGCCGCGTGATCTTGGGCTCGATCCAGATAGCCAGCTTCCGGTTAGCGTGCGTGTTGGTCCGTATGGCGCCTATGTACAATTGGGGCCGCCAGCGACAGCAGCAGTAGCGGAACCTGTTGCCGAGGAACCCAAGGGCAAAAAGAAATCCAAAAAGAAGTCGGATGCCCAGAAACCAAAGCGGGTTTCCTTGCCCAAAGGGTTGGACGCAAATCTTATCGACCTGACGACGGCAATGAAACTGCTGAACCTCCCACGTGAGGTGGGCAAGCACCCTGAAACGGGGGAGATGATCACTGCTGGTATTGGACGCTTTGGTTCATACCTCAAACTTGGCAGCACCTATAAAACCCTGCCCGCAGATGACGATGTGCTGAATGTCGGCCTCAACCGCGCCGTCGTTATTTTGGCAGAACCTTCCAAGGGTGGCTTCCGTACGGCACGCGAGCCCGCAAAGGTTATCGGCAACCACCCCAGTGATGACAAACCCATCACGCTGAACAAGGGACGCTTTGGCCCTTATGTGAAGTGGGGCAAGGTCATGGCAACGGTCACAAAATCTTATGACCCGGAAAATCTATCGCTGAGCGACGCGGTTGCAATCATAGAAACGAAAGCGGCCAAGGGTGGCACTGGCGGCAAAAAAACGCCTGCCAAGAAAGAAAAAGCACCCAAGACAGAGAAAGCAGCAAAACCAAAGAAGGCCAAGAAATCTGCCTGATTATTCCTCGCGGCGACGTTGGTGGCCTATACTGCCAACTTCATCCAATTCTTGTCTTTCACGCTTGGATTCTTCTTTGGCTTCGGCGTCGATGCGTGCCTGTTCGGCAATTTCATAACGCTTTTGCTCTTCGAACAGTTCAGCCAGTTTATCATGCGCAATACGCACGGCCTCGGTGGCGGTCAGGCGTTCTTTTTCCATCTCACGACCCTTCGCGACAGCGCCTTTGACAAAAGCACCATAGGTTGCGCGCGCTTCTTCGTTTTGATCGGCAGTTACTTGTTCGCGCGCTTTATAGACTTCCAGTTCCGCTATGCGCCGCTCGATGTAGGCCAACTGATTTTCTAGTTGCGCAAGCAACTGGCGTTGCTCATCCACGCGTGTTTTCTGTAATTTAATAAGTGTTTGAAGGGACTTCATCGCCTTCTAAGCCCTACCCTGCCCATTCTACGCCCAAAATGGCGGCTAATTGCGCATAGCCGTTGGCGAGGTTGCTTTGTTCATCTTTATCCTGACGCAGGAAGTTTTCGAGCGGATCGTTCAGGTTGATCGCTTCATCAACTTCTTTATTCGCACCTTTACGATAAGCGCCAAGGCGTATCATCTCAGCCATATTGTCATAGGCGGCCATAGAACGGCGAGCTGCATTAACGATGCCGTTTTCTTTGTCGTTATTACAGGCAGGCATGGTGCGCGATATACTGCGCAGCACATTAATGGCAGGGAAACGCCCGCGTTCGGCAATCGCACGCTCCATAACAATATGCCCGTCTAGAATACCGCGTGCAGCGTCGGCAATCGGCTCATTGTGGTCATCACCATCCACCAGAACGGTAAACAGGCCTGTAATCGTACCCTTACCCGTTGGTCCGGGTCCTGCGCGCTCCAGCAGTTTTGGCAATTCTGAGAATGTTGTCGGCGGATAACCTTTGGTCGTTGGTGGCTCGCCCGCGGCAAGACCAATCTCTCGCTGCGCCATAGCAAAGCGCGTGACGCTATCCATCAGACATAGTACAGACTGCCCCTGATCTCGAAAATATTCGGCAACCGTCAATGTCACATAGGCAGCCTGGCGTCGCAGTAGTGGTGCCTCGTCAGACGTCGCCACAATCACAATACTGCGCTTCAAACCTTCTTCACCAAGATCATCGTGAATAAATTCCTGAACTTCGCGACCACGTTCGCCTACCAACCCAATCACCGCAACATCGGCAGAGGTGTAACGCGCCGTCATCGACATAAGAACAGATTTACCGACGCCAGAGCCCGCGAAAATCCCCATACGTTGCCCACGACAGCAGGTCATAAAGGTGTTGAGGGCGCGAACACCAAGATCCAGCTTGCCACCAACACGCTGCCTGCCATGTGCTGGCGGGGGTGTCGCACGTATGGGCATGGGGGTGTTACCGCGCGGCAGTGGTCCCTTACCATCTATAGGCTCACCAAAGGCATTGATAACACGGCCCAGCCAACCGGCATTGGGGTACAATAACGGCTGAGACTCAGCCAGACCAACCTTGCAGCCTAGGCCCACCCCTTCTAGTGCGCCGTAAGGCAACATCAGAGCGCGGTTGTTATTAAAACCGACAACTTCGCAGAGGATAGAGCGGCCATCATGGGCCATAACGTGGCAACGCGAACCGACAGCCACACTCCGCTCGATACCCGTCACTTCAACCAACAGGCCCTTAATGCCGACCACGGAACCATAGATATGGACGGCTGGCGCCGATTCGATACGGGCAAGGAGGTTTTCAGCTTCAAGCGTCATAACAAACCGCTCACTAAGGATACTTTCGTGATTATACACAAAAACGCCTAAAATAACGATACGTTTTAGGCTTGCCCCTTAGGCCCTGCATCGCCTATACATTCGTGCCATCATTGATCAAAAGGGAACAAGATGGCCACGATACGCGAAGCACTGACTTTTGATGATGTCCTGCTGGTCCCCGCCGCGTCCAATGTCCTGCCATCCGATGTTGATACAAGCACCAAACTGACCCGCCAGATTGGCCTGAATATCCCCATTTTATCAGCCGCCATGGATACAGTGACCGAAGGCGCCATGGCCATTACTTTGGCTCAGTCAGGCGGCATGGGGATTATTCACCGGAATATGCCCGCCCCGGATCAGGCCGAAGTGGTCCGCAGCGTCAAACGTTTCGAATCCGGGATTGTGCAAAACCCGGTTACCATTACGCCGGATGCGCCGCTGGCCTCCGCCCTTCGCCTTATGGCTGATTTTAAAATATCCGGCATTCCGGTTGTCGATCAATCGACCGGTAAGTTGATGGGCATTTTGACGAACCGCGACGTACGTTTCGCCAACAATATGCAACAGCCGGTTTCTGAACTTATGACGCGCGAAAATCTGGTCGTCGCGCGCGAAGGCGTTAAACAGGATGAAGCCAAGCGCCTGCTGCACCAGAACCGTATCGAAAAATTACTGATTGTTGACGATGCTTATCGCTGTATCGGCCTTATCACCGTCAAGGATCTGGAAAAGGCGCAGCACTACCCCAATGCCTGCAAGGATGAAAAAGGCCGCTTACGCGTAGCCGCCGCAGTCGGTACAGGCTCAGACGGCCTGTCACGCGCCGAACATCTGGTTGATGCCGGGGTTGATGCTATTATTGTTGATACAGCGCACGGCCATTCATCGCGCGTTATCGATCAAGTTAAACATGTGCGTAAACTTTCCAACAACACGCAAATTATCGCAGGCAATATTGCGACCGGATCGGCGGCCAGCGCGTTGATCGACGCAGGCGCGGACGCGGTCAAAGTTGGCATAGGCCCCGGTTCTATCTGCACAACACGTATTGTCGCCGGTGTCGGCGTTCCGCAGTTGACTGCGATTATGGATGTAGCGGAAACCTGCCGCAAGAACGGCGTTCCTGTTATCGCTGACGGCGGCATTCGCTATTCCGGTGAAATCGCCAAGGCTATCGCGGCAGGCGCGGATTGTGTCATGTTGGGCTCCGCCTTTGCCGGAACGGATGAAGCGCCGGGTGATGTCGTTATGTTCCAGGGCCGGTCCTATAAAAGCTATCGCGGTATGGGCAGCGTCGGGGCTATGGCGGGTGGATCTGCAGACCGTTATTTCCAAAAATCAGGTACAGACCCGAACAAGCTGGTCCCCGAAGGCATTGAAGGGCGTGTACCTTACAAAGGCCCTGCCGGGCGTGTCATCCACCAGATGATCGGTGGTTTGCGTGCGGCCATGGGTTACACGGGTTGTGCAACGGTTGCGGATCTGCAAAGCAAAGCCGAATTTGTGCGCATCACGGGCGCAGGCCTGCGCGAAAGCCATGTGCACGACGTCCAAATCACCGCCGAAGCACCGAATTACA
>JAFALY010000010.1 GCA_019233975.1 Alphaproteobacteria bacterium | reverse complement strand
ACCACAACCACGCGGCACCCCGTACGCCGGAGGAGTCGCCGTGGCGCGGTGGCAATAATTGTGTGTCGACGACGGTGTCTGTGAACAGGTACCGCCCCCACAATTTTGGCACTTCGTCGTACAGGGCTTGCACGTTGCTCATCCCGCCGCCCAGCACGATCACATCCGGATCCAGAATGTTGATGACATAGGCAAGACTGCGCGCCAGCCGGTTCATATAACGGCGCAACGCCTGTGTTGCTTTGGCCTCGCCATTCTTTGCGCCGGCGATAATGTCATGCGTCGAAAGCGGTTCGCCGGTCACGCGGTGATAGTCGTTTTTAAAGCCGGTACCGGAAATCCAGGACTCCAGGCAACCACGCCGCCCGCAATAACAAAGCGGGCCGGGATATTCAGAAACCGTCGCGTCATCAATAAAATAATCATGTAAAGTGTCCGCGGTGTCCGGTGCGGATTCAAATGTGCGGGCCACCTGGCCAAACACGCGCGGATAGGGCAGCGGGTTATGCCCCCATTCGCCCGTGATGCCGTTCAGACCACCAATCGCTTTGCCATCGATTGCGATACCGCCGCCGCAGCCGGTGCCGATAATAACGCCGAACACGACACGCTTGCCGGCGCCGGACCCGTCATTGGCCTCGGATACCGCAAAACAATTCGCGTCATTTTGAATGCGGACGGGGCGGTCCAGAACTTGTTCCAGATCTTTATCCAGCGGGTGGCCGTTGATCCATGTGCTGTTCGCGTTTTTAACAAGGCCTGTCACGCCTGACACAGTTCCCGGAATACCGATGCCAACCGTCCCCGTGCGGCCGACCGCATTTTCGGCACCGGTCACCAGCTCCGCAATCGTACGTATGGTTGCGCTGTAATCGTCGCGTATGGTGGGGACGCGCAGGCGGTAAAGTTCTTTGCCGTTATTTTTATCAAGACAGATGACTTCGGTTTTTGTGCCGCCCAGATCAATGCCGATACGCATAAGGCCCCCGTTGGTTGTATGGGGGGATTAGAAGACCAAAACCGTCTTTTCGCAAGAGTCCAGAACTGGCACGGCAAAAAATGATTAGTTTCTGACCAGAGCGGGTGTGGCAACGGGTGTCGATGCAGCCGCCGTTGTGGGGGTCAACGGCTTTGGTGTCAACGCTTCCCTCAGGCTACCCAACATGTCCGTCAGGGTGGCGTATGAAGGCACCCATTCGGCGACATGGAAATCCTGATGATCCATGCGGTTGGGACCACCAACGCCGACCACCATACCACCTTTCGCTGTGACAGTTTTGGCGGCGTCATAGTCGTTGCCGTGGCTGTGCAGGCTGTCGCCAAAGAATACGACATTCTGCCAATTCGTTTCATCTAATTGCAGGACGTCCGAGAAAGCCTGCATGGCCTGCCCCTTGCCAACCAGGGAGCAGACGACGCCCAGATGACCGGGCTCGGCACTATGCAGGTCAAACGACAAACCCTGTTCGCGCGCTTCTTCTGCAAACCGATGCAGCACGGCCTTTATTTCTTCATAGCCCGGCTTATCTTTTTTCAGCTGTACACTTGCTTCCGCGTCTTTCAGTTCAATGCCCTGCTCGGGGAAGGCTTCGTGAAGCTCGGCCATCTTTGCGCGCATGACTTCAATGAAGTCGAGGTGCGCGGCATCAATCGCATCATTCACCAGATGCTCAGTCTCGGTCATATGAAGATGCACACCCGCGCTTGTGATAACCGGGAAGGGCGGAAATTTATCGTCAAAGCACATCTTGACACGACCTTTGTCGCGTCCTGTCGCAAGCACTACATCCACACCCATATCGCGCAGCGCGTTCAGTGTGTCGCTCAATTCTGGCGCTATGATGCGTTCATCAGGCGTTACACCGGGATTTGTCAGCGTGCCATCAATGTCGAAAACAAGCTTTGGCTTTTCGCCGCGACGGACCATGTCCACGACGTGATCGACAAAGTTGCCCTTTTTCAGATCCATCACAACTTCGACTGCGCGATGGTCATATTCAGATGGGTCGCCCACCTGCGGCGTACAAATGCTTTCCTGTACGATAGAGAAATACTCGTCGCGATGTTCGCCGCGGCCACGACGTACAAAAATATGGTCGATATCACAATGCTGCCGCTGCTGCTCTGTCAGGTCATGATCGCCGACACCAATGCCCAGATTTTTGGTGGGGTCGCTGTTGACGCGCGTAAAGCCGTTCTGGGCGAACACCCTCATATCGGGATTGCTGGCGGTGGCGTTGAAGTCGCCCATAACGATGATGGGCGCATCAATCTGCATCTGGTCAATCTTGTCGAACAGCATGGCGAGCTGGGCGCTGCGGTATTCAGAGCTGATGCTACGATCCTTGCCATACGCCCCATGCATGTTGACGACCCAGAAATTCTGGCCGTTCACACTGATTTCGCACATCTGGATCGAGCGCGGATAAAGCGCCCAGTCATGTTCGCCGTGTTCCTGATAATGCGCGTAGAATTCTTCTTCCCCGGGCGCCACGGGCACAACGATCGTTTGCACAATCCGGGCGGACGGGCTGGTGCCCATGCCAATGCCGGTGAAAAGAATATCATCAGTGGATACTGGTGCCGCTGTGCGTTGCGGATCATTGGCGTTATGCGCAATCGCTTCGGCAAAGGCGCGATGTTCTTTGTCGGCCCCGCCGGTTACCAGCCACATAAAACGTTCGCCGTCGATGACGGCAATGGTGCCGTCCTTCTTTTCGGCATTGACGCCGCCGACTTCCTGGAAGCCGATAATTTGCGCGGCTTCCGGGCCGGCGATGGTTTTCTGGAAATAGTCGCGTGCCGGATCGGGGTTGACACTATCGGCGCAATTCAGGGTACAGAATTTAATTTGCATACAATAACCGAACGGATTTTATCGTTTCTTCAGTACGTCGCCTTTTACCATGCGGACGTACCTTGAAAATAGATGGAAGAATGCTTTCATTAACAATTAACCATAAAAATCTATGGAAAACAAAGGTGTGGCGCACTATTTGCGATCATTCGCAGGCTGTCAGCGTAGCAGACACTTCAATCCGGCGAAGGCTGGAATGTCTTCCGTGACGATATAGACCGGCATCTGCATCAGCAGGTGCGACATGACGGGGTTGGTGTTCATGCGCTTGGTGAACCGCTTGGGATTGAACAGCCCGTCGAGTTTGCCCAGCACGCCGCCGCACAGATAAAGCCCGCCCGTTGCGTTGCGGGTCAAACCGATGATGCTGGCATAACTGCCAAACATGGCAGCAAAATCATCCACCACCATTTTGCATATGCTGTCGCCGGACAACGCCGCTTCGACCACGCGCGCGGGGGTCATGGTGTCGTCGATCTTGCCGCCTGCGCGGGTGCTGACCGCCTTATACAAATTCACAAGGCCGGGGCCGGAGATAATATGTTCCGCCGTCACCATGGTGCCCAGTATCTGTGAGAGAATATCGACCAGATCGGCTTCGCGTGCATTGGCGGGAGCGTAAGGAATATGCCCGGCCTCCGTCGGGCGCGCAATGGTCGTGCCGTCAGGCAAGCAATCAAGACCGCAGACGCCGAGCCCCGTACCCGGCCCCATAACGACACGGTTACCATGCGGGTCTGGATCGCCTTTTTGCACAACCTGTAATTTATTGATCGGCATATTGCCGATAGCGAGCGCGATCGCTTCGAAGTCGTTGGCGATGAAAACACGTTCGCGCGGCGCGTTGATCAGCTCCGCTACCTCATCGCGATCACAAACCCAGTCGCTGTTCGTCAGTTTGACGCGGTCGCCACGCACAGGACCCGCTACCGCGAGCGCCATGCCGCCCAGCGTACGGTTGCCGACAACATCACTGATATAACTGCGCAGTGCTTTGGCCAATGTGGCGGTTTCGCGCACCTGGTACACTTTGACGTCTTCGATCTGCCCGTCCGGCGTCAGGATAGAAAAGCGCGCATTGGTGCCGCCGATATCGGCCATAAGCTGATGCAGCGGCGCATGCGCGGATTGTTGACGGGTGGCGGTCTGGGGCATGGTAGTAACCTCGGTCAATAGATCCGGCGACCTTATGGCCGAATATGGCGGCCTGCCAAGCAAAAACATCGTTTTATGGCCCGTTAACCGTGTTGCGATGCGAGAAGGGATGGTTGCAATCAATTAAAAACAGTGGATAGTGCCGATGGAAATGCTATGGAACGAAGCATTGCTTTAGGGTGTTCGCAGGGTTGTTTTTCAGTGTCGGTCAAAACAGATTTTGTGCCTGTAAAGATTATTGGTCACCGCGGATTGGGCTCAACGGCGCATTTGTGCGGTAACGGCTCGACCCTGCCCCATACCTATTTTCCGGAAAACACGTTGAAGTCATTTCAAGCCGCCATCGACGAAGGCGTTGATGGGTTGGAGCTTGACGTTATCAATGCCGCCTGTGGCACGGCCATGGTCATCCATGATGACAGGCTGAATACCAAAGTTGAAGGTGCCGCCCGCGAAGGAACGGATTGTGGGCGTGTTTCTGCATTATCAGCCGCCGAGATCCAACGTCTGAATGTCGGGCAGGGTGAAGCACCGCCGACGCTGCAGCAAACACTCGATTTGTTTGCTGACGCCAACCTGAAGCGTCAAGCGCAAGGGTTGGATCCCCTTATTATCCAGTTGGAACTGAAGGGATGTGACGTTGTCCAAACGGTGACAACGGCCATTCGTCCGATGATCGACGCCGGTTTATTCCGGGCTGAAGATTTCCATGTTTGTTCATTTGATCATGCACAATTGGTTACTTTCAAGCGCGCCAACCCTGACATTGAAGTATCGCCCGCCATCACCACAACCAGTTTGTTTGGTGATGACCAGCTGATGCCCGGCTGGACGCCAGTGCCGGGCGCCACCTATCGCGACGAAGTGTTTGGTGAGCTTGATGCCTTACAGGAAGATATGTTGTTTACATCTCTCGACTGCGTCATGTGGGATGTCTATAGACCGATGGTCAACTATGCCGTGGAGCGTGGGCACAAGCTCTATCTATCCATATCAAACGTACGTGATCTTGATGAACGCTATCTGCTGATCGTGCTGGCTGCACAGCGCGCAGGGGCCGAGGTTTGTCTGATAACCGATGAGCCGACACACGCACGTCGCGCCTTGCAGCGTTTGTCCGATGAATTGGATGACGCAACCCTGTGTGAAATATGGTCCATTGTGGCAGAGGGATGTGCAGACCCATCGCATTCTGGTGCAGGTGATGTTTGCGGTGACTGGAGCCATGCCGCAACACTGACATCCAGCAATTTTGCCGAAGTTGTTTTAAGTCACCCGCCGCAGTATCAGCGCGGCGGCTATCTGGCGCACGCCAAGGTGTGACCTATAAAATCCGACCGTCGCGGTATTTCAGCTTGCCGCCAACAATTGTCATGACAGCCTTACCCGTCAGTTTCTTGCCGTCAAAAATGCAGTTCTTGCTTTTTGAGAACGTCTTTTGTACATCAAAGACCCAGGCACGGTTTGTGTCGAACAGCGCAATATCCGCATCCGCGCCGACCGACAGTGTGCCCTTGTTCACGCGGATGATGCGTGCGGGCTCCGCCGTCATTTTGGAAATGCCTTTGGCAAAGCTGATATGTCCCGCTTTGACCAGATAGTGGTTCATGACGGCAAAGCTGGTTTCAAGGCCGGTTGAGCCAAAGGCTGCATCCGCGAAAGGCAGCAATTTATCCGGTTCGATATGCGGCGCGTGATCGGTCGTGAAAGCGTCAAACGTGTCGTCCTTCACACCTTCGATAATCGCCTCGACATGGTCGCGTGAGCGCAGGGGCGGATACATCTTGGCATTCGTGTTGTAGCCAAAGCATTCTTCGTCGGTCAGTGAGAAATGCTGGACTGAAACCTCAGCCGTAATGTTTTTATTTCCCGCACGCTTGGCGGCGCGAATGGCGGCGACAGCCCCCGCCGATGAATTATGTAATAGATGCAGTCGTGCGCCGCATAAATTCGCCAGCAGAATATTTTTCTGAACGGCCAGATCTTCGGTGGCGCTGGTGACGCCCGGCAAACCGAGCTGCGTTGACACCCAACCTTCATGCATGACGCCGTCACGCGTCAATGCTTCGGTTTCGCAATGGCTCATCAACACAATATCGCAGGTCTTGGCGTACTGCATCGCGCGGCGCAGCAGGTTTTCATCCTGCACATCGACCCCGTCATCCGTAACGGCGACGGCGCCCGATTGCTTCATTTCGTTGATTTCCGCCAGCAGCATGCCCTTTTGTTTGCGGCTGATGGCGCCGGACGGAAAAACATTGATCAAGCCCACTTCGGCCGCGCGCTTGTAAACAAATTCAATCACGGCCTGATTGTCGGCCACAGGCGACGTGTTCGGCATGGCGACAACCGACGTAATACCGCCGGACAAGGCCGCCCTGCCCGCCGTTTCGATAGTTTCACGATCTTCACGGCCCGGTTCGCGCACATGGACCTGTATATCGATCAGACCCGGCGTCACGTGCAAACCCTTAGCGTCGATGACCTGATCGCCGCCCTTGACGTTCAGGCTGGGCGCAACTTCAACCACCTTGCCGTCAGCTACGCGGATATCCAGGGGGCGGTCAATGCCGTTCGACGGATCGACAACATGGCCGTTTTGAATAAGCAGCGTTGTCATTTGCGCACAATCTCTTTCTTCTTGCCGTTAAGACGGCTGGTCATCAACCACAGCAAGGCCTTGCGAACCGCCGCGCCATTTTCCACCTGTTGCAGAATGTGTGAACGCTCGTCGACCGCGACCAGTGCCGAGTGAACATCGATATCGCGGCGTACGGGGCCGGGATGCATTAAAATGGCGTCCGGCTTGGCGAGGTCCAGCCTGCGCTTGCTGATGCCATACATTTTCGAATATTCCCGCAGGGTCGGAATAAACCCGGCAGCGCCGCGCTCCTCCTGCACACGCAGGGCATAAACGACATCTGCGCCTGTAATGGCGGCGTCTGCATCATGATATACGGTGAGGCCGAAATTTTCGACGCCGACAGGCAGCAATGTTTCGGGGGCCGCGACGCGCACGGTGGCCTTAAGTTTTTTCAGCAACCGGACCAGTGAGCCAAACACGCGCGAATGCAGAATATCGCCAACGATGGTGACTGTGCGGCCTTCCAGCGTTGTTGATTTGAAGTGATCCAGCATGGTCAATGCATCCAGAAGGCCCTGTGTCGGATGTTCGTGCCATCCGTCGCCTGCGCTGATGATACCGGCATTCACGTGACGCGCCAGAAATTCCGGCACGCCGGCTTCGCGAGTGCGCACTGTGATGATCTTGAGATTATAGGAGTCGAGCGTCAGCGCAGTATCCAGATAGCTTTCCCCTTTGGTGGTAGAGCTGGATGAACTGCTAAGGTTGCTGGTATCCATCGACAATTGTTTGGCGCACAGATCAAAGCTCGCCATCGTGCGGGTCGAGCTTTCAAAAAAGGCGTTCATCAGGCTGAGGCCCTTATTGAAATCGAATTTATAAGTGCCATGTCGCCGGAAGGCGCGCGCGACATCCATAATCAGCGAAAAATCCTTGTCTGTGACCTGATCGATAGAGACAAGGTCAAGAAAGCTAAGGTCGCGACTGGCGCGGGTTTGGATCAGATCATCCGCCGGATTGACCGTCATAGGTTCCACAAAAGTCAGATTGTTAAAGCCGTGGCTACTTTAGGGCCCCGCCCCCTGAAAGGCAATTGTCATAAAAGGACGCCCGGCGCCATTATTCGCTTGATGCACAGGTCTGCCCTTGCGTAGGATGAACCCATGCTAAACGCGCAAAACATCCAATTTGCCCAAAACGTCGCAACGCGACGCGCTTTCCGACGCGCCCGCTAGGCGCTACTACACTGTTTTTCCGCACATAATTCGTACCCTCACACCAGACCGTAACAAACGGCCTTTAAGGAAATAACCATGTCGAGCACCATCAAAGTTGAAGATTTAAGGGGTCAAACCATTGCTTTTGCCGCATCAGGTGGTTTGGATAGTTGCACCATCACCCATTGGCTGACGCAACAAGGCGTCAAGGTTGTGGCTGTGACGGCTGATTTGGCCCAGCCGGATGAAACCGATTTTGGCGCGATTGAAAAGCGTATGCGCGCCTGCGGCGCGGTCGATTTTATCGGCATGCCACTGCAAAAGGAAATGGCCGAAGCCGGGATACAGGGCATTCAGGCGCAAACGCTTTATGAAAGCCGTTACTGGTGCACGACACCACTGGGCCGTCAGGTGACAACTAAAGGCATCGTAGAAGCGGTACAAAAGAAAGGCATCAAGATCATCAGTCACGGCGCGACTGGGCGCGGTAATGATCAGGTGCGGTTTCAGCTGATCGCCAACATGATGAACCCGGAGTTGCAGGTCTACGCCCCCTGGCGCGACGAAGCGTTTTTAAGCCGCTTTGGCGGTCGCGGCCCAATGATTGATTATTGCGAACAGCACGGGCTGCCCATCAAGGCGACACGCGATAAGCCTTATTCCACCGATGCCAATCTGTTGGGGCTGACGCATGAAAGCGGCCAGCTGGAGTCGTTGCAGACGCCCGCGCATTTCATCACGCCGGAAATGGGTGTGTGGCCCGCAAAGGCACCTGAACAGGCGGAAGAAGTCACGATACGCTTTGAAAAAGGGCAGCCGGCCGCCATTAATAACAAACCGGTGGATGCCTTGGCGGCATTGCATTGGTGCAACACGGTTGGCGGCAAGCATGGTATCGGCATCGGCCTGCATCTGGTCGAAAACCGATTTGTCGGCGTGAAGTCGCGTGGTGTTTACGAAGCCCCCGGCATGGAATTGCTGGGAACGGCCTATGCCTATTTGCTGCAACTGATCCTTGATCGGCGTTCACGTGAAATGTTCGATACCCTGTCATCCACCCTGACCCGCCAATTGTACCAGGGGTATTGGAACGACGTCGCGTCACGCATGGCGCTGCAGGGCATTGCCGAAGTGTCGAACCTTGTGACGGGTACGGTAACCGTCAGCCTGTATAAGGGGCATGTTGCCTATGTTTCGACGGCAGACGTGCCGTTTTCGTTGTTCAACAATGACAGTTCCATGGAAGACGAAGGGTCCTTTGACCATAAGGATTCCGAAGGTTTTCTGGGTGTTCTGGGCGTTCATGCGCGCACGTTGGCGCAAGTGGGGCAAGTAGGTTATGCAAGAAATACCCATGCGATTGCGCCAGGTAAAAAAATGCCGCGTGATTTCACGGTTATTGGCGGTGAGCTGGAACAAGCGGCGGATTAATAACCCCTAAACCGAAGGACTAGGCCTAGCCCACCGCCATAAATTCGGGTACATTAACCATAGTTGGGTTAATGGGACTGCCTGAACAATGGCTTATGAAAGCACATCTTCGGTACTTCAGGGCGGTGCGCTGGCGGTAGGCCAGCGTGCCGAAATCCTGCCCAGCGTGCCCATTCCCGAGCTAAACAGCATCGGCGGCCCGGCCTTTGCCGCGCGCATGAAGGGGGTTGAAGGATCTTCGGATCTGCTGGGTATTTTGTGTAATACCAGCCTGCCGCCCCGACTGGACACGGTTAATAGCATGCGCGGCGTTGACCATGTGTCCCTGTTGCGCCTGATAGACAGCGGTGTTGTCGCATGGCCGGACAATAACCGTTATTATGCGTTTGCTTTTCAACGCCCGTTGGCGCCGCGTTTCAAAACGTCGATTGATGAAACCCACACGCCGATGCGTGAGGATACCATCAACCATTATTTCGTTACACCGCTGATTGGCGCGCTGCAGGAAATGCAGCGTGCGGGTATTGTGCACAACGGTATTCGTCCGACCAATATCTTCTGGCGTCCAGGCACCGCGATGGCGCCACAGTTGAACGAATGTTTGTCCGTTCCCGGCGGTTATGGCCAACCGGTGTTATTCGAAACCATCGAGCGCGGTCTTTGCCCGCCGATTGGCCGTGGTGTCGGTCAGCACAGCGATGATTGTTACGCGCTGGGCGTTACGCTGGCGATGACCTTTCTGGGTTTGAATCCGTTACAGGGCATGGATGACGCGAGCATTTTGCGCCTGAAGATTGAGCGCGGCAGTTTTGCGGCATTGGTCGGCAATCACCGTCTGTCGGCCTCGCATATTGAAATTCTGCGCGGTTTGCTAAGCGATGATGCGCGCCAACGCTGGTCGGGTAATGATCTTGACCAATGGTTGAACGGTCGTCGCCTGACACCCAAGAATACGGACACGGGCCACCGCGCGTCGCGGCATTATGATTTCTGCGGTAAGGAATATTGGTCCACGCGTTCTCTGGCGGCGGCACTGCCCACCAACGTGACAGAGGCGGTACAGATTATTGAAAATGGCAGTCTTGAGAAATGGCTGCGCCGCGCGATGGATGATGATGAGCGCGCCAATAATCTGGTGGAAATGCTAACCGTCATCAGCGCCGCAGGAAAAACCGCGAATTACGAAGAACAGTTGGTGGCACGTACTTGCATCATTTTAGACCCGTCGGGTCCGCTGCGTTACCGCGGCATATGTGTTATGCCGGGCGGCATTTCCAGCATGCTGGTGGAAACTGTCATGTCAGGCGGAAGCCCGCAGATATTGGCCGAAATCATCGCCAACCAGTTGGTCGCCTTCTGGGTTGAGACGCAACAGGATATCAAGACCGAACTTGTGCCGCTTGGACAGCAGTTTGAGCGTATGAAACTGCTGATTGAAAAGACGACCTACGGCAATGGCATTGAGCGCGTTATTTATGAACTTAATCCCGGCCTGCCCTGCCTCAGCCCGATTGTCGCCAGCCAGTATGTTGTTTCACCGCGCATGCTGCTGGCCGCGTTTGAACGGCTTGCGGCCTCTGGCAACCGTCCGCCGGAACTTGTTGACAGACATCTGGCTGCCTTCCTGATTGTGCGCGATCAGCGCAGCGAGTTGTTGTTTGAAGCGATTGCGGCGCCGGAATCCGACCCGCGGCGTGGTATCGGCATTCTGACACTGCTGTCGGAAATGCAATACAGATACGGCCCCGACAGTACGCCCGCACTGGCGCAGTGGATTGCGCCGATGCTGGAGCCCGCCATTCAGCGCTTTCTGGGGAAGGCGCTTAAGGAAAAACTGCGTCAATTGATGCGCGAGGCGGTACAACGCGGCGATCTGAGCGCCATGCTGCAACTGGCGGATGACCCAAGGCGCATTGAGCGCGACAAGCAGGATTTTACAGCCGCGCGCATGTTGTATCTGAACATTCAGAAAGAGATCGCCCTGTGCGAGTCTAAAATTCAAAACAAAGAACTGGTCGTGCGGTCGATCGGCAAGCCCATGGCGGCGTCCATCAGCACATTTCTGGCCATCATCATGGTGTTCGCCGCTATTCTGCGTGCCGTCTGGCAGGCCATCATGGGTAGTATGTAAGGGGGCGTCATGGCAAAAGAAAAAGCTGCTGATAAAAAACAAGCCGCCGCCCCGAAAAAGAAAGGCGGCAAGGGCGGTTTTTTGCTGACGATGATTTTCCTCGGCTTTGCGGCGCCTTTTATTTTTCCGACGCTGATTCTGATGGGCATCGGTCTGCTGCCCACACTCGTGGCGCTGTTCATTGACACGGACCGCGAGCATTCCACAACCGCTGCCATCGGTGCGATGAATTGCGCCGGACTTTCGCCCTTTCTGATTGATTTGTGGGTCAAGGGCCAGAACATGAGCAACATGTTCGCCATTCTGCGTGACACGAACACATGGCTCGTGACGCTCGGCGCAGCGTTTATCGGTCAGTTGATCGTATTCGCCATACCGCAGACGATGGTCATTATCACGATTGCGCGCCTTGAACTGCGTGTACGCACGCTGAAGAGCAATCTGGAACAGCTGAAGACCACATGGGGTCCGGATGTTGCATCCAACAAGGCGCTCGAGAAAATCAGATAAGGATCAGGCCTGTTCGGCCGGCAGCAAGCCTTCGCGTTCCGCCGCAAGCTTGATGTTCTTTTGCAGTTTTTCGAATGCGCGTACTTCGATCTGGCGAATGCGTTCGCGGCTGACATTATAACGTTGTGACAAATCTTCCAGCGTCGCAGGATTGTCCGCCAAACGGCGCGCGATGATAATATCACGCTCACGCGGGCTTAGCCCCTCCATCGCCTTGACCAGCAAGCGATGGCGGTGATCACGCTCTTCGGCGTCACCCAACTTGACGTCAACGGACTCGGACGGGTCAACCAGCCAATCCTGCCATTCGCCTTCGCCATCCACGCGCAGGGGCGCGTTCAGCGACTGATCACCCCCCGTCAGGCGGCGGTTCATGTTGACGACTTCTTCTTCCGCCACATCCAGGCGATGCGCGATCTGGCTGACCTGCTCAGCCGACAAATCACCATCATCAATGGCGCGCATTTCACCTTTCAGGCGGCGCAGATTGAAAAACAGTTTTTTCTGCGCGGCGGTCGTGCCGATTTTCACCAGCGACCATGAATGCAGGATATATTCCTGTATCGCGGCGCGGATCCACCACATGGCATAAGTGGAAAGGCGAAACCCGCGGTCAGGATCAAAACGTTTCACGGCCTGCATCATGCCGACATTACCTTCGGCGATCAGATCGGAAAGCGGCAGGCCATAGCCGCGATAGCCCATGGCGATTTTGGCGACCAGGCGCAAGTGGCTGGTCACCAGCCTGTGCGCGGCATCCAGATCACCATGTTCCTTCCAGCTTTTTGCCAGCATGAATTCTTCATCGGCGCCGAGGATCGGAAATTTCCGGATCTCTTGCAGATAGAGGGCGAGATTGCCTTCACCTTTCAGGATAGGCAAATGGGCGACGGGCGCGTTCATGGCAACAGGTCTAGCCCAGCTTTATGGCAAAAAGTAGAGGATTCGGTGGCGTGCGCGATTAAAAGCGCGGTTCCCAAAACCGCAGGCGTGGACGCATATGGGGGCGTAAGGCACGGTCAAAGCTGGCAATTTTACCCAATCCGGTCTTGGGGCGCGGTGTTGTTTCAAATTGGGATAATTTATCGCGCAGTAGGCGCAATTCTTTTTGTAATTTGCGCATCTGGTGTCTTTGCGCAAAATTCCACGCGCCTGCTGACAGCGTGCCCGTCAATGCGCCCAACACAAGTGTGCACAAGATCAATATGTAAGCGGGCGCTGCGACGTCGAACCCGGCAAGGCCGGTATGCAAAACGGTCGTCTGTCGGTTGCAGAGCGCGAAGGCGACCAGCACAAGCAGCAAGAGCGCGCTGAGTATGGCAGTAATAGCTTTCATCATTATTCAGCGATTATTTCTTTGTGCGTTACTCGTCGCTTGTGCCTTCGATGCCGTTCAGGCGGTCACGCAACTGCTTGCCGGTTTTAAAGAAGGGCACGAATTTTTCTGAAACGGAAACGGATTCACCGGTGCGCGGATTACGTCCTTGACGTGCATCGCGTTTTTTTACCGAGAATGCGCCGAAGCCGCGCAGCTCAACGCGATTGTTGCGCGCCAAGGCGTTAGAGATTTCGTCGAAGACGGTATTCACGATGCGTTCGATATCTCTTTGTAAAAGATGCGGATATTTTTCAGCGAGGCGCAAAATGAGATCAGACTTGGTCATGGGCTTGGGGCCTCCTCAAAGCGAAGCATCAACAGACCCAAACTGCCAAAGCTGGCCCGGCAAGTCAAGCGGTAGAACGGCATAACCCATTGGGCAAAAATGGCTTTTGGGTGGCCTGTGCTGTGAGGGCTATATCGGCAGGGGTTCGCCCAACAGGGGGTCGTTAAAGCCGGTGTTTTCGATGACCGTTAAATGGGGGGTGTTTCTGGCCTTCGATTTGGCGCCGATCATGGGGTGTTTGGCTGCTTTTTCGAATAATTTGCGGCGGGCCAATATTTGATCATTTAATTCCTCAGATTGCGCCAGCGCGGTCATTTCCATAGCGGAAAGACCCAGATTGCCGGGATCTGTGAGGCTGATGGCCTCTACGTCATTTTCTTCAAACCAAGTGGTGTAATAGATCATGCCGATAAGGCAAGACAGGTCATGAAACAGGTTGGCAACGCGGGTGGCCAGACGGCGCCATTCGGCGGCTTCCCAGCCAGCATGAAGGGCGGACCGTGTCAGGACATGGATAAAGTCATTGCCGAAATCATCCATCGACGGTGCGCCACTTTTTTCAGACGCGATCCATTTTTTCAATGCGGCACGATGGTCGTCCATCATTTCTGCCGCAGGGTCTAAATGCATAGGCAGCCAGGCGACATCTTCCAGCCGGTCATTGATGATGGCAAGACCAACACGTTCAGCGCGCAAATAAGCAAACCCGTAGCCCTCGCGATTCAGCGCGCCGTTAACGGGATAAAGTTCCAGAAGCTGACGTTTTTCAGAGGAGAGTCGGTCCTTGGCGTTGGCCAGCAACGCCTTCAGGCGGGGAATAGTCACATAGCGTCCAGCCATGTTTGCCTTTCCGGCGGATTTTTAGGCCGCCTAATACTTCGCCTCCGTCTCCCTCTCTCCATTTACGATTATTACCTAAAATCCTAACTATCTCGTTAACGATATGATGGTAGAGCCAGAAAGCTTTAATGCCTTTGAATATGCGGCATTTTTGCATTAGTTTGCGCGTGGATGGGAAGGATGCCGAATTTGAATGAATTATATGACGTGATTGTCGTTGGCGGCGGCCATGCGGGTTGCGAAGCTGCGGCCGCTTCCGCGCGTATGGGCGCGCGTACGCTTTTGGCAACGCATAAGCTTGAAACCATCGGTGAAATGTCGTGCAACCCTGCCATTGGCGGTTTGGGTAAAGGCCACCTGGTGCGCGAAATTGACGCCATGGATGGTGTTATGGGTCGCGTGGCGGACGCCGCCGGCATCCAGTTTCGCCTGCTAAATCGCAGCAAAGGGCCCGCTGTACAAGGGCCACGCGCGCAGGCTGACCGCAAATTATACCGTCAGGCGATGCAGCGCGTGCTGGCGGAGCAGGCTAATCTGACCATCAAAGCCATCGCTGTCGAAGATCTTTTGACTGATGGCGATAGCGTCTCTGGCATCATCGGTGCTGATGGCACGCCTTACCGTGCAGGAGCGGTTATCATAACGACAGGCACTTTTTTGAACGGCCTCATTCACCTGGGGGAAGAAAAAACACCCGCAGGCCGTGTGGGTGATCCCCCGGCCATAGGCCTTTCTAATACATTGAAAAGATTAAATTTTCCAATGGGTCGCTTGAAAACAGGCACACCCGCCCGGTTGAACGGAAAAACCATTCATTGGGATAGGCTGGAGATGCAGCCGGGGGATGAGCCACCTGTACCCTTCTCCACCCTGACGCGTAGGATCACAACGCCGCAGATCGCCTGTGGCATTACCTACACGACTGCGAATACGCACCAGATCATCCGCGATAATTTATCGCGCGCCCCGGTTTATTCCGGACAAATTGAAGGGGTGGGGCCGCGTTACTGCCCCTCTATCGAAGACAAGGTTGTGCGTTTTGCCGACAAAGAAAGGCATCAGATTTTTCTGGAGCCCGAAGGTCTGGACGATGACACGGTGTACCCGAACGGCATTTCCACATCCCTGCCCCGCGATGTACAAACGGCGTTTATACGCTCGATTATCGGCCTGGAAGATGTTGAGATTATTCGCCATGGCTATGCCATTGAATATGATTATTGCGATCCGCGCGCTCTCAGACCAACCTTGGAAACAAGGAAAATCAATGGGTTATTCTTTGCCGGGCAGATAAACGGGACAACGGGCTATGAAGAAGCGGCGGCGCAGGGCCTTATGGCCGGGCTGAACGCCGCGCTTAAGGTCGGTGGGGGACAGCCGTTTACGCTTGACCGCTCACAGGCCTATATCGGCGTTATGGTTGATGACCTGATCACGCGTGGCACCAATGAACCCTACCGCATGTTTACGTCTCGTGCTGAATATCGCCTGACGCTCCGTGCCGATAATGCAGACCAAAGATTGACCCCATTGGCCATGGAGTTGGGGTGTGTCGGGGCTGATCGACGCCGTCATTTTGATGGCAAGCTTACGGCCCTTGCTGCCGCCCGCAGCCTTGCCAGCAGCCTTAAGGCCACGCCTAATAAGTTGAATGAATATGGCATCAAGATCAACGCCGATGGTGTTTGGCGGTCAGCTTTGGACCTTCTTACCTATCCCGACATCCATTTTTCCGACCTGACGGGGTTCTGGCCTGAATTATCAACCCTTGACACATCAATTGTCGAACAGATTGAAATTGATGGGAAATATGCCGGTTACATGCAGCGCCAGGAAGGGGATATCAACGCTTTCCGTAAGGATGAGGCTTTAGCGCTGCCTGAAAATCTGGATATTGATGCCATTGGCAGTCTGTCGGCAGAAATACGTCAGAAGTTGAAACAGTCTAAACCGACGACACTGGGGGCGGCCTCTCGTATCCCCGGTATGACCCCGGCGGCACTTGTCGCCTTACTGCGCTATGTTCGGCGCGATAAAAAATCAGCCTGATGTTTCACATGGAACAAAACGACCGCCAGCAATTTGAAAGTACCCTGGCTGTTTCCCGTGAAACAGTAGAAAAACTCGACGCCTATGCCTGCCTTCTACGTGAATGGAATGAGAAATTCAATCTGATAGCACCGAGTACGGTCGAACATATCTGGACCCGTCATTTTATGGACTCGGCCCAGCTTTATAATCTTATCGATAATAAAGACGCTGTTCTTGCGGATATGGGGTCAGGCGCTGGATTCCCGGGCATGGTATTGGCCATTATGGGCTGTCCCAATGTCCATTTGATAGAGAGTATCGGCAAGAAGGCCCAGTTTCTGAACGAAGTGGTACGTCAGATAGCGCCGCATGTTGTCGTTCATCATGATCGTGTCGAAAATATCAAGGATTTCAAAGCTGATATTGTCACGGCGCGTGCCATGTCGTCGCTGAATGATCTGTTTGGTTTGGCGCATCGTATTTTGAAACCGCAAGGAAAATGCGTGTTCCTGAAGGGCAGAAATGCCGAACTGGAATTGACAGAATCGAAGAAATATTGGACATTCAGCCTTGATAAAAAGCCGAGTGTGAGCGATCCGTCCGGCGTCATCCTGACCATCGGGAATCTGAAAAATGCCGGAAACAGAAGGCCGTCCCGAAACCGCAAACGATAAAACAGGGCATGAATGCCGCGTTTTAGCTGTCGTCAACCAAAAGGGCGGCGTTGGTAAAACCACGACAACCGTCAATCTTGCAACCGCCATGGCCGCAGTCGGCAAGCGTGTGTTGATTGTAGATGCCGACCCGCAAGGCAATGCGTCAACCGGATTTGGTATTGCACGGGCAGAACGCGGAGCCGGTTGTTACGAGCTGATTTTTGACGGCATGCGCATTGAGGATATCGCCGTTCCGACCATGATCCCCAATTTATCGCTGGTAACGTCGTCGGCTGATTTGGCGGGCGCAGAAATTCAGCTGGTCAACACAGAAAATCGCGAATTCCGTATGCAGCAGGCTTTTGCCCGCAGTGCACATGACTATGATTTGATCCTGATTGATTGCCCGCCGTCGCTCAATCTCATCACGCTAAATGCTCTGGTGGCAGCGCACGGATTGCTGGTTCCTTTGCAGGTTGAGTTTTATGCGCTGGAGGGCATGACCAGCTTACTCCAGACGGTTGACGCGGTACGCGAACGGTTTAATCCGACTTTGGCGATCGAGGGTGTGATCCTCACTATGTATGACAAGCGTAACAGCCTGTCGGTTGCGGTTGAGCGCGACGTGCGCGCTTATTTTGGCGATCGTGTTTTTACGACTGTCATTCCGCGCAATGTGCGCGTGTCGGAAGCGCCGTCGCACGGCAAGCCCGTGCTTCTTTATGATTTGAAGTGCCCCGGATCACAGGCTTACCTGCAACTGGCGAGTGAAATGCTGCGCCGTGAAAATGGACAGGCCAACGCAATCATCACCACGGCGAAAGCCGTTGGTGAATAATGTTATAACATAACAAACAGGAAGACGCGCATGAACACCACAGTCAAACCCTCCCCGCTCGGTCGCGGCCTGTCGGCACTTTTTGGCGATGCGGATAATTCCTATGCCCCGAAACCTGCCGCGCCTGCTGTGGTTGCCGCTTCCGTTGCCGAAGTGCCGCGCGAGGGTACAACCAAAATGAATATCACCTGGTTGCAGCCGGGTGCGTTCCAGCCGCGTCGCCATTTTGACGAAGACGCGCTGAAAGGCTTGACGGACTCGGTGCGTGAGCGCGGTGTGCTGGAACCGCTGGTGGTGCGCCCCGTTGCTGGCACCAAGGACGCGTACGAAATCATTGCCGGTGAGCGCCGTTGGCGCGCGGCGCAAAAAGCGGGCCTGCATCAAGTACCCGTGGTAGTGCGTGAACTGACGGACCGCGAAGCGCTTGAGTTCGGTCTTATTGAAAATGTGCAGCGGCAGGATCTCTCGCCGCTGGAAGAAGCCGAAGGTTACAAGCGCCTATTGGATGAGTTTAATCACACGCAGGAAGGGCTTGCGAAAATCGTCGGCAAAAGTCGTCCGCATATCGCCAATCTTTTGCGCATTCTGACACTGCCCGCGTCCATCAAAACGCGGATCGAAAGCGGTGAGCTGACGCTTGGTCATGCGCGTGCGATCATCACATCGCGTGATCCTGTAGCGCTGGCTGATGTTATCGCGAAGCGCGGGCTGAATGTGCGTCAGGCAGAAGCACTCGCCAAACGTGAAAATGACAATCCGCAAATTCATAAGCGCAAAGCCACGAATAAGGCCGATGCTGACGTTATAGCGCTGGAAAAAGAGCTGGAGCGCGTTATTGGCCTCAAGGTTAAAATTGCGGCACAGGGTAAATCAGGTGCAATTACCTTTTACTATCATGATCTTGACCAGCTGGATAACATCATCAAGAAACTGCGCGGATAAAGTGCTGCACAGCAAAATATTAACAAATCAGCAATAACTATTGCGCAAGATTCGTTATAAATCGCAATAGGTCTAAGGGATGCCCATGCGCCTGTCTCTAAAGTCAGCCCTTTTTTTGACGATCCTGATGGGGGTTGGGACGGGAGGGAGTGCGTACGGGCAGGATACGAGGGGTAACGGTGGGGTGGGTGTGTGCGCTGGGGCGAGCTGTACGGCGAGCACGACGACAGCCGTGGCGCCTGTTGGTGGGAAGATGTGGGACGCGGATAAGGGGTTGAGCGTTGACGCACAGGCTGGGGATGCGCAGGCGCAATGCGTGATCACGACACAGAACAGCTACCATCCGTGTTTTAGTAACGGGGCGATCACCGGGGCACATAAGCTGAGTGCGACGGACGGGTTGTTCAACGGGGCGAAGATCCAGGCTGGGGTGCGGTCGAGCTTTCCGATTGACGTGTTTGGGGTGTGCCGGTTTGTGGATAAGGGGAACGCTTATAGCCAGAACAGCATTTTGATTCCGTTTGGGAAGGCGACGGACTGGTTGGCGTTTGTGAACAATGCGGCGTCTGGAGACAAGGATGTGGCGTTTGCGTATTGCATCCGCGGCGGGTGGATCGATTTGCCTGCGAACTGGAGCGTGCTTGGGGACAATGCGGCGCAGGTGAACCAGTGTGGATCGCCGGTGCCGACCGGTGGGCAGGTGGACCCGAAGAATGCGCAGGTGGCGATGGTGTCGATGCCGTATTTGCGTGCGCCGCCGAACACATCGGTGCAGACGGGGACGGCGATCTACACCTGTACGGGCGTGGACGGTGTGACGCCGTTTACGGAGACGGTGAAGGGCGTATTTGACGGGGCGTTGGCGGACGACAAGGGCTCGGCGAGCTGGACGGTGGATACGGGGACGAGCACGATCTTGTATAACGGGCAATGCGGTACGGCGGCGGGACAGGCTGCGGCGACGCCGCCGACACAGAATCTGTGCAAGGTGGGCGTGGCGACGACGGTGCTGCCGAACACAACGGGTGGCGGCTATAACTGGACCTGCCTTGGCGGCACCGACCCCGCCAGCTCCATCGCATCCTGCCAGACGGCAGTCGGTGCAGATGCGGCATGCGGTAGCGCGAACCAGGTCGCTGTCACAACAATACCAACAAGCAATTTGTGCTCTGCTGGCAATGCATCGACTGTCAGCGGCACTGGCCCATGGTCATGGACCTGTACTGGCCCCAGCAATAGTCCCGTCTCATGCGCGACAGGGAATGTTTATAACTGCACAACCAACGCTTATATGTGTGCCAACAATGGGGGCATATTGCACCTCATAAAAACAAGGAAATTTCTTTCTTTGACGGATGTCAGCAGCACGGGCAGCTTGAGTAATGTTTGCCCCGCCGGTGCCGGCGACGATGATTATACGACCTGTAATTGCGGCAGCAACTGCGGCCCTGTTTGCCCGGTGACAACGGTTAGCAATGGTACTGTTAACGGCGATTGCTCTATCACCTGCAACTCTGGCTACACCTTATCCAGTGATGGCAAAAGCTGTAATCAGTCTTGCGCGACTACATCAGTCACCAATGGCACCGTCAACAGCGATTGCTCCATTGCCTGCAACTCCGGCTATGATCTTTCCCCCGATGGACAAAGCTGTGTGTCTGGCTGTACGTGCGGCAGTTCATTAGGCAGTAATGGACAATGCGTGTGTCCGGCGGGTTTGGTCTGGGACGGCACGGGTTGTATATGTCCGAACGGTTATAGCTGGAACGGCAATGCCTGCGTGTGCCCGGGTGGCACTGATGCCACTGGTGCCTGCGCCTGTAAACTGACGCAGATGGACTCAGGTGTCACCGTCAATGGCGGCGGCATTCTGATTGGGTACTATTTTTATACAGGCTCGGTGTGTGATCCTACTAACGGCTACCCCTCTGTTGCGCAATCGCCCTACCAGACATTCTACAACATGCCTGATTGCCCCAGTGGCGTAAGGTCGGGTTCGGTTGTGCCCAATTCGGCCGTCCCGACGGGCGAGTGTGTGACAGCCAGAACCTGCCAGTACGCCACTGGATGTGGTGGTCCGCAATGCCAGTTCGGTGCTGTGTGGGGGTTGTCCTGCTATAACCCCATATCCTATCCGTCCAATTCCTGTCATTCGGGCGGCGGCGGTGTTGGTGGTGGCGGCTGCCCACCTGATGGCTGCAACACGCACATGAATTTGATGTAACCGCCCCTAATAATGCGGGGACAACATATGCGTGTGCATGACGGGTGTAGCGCCTAGTCCGGCGCGCACATCGACTAATTTTTCAATCAGGCGCTGCAACGCTTCCAGCGCCTGCGCAAAAGCTGCCTTGTCATGACGCATGGGGCGCAGGGCGTTTTCTGGCGTGTCGGGACGCTCATACCCTTCGTCAAACGCATGCGTTGCGTTCACCTCGGTCAAGGTTACGGAGATGCCGTCTTTGCGTAACTTGTCCACGGCTGATTTCATAACCGGTAAAAAGATGACATGGTCTTGTTGTGCGGCAACCAGTGCGGTTTCCGGATGATGATGCCACGGTTTTCTGAGTGCCGTACGGGAAGGGATGTTGAGGAAGGGGTAAACCAGAAATAAACCCTTCACGCCTTGCAGGAGCCTGTCTTGCTCTGGCGGTAGGTCATAAGTCATCAAGTCCGTAATGGCCCAACCGCCGTGACTCCATCCACTTAAAATCAGGTTCGACGCGTCAACATTATCGCGTTCGCCAATGCCCTTGATCGCCGCCAGAACGTCCCAGGCGCGTTCGTTGCCATGTAACACGCGGCCCGTGCAGACTTTATGAATGTTGTGCCGCCTGTCCCAGCCGCGTGGTGCAGATGAATCGATGATAAAGGCGCGCATGCCCATGGTGGCGGCCAATTTGGCATAGGCGGTAAGAAAGGGTCGTTTGCCGCCGCATCCGTGAAAGATCAGCAAGGCCGGTCGTTTGATGTCATCATCGGGTTCAAAAACCTCGATATGAGGCTCCAACCATTGATAATGCGCATCCAAAGAATCCGGCGGCGGGGTTTGTTTCCCCAGATCGAAAATGGAAGTCATATCCTATCCCTGATCCACCAGGTAACGATACAACAAGACAGCGCAAGATAAAAATAATTGCACAGCCTGAAAGGAAGTGATCCGCTGAACGAAGGTTTCACAATTATATTACGCCAGACTTGCGATCCAGCTTAGAAATGGTCGCCACAAAATAGACTCGGCGCGTTTACTGGCCATCATGCCGATATGACCTGTATCGGGTTGTAGTAAATGCGCCGCAGGAATGGCGTGGGCCAGCGGCAGAGCGGCGGCAGGTGCCACGACGCGATCTTGCTGCGGTATAATAACGCAGACCGGTATCTTGACGGCGGTTGGATTGATGACGTGCCCACCGACAGACCATGTGCCGCGCTTGGTTGTGTTGCGCCCATACCAGTCGGTCAGGCACTGCGTCGCGACTGGTGCAGCCAAGGGGACGCCGTCATTCAACCAATCTTCGACCAGAACAAACCGGCGATTGTCATACCCATCCACGGGTTTTGCGATGCGTGCACCAAAGTCGCGGAATTTTTTGAAAACCTGTAAGGGCTGCTGTAGCGCAAACAGGCTTTGGATCATATCAACCGGCATATAACCTGCGTCATTAATGATGCTGGTCAGTGACCCATTGCGCAGAATATCAGTCAGACCCGTCTGGTTGAAATCCCACGGTGTCGCCAGAAGGCTGAGCGACTGCACCGCATCACCGCCCAACTGCGCCAGCGCCAACGCCAGCAAACCCCCCATGCAATATCCCATGACATGTGGCGTTTGCCCGGACACCTCAATCACATGCGTCAATGCAGGCAGCAGCCGGTGCGCCATATAGGCATCAAGTGTAAAGCGTATCTCCGCCTCATCAGGGCTATCCCAGTCAACCAGCATTGGCCGCAAACCTTGTGCCGCCAGAAACCGCAGAAAAGATTGACCATGGTCAAGGTCCAGAATGTGGTAACGATTAATAAGTGACGGTATGACCAAAACAGGTCGCGCTGTTTTGTTACCCGGCGCGTAATCGCGCAGTTTTGTGTTGCCTGCCTGCCAGACAACAGGTGCATCAGGCAGATCGCGCTTTACGGTACTTGTCTGATAATGTGCAACACCGGTTAGAAAATGGTGCGCGTGACGCAACCCTTCGGCGCGTAGCGCGCTATCAAGGGCGGCGGTGTCCCCCGTTTCCCGCTCGGCGTCAGCCAGAAGTTTTTGCAGCTTTTGCAGGTTTGCGCTGGCGGGTGGATTCCAGTTGCCCGATGCGTCGTTCAAGCTCCGCCACGCGGTGGGCAAGCTGAGCGATGCGTAAAGCGCTGTCATCAGATGCAGCGGCAGTGGGCGCGGCCCCAGACGGCGCGGCCCCGAATGGTGCGGGGGCAAAGGGATTGGTGCCTGCTGGGTGGCCGAACGGGTTTGCATGGCCCGCATTCTGCATCATCGCGGCCCAATCGGCAAACAGGCGGCGTGACGGTTCCATCCAGGCGGCCATGTCAGCCTTGGCCTTTGGGTTTTCGGACAGGGCAGCCAGATGTTCTTGCCACAGCGCCAACGCCTCTGCCGCCAGACCGGTCAGGTCTGCGGGCGCGGTTTTATTCGTGGCTGTGTCGTCGGTTGTGGTACGGCGCGTCATACAGAGATTAGAACATGAAAGACGGTACCCTTGTAGGAAAATGTGGTCCCCAAGATTCACCTTGAGTTTTAGACCGAGATTCGCAATTATTAACCATAGTCAGTCCGGTGTTGTCGCAAGTTTGACCGATGAGGGGGTGACGCATGACCTTCGTTTTAGGCCCGATGACAGAACAGGCTTTTTCGCATCCTGATACAAATCAGAGAGGAAGTTCAATGAGCACGCCCAGCAAAGACGCGATCACCATCAAGAAGTACGCGAACCGTCGCCTTTACAACACCGCGACCAGCACCTATGTGACGCTTGCCGACCTGTCGCAGATGGTCAAGGAAGGCGTTGAGTTCAACGTTTACGATGCGAAGTCGGGCGAAGATTTAACGCGCGCGGTCCTGACGCAGATTATTGTCGAAGAAGAAGGCAAGACAGGGCAGAACCTGCTGCCGATCAGTTTCCTGCGCCAGCTCATCAGCTTCTATGGCGACAATATGCAGTGGATGGTGCCGAAATATCTGGAACAAAGCATGCAGGCTTTGTCCAAAAACCAGGAACAAATCCGCTCATACTTCAAAAACACATTCGGCACCGTGTTTCCGTTTGGCAATACGTTAGAGGCGATGAGCAAGCAAAACATGGCGCTGTTCGAACAGACCATGCGCATGTTCTCGCCGTTCGGCAATGTGCCGGGTCAGGCCCCTGTGGCACCCGCCGCGCATACGGTGTCGGAACCGTCTGCCGAAGATGTGGCAGAACAAGCGGCCGAGGGTGCCTTTACCCCGTCCGTTGCCATGCCCACGCCCGCCACGCAACAGGCGTCACAAACGGCGCCTGGCGGCGAAGATGTGCAAAATAAAATCGCGGCCCTGCAACGTCAGTTGGCCGATCTGGCGAAGCGCTAGGTTTGGAGCGTATCCGTGCCGCTAATAAAAAAAGCCAGCACGGACACAGCCGATGAAATATGGAAAAATGATTATCTCGATTCAAAAAGAATCGCAGATTATCTGACGCCATTTATAGACGGCATCACGCAACCATTCGTCATCTCACTTAATGCGCCCTATGGGTGTGGCAAAACATACCTTATTAAAAATTGGGCCCAAGACCTGGCCAAGCGTGATTACAAGGCCGTCTATTTTAATGCTTGGGAGACCGACTACACCGATGATCCGCTAATTGCCTTGGCGGGGGTTATGAAAGAACAGCTCGGTCAGCAACGTAAAGAGATTGAGGAGCTTATTTCTAACATGGGGGCATACTGTATCCGTAAGATAGCCCCAGCCATTATTAAAGGAGTGGTAGCAAAAATTGCAGGGCAAGATGTTGTGGGGGTGGTTTCTGAAATTGCTAAATTCAGTGAGAAAGATTTTGAGGAAATTACCCAGTCTTTCGCGAAAGACGCGCTAGAACGGCACACACAAGCCAGAGAGTCGGTGGTGAGTTTTAAAAAGAAATTATCTGCCATCGTCAATAATAAGGGCGGGCAGAAAAGCGAGGGCGAAAACAAAAAATTGGTCATCTTTATAGATGAATTGGACCGTTGCCGCCCCACATATGCCATTGAAGTTTTGGAGTGCACCAAACATCTTTTTGATGTGGATGGTGTGATATTCGTACTGGCAGTTGATAAAAAACAACTGCAAGAGACCGTTGAGAAAATATACGGCACGCGTGATGGCGAAGGCTATCTGCAGAAATTTATTGATTGGCAATATGATTTACCAACCCCTGACGCACACCAATTCGCAACAAAACTGTTTTATGAGGATTTCAAACTAAAGAATGCGTCAAACCTTACAGATGATAATAGCGCTATTACCGGTGGGTCAAATCTGATTTATGGGATCGCAATAGTCGCCGCAACATATCATCTGACGTTAAGGCAAATCAGCCATATCTTTACAGACATAGTATTAGATCTTCACACTTTGGTTGAGCGGCAAGCCCCTTGTTGCCTAGCCTTAGGGATAATAGCAGCACTTCGTTACGTCAAAGAGTTTCAGTCTGAACGCCTTTACTGGGATTTGGCTAATCAGTATGGACCAAAAGATTTTATAAAAGATGTTAGGGTATATATGGGTAGCGCACCTGCGCCATGGCATGGAGACATCAAATATAAAATACCCGCACTTCGGGCTATATACACAAATAATACCACGCTGGGAGAGCTAGTCACCAGACGTGATATGCTCGCTAATAATCCAATGCGTAGTGATGACGAGGGTTTAAAAAGAGATTTCAACGAAGTGGATCGTATAGTGATGTATAGAGATGAATACAAAGTGGGTCAGGTTTCCCCTGCACAAGCCGTTTATGACCGATTAAGGCGTATACCGGTATCCTAAAAATCCACGCACTTGCCCTTGCGTTCCCAATCGCCGTAACGCGTGGGCTCTAACCCTTTGGGGCCACCTGCTTCCGCTGCCGTCACTTGCGTTTGCGCCTTGTCGCCCTGTGTGATGGGGGGCGCGGCTTCGGGCGCGACGTCGGGGGGTGTGGTTTTTAAACTCTCATTGCTCATGCCCGCAGAATAGCATAGAGGAAATATATCACCAGAGGGGCTTTTATGACCGCTGTTCCACATGCCTGCCAAACCATGCCTGTGCCGCCTTTGTCGGCAGACCGGCCTATGCTGCTGGTCGCGGCGGCGGCATTGATTGATGGCGAAGGCCGCCTGCTGCTGACTGAAAGACCCGCTGGCAAACCCATGGCGGGTTTGTGGGAATTTCCGGGCGGCAAGGTCGAAGCTGGCGAAACACCCGAAGCCGCTTTGGTCCGCGAACTGTACGAAGAATTGGGGATCGAGGTTTCGCCCGGATGCTTCTGGCCGCTGACCTTCGCCTCACACCCTTATGAAAAATTTCACCTGTTGATGCCCATTTATGGCTGCCGTGTCTGGACAGGTGAACCGCAGGGACGCGAAGGGCAAAAACTGGTTTGGGCGGGCAAACAGGATTGGCGGCACTATCCCATGCCGCCCGCCGACGTCGCGATCGTTCAGAATTTATGGGAACTGGTTTAGAAGTTCACGCGCTTTGGCAAGACATGCGCTTTTGTCGGCTGTGAAGTCGCCCGCGATCCACCACGCTTCCACCGCGCGCAATAAATCACCCATCTGCGGTCCGGCAGGCTGCCCAAGCTTTAACAGATCTTGCCCCTGCAATGGGAAGGCGGGTGCCTGCCATGCCTCCACGACCCCAAACGCTTGCGACAGGGCTGCCTGAGTATCAGAACCGGCGCGGCTCGTTGCGATAAACAGGGCATGCCGCACAACTTTGTGTCCGTCCTTGTCGCGTTGTTGATACAGCGCGCGACGGATTTCTTTTGCATCCGGTACACCCGTCCAACTGGCGGCCAGCCGCGCGATGGCGGTCAGTTGTTCCGCCTCACGGTTCGAACATTTCAGCTGTTGTGCCGTGCTGGCAGCCAGTTCCGCATCACACGCGAGAAGGGCAGCAAGACGCCGCAACGCAAAGCCTTTTGCCTCGTATTTCATCTCGCAAGCAACCAGATTACGTAACGCATCGGTATGCCTTGCCGCCGTTGCCCAATGCGCCAAAACACCGTCATCCAGCATCATCTGCCAGATGGGTGTCGGATCGGCTGTCGCCAGCAATTTGGCGATCTCGCGCCAGACGCGCTCAGCCGATAACTGCGGTAACAAAGATGACAGGTTTTTGCAGGCCGTTCGTGCCGGTGCATCTGTCACGTCGCCGCCAAAGGCAGATTGAAAACGATAGAAACGCAGAATGCGCAAAACATCTTCGCGAATGCGCGTCTTGGCATCGCCGATAAAACGCACCCGCTTTTGCATCAGGTCGCGCAGGCCGTCGGTATAGTCGTAGACCGTTCCCTCTGCATCCAGTGACAGGGCATTGATAGTAAAATCACGCCGCGCGGCGTCCTCTTGCCAATTGTCGGTATAGGTAACCGTGGCGCGTCGGCCATCTGTCGCCACGTCACGGCGCAGGCTCGTAATCTCAAAGCCGCGATGGTCAATGATGGCGGTAATCGTGCCGTGGTCAATGCCGGTAGGCGCGTGGCCGATATTGTTTTGCGATAAGATGGCGACCACTTGTTCGGGCGGCAGGCTCGCGGCCAGATCAATATCGCCGATGGGACGCCCCGACAGGGCATCACGCACGGCCCCGCCTATGACACGAACAGTGGCGCCGCCCTGCGTCAGGGCAAGCATCAGCCGTTGCAAGGTCACGTCTTGCAGTATGTGCAGACAGGCGGTTCTTTGCGCGTCGGTCAGGGTGGGCGTGAACATGTTTGTGTTGTAGCATTTTACTGCTGAATAATCATAAAAATATCGGCATAATCAAGCGGTCACAAAGGGAAACACCATGACGCTGAACTCCGCACCTGTTTCTTCCGTTCGCACTGCCACGTCCCCGCTTTTGCCCGCCGAGCCCGTACAGGCTGTCGATGCTGCAGGGCGATTGCTGGCCGACGTCAAAACCGCGATCGGGGCCGTTATATTCGGTCAGGACGATGTTGTCCTGAACTGCCTTACGGCCTTGCTGGCAGGTGGGCATGTGTTGCTGATTGGCGTGCCGGGGCTGGCCAAGACCCGACTGGTTGAAACCATTGGCACAGTTCTGGGTCTGCAGCAGAAGCGCATTCAATGCACGCCCGACCTGATGCCGTCTGACATTCTGGGGGTAGAGGTTCTGGAGGAAACGCCCGCCGGTGCACGCCAATTCCGTTTTATCCCCGGCCCCGTGTTCAGCCAGTTATTGATGGCGGATGAAATTAACCGCGCCAGTCCGCGCACGCAGTCGGCGCTGTTGCAGGCGATGCAGGAAAACACTGTGACGGTATCGGGCCACGACCATGCCCTGCCCGCGCCATTTCATGTGCTGGCCACGCAAAACCCGCTGGAACAGGAAGGAACCTACCCGTTGCCCGAAGCGCAGCTGGACCGTTTTCTGATGCAGGTGAATGTCGGTTATCCGTCATTGGACGCCGAACGGCAGATGCTGCTGTCGACCACCATGGGCGCATCGGTGGTGGCAAAGCCTATTCTGAATGGCGGTCTGTGGCAGGAATTACAACAGCTGGTGCGCCAATTGCCGCTCAGTGACAAAGTGATGGAGGCGATGCTGACGCTTGTGCGTCAAGGCCGCGCCGAAAGCACGACTCTTGATGCGGTCAAAAAATATGTGGTTTGGGGCCCGGGGCCGCGCGCAGTTCAGGCGCTCAGCCTCGCAGCGCGCGCTCTCTCTCTGCTGGATGGCCGTCTGTCGCCGTCGGTTGAAGATGTCAAAGCACTCGCGCTGCCGGTGCTGCAGCATCGCATGGCGCTGAACTACACCGCGCGTGCTGATAACGTGGCATTGCCGCGGATTATTCACCTGCTGACCGAAGCGCTGGATTGATATGACAGCCTCTGCCCGCCTTGTGGGCACAGCCCAACAATATGTGGCGCAACTGCCTGATCTTCTGCTGTGCGCCGAACATATGGCGCAAAGCCTGTGGCTGGGCCGGCATGCGCGGCGGCGCGCGGGTACCGGTGATGATTTCTGGCAATACCGCCCCTATACCGGCAGCGATAGCGCGCACCGTATAGATTGGCGACGTTCGGCGCGTGGTGACACGCTTTATGTACGCGAACGCGAATGGCAGATCACGCATCATCTTCTGCTGTGGCCCGACCTGTCGCCGTCGATGGATTACGCGTCTGCGCGCAATATGACAAAAGCAGATTACGCGATGCTGCTGACCCTAACGCTGTCGTCGCTGGTGCTGCGCGCCGGTGATGGGGTGCGCGGCATGACGGGGCCTGCGTGTGCCTATCACCCATCCGCATTGTCTGAATTTGCTGCAACATTATGTGCAACGGCGGGAAGCAAATCATCGCCGGTGTTGGAGGGTGACGGTGGTGGCGAACCCTTTGTCATTGCCTCCGATTTTCTCGATGAAGACACGGCGTGGGATGCCGCTCTCGCACGCCTTGCGGATAGACCACGCCGTGGCGTTTTGCTGCATGTGATGGACCCTGCGGAAATCACATTACCGTTTACGGGGCGTGCGCGCCTGCTGTCCCCGGAAGGCGACCCCGATCTGCTGGTTGCGAATATCGATGCGCTGCGTGACGCCTATCAGGTCCGTATGCACGCGCATCAGGGCAGACTGGCGGCCTTGGCCCATGCCCAAGGCTGGCTTTATATCGCTTGTGTAACGGACGAAAACCCATTATCGTTACTTTTAAAGGTTACAGAATTCTTATCATATTGATTTTATTGATGAAAGTAATTCATAGCTTGTTAATGTTTTCAATGTGTAATAGGGCTGTAAGGTGATGTTGTAAGGAAAATGAGACATGACGCAATTTGTCACCAGATTAACGCAAGAAGCGCTGGAATTAGCGGTTGCTGGCGTGCCTCGTATGTCTGCGCGGGGTAAGGTTATTGGCAAACGGCATATTGGTCAGCCGGACCAGAAGAACGTCGCCATTTTGAAAAATGAAGCCACTACGTTGGGCGGTAAGGTTAAGGGCATATCGGCGATCACGATGGCTGCTAAGGTTATCGACAACACGATCGGCTTCTAATCAACACGCACGATGCCATTCGTGCGCCTGCATCTTCTAATTTGAAAAGAGAATTAAACGGTAGCTACGGCTTGTGGTACGATGTCGTTGCTGACTGACTTTTTATCGCGCCAGGGCGGGTCGAGCGTCGGCTTGCCGAAGAAATAGCCCTGCATCATATCGACGCGTTCCATCTTGAACCATTCGGCGATTTCGGTCGTTTCCACGCCTTCGACAACGGTTTTCAATCCCAATCCGCTGGCCAGATGTATCAGGGTGCGGACCAGATGTTGTTGCTCGCGGTTTTGTTCCAGATTGTGCAACAGATCTTTGTCGATCTTCATGATGGCCAGACCCAGCGACCGCAAATGCCGGATGGATGTAAAGCCCGCGCCGAAATCATCCAGCGCCACACGGCCACCCATGCTGCGCAATGTGTCAACGAAACGCCGCGTTTCAGAAACATCGACGATGGCTGCGGTTTCCGTAATCTCAACAATCAGGCGCGACGCTACATCCGGATGCGGTGACAGGACGCGCTTCATATAATCCGGCCAATCGGATTGCGCTGCGGTCAGGCCCGATATGTTGATGGCAAGGCTCAAATCCTTGTGCTGCATCATCTCCTGAATGGCCAGATGCAAAACGCGTTTGTCCAGCTCGAATGCCAGACCCAACTGTTCAATCGCGGGCACAAAAGATGCTGCTGAAACCGGTTTGCCATCTTCATCAAACATGCGCACCAGCGCTTCATGAAAGAGGTGCTTACCGGTGGACGCCTCAACAACCGGCTGGAAGGCCAGGCGGAACCCATCGTTTTTGAAGGCGCTTTTGATACGGCCGCTAAGCTCCAGCAGTTGCCGTGTTTCCTGTGCGCGTTCGGGTGAATCGTTGTATTCCACAAACAGATTGCGCCCGCGTTGTCGCGCTTCGTGCAAAGCCTGTTCGGCGTAAATCATCACTTCCGCGGCACTTTGAATACGCGGGGTGACGCGCACGCCGCCGATGGAAACGGTAATATGCAAAGGTGTAACCGGTGTGACGACAGGGTGATCGCGGAAGCTTTGCAAAATGCGTGCGGATAAACGCGCGTAATCTTGTGCAACCGTGTCGTTCAGGAGGATGCTGAACATATCGCCGCCGACGCGGGCCAGTTGCGCACGCTCTGGTAACATTTGCCGCAGGCGTTCGGCCACGCCGCGCAACAACGCGTCACCTGCGCTCATACCCACGGCTTCGTTCACAAAAGACATCTTGTCGATGCCGATCACAAGATAGGTGGGATCACGTCGGCTGCCCTGCGCCGCTTCTATCGCGGCTGTGATATAGCGCAGCATTTCATCGCGGTTGATGCAGTCGGTCAGAAGATCGTGCCCTTGTTTGGCTTGATTGCCTGTGGTGACGGCGGTTTCTGCTTCACGATATTCCAGAACGCCGCGCTGCATAACGACGCGACCGCCCAGATATTCCTGCATGCCGTATTCGTGGACGGCGGCAATTTTATTGTCGGGCAGGCGGATGCGGAAATGCCTGTCCAGGACGGGATTTTCAGAACCGAAGAAAGACGCCTGATCATCCGGCACGATAACTGCCAGCAGGCGCTGCATATTGTCGGGTGCGGGACCGGCTTTGAAAAGGCGCTGCCACGCGCCATACCATGTTATGTGATCGTTTTGCAGATCCCATTCATAAGCGATGCCGCCCGTCGCATTCAGAAAGTTAGAGAGATAAGACGCAATCGCCATGGTCGCCGTGGAAAACATAGAAGCATACCGCAGACATGCGCGCAGCGGTTTGCGGGAACCCCCATCGTAGGCGGCATAGTCTTAATTTTCTTTAAACCGCAATTGGGCCAGCGCATTTAAATGCGGCAATAAAATATCTTAACCGCTTGTTTACAAAAAGAAACGCGCCGAATTAACCGTTGTTTATCTAATCCGTATTTAAATGGACCTTGTAAGCAGAAAGTACCGATGTGATTGAGAGGCCGACGATGATTACCAAAAACGACATTCTTCAACATAAAACACAGTCAGATTGCAATGATCTGGGCAGTCTTGGGTTGGAAGACATGGCGTATATTAAAACGGTTGTTGTGGACGGCAAGAAACTGCATTCCATCCATGCGGCGGACGGTACGCCTTTGACGGTTGTGGGTGACCGCCAGGTGGCGTTCGCAACCGTTGGCCAACATGACATGCAGGCGCTCAGCGTCCACTAAGCGCGCCGCTTAAACGTCAGGCGGCGTTTGCGCTGCAGCTTGTTTCCGAAATTGTAAGTCCCAGTGATTTGATCATGGCCTGATCGTCTGCTGCGTCATTGTTGGCAGTGGTCAGCAATTTTTCGCCGTAGAAAATCGAATTGGCGCCCGCCATGAAACACAGCGCCTGCGCTTCACGTGACAGGGCCGCACGCCCTGCCGACAAACGCACGCGTGCCTTTGGCATCGTGATGCGTGCAACTGCGCACATGCGCACCAATTCCAACGGGTCAATCGGTGGCTGTTCCGCCAATGGCGTACCCTTGACGGCGACCAGTGCGTTGATCGGCACACTTTCGGGATGCGGTGTCATGCAGGCCAGCGTGGCGATCAGGCCGGCGCGGTCTGCGATGCCTTCACCCATGCCGATAATGCCGCCGCAGCACAACGTAACGCCCGCTTCGCGTACATGCTGCAGGGTATCAAGCCTGTCCTGATAAGTGCGGGTGCTAATGATCTTATTGTAATAATCGGGGCCGGTATCCAGATTGTGGTTGTAGGCGGTCAATCCGGCGTCCGCCAGTTGCTGTGCCTGATGCGGTTTCAACATGCCAAGCGTAACGCATGCCTCCATACCCATGGCGCGCACGCCGCGCACCATCGCCAGAACGCTGTTAAATTCTTCGCCATCGCGCACTTCGCGCCATGCTGCACCCATGCAGAAACGTGATGCGCCGGCATCCTTGGCCATTTGTGCTTTGGCCAGAACGGCATCGACATCCATTGTGGTTTCTTTGGCCAGACCGGTTGATTTGGCGTGGTGCGCGCTTTGTGGGCAATAGGCGCAATCTTCGGGACAACCGCCCGTCTTGACGGACAGCAAGCTTGCCAGTTGAATGGAATTATCCTGATGCTGACGGTGCACGCCCTGCGCCTGATAAACCAGATCCAGAAGCGGCGCTTCCAGCAAAGCCTGTACCTCTGCCGCAGTCCAGTTGTACCGAATATCGGCGGTCTGGGTTGTCATGTTTGTCATAAATAATCCTGATGTTGTTCGGGCTTAATGTTGTAACGGTCTGGCTGCAATTTCGGCACGCGCGGCGGCCAGATCGCGCTGATAGTCGGGGGACGCCGTCATGGCGCCCAGCACCAGCATGGCGACTTGCTCGCCGGACTGAATGTCTACGGGGTAATGTACGCCAGCCTGCACGCGATGCCAAGCGATGCTGGCGGCCTTGGAACGCAGGCTGTCCTGCTGTTCCGGAAACAATTGCGCCAGAACTTCGGCGACAATCCGTGAACCGGATGTGTGGCCGCTGGGGTATGACGGGTTGGTGTCGATGGGGTCGATCAGCAAATGCACCTGATGGCTGACCAGATAGGGTCTGCGCGTGTGCCAGAATTTTTTATCAATCGCCGTGACGGCCTCGCAATCGCTAAATGCGCGGTCGATCAGGGCGTGCGTTGCCGGATAATTTTCACGGGTATAATCGGGGCCCAGCATGGCGGCGACCAAATCCGGCGTCAGGTGTTGTTCTGCCTTCATTTCCGCAACGGCTTCCTTGGAAACATGTTTTTGTGCCCGCAGAACGCCGGCGATATTGGCTTTGTTGGCGGGGCTGGCTTCGGCGGGCGGCGGCGCCAATAGGGTTGGCGGTAATAAATCTGCGTTTATATAGGTGGTTGCGGCCTCCGCCCCACAGGGCAGAAGGAGGAGCAAAAACATCAGGGGGCGAACGAAAACGGGCAGCCGCATGGTTTTTCTCCCGGCAGTTGTGTTGACCCAGAGGGGGTGCACCCTGCATGACAAAAGCGCGGCGGCTATGCAACAGCAATATTCGGAATTTACCTTTTCGATAGGATTGTACGCTAAGCCTAAAGGGCGAAAACCTAACCGATTGAATCCATGACCGCTTTTCAGACATTGGCGCTTTTGCTCGGCCTTGCTGCGGCGGGCGCCTATCTTAATTACCGGTTCTTGCGCCTGCCTTCGATGGTCGGGTTGATGATGTTTGCCCTGCTCCTGTCATTTTTGACCATGGGCGGGCGGGCATTGGGGTTGATGGACTACTCTCCTATTATCAACCTTGTCGCGCATATCGACTTTTCCAATATCCTGCTGCACGGCATGCTGTGCTTCCTGCTTTTTGCCGGCGCGCTGAACGTCAATTTTCAGGACCTCAGGCGGCATCAGGGCATCATCCTTGTTCTGGCGACATTTGGAACGACGGTCGCGGCCTTTGCGGCCGGCACATTGGTGTGGTTCCTGGCGTCGGCGCTCGGTATTACGCTGCCTTACATTTATGCGTTGATTTTCGGTGCGCTGATTGCGCCTACGGACGCGGTCGCCGTGCTGGGTATATTGAAAACAGTTGGCGTTTCAAAGGCGCTGCGCGTAAAAATCAGCTGCGAAAGCCTGCTCAACGACGGCGTTGGCGTCGTGCTGTTCCTGTTGCTGTTGGGTGTGGCGCAACATCCCAATGAAACCATCAGCGCCAACGAAGTTATGCGCGTCCTGGCGTGGCAAGGGCTGGGGGCCATCGTCTTTGGCTTTCTGCTCGGCTGGGTGGGGCAGCATCTGCTGGGTCATATAGACGATTATAAAGTTGAAGTGCTGATGACGCTTGCGCTGGCCGTATGCGGCTATGTACTGGCGGAACAATTGGACGTCTCCGCGCCCATCACGATGGTTATCGGCGGGCTGGTTGTCGGCAACCACAGTCAGATGTTTGGCGTTGCGCACCGTTACCGCAAACATGTGAACATGTTCTGGGAGTTGCTGGATGAAGTCATCAACGCCGTCCTGTTTATTCTCATGGGTTTTGAAATGATGGTTGTATCCATCAGCCCACTCATGGCCCTGTTCGGCCTGCTGGCTACCGGCGCCATTTTATTGGCGCGTTGCGCCAGTGTTTCCCTGCCTGTTGCCCTGCTCAGCCCATTCTACAAATTTGAAAAAGGTACGATCGCCCTTTTAACCTGGGGCGGGATGCGTGGCGGTATTTCGATCGCCATGGCCTTGTCGCTTCCCGCAGTGGCTGAGAAAGATCTGATCCTCAGTCTGACCTACGTCACGGTGGTATTTTCCGTGCTTTTTCAAGGCACAAGCTTTCATTTGCTGGCCAGCCGGTATGGGTATCGGCATGTCGAAATGCCAAAGGATGGCTTTACAACCGAACCGCGCAAGCCTAAAAAAGCGGCATGAAAAAACATCATGCGCTACTGGCCCTTCTGACTTTTTCCGCTATTGCCCTGGTGGGTTGCTCGTCAACGCCGCCTGTCGCCGTTCAGGCTGCCGTTGACACAACACCGCCCGTCCGGTTGGATGTGCTGACGGTGACGGTTATGGACCGCACCGGCCCACAGCCTGTCCGTTCGCCCTACAACACAAATAACTTCCAACCAACCATTGCCAACGCCATTCGCCGTTGGGCCAGTGAAAAATTGGTGGCCGTCGGTACAAGCGGCGAAGCGGTCGTGACTATTCGCGACGCCACGTTGGATGCGCAGCCGATCAAACACGGCGATGACATGTTCACTCGCGAACAGACCAGTCAGTATGTGGCCCATGCCGCCGTTACCATTGATGTGCGCGGCCATGCAGGGCAAGGACAATCCGCGACACAGCTGAGCGGTTCGGTGAATGCCGAAGCCAGCCGTCATGAAACCTTGCCGGAAGATCCAACCGCCATCGAACGTCAGAACGCCTATTACAAGATCTATAACGGCCTGATGCAGGATTTGACCAACAACCTGAAAAGCGCGATTAACGGCCATCTGCGCGACTTCATCATCACGGCGCCCGTTTTGCCGGGTACATCGCCGTAATTTTTTCACAGGACATTCATGCCGCGTCATACAGCTCTTGCGATTGCCGACGCCGTCGGCGGCACCCTGACCGGCAACGGTGCGGTCGTTTTATCCCGTGTAGCCCACCCGGCTGATACACTGGGGGCGGGCGACCTTGTGCTTGCCATCGACCCAAAGCTCGTACCCTTTCTGGATGGCAAGCAGGTAACCGCCATGATCGTGTCACGCGGCGTGGATGTGCCGGATGGCATGGCGCAAGCCGTTATTGCGGTGGATCGCGGGCGTCTGGCTATGTCTGCGCTCACGCGCTTGTTTGCCGAAACCGTGCCGGTGGCCCCGGGTATTCACCCAACCGCCGTGGTCGAAGACGGTGCCAAAATCGGTCAGAACGTCACCATCGGCGCGCAAAGCTTTGTCGGCGCTGGCGCTGTTATCGGTGACAATTGTGTCCTGCATCCACAAACCTATGTGGCGCCGCGCGCGACACTGGGGGCCGATGGGCTTGTTTATCCGGGTGCGCGTATCGGCATGAATGTCGTGATCGGCGCGCGCAGCATCATTCATTTTAACGCCAGCGTCGGCGCTGATGGTTTCAGCTTTGTGACCCCCGAAGCCGGCAGTGTTGAACAGGCGAAGGCATCGGGTGGCGGCACTGTCACGGCAGAATCGAACAACCAATTGCTTCGCATCGCCTCGCTCGGCGCCGTTATCGTGGGCGATGATGTTGAAATTGGCGCGAACACCTCCATCGACCGCGGCACCATCGTCGCCACGCGTATCGGCAACGGCACCAAAATCGACAATCAGGTTCAGATTGGCCACAATGTGACCATCGGCGATAATTGCCTGATCTGCGGCCGTGTTGGCATCGCGGGCAGCGCCAAGATCGGCAACCGCGTCGTGTTGGGTGGGGCCGTTGGCGTGGCCGACCATGTGAGTATCGGTGATGACGCGGTGGCTATGGCGCTCAGCGGTATCGCGGGTAACGTTCAGGCGCAAAGCGTGGTCGGCGGTATCCCCGCCATGCCGCGCGACCGCTTGATGGAACAGTTCATGAGCATTGGCCGTCTCAAGCAATTCTTTAAGAAAATTGAGGATTTAACGGGCCGTATCGACAAGCTTGAGGGGCCGGTTAAAAAAGACTAGTCCTTAAAAGGTCACATTTAACGCGCTTATTAAGTCATACACACTGGATCACACGACATGTCGAATTCGCAAATTGATGAAATCATGGATATCGTTGCGCAAAAGGCGCTGCTGGACCGCAGCCGCCTTAAACCCGAAGCGCGCCTGTCTGACTTGAATGTCAGCTCGCTGGACATGGTTGAGGTTGTGTTTGCGCTCGAAGATAAATTCGGCATCACGCTGCCCTTTAACGCCAATACCGATGGTGCAGGGCTCGCGACCGTGGGCGATGTCATCGCCCTTGTTGAAAAACAGCTGAGCGTCCAAAAGGCGCAGGGCTAACCCGCGCTATGCGTCGTATCGTCATCACAGGGCTTGGGGTTGTCTCACCCATTGGGCAGGGGATGCCCACGTTTGAACAAAATTTGTTCGGTGGCGTGTGCGGTATTGAAAAACTCAGTTTCGACCATCGCGGCGAAACCATCACTTTTCCCGCTGCCCCGGTCAAAGATTTTAATCCGGATCAATGGATGGATCCGAAGAAGGTACCGCTTCTGGACCGCTTCGCGCAATTCGCTGTGGCCGCTGCGCGGCAGGCTATCACTGAGGCTGGGCTGACATTGACGCCTGCGCTTGCGGAACGCACGGGCGTTATTCTGGGCACCGGCGTCGGTGGTCAAAATACGGTTGAAGAATCTTATAATCGTTTGCTGGTTGCGGGCGCTACGCGCGTGCACCCTTTCACCATTCCGCGGTTGATGATCAATGCCGCCGCCAGCCAAATCAGCATGGAACTGGGCGTGCAGGGGCCAAGTTTTACGGTCGCCAGCGCTTGCGCTTCCGCCATCCACGCGATGGGCACGGCGCTTGCTTTATTGCGTTCCGGTTTGATTGATGTTGCGGTGACAGGCGGCGCTGAATCCAGCCTGACTTTTGGCACACTCAAAGGATGGGAGGCCTTGCGCGTTATGGCGCCCGATCTTTGCCGTCCTTTCGCCGAAGGCCGCGCTGGCATGGTGCTGGGCGAAGGTGCTGGCATCCTTATACTCGAAACGTTGGAAGCGGCGCAGGCGCGTGGTGCGCGCATCTATTCCGAGTTTGCCGGTTTTGGCATGAGCGCTGACGCCAAGGATTTGACGACCCCGGATGTCAACGGCGCATCGCGTGCTGTGATGAATGCAATCAATGATGCCGGTTGGACGACAGACAGCGTCAATCATATCAATGCGCATGGCACCGGCACACGCATCAATGACGCGACTGAGACCGCTGCGTTAAAACAAGTGTTCGGCGACCATGCACGACAATTGGCGATCAGCGCCAGTAAATCGCAGTTCGGCCATGCGCTGGGTGCCGCAGGCGCGCTTGAAATGCTCGCAACCGTACTGGCGGTTTACAAAGATTGCGCGCCGCCTACCCTGAATTTCAAAGCGGGCGACCCCGACTGCGACCTTGATTATGTGCCTGATGTATCAAGAAAAATGACCATAAACCGCGCTCTGAATAACTCTTTTGCCTTTGGCGGGTTAAACGCATCTGTCGCCGTGCAGAAACTGCGTTAACCAGTTTATTTAAGCTTGGCTTAGCAAATATTGCTCAAACTATCATGTCGGGGCCTTGCTGGTATAATGACCGGATTGCTTGAGGATTTATTATGTTGGATTTACAGGAACAACCGGGACGCAAGCCAAAGGCGTACAGAAGCGCACTGGCCACCCCTGCCCTGACATCACCTGCCATGCAAAAGCCCCGCGTTGAGCGCGATACGGTTGCCGATGCGTTTAGCCTGTTTGCAACCGGCCAATCAGAAACACCGTCTATTATCCCCATCGCAGGTGCGGCCGCCTTTGCAGGCGTTCAATCTGCCCCGTCGCCCGGCGCAGGCACTGATCCCAAGAAACAGCTAGAGCTTGCGCAGATCGAAGCGGCGCGCCGCAATCGCCTTGGCCTGACGGCCTGACAGGCGCTTTTTATCTCACCTTGCCTAATTGCCACAGCTTTGCCATAAACCGCAGAGTCTAAAGTTGTGACGAGGTTGTTACGTGCTGGATGAAGTAGGCGTTCTTTACCGCGGCCTGGTCCTTGGCGTTATGGTTGCGGCACCGGTGGGTCCCATCGGTCTTATGTGCATACGTCGCACCTTGCACAAGGGGTTTATCATCGGTTTTGCGACCGGCGTTGGTGCCGCCTTTGCCGATTGTTTCTTTGGCGGTGTCGCTGCGCTTGGCGTCAGTGCCATCATCGACTTTATTCGCGACTATGACGCCTGTATCCGCGTTCTGGGCGGTTTTCTTTTGCTGTTCGGGGCGTGGCACACATGGCATGATCCACCGCGCCAGCCGACCGACCCCGTGGGGCTGGTCAAAAAAGTTATCGGCATGACCCGCGAAGATATGCTGATGGGCGCGCTAAAGGCAGTTATATCCAGCCTTGCCATCACGCTTGCCAACCCGTTGACGCTTTTTGGCGTGCTGGCCGTCGTTGCGACCTTTGGCCATGTTCAAAACACAGATGATGCCGTCACATTAACGGGTGGCATTTTCTTCGGCTCGCTTTGCTGGTGGCTGCTGCTCGCGGGCGGCATGGCCTTGCTACGCGGCCATTTTACCGAAAACCGGGTTGTCTGGTTGAACCGCATCACGGGTATAGCGCTCGCGGTTCTTGCCGTCTGGGCGGTGATCAGCGGCATTCAAATCGGCCTGCATTTCAGCCTGTAATGGTGGAATTAAAAACTGCGGTGTTTTCTGACAGCGTTTAATCCGTATTGGGCAAGCGTTACAGCGGCGGCGAGGGGTGATAACCGTTCAACCTGCCTCAGATTGCGCCACACGGTACGCATTTGCCGCCACTTATTGGCAGATGCTGCCGTGGCACGAACCCTGTACCGCATCAAATCTTCATCAAGACCATAGGCCACATGCCCGCGTTTTAAAAGTGCGGACCAGGTTGAAAAATCCTCATGCGGTATTTTGACAATACCGAAATCAGGAATGGCTTCTCTGTCGATGATGACCGTTGAGGCCGCGATGGCCGTGTTTTTAAGAAACTGCTGGTGTGTCAGGCTCGGCGGTACATGAATAAGCCTGCCGGTGCGCGTGCTGTATTCATCAATGCGACGATAGGCGGTAAAGCTGAAGGCCGCAGTGTTGGTTTGCATAAAGGCCAATTGCCTTGAAAGCTTGTGCGGCAACCACAGATCATCTGCGTCAATAAAGGCGATGTACCGGCCTGTGGCGGCCTCTAACCCTGTTTCACGGGCACAATTATGGAGCAGGCGCTGTGTGTGAAACAGGCTGCGGATGCGTTGGTCCGCATCCGACAGGGCTTTGCAAAGGGCGGGGGTCGCGTCGGATGACGCGTCATCGACAATAATCCATTCCCAGTCGGTAAAGTCTTGAGCCATAACGGAATATGCGGTTTCCGTCAGCGTGCTCAGGGAATGATAAGCGCCTGTTATGACGGAAACGGTGGGTTGGTGCATGGCCGTGGACTCGGGGAACGGGGCATGAGTGGTTTATCAAATCAACCCGGTCCTGCCAAGCCACGGTAAATGCAGGAAACAGGGGCCAAAGCGCCTTTTTACGCATGAAAACATAGATCAGGGTTGAAATTCCCGCCATTTTCCCGCACAACCGCACCGCAACAAAAATCAGGACAAACATAATGCTTCGTAATATCGCCATCATCGCCCACGTCGACCACGGCAAAACCACGCTTGTCGACGCCATGTTGAAACAGTCGGGCACTTTCCGCGAAAACCAGCAGGTGGCGGAACGCGCGATGGACAGCAACGATCTGGAACGCGAACGCGGTATTACGATTTTGGCGAAGTGCACATCCATTCAATATGGCGATCTGCGCATTAACATCGTCGACACACCCGGCCACGCCGATTTTGGCGGCGAAGTCGAACGCATCCTGTCAATGGTGGATGGCGTCGTGCTGCTGGTTGACGCAGCCGAAGGCCCCCTGCCGCAAACGAAGTTCGTGGTCTCCAAGGCTTTGTCCATCGGCCTGCGCCCAATGGTTGTTATCAATAAGGTTGACCGCCCGGATGCGCGTGCGCACGAAGTGCATAACGAAGTGTTCGATTTGTTCGCGGCATTGGATGCCAGCGAAGAGCAGCTGGATTTCCCCACCCTGTTCGCCTCAGGCCGCAATGGCTGGGCCGTTGAAAAGCTGGGTGATGAATCGAAGGATTTGACCCCGCTTTTTGACTTGATCGTCCGCCATGTGCCGGAACCGACGGTTGACGCGACGGCACCATTCTCGTTGCTCGCCTGTATTCTCGAAGCCAATCCGTTTCTGGGCCGCCTGCTGACAGGCCGCATCAAAACCGGCGTTGTGCGCCCCAATATGGCCATCAAGGCCCTGAACCGCGACGGACAGGTTATTGAACAAGGTCGCGTGACCAAGGTTCTGGCGTTCCGCGGTTTGGACCGCGTGCCGGTTGAAGAAGCGCATGCGGGCGACATCGTCGTGCTGGCAGGACTGTCCAAGGCGACCGTTGCCGATACGCTCTGCGACCCCGCTGTGGCAGAGCCGCTGATTGCGCGTCCCATCGACCCGCCGACCATCGCCATGACGTTCTCGGTCAATGACTCGCCGCTCGCCGGCACCGAAGGCGACAAGGTGACCAGCCGTATGATCCGCGACCGCCTGATGCGCGAAGTCGAAGGCAACGTCGCCATTCGCGTGACGGAGTCGGATGATAAGGACGCGTTCGAAGTCGCCGGTCGTGGCGAATTGCAATTGGGCATTTTGATCGAAACCATGCGCCGCGAAGGCTATGAATTGTCGATCAGCCGCCCGCGCGTTCTGTTTAAAACCGATGAAAATGGCCAGCGTCAGGAACCGATCGAAGAAGTCGTGATCGACGTCGATGAAAACTATTCCGGTACGGTCGTCAACAAACTGTCCGAACGCAAGGCGGAATTGACCGATATGCGTCCGTCCGGCGGCGGCAAGGTTCGCCTGACCTTCCACGCGCCGTCACGCGGTCTGATCGGTTATTATAGCGAATTCCTCAGCGATACACGCGGCACAGGCCTGATGAACCGTCTGTTCTACGGCTATGCCCCCTATAAGGGGCCGATTGCGGCGCGTCGCACAGGCGTGCTGATTTCAAACGGCACCGGCGAGTCGGTTGCCTACGCGATGTGGAAGCTGGAAGAACGTGGTCCGATGATGATCCCGCCCGGCGTCAAGGTGTACGAAGGCATGGTGATCGGCGAACATGCGAAGTCGAACGATCTGGACGTGAATATTCTGGAAGGCAAAAAGCTGTCGAACGTCCGCGCGTCCGGTAAGGATGAAGCCGTTCGCCTGACCCCGCCCATGATCATGACGCTGGAAAAGGCGATCGCCTACATCGCGGATGATGAATTGGTGGAAGTCACGCCAAAGAACATCCGCCTGCGCAAGCGCTGGCTGGACCCCAACATGCGCAAGCGCATGGCCAAGCAGGCCGAAGCGGTCTGATCCGTAAAAGAGGGTTGAACGAAGGGCGCGCTTTTCGTTAGGATATTCCCCTGTTGGAAGGATCCTGATGAACGCGCCCATCATTACCGTTGACCGTCTGACCCGCCATTTTACCGTTCCTGTCGGCGTATCCGGCGGTTGGTTCAAAAAGCACGCGACGCAGAATTTTGAAGCCGTACGCGACCTCAGCTTTGACATCCGTGCCGGGGAAAAAATCGCCTTTATCGGGCCGAACGGCGCTGGAAAATCAACCACACTCAAAATGCTCTGTGGCCTGTTGCAATCAACTTCCGGCACCGCACAGGTTGCGGGCTTTGTACCGTGGAAGGAAACACGCGCCCTGTCGCGCCGCATCGGCCTGGTTTTCGGCCAGCGGTCGCATTTGTGGCCAACCCTGCCCGTGATCGACAGCTATGACTTGCTGGCCGCCATTTATGACCTGCCCCGGGCGCACTATCGGGCGCAACTTGATAAACTGACAATCGTCTTTGATTTGGGCGACCTACTGCATCAGCGGGTGCAAACCCTGTCTTTGGGGCAGCGCATGCGGTGCGATCTGGCCGCCGCTTTGTTGCATCAACCCGCCGTCCTGTTTCTGGATGAACCGACCATCGGCCTTGATATTAACGCCAAGGCGACACTGCGCGACCATCTGAACCGCATGGCGCATGAATTTGAAACGACCATCATTTTGACCAGCCATGACACGGACGACATCGAACGCGTGTGCAACCGCGTTATCCTGATCGACCATGGCCATAAGGTAATTGATACCAGCCTGACTGAACTCCGCCGCGATTATGCGCGTTATAAGACGGTGACGCTGACGGTTGATGCAGCGGGTGAGGCCTTTGTGCGCGAGGGTGTGCGCGTACTGTCACAAAGCGCGCATCGGCTTGCTCTGCAGATTGATGTTGCGCGGGCGCCGGTTGAACAGGTGGTTGGCGAATGTCTGGCGCGTTATAAAATTCAGGATATCGCGATTGAAAACATGCCGCTTGAGGATGTTATTCGCACCATCTATGACCGGCAGAATGCTGCTGGTGGTGTGGTGGTGACATGACGCTGTGGCACTATCTGCGTGTGCTGTCGGTGTCCGGCAAGGGGGGCATCCGCAAAATTATGGCGGAGGGTCTTACAACCTTCGGCAGCCTGTTCATGTACACTGTCATCGTCTTTGCCTATGCCGGGGTTTTTCGCTGGCTATCGCCGGATCTGTTGGCGCAGTACAACCTGACTTATGCGAAAATGGTCGGGTATGTCTGCATCACGGAATTTGTCCTGTTTTGCGCCACGCCCATTTTATTCAAGGAATTCCAGAACGACATTCTGGGTGACCAGATTGATCTGGAACTGGTGCGGCCTTGCCCGATATGGGTTGTGCGCATGGGGGAATGGATGGGCCGCTATATCGGCCGCCTCATGGTGCTCGCAGTGCCCTGCTATTGCGTCTGCCAATATCTGACGGCTGGGCAGGGGCTGACGCTTGCTATGTTGCCCGGCATCGTGTTGAGCCTGCCGCTGGCAGGCGTCATCCGGCTTGTTTCGCATTTCATTGTGGGCATGACATGCCTCTGGCTGGGGCAATCCGAACCCATCGCCTGGGTCTGGCAAAAAAGCGAATTTTTGTTTGGTGCCCTTCTCTGGCCGCTCGCGTTTTACCCACCTGTACTTGCTAAACTGGCATGGTTCACGCCGTTTCCGTCGCTGCTGACCGCCCCCGCCTCGTGGGCGCTTGACGCCAGTTGGCAGGCGCATATCGGTAGTTTGTCGCTCCAACTATTCTGGTGTGTTGTTTTTCTGGCGGCCACCATGGTCGCCGATAATGTGCTCTGCCGCCATGTGCGGCAAGGGCTGAAATAGGTACGCATGGAACATCTGGCCACCCATTTGCACTATATCGGCACGTTGATTGGCATCAATATGCGCGCGCATCATGGCGATGTGAAACGCACTGTGTCGCTGGGGCTTGCCATGCTGTTCCAGAATTTGATGTTCTTCACACTCTGGGTCATTTTTTTCCATACAGTGCAACAGGTCAAAGGCTGGCAATTGGCCGACCTCGGCCTCATGTACGGCACCGTGGCAACCGCCGTTGGCCTGACCATCTTTATGGCGGATGGTGTGCGCACCATCGGAACCAAAATCCAGAACGGCAGTATTGATGGATTGCTGGCGCGTCCACGCCACGCCCTGTTGCCGCTGATCCTCAGCCGTTCAAACAGCGCATCGCTGGGTGATATTCTCAGCGGCCCGATTTACTGGTTTTTGTTCGGCCATGCGACGGCGTCGCAGATACCGCTATTGCTTGTGATCACCGTCATGGCGTCCAGCATTTTTCTGTCATCGCTGGTTATCTTTTATTCCATGCCGTTTTGGGTTAGCAACAGCCAGCGCTTCCCTGACCAGATGTTCGATATTCTGATTATCTTTTGTTCGATACCGCAGCATGCGCAAACCGATGCGGTCAAGGTTGTGATGTTTTCGCTTTTACCGGCGGGGTTCATCAGCCTGATCCCCGTCGGGTTGTTGCACCAGTTTGACGCGCGCATGCTGGCGCTGATGATGGCGGCGACATTGTTTTATGGCGTGTTGGCGGTCATCATCTTTAATGCCGGCGTCAGACGTTATGTGCAGGCGCGCGGCTAATGATGCCGATCACTTCCCGATACAAAAATCGCGGAAGATAATGTCCAACAAATCCTCAACATCCACACGGCCTGTGACACGACCCAGAGCGCGCATCGCCAGACGCACATCCTCGGCCATTAATGCCGCTTCGGTGGCACCTGTGGCGCGTGTCAGATGCTCGGTTGCTTCTTCAATCGCCTGCCTGTGTCGTGCGCGGGTCAGGGGCGCGGCGCCCCCCGTCGGATAACGCGCGGCAATCAAGCCGATCAACAGGCGCGTAAATTCAGCCAGCCCCTCGCCCGTCTCAGCAGAGATTAAACAGGCGCGCGCATTGTGGCGTAAAGCATTGCGCGCTGCATCATTCAGCGTGTCGACTTTGTTAAAAACAATCAGGCTGTCATTGTCGTGCAGGGCGTCTGTTGCAGCATCTGCCGCTTGTCCCGCGTCATAGACCAGTATTTTAATGTCAGCCTTCTCGGCACGCGCCAGCGCCCGGCGCACACCTTCGTTTTCGATAACATCCGCCGTTTCGCGCAATCCCGCTGTGTCCGCCAGCGATACCGCATAACCGCCTAGATCCAGTTGCACCTCTACCACGTCACGTGTAGTGCCGGCGATGGGGGAAACGATCGCCGCCTCACGCGCCGCCAGTTTGTTTAAAAGGCTGGATTTGCCCGCATTCGGTGCACCTAGAATGGCGATGGAAAGACCATCACGAATGCGTTCGCCGCGATGTCCGTCGGCCAGATGTTGTTGAATGTCCGTGCTCAACGTCTGCAATTGTCCGCGCTGCGCCTGCATCAGATCATCGGGCAATTCTTCATCGGCAAAATCAATCGACGCTTCGCAGTAGGCCAAAATGGTTTTCAGCCGGTCATGCCAGTTTTGATACAGGGCACCCAGGGCCCCACGCATTTGCCGCAGGGCCTGTTTGCGCTGCGCTTCGGTTTCGGCATGGACAAGGTCGGCAATGGCTTCGGCCTCGGTTAAATCCAGACGCCCATTTTCAAAAGCGCGGCGGGTAAAGGCGCCGGGTTCCGCCAATGCAAAGCCGGGCAGTGCTGCGAGTACGCGCAGCAGAGTATCCGCAACCGCCCGACCGCCATGGGTTTGAAATTCGACGACATCCTCGCCCGTAAAACTACCGGGACCTGGAAACCATAAGACCAGTGCATGGTCGATAACATCATCCGTTACGGGGTCCACGAGTGTACGCAGGCTGGCCTGACGCGGCTCCGGCAACTGGTTGGGGTGGCATAACCGCGTAATGGCTTCGCGTGCCGCCGGGCCTGAAAGGCGATAGACGGCTACGCCTGCGCGTCCTGTTGCGGTTGCTGGCGCGAATATGGTGCCGGTTTGGCTGACGCTCATGCTTTTACCTTGTCTTTGAAGCCGCACAAATCACTGACGACACAGGTCGGGCATTGCGGGGCTCGCGCCTTACACACATAACGCCCATGCAGGATAAGCCAATGATGCGCGTGTTTCATCCATCGTTTGGGAATGACCTTTAACAACCCATCTTCGACGGCGCGCGGGGTTTTGCCCTTGGCCATGCCGGTGCGGTTGGCCACGCGGAACACATGCGTATCGACCGCCATTGTGGGTTCATCATATAAAACATTCATGACGACATTCGCCGTTTTGCGCCCGACACCCGGCAGGCTTTCCAGATCGGCATGGGTATGGGGAACCTGCCCGCCAAAATCACGCAGCAGTTTCTCAGACAGGGCCATGATGTTTTTGGCCTTGGCGTTAAAAAGGCCGATGGTCTTGATATGTTTCTTCAGACTTGCCTCACCGAGTTTCAGCATTTTCTCAGGCGTGTCGGCGGCTTTGAACAGGTTGGCCGTCGCGCGGTTAACGCCTGCATCGGTTGCCTGTGCCGACAAAACAACGGCGACGATCAGCGTATAAGGCGTTGTGTAGTTCAATTCGGTTTCCGGCGCCGGGTTGGCAGCCGAAAGCCGTTCAAAGAAGGCGTCGATCGCGGCGGGTTTCATGGTGGGTGGACCGGGTCAAAGGAACATGGCGATAACAGGCGGCCATGCTATAAACTCCCCCCATGACTGACAAGGAACTTTACACACTGACCATTACGCCGGAACTGGCGGGGCAAAGGCTGGATAAGGCGTTGGCCGTTTTGGCGGCTGCCCTGGATGCCAGCCTGTCGCGCGCACGGCTGCAGGCGTTACTGGCGGGCGGGCAGGTTTTGCGCGACGGCAAACCCGTGACAGATGCCAGCTTGCGCGTCAAGGAAGGCGCTGTGTTTCATGTGCATGTGCCGCCGCCTGAGGCTGCGCAACCGGCGGCGCAGGCCATAGAGCTTGAGATTGTATACGAAGACAAAAACCTTCTGGTCATCAATAAACCCGCAGGCATGGTCGTGCACCCGGCTCCGGGCAACCGCGATAAAACATTGGTCAACGCGCTGATCGCTCATTGTGGCGACAGCCTTTCCGGCATCGGTGGCGTGGCGCGTCCTGGCATTGTCCACCGCCTTGATAAGGATACCAGTGGCCTGATGGTTGTCGCCAAAACCGACCGCGCGCATCAGGGGCTTTCTGAACAATTCGCTGACCGCAGCCTGTCGCGCACCTATCAGGCTTTGGTCTGGGGGCATATGGCGCCGCCCGTCGGCCATATTGACGCGCCCATCGGTCGCCATGCGCGCGACCGTAAAAAGATGGCAGTGACCGCCAAGGGCAAACATGCCGTGACGCATTACAAGGCTTTGCGGCATCTGACATGGAACGGCAAGCCGGTGACCCTGGTGCAATGCAAGCTGGAGACTGGTCGCACGCACCAGATCCGCGTGCATCTGACGCATATCAAGCACCCGTTATTAGGCGACCCCGTCTATGGGCGGCGCATGGCGGCGGGACACCGGCTGGACTTCCCGCGGCAGGCGCTGCATGCGGCGGCCTTGCAGTTCATCCACCCCGTGTCCGGCAAAACCATGAAATTCGAAGCCGTCTTGCCCGCCGATATGGCCGCCCTTTTGGCGGGCCTTAAGTCATAACCCACTGAAAATAAACAGATTTGGAAAATACGACTGACTCGGCTACACTCCGCCTCCCAATGACTTAGTGGTTATAACATGAGCTGGCTTACTAATTTCGTTCGTCCCAAGATCCGTGCCCTGGTGGGCGGCCCGAAAAAAGAGATCCCGGATAACCTGTGGGAAAAATGCCCGGGTTGCAGCACCATGTTGTTCAAACGCGAATTGGAAGAAAACCTGAATGTTTGCCGCGCCTGCGGTTACCATATGCGTCTGGATGTCGTGCGACGTCTGGAGATCCTGTTTGACGAAGGTCGGTATCGCGAGATTTCGGTGCCAAAGGTACTAGTCGATCCGCTGAAATTCCGTGACCAGAAGAAATATATAGACCGCCTGAAAGACGCACAGAACAAAACAAAGCGTCAGGACGCCATCATAGTGGCCGAAGGTACGGTTGGCGGGCAGAAGGTTGTCGCCGCTGCGTTCGATTTCGCCTTTATGGGCGGGTCGATGGGCATGGGCGTGGGCGAGGCCATCGTGACTGGCGCCCGCCGCGCTGTTGCAACCAAGTCGGCCTTTGTCGTGTTTCCGGCATCGGGCGGTGCCCGTATGCAGGAAGGCGCTTTGTCACTGATGCAAATGCCGCGCACCATCATTGCGGCGGACGAAGTTAAGGCCGCAGGCCTGCCTTATATCGTTGTGCTGACCGACCCGACCACGGGTGGTGTGACCGCCAGTTTCGCGATGGTCGGCGACATCCATATTGCCGAACGTGGGGCGCAGATCGGCTTTGCCGGTGCGCGCGTGATTGAAAACACCATTCGTGAAACCTTGCCGCCGGGGTTCCAGCGTTCCGAATATCTGTTGGACCACGGCATGGTGGATATCGTGACCGAACGCAAGAACCTGAACGAAACACTGACGCGCGTGTTGCGTCTGTTGCGTAAGGATAAGGGCGGCAAGAATAACTTCCTGCTGGGCCCCGTGCCGCACGGTGCGCGTTCCTCCAAACGTATTTAGGTCTTTCGTGCAACAGACGGCGAAGGCAGCCCCTTATCCCACAGCCGAAGCATGGCTGGCGGCGGTTGAAGCGGCGTTTATCGCGCGTCATGGCGATTTCATGCGGCAGGAATTGTCGCCTGACTATCTGGATGCGCTGGCGCGTCTTGGTCACCCTGAGCGACGGCTGCCGCCTGTGCTGCATGTGGCGGGTACGAATGGTAAAGGCTCCACCTGCGCTTTTTTGCGCGCGATGCTCGAAGCATCCGGTTATCGTGTCCATGTGTTGACTTCACCGCATCTGGTACGTGTGCATGAACGCATACGTCTGGCCGGGCAGTTGGTCAGTGAAGCGCAACTGATGCGCGCGCTGGCGCATATTGATGCGGTAGTGCCGATGGGCACGATCAGCTATTTTGAAATTCTGACACTTGCGGCCTTTCTGCTTTGCACCGAAACGCCTGCTGATTTCGTGATTATGGAGGTTGGTCTTGGCGGTCGTCTGGACGCGACCAATGTGGTTGATCAACCGCTGGCATCGCTCATCGCGCGTCTTTCTTACGACCATTGTAAATTTCTGGGCAATACGCTGCCGCAAATCGCAGCGGAAAAAGCGGGCATCATGAAACAGGGCAGGCCGTGCTTTGCCGCCGCGCAACCTGATGCCGATGCCGCAGCAACATTACAGAATTGCGCGCATGAAAAAGGCGCCCCTCTTTTTCTGGGTCAGCGCGACTGGTCCGTGACGATCAACGACGATGGTTTTATTTTTCAGGACGCGCAGGGTGCGCTCCCGCTGTCCCGCCCCGCTTTGCTGGGGACGCATCAATGCCTGAATGCCGGTCTGGCGCTGGCAGCGCTGCGTGGCCTTAGCATTCCGCGGGTTACAGAAAGCACGATTCGTGCAGGTTTGGCGCGGGTTGAATGGCCGGGACGGTTGCAAAATCTGTCACAGACGGGCCTGATGCGACTGTTGCCCGCCGGTGCTGAGTTATGGCTGGATGGCGGGCATAATGACTCATGCGGTGAGGTTATCGCCGAACAATTGCGCGCCTGGCATGCGGCGAAACCGACGCGTCCGCTGCATGTTATTATCGGTATGCTGACGACCAAGAAACCGGCGGATGTCGTGCCGCCGATGCTGCCTTATGTGACGACATGGCAAACTATCCCCATGACCGAAAAACATAATGCCTTTGACGCGCCGTCTCTGGCCACAGCCCTGCGTGACAGTGGGGCGCGTGATGTCACGGCGCGCGCTTCGGTCGACGAGGCGCTGCGGCACATCGCGCCCGGTGTCTTGCCGCCGCGCGTTCTGATCTTCGGTTCGCTTTATCTGGCGGGTGAGATTTTAGAGAAAACAGCCTTGCCGGTTACATGACCCGGCGGTGTGGTTGCCCGGAATGCGGACAACAAAAAACCGCTGCTGAACGTCCTAGGTGTCGTTCAAACAGCGGCTTCGTGTCTTAAAGACAGTCAGTATCTGACGATAGTCAGATCAGATTACTGAGCAGCGCCGGTGGCCGGAGCAGCGGTCGTCTTCTTGCTGTGCTTCTTGCCAGCATGCTTCTTGTGGGCATGCTTAACCTTCGCGGGCTTCGCAGTATCCGTCGCCGGGGCGGCGGTGCTGCTCATGGCGTCTTGGGCCATGACGGGGCCGGCAACCAGAGCTGTCACAACGGCGGCGGCGGCCAAAAGTTTCATCGAACGCATTTCTTAGTCCTTTCCATGGAGTTATTCGGACCCGATCGGGTCACTATCGATAGGAGAACAAAAGAGCATGTCAAATCAAAGGCGTCAATTGGGAATTATGAAGAAAATCAAATCATCCACAGGGCTATTTCCAAAATGCAACACATTATGGCGGGATCGTGGCAGGTGCCTGCTGCGCGTGGTCCGATACTGGACCAATAAAGGACTTTTTTTTGCCCTCATTCACCCCTATAACCGAAAGGAAGATTACACCGCTCTCCTTCCTTTCTCGAGGATATGTTATGGCTCTCTCTGCCCGTCAGACGCTTTCCGCCAGCCTGCTTTCGGTCATGTTGACCACCATGCCGGTCGTGATGCCGGCCTTTGTGTTTGCCGCCGATGCGCCGAGTGCGCCTGCGGCCAAAACGCATGACGAAGCGGTTAAACAGCCCGCCGGAAAGTTTGTGCAGGATCTGGGCGACAGCGCGATCCACGCAATTGCCGACAAAACCCTGACGGTTGAACAACGCAACGACAAATTCCGCAATATTTTGCGTAATTCATTCGACCTGCAGACCATCGGTCGCTACGTCATCGGCCGCAGCTGGAACAGCGCCACGCCGGAACAGCAAAAAGAATATATGAGCCTGTTTCAGGAACTGGTGATCAAATCCTATGGCGACAAGCTGTCGCTTTACACAGGTGAAGGCTTCACAGTTATTGCTGTTCGCCCGGAAGACGAACGCGACACTATCGTAAATAGCCAGATCACCCACCCCGATGGTTCAGAGCCGACCGCGATTGATTGGCGCATTCGCACGCGCGACGGCAAAATGGGTGTCATCGATGTCGTGGTCGAAGGCGTGAGCCTGAGCGTCACGCAGCGTCAGGAATACACCGCCGTCATCCAACGCAACGGCGGCCAGCTGGATGGCTTGCTGGAACAGATGCGTCAGCAGCTGAATGGCGCGCAAAAAGGCTAAGGCACAGCCTCAATAATCACATAAGCCTGCGCCCATGGATGCTCATCCGTGATGCTCAGGTGAATGCGCGGCGTCAGGCCGGGCGGCGTCAGGCTTTGTAAACGTTGTAACGCACCGTTGGTTAAACGCATGGTTGGCTGCCCGGTCGGCAGATTGACGACTTCCATATCGCGCCAGTAAACGCCGTGGCTCAGGCCGGTGCCCAGCGCCTTGCTGCATGCTTCTTTGGCGGCAAATCGCTTGGCATAGGTGGGGATGGGGTTGCTGCGGCTTGCGGCCTTTTTCTGCTCACCCTCGGTATAAAGACGGTTAATAAAGCGCGCGCCATAACGTGCGATGGATTTTTCAATCCGCGTTATATCGATGATGTCGCTGCCGATACCGATAATCATGGCCTACCTTTTCCTTGTTCGCGCGCGCGGGCTTTGGCATGGTTGGGTTTCATTGTAACCAGATTCCGGATGCCCTATTTATGGCGCAAGCGCAAGCCCTTCTGCCCGAATTATTGCCTGCGGATGATGCCGTGACGCCGCTGATGGCGCAATATTTTGCGTTGAAGGCGCAGCATGAAGACTGTCTGCTGTTTTTCCGTCTGGGCGATTTTTACGAATTGTTCTTTGATGATGCGGTTAAGGCATCTGCGGCGCTGGATATCGCGCTGACGCGGCGCGGCCAACATCAGGGGCAGGATATCCCCATGTGCGGCGTGCCTGCGCACAGTTATGAAAATTATCTGGCGCGCCTGATCCGCAAAGGGTTCCGTGTCGCCATCTGTGAACAGGTCGAAACGCCTGAGGAGGCCAAACAGCGTGCCAAGAAACAGGGTGGCAAATCCATCGTGACGCGTGACGTTGTCCGCATCATCACGCCCGGCACGATAACCGAAGACAGTTTGCTGGACGCGCGTCGTGCGATCTATCTGACCGCACTGGCTGGCGTGGGGGATGATCTGGCGTTGGCCTGGGTCGATCTGGCGACCGCGCAACCTGTTGCGCAACCGGTGACGCCTGCGACATTGGGTGCCGCGCTGGCGCGGCTGGAGCCGGCTGAACTTCTGCTGCCGCAAAAACTGGTAGAGCAGCCAGATTTATACGAGGTATTCGCGCCCTATCGCGATGTTTTGGTGCCGCAACCGCAAAGCCGTTTTGACAGTGACAATGCGCGACGGCGCTTGCTGTCTTTTTATCAGGTGGGTGATTTGGCCGCCTATGGCGCGTTTGGCCGTGCGGAAGTTACGGCGCTCGGCGCATTGGTTGACTATGTCGAGCTGACGCAAAAGAAAGAAAGGCCACCCTTGCTGCCGCCGCAACGACAGGCGGCGCATGACGGTATGGCGATCGACCCCGCGACGCGGCGCAATCTGGAACTGACGCGCACTTTGTCGGGCGAACGTCAGGGCAGTTTGCTGGACGCCATCGACCGCACCATGACGGGCGCGGGTGCGCGCCTGTTGGCCGCGCGTTTAATGACGCCGTTGACGGATGTGAATGTCATCACGCAACGACTGGATGCCGTCGCCTTTATGACAATGCAAACCGCGCTTTGTGACGCGCTGCGCAATGCCTTGCGGCAAACGCCGGATATGGAACGCGCTCTGACACGACTTGCGTTGGGACGCGGCGGCCCGCGTGACCTTGCTGCGTTGCGTGATGCGCTGACGCAGGCCAACGCCATGCGCACATCACTCCTCGCACACAAAAATCTGCCTGATGAAATGCAGGTGGCCACATCGACGCTCGGGCTATATGCGCCGCTGATTGACCGTCTAACGCGTGCCTTGGCGGCTGAGTTACCATTGATGGCGCGTGACGGGCATTTCATCGCCGTCGGTTACGTGCCTGCACTGGACGAACTTGTGGCCCTGCGCGATGACAGCCGTCGCCACATTGCGGCCCTGCAACAGAACTATATGGCCGCTGCGGACGCGCCGACGCTTAAGATCAAACACAATAATGTGATCGGCTATTTTATTGAAGTGACCCCGGCTCACGCCGATAAATTGCTGGCGAAGCCGGACCTTTTCATTCACCGCCAGACATTGGCCAGCGCCGCACGTTTCACGACCGTGGAACTCGGTGAGCTTGCACGCAAAATTACCGAAGCCGCCGATAGGGCATTGTCGCTTGAACTGCAAATTTTTGCGGATCTGGTTCAGGAGGTCATGGGCTACCTGAATGATCTGCGACGTACGGCCGCGGCATTGGCTGTGCTGGATGTCGCAACAGGGCTTGCGACGCTTGCGGTCGAAGAAAACTATACCCGTCCGCAAGTGGACGCATCGACCGCGTTTGCCATTACGGGCGGACGCCATCCGGTGGTGGAGCAGGCGTTACGTCGTACGCCTTCTGTCAACAGCGCGTCGGGCTTTATCGCAAACGATTGCAATCTGGCGGATGCGCAAAGGCTGTGGTTGCTGACCGGGCCGAACATGGCGGGTAAATCCACTTTTTTGCGACAGAATGCACTGATCGCGCTTTTGGCGCAGTGCGGCAGCTTTGTGCCTGCGGTATCGGCACATATCGGCATCATCGACCGTTTGTTCAGTCGTGTTGGCGCGTCGGATGATCTGGCGCGCGGCCATTCAACCTTTATGGTTGAAATGGTTGAAACCGCCGCGATTTTGAATCAGGCCACGCCGCGTTCCCTGGTTATTCTGGATGAAATCGGTCGCGGCACGGCAACCTATGACGGTCTGTCGATCGCCTGGGCGACGCTTGAGCATCTGCACGAAGCGAACCGTTGTCGCGCCCTGTTCGCCACGCATTATCATGAACTGACCGCGCTGACGGAAAAACTGCCGTCGCTTTTTCCGGCCACCATGAAAATCCGCGAATGGCAAAATGACATTATCTTTTTGCACGAAGTGGTCGCGGGTGCTGCTGACCGTTCCTATGGCATTCATGTTGCGCAAATGGCCGGCTTGCCGCCCGCCGTCGTACAACGTGCCACCGATATTCTGAATCGGCTGGAGTCGGGCGACCAGAATGCGCCCGCCACGACGCTGGATACTCTGCCCGCCTATGACGCGACGCCGCGCACAACCGGTGACATCAAACAGGACGCGCTGGCGCGTGAGCTGTTACAGAAAATCAAGACGCTGGACCCCGATGCGTTGAACCCTCGCGCCGCGCTTGATTGCCTCTATGAACTCAAATCGCTTGTGAAACAAAAATCCTGAAGTGATTCGTCCCAAAGGGAGTTGTTAATTACTTTCAGATGGGCTTTTCGGCAGTGCAAAATAGGGCTTGACGGGCGGCGTTCACTCTATCCGTGACGGTCTGACGCGGGGTTCCTACAGGCCTGATTTTGCGTACAAAAAATTATCCACCGCCCTTTGCTTCTTGCTTCCATTAATAGATGTAAAGCTGCTACAGTCGCAGTTCCTCGTCGTGTATCTAATCCGCGGCTAGGTAAGCGTTTTTTGTTATGTATCCGGAATGATTTGGACAAATAAAAAACGTGTATCAGACACAACTGATAGACAACTGATATTGAGGCGTTTCATATGGCCGCACCGCAGAACAGTTCAGCCGCTTCCGCTACACCCGCCACGGGCGCACCCGTCAGATTGACGCCTCCCGTACCACCCCAGGCGGCCAAGGCGCCGCCAAAGGCCACCGCCGCACCGCAAGCCGCAAAGACGGCCGCGAAAAAACGGATCGATGTCGGCAGCATGCCGTTCTGGGCCGGTCTGGTTGTCTCGGGCGTTTGGGTTCTGATTGTTCTGGCTGTTGTTGCGCGCTCGGGTCCTGCGCATACCTTTGGCGGTTTGCCGCTGGCTGATTGGGCGATTGGCATTTCCGCCATTATTTCGCCGGTCGCGTTTGTGTGGATGCTGGTTGCCTATCTGCAGCGCGCCGCTGACATTCAAATGGTTGCCGAACCGCTCCGTCGCCAACTGGCGATGATTACGGGCGAGTCGGGGATCGCCGAAGCGCGCATCCGCCGCTTCAATCAGGTCATCCGTGAACAGGTTGAATTGTTGAAGAGCGTGCAGAACATGACGCAGGGCGATTTGGCGACCATCGTCGATCGCGTGCGCCGTCAGCGCGAAGACATGGAACAGTTCGAACGTTCCAGTGTGAACCAGGTTAAGGAAATTCAAGACATCATCCGCCGCAATATGCAGCAGATTGAAAACCTGATGGATGACAAATTCACCATGATGCGCGTCCTTGATGACCGTCTGGTGCAAAGCGGCGACTCTGTGTCGCGCCAAACCGAAGCGGTGCGTGATCAGATCACCTCGCTGCTCGAAGAAGTTGAAACGTGCAGCGGTCGCGTGGTTGACGCGCTGGAACGCGCCAATCTGGACAGCAAACGTCTGGCCGACACATCGCGTGCGCAGGAAGCGACCTTGCTGGCCGCGGCGGAATCCGCGTCCGAAACACTGAACGGTCTTTCCAGCAAAATCGACCTCAGCGTCGCGCGCTTCTTGGAACGCGCCGGCATTGCGCGTGAAGAGGCGGAACGTCTGGCGGGCGCGCTTGATGCGCAAACCCGTTCGCTGGATGAATTCAGCAACACGCTGCCTGTCCGCGTCAGCGAAGCCGAAGCCGTTATTCGCGGCGTGGCCGACCGCCTGTACGCCAGCGAACAGTTGGCGCGTGAACAGGCCGTCAACCTCAGTGAAAAACTTTCCTATCAGGTGGACAGCCTGCAGCGCTTCATGGATGGTTTCAGCGAACGCCTGTCTGTTGTCGACAATGGTCTGCAGCAGCGCCGCGATGATCTGGACGCGCTGGCGGGCCGCATCGGCAAGACCACCGAAGATTTTGTCGGGTCGTGGGAAAAGTCGATCTCCAACCTGAACAATGCCGCAAATGATACGTTGACCCGCTTCACGATGCTGAACGGCGACAGCCGCACCAATGCGGATGCTATCGCCCGTCATCTGGCTGATACAACGGCCCGTTACGAAGACGTGTCGCAGCGCCTTAACCGCCTGTCGATCGAAAGCAGCGAACAGATGAAGGCGATGACAACCGAAGTCACCCATCATCTGGCGCAATTCGAAGCGCTGCGTGAAGCGTCGGCCCGCGCCGGTACGGATGTGCAGGATCGCGCCGCCGCCGCCGTACAAAATCTGCAGCATGTACTGGAGCGTCTGCTGGCTACCCGCGAAGCGACGCAGGGTGTCGGTGAAAATCTGGTGAAGGATTTGTATGCCGCCGTTGATCAGAACGAAGGCCTGATTACCCGCATCAACGAAGCCACGCAGATGAGCGTGCGCGCGCTGGCCGTTGCCACGGAATCACTCGGTCGTCAGGAAGGCGATATGGCTGAACGCACCCGTACCGCAGAGGTGGTGCTGCGCGAAGCCACAACGCAATTGCAGCAACAGGCCGCGATTGCCGAAAAGGGTCTGCGTGAACAGGCCGCCGGTCTTGTTGACTTGCTGACCGAAACGCGCGGTCAAATCGGCCAGTCCGAACAGAATATCCGCGACTTTGCCGCCCGCGCCATTCCGCCGGTGCAGGAAGTTGTGCGTCAGGTTGAAGCCAGCACGAGTGCGGGCCTGCAATCGATGGGGCAATATCATGAAGGTCTGCAGGGTCAGTTGGAGCGCCTGCAGCATTTCCATGCCCGCGTCGGCAGCATGGGCGAAGATTTGACCCGCATTACGGGAGAATCCGCTTCACAGATTGATCAGTTGAATGCGCGATTCCTGGCCGTTCGCGCCGCGCAGGAAGAAACAGCGCGTCAGACCTTGCAACAATATGCGGATTTGTCCGACCGCCTACAACGTGAAGTGACCGGCCTTGACACCGAAACCGCCCGTGCGGTCGAAGCGTTACAGGGCGCCGCCATTCGTGTGGGTGAACAAACCTATCAATTGCTGCAGAATGCCGAGAATTCCAGCACCAAGATGCAAATGATTACCGGTAATCTGCAAAGTGAAGCGACTCAGATCCGTACCATCCTGCAAAAGCAGAGCGATGATCTGGCCGCCGACCTGCAACGCGCGGAAAAGCAATTTGCTTCGCTTGGCGAAGCGTTGCAACAACGCACCGATGCCGCCTATGCGCTGCTTGATCGTGTCGCGACCCATTATAATGAAACCACCCGCGCCGCCGCGCAGGATCTGGATCAGCGCACACAGCAGTTGGAACAGGCGACCGGCACCGTTCAGGGCAAGGTCGAACAACTGACGACCGCGCTGATGGCGCAGCTCAGCCTCGTCGGCAATGGAGCGCAGCAACTGGATGCGCAGGCGACGCAGATCGCAACCGCGACCGGTAAAACACTGCAACAGATCACCGCACTGAACGAAAAGATCAGCTTCACGCACGAGGCTGCAAACAGCAATGCGCGTCAGACGCTTGCCCGTCTGGATGAATGCAATGCCGCCTTTACGCGTCAAAGCAACACGCTGAACGAAGCGTCACAAAGTGCCGCTACGCTTGTTCAGAAGACAGGCGGTGTCTTTGCTGAACAAACAGCCAAGCTGAATGACAGCGCCGCGCAGATCGACCAGACCATTCGTCAATTGTCGGCCACGGGCGTCACTTTGTCGGAACAGACCAGCCAAATCCGTACACAAATGGAACAGCACAACAGCCGTCTGACACAGCAACTGACGGACAGCGTCGCCCAAATGGACGCCGCCAGCCAGAAGATGCAGCAGACCGCCGCCACCGCCCTTTTGGGCGCGGATCAGGCCGCGGGTCGCTTTGGCAGCATGACGGAAACCGCCTCTGCCAAACTTTCCACGTTTAGCAAGGAAATGGAAACAACCGCAGCACGTGCCGAGCAAACTGTGTCCGATAAATTGTCGGCGCTCAGCAAGAATGTAGAAGAAACAACGGCGCGTGCCGAAGCCTCGATATCGTCCAGGCTGGACAACATCAACAGCAATATGGAAACAACCGCCGCGCGTGCCGAACAGGCTTTGTCGACATTGGGCGCCAGCGTCACACAACAGACATCGACCTTGTCCGTTTTGGGCGATCAGGTCGCCGAACAGCACCGTACCCTCGCGACCGCCAGCGAAAGCCAGCGCACGCAGCTCGTCGAACTGTTCGACAAGCTGGGCACGGCACACGCATCGGCATCCGACGTGGCCGAACGCAGCATTACGCGTCTGGATGCAGCTTTGCATGACATCCAGAATCAGTTGGGCGTTCTGTCCGACAAATCACAAAGCACGGTTGGCTATGTGCGCGATGCCGGCACAGCCTTTGCCGATCAGGCGGGGCAACTGGTGCAAAATGCGCAACAAGCCGAACAGCAGGCGCGGACCATCTTGTCCGTCACCGCCGCGCTGCAGGAACAGGCGCGTCACTTGCGCGAAACCGTACAGGACGAAAGTACCCGTGCGGGCGATGTGCTGGGCGGCTTGATCACCAAGCTGGCCGCATCCGGCGTGGAATTGCGCGAAGTTACAACCGCGACCGAAGTTACGCTGGGTGGTTTGCAATCCGGCCTGTCGGGTCAGACGCAGACGCTGAATACGACTATGGCGCAAATTGCCGATCGTCAACGTACGCTCACTGCCGCGCTCGATGCGCAGCGTGACGTGTTGAATGGCCTTCTGAACCGTCTCAGCCTGGCTCAGGATGAAACGGCTTCGATCGCGGAACGCACGGTTGCTCGCGTCACAGACGGTACGCAGCAAATCAATCGCCAGATGGACGCCATCGGCACGCAGGCGCAAAGCACATTGGCGCAAGTGCAGGCGGCCAGCAGCGGCTTTGCCGATGAAGCCGGCAAACTGTCCATGCAGGCGCAGCAAGCCGAACAGCAGACGCGCAGCATTGTTGCCTCTGCCGCCAATATGCAAGAACAGGCGCGTTATCTGCGCGACACATTGCAGGCGGAAAGCGCGCGCGTTGCCGACCAGATGACAGGCGCGGTTGCGCAAATTGACGCCGCCACCAACCAGTTGAAGCAACAAACGGGGGCCGCGACAGGTGCGTTGGATTACACCGCGCAGCAATTTGCCGGTTACAGCCAGTCGAGCATCGAAGCCTTGCAAAAGCAGGCATCCGTATTCGCGGCAACGGCGCGCGATGCGGAAGAACGCGTGACAATCGTCAGCGACAAAATGCGCGATCAGCTGCAGGTTATTGAAACGACCGGCGCCAAGTCCGAAGCGCAGGCGCGCCAGTTGGCTGATACGGCAGCCTACGCGACCGAACGTTTGGTTATGCTGCGTGACTCGCTCGCGGAAACGGATAAGGATGCCCGCGGCATTCTGGAACAGGCCTGGTCGCGCGTGACGGATGCGCGTCAGACACTGACCGACGAACTGCAACGCGTTGGCAGCCTGTCTGTACAGGCGGTCGAACATGTGGCCGCGGCAGCTGATAAGCTGTTGGGTCAAAGCGACGCGCTCCGTGCCAATCTGGCGATGTCGGAATCGGCGATTGAACAGGCAACTGGCAACCTGCGTCAGGAATCGGCGCATCTGCCGACGCTGCTTGACCGCAACACGGCCGGTATCGAACAGGCGACGCGTATGCTGAAAGACCGTGCGGCTGAAGCCGATGCGCATCTGGTCAGCACCGCTGACCGCTTCATCGCCGTTACAACCACGGCGCGCGAAAGCATGATTGATGAAATGCGCCGCATTACAGCAACATCAGGCGAGGCCGAAGATTTGCTGAAGAGCTTTGGCGTGGTATTGGGACAGCATGTGACGGCGATGCAGGGCGCCACCGCGACTCTGTCGGACGAACAGAAGCAACTGGTCGCCCGCGCCGAACAAAGCATTGCCGAACTGGCAAGCTCGGGCGAACGTCTCTCAGCCCTGCGTCGCGATGCGACACAGACAGCCGAACGTTTGGTGCGCGAGTTTGACACGTTGGATCAACGCGCTGCCGTCAGTACGCAAAAACTTGCCGCGACTGGCGAGGTTGTCGCGAAGCATATCGATGCGCTCAGCCAGGCGGGCCAACGCGCCGAAGGCCAGTTGACGGGCGCCACCGCGCAGTTCCGCGAACAGCTGGAACGTATCCGCACCGGTGTTCAGTCGCAGATCGACGACATCAACCGCGGCTTGACGCAAATCACGACCCAACTGGAACGTACGGGCAGCACGCTGCGTACGACCACGGTCGCCACGGTGGCTGATGTCGAACGCATTTCGCAACGCTTCGACCAGACCGGCAAGGACACGATCCTGCAACTGACCGACAAAACGGCCCGTATGCGCGGCGCGACCGAAGAAGTCGCCAAGCTGCTGACCGGCTTTGGCGATCAACTGGATGTTCTGCTTGACCGTCTGTCGATGGCGGGCGATGGCATCCGTCGTCATGAAGGTGATCTGGTCGGTCAGCTTGAAACCGCACTGGGCCACCTCAGCGTCGTTTCCTCCAAGCTGGAAGAAGGCCGCACTCTGGCCGCGAATGTCAGCGAAGAAGCGTCGAAGAAACTGATCGACGTCGTTTCAACCGTACAGCGTGAAATGCAAAACCTCACGAACGGTTCACAGACGGCGGCGGGCATTATTCGCGGCATCGGCCAGATTTACGGCGAACAGTCGCAGGTTGTCAGCGGTTCAGTACGTGAAGCGCATGGTCAGGTTCAGGCCATGAACAAGACGATCGAGGAAATGCAGCAACGCACTGACCGCATGCGCGTGTCATTGAAGTTGCAGGGCGACGAACTGATGGGTTCGCTGCAGCAGATCCTGCGTCAACTGTCCGTCACCGGCGATGCGCTGGGTGACACGGTTGATCAGGTTCTGCAGGAACAGGCGCAAGCCGGTCTGCAGAAGATCAGCTGAACTTGAAAAATCAGCAGAAGAACAATCGGGGTCCGCTATCGGGCCCCGATTTTTTTATAGCGTTATCGTGATGGATGGATATCGACCTAGCCGGTCAGGCGCAGCAGCAATTGCGCGCACAGCGTCTGATCCGGGATGCCTGTGCGCTTTACGGCGGCTTCGGCCTCATAAAGGCGGGATAGAGCGGCCTCAATGCGGGCGGATGACCAGCGTCGCAATTGCGCGGCAAATGCGTTCTCGAATTTCCAGAATACCGGCGGGCTGAGGCGCTTCACGGCCTCGGCCGCGTTCAATCCTTCATCCATTTGCGCGCGCGCCTGCGCCAGGCGCATGAAATGACGTTGTGCTGCACGCAATATGGCGACGGGCGATGTTTGTTCTTCCCACAACCGCGCCATCAGGGTGCCGGAACGTGCAGCATCGCCACTCGCCACGGCATAAATCAGGTCATCCAGCTCGGCGGCCCCCGCATCCTGAATCACCGCTTCGATATCACGCAGGCTGATTTCCTTTTGGCCGCGCGCGTATAGCGCCAGTTTTTCTAACTCCGACCGCATGGCCATACGGTCGGATGGTAAGATGTCGGCCAGGGCCATCAGGGCGTCGCGGTCAATACGCAAGCCTTCGGCTTGCAAAATATCGGCAATGGTACGTTGGCGTGCGGCACCTTCTTCGGCGTAGCAGGCGATCGTGACCGCCAGTGCTTCATTTTCACACAGAAGGCGTAGCTTGGATTTTTTGTCCAGATCACCGGCCTCAATCAACAACAGGCTGTCGGTTGGCGGCGGGTCTTTTAACAGGCTGGCAATCGCGCCCGTGGCGGATTCCGCCGCACTCAGGCGGATCAGGCGGCGTCCGCCGCCCAGTGACTGCGCGGCCATTTCATCATACAAACGGGCTGTGTCATCGGCAACCGCGGCTGCCGTCAAATGCGCGGTGCGGAACGGATCATCCGGATCAGGTACAACCAATAGGGCCAACATTTTGACGCGTTCGCTGACCAAACCGGCGTCCGGTCCATACACCAGAATCACGCGTTTTGCGGAGTCTGGTTTTTGTAAAAACTGCGTCGTTTGCGCGGGCGTCAGTTTCATGGAGGTTACGGCGCTTTGGTCGCCGGGACGGTCGAGGTCGATGAATCCTTTTCCGCAAAATACAGGCCGAGACGGTTCGTGATCTGCTCACCCACTTCATGCAGGGTGCGGTCGACCGCACTGTCATGCGACGCCAGTGTGCCATACTGGTTGTTCAGCTTGTCATAGCTCGTGGCGCTGTGCGCATGGCCGCTCAACACCTGATGGCCTGCGGTGTCCGTCAATGTATAATTTGCGTCTGTGTTGATACCGACCAAAACGGTGGTGGAGTCAGCCAGTGTGCCCAGATCTTCGGATCCAATATTGATTTTCACTGACAAGTGGTAATTCACGCTCGTCGGGCGGCCTTTGCCATACAGGCGGTCAATCAGGTCGTTTCGCAGCACCTGCCCCTCGCGGTTTGGAATGCTGTCGATGCCGACCTGATTAAGTTCATTCGCAACCGCCGATGTGCTGCCTTGCGTCGCGTAGACGGCGTGATAACCGCAGCCCTGCACCATCAGGCCGGACAGGATCAGTACGGCCATCGGTATGCAACGCCCCTGCTCGCGCCGCTTTTGCATCTTGCTATCTTTGTTGCGGTGGCTGATGGCCATGGCTGCGCCTTACGCGACGATATTGATGATCTTGTTCGGCACGACGATAATTTTCTTCGGCTTCTGGCCTGCAATCGCGCGCTGCACATTGTCGTCGGCCAGCGCGGCTGTTTCCGCATCCGTGGCCTGCGCATCGCGCGGCAACGTGATGGTCGCACGCAATTTGCCGTTTACCTGAACCGCGATGGTGACCTGATTATCAACCGCCAGGGCGGAGTCCGCCTTTGGCCATGCGCTGTCTGTCAACAGGGTCTTATGTCCCAGCCGCTGCCACAATTCTTCGGCCAGATGCGGCACCATGGGGCCGATGATCTGTACCAGACTGTCCAACCCCTCACGCAAGGCCCAGGCTTCGCCTGCGTCACCGGTGTTCAGTGTTTCCAGCGCGTTGGCGAATTCACGAATGCGGGCAACGGCGCCATTGAAATGGAACCGCTCCAGCGACGCCGTGACATCCGCAATGGTTTTGTGTGTGATGCGGCGCGCTTTGTCTGCTGTTGCATTCAGGGTTGGTAACGGCATGTCTGCCGTGGGCAGTTGGCCAACGGTACTATCGACAAGGCGCCACAGGCGGCCCAGAAAACGCCATGCGCCTTCGGCCCCTGCATCCGACCATTCCAGATCGCGTTCAGGCGGGCTGTCAGACAACATGAACAGACGCGCCGTATCTGCGCCATAGGTGTTCATGATGCGGCCCGGATCAACCACGTTCTTTTTGGACTTACTCATCTTCTCGCTACGCGTGATGGTCACGGGCGCGCCAGACCCAACTTCAGTCGCTGTGCCGTCGGCGTTTTTCGCAACGTCTTCGGGGTAAATCCATTCACCCTTCGCGTTTTTATAGGATTCGTGCGTGACCATGCCTTGGGTAAACAGGCCGGCGAAAGGCTCGTTCACGCCGATATGGCCGGTTGCCTTCATCGCGCGCGCAAAGAAACGCGCATACAGCAAATGCAAGATCGCATGCTCAACGCCGCCGACATATTGGTCAACTGGCAGCCAGTAATCCGCCGCCAGCCTGTTAACCGGTTGCGTGTCGTCAGTGGCCGAGCAATAGCGGGCAAAGTACCAGCTGCTGTCCACAAACGTGTCGCAGGTATCGGTTTCACGTCGCGCGGGTTTGTTGCACGTGGGGCAATTCACATGCTTCCATGTGGGGTGTTGCTCCAGCGGATTGCCGGGTTTGTCAAAGGTAACATCGTCGGGCAACAGAACCGGCAAATCCTTCGCCGGAACCGGGACCGCGCCACAGGATTCGCAATGTACAACCGGAATGGGACAGCCCCAATAACGTTGGCGGCTGACACCCCAGTCGCGCAGGCGGTATTGTGTGACCCCCTGCCCGGCGCCGCGCGCTTCAATCTCGGCAATCGCGCGCTTTTTGGCCTCATCAACTTCAAGGCCATCCAGAAATTGCGAGGCCATGATTTTACCAGGACCCGTATAAGGCTCGGCGTTGACCGCAAAGCTGGCAACGTCCGCATCGGGCGGCAGGACCACAGCCTTGATCGGCAGGTTGTATTTGCGGGCAAATTCAAAGTCGCGTTCATCATGCGCGGGGCAACCGAAGATGGCGCCCGTCCCGTATTCCATTAAAACAAAGTTGGCGATGTAAACCGGCAAATGCCAATTGGCGTCGAACACGTGTGCTACCTTTAGCCCTGTGTCGTATCCCTTCTTTTCCGCTGTTTCCAAGGCCGCTTCGGATGTGCCCATGCGGTTGCAGTCGGCAATGAACGCAGCCAGGTTGGCGTCCGTTTCAGCCAGCTTTGCCGCCAGTGGGTGCTGCGGTGACAGCGCGACAAACGAAGCGCCAAACAGCGTGTCGGGGCGTGTCGTGAAAACCTCGACATCTTCATTGGTGATTTTGCCGCCGTCGGCCAGCTTAAAACGGACCCGGGCGCCCTGCGAGCAACCAATCCAGTTTTCCTGCATCAGACGCACTTTTTCCGGCCATCGGTCCAGAGTACCAAGGCCTTTCAGCAAATCTTCGGCATAGGATGTGATTTTCAGAAACCACTGCGACAATTGGCGTTTTTCAACAACCGCACCCGAACGCCAACCACGGCCATCGACCACCTGCTCATTCGCCAGAACGGTATGGTCAACCGGATCCCAATTGACCCACGATTCCTTGCGGTACACTAAGCCTGCCTGCATAAAATCCAGAAACAGTTTTTGCTGATGTTTGTAATAGGATGGATGGCAGGTCGTGACCTCCCTGCTCCAATCAATCGACAAACCCATGCGCTGTAACTCAGTGCGCATCGCCTTGATGTTGTCATAGGTCCAGGTCGCGGGGTGCGTATTGTTATCGCGCGCGGCGTTTTCGGCAGGCAGGCCGAACGCGTCCCATCCCATCGGGTGCAGGACATTGAAGCCACAGGCGCGCTTGTATCGCGCGACAACATCCCCCAACGTGTAATTCCGCACATGGCCCATATGGACGCGGCCTGACGGGTATGGAAACATTTCCATCACAAAATATTTAGGGCGTGTCGCGTCTTCGGCTGCCTTAAAGCTTTCGCGATCACTCCAGACGGCTTGCCATTTGGATTCTGTGACTTGCGGGTTATAGCGGGCGTTTGTCGTGTTCATGGCCTTGGTATTCTGTCGGTGAAGTTATTGCTGGACCTGCTTTTGCGCGACGCGGATCTGACGCGCCTTTGTCAGGATGGCGTTTTCCAGCGTGCCGGACAGGGCACCCGCAACCGGCGCATCTGTCCAGTTGCCATCTGCATCTTTGGTCTGGCGGAACACCGAAACCTTGACGCCGTCGGCGCGTAGATCGCGCCCGCGAATAAAGATGTTCAGCTTGGTTCTCTCGGTCGGCGTTTCAGGTGCGCTGTACCAATCGGTGATAATGACCCCGCCAAAGGGATCGGCTGACGCGATGGGCATAAACGATACGGTGTCGAGCGAGGCGCGCCACAAAAAGCCGTTAACGCCAATGCCGCCGGTTTCCTCGGCCTTCTTTTGTTCGCCACCGATGATATCGACGCCGCCCTTATCACTTAACAGGCTGCCGTTTTTGTATATGGCGTCGCGTTGCTTATCGCTGTAAGTAGGCTCGCTTTCAAGGCCCAGGCTTTCGCAGGCGGTCAGGGCCAAAGGTGTCAAGAGGGCGAGGGTCAGGAGGGGGTTTCTTTTCATCATTTTTCCAAAACCGAAGAGATGCGGATCCACGCCGGATGAGGTCAGGCGGTTAAGAAGAGATCCTGCCCATATTCGGGGGGCATGGCAAGGGTTAATGTCCTAACCCAATGTTATGCCAACAGTTTTCTGGTGCTAATTATTATTTCTATATCGAAACGATATGGATGGCTTGTGAGGGTTATCCACAATTTTGTGCGCCGCAGGGGTTGTTGCGTATGTGCAACACATTTTTTTTCGAGGCCCATTTACCCCAAGAAATCCTTGTCTGTGCAAGCATCTGGTACCAGATTGATGCGGTAAGAGCGGTTCCGCTCGTGGCTGTCGTTTCGACGGCGTACTGAAGACCTAAAGCTTATTGTAACCTAGTTAGAGGAGATCCTCATGCGTAAGACTCTACTCGCGACGACAGCGTTTGTTGGCGTTGCTTTTGCAGGTGCCGCCCATGCTGCCCCGGCTTCACCGATTTCGCTGAATGTCGGCGGTTACACAGATTTCGTCGCCGGTTTCTATCATGAAGCCGAAGGCACGTCGGCCAATGGCGCCCGCGCCAACCATGACTTCGAAACCGAAGCCAAGCTGAACTTTGATGCGACAGGCAAAGCCGCAAACGGCGTTGAATACGGCGCCAACATCGGCCTGTGGAATGGTTCAGAAGCCGGCACCCTGTGGGGCAATGGCGGTACCAGCTTTACCCTGAACTCCGGCTATGTCTGGTTGTCAGGTGCGTTCGGTAAGGTCCTGTTGGGCGACGAACATGGTGCTTCGGACCTGTTTGTTTACGCGCCGACGGTTGGCGAAGGTCAGGTTGACGGTCGCTACACCGACTTCGTCGATCAGCACACCCTGGCCTTCTTCCAGGCTTCGGGCATCGACAACACCGAACACAGCACCAAGGTCACCTATTACACGCCGAAGGTTGGCAACGAAACCCACAAGGTTCAATTGGGTATTTCATTTATCCCGACCCTGTATGACTACGGTCAGAGTGTGAACAACTATAAGAATGGCGCAGGCACCTCCAAGATCTCGCCCTACGTGGACGTCATCAAGTCAGCGCTGCAATACACCGGCAAGTACGGCAAGGTTGACGTTACAGCCAGCGCGCAATTGATCGCGGGCAGCCACTCGAATGAAACCGGCACGGTTCTGTTCGGTGGTTCGTCGGGTGTTGCCGGTACGGCGCGTGACTTCACCTCCTATGGCTTCGGCACGCAGGTTGGTTACAACGGCTGGACCTTCGGCGGTTCTTACACCGACCTCGGCCACTACAACGAAGTGGCGAGCCAGGGCAAGTCACAGGAAACCTACAGCGGCGGCGCGAAGTACGAATTTGACAAGGTCGCGGTTGCAGCCAACTACTTGGGTGGCAAGGGTTACGTGAACTACCTGCAGACGACAGCCGGTACGGCCCCGTCAGCGGCAAATGCCTATGTCGGCAGCTTCAACAGCTATGGTACGGGCGCGGCCTACACCTGGTTCCCGGGCTTGACCTCGAACATCGATGGCGTGCTCTTTGCTCAGAAGTCGGGCGTCACGACGGATCACGACGACGGCTACGTCGTTCTGGTGTCGCAGAAGTTGGCGTTCTAATCCTGGAGCATCATCAAGACCTGAAAGGCGGCAGTTATCTGCCGCCTTTCTTTTTTTGCGGTCTTTTGTTTAAGTCCAAAGACGTTTTGGAAAGAGCCAGATATGCCGCATACGCTTGAAGCCAACTGGTTGTCGATCAGGCAACGCATACGCGCTGCTGCCGAAAGAGCAGGGCGCGACACGACAGGCGTCAAACTGATTGCCGTCAGCAAATTCCATCTGGTTGATGCCGTCCTGAATGCGCGCGCTCTTGGGCAAAATATATTTGGCGAAAATCGCGTGCAGGAAGCGACGCAGAAATTTGCCTCGCTGCGCGACGGATGGCCGGAACTGGAATTGCATATGATTGGCCCGCTGCAAACCAACAAGGCCGAAGACGCTGTGCGTCTGTTTGACGTGATCCAAACGCTTGACCGACCACGTCTTGCCGACGCGCTGGCCGCCGCCATGCGTAAAACCGGCAAGCAGCCGCGTTTGTATATCGAAGTGAATGTTGGCCGCGAGCCGCAAAAGGCAGGCGTGATGCCGGAAGATTTGCCCGCCTTTCTGGATTATTGCCGGATGCAGGCGGGCTTGCATCCTGTCGGACTCATGTGTATTCCGCCTGCGCAAGCATCGATGGAGCAGGGGGCAGATGCTTATTTCAAAACCATGCAGGAACTTGCGCGTACACATAACATGCCGCATCTCAGCATGGGGATGAGTGATGATTTTGAAGAAGCCATTGCGGCAGGTGCGACCGAGGTGCGCATCGGTACCGCCTTGTTTGGCGAACGGAAACAGATATGACGGAACAAGAAGAGAAGAAGAAAAAAAATTATAAACCGGTGGAAACGCGTCTGTTCGGCAGGCGCAAAGGCCGCCCGTTGCGTATACGCAAAACGCGGCTGATGCAGGAATTATTGCCGCAACTGACCATTACTTTGGATGCTGACAAAAACGCGAAATATCCTAATTGGCCGACAGAACTTTTTCCCCACAAGCCACAATCTGTATGGCTTGAAGTTGGCTTTGGCGGCGGTGAACATCTGGCGGGGCAGGCGGCCCTTAATCCTGCCGTCGGTGTGATCGGCTGCGAACCTTTTATCAATGGTGTGGCCAGCCTTCTGGAACATGTCGAAGACACTCGTCTGAACAATGTCCGCATTTACCCGGATGATGCGCGCGTGCTGATCGACGCGCTGCCGGATGCATGTCTGTCGCGCTGTTTTGTTTTGTTTGCCGATCCGTGGCCAAAGGCGCGGCATGCGGAACGCCGCTTCATCAGGCCCGATAACATCGCGCGCCTTGCGCGTGTTATCAAACCGGGCGGGGAGTTGCGTCTGGCTTCTGACGCAGCCGGGCTTGTGACCTGGATGCGCGAACAAATGGCACAGGCCTCCGATCTATTCACCTGCCTGCATGACAGTGCCACGCCACCCGCCGATTGGGTTCCCACACGCTATGAACAAAAGGGCATAGCGGCAGGGCGTGTGCCTTATTACCTGCTGTTTGTCAGGAAATAAAATTGCGTACCACACGTAACTATTGACAATATAGTGCGCCGTTGTAGCCTTCCCGACATATTAGAGCGTGCAGTTTCAAGACGAAGTGAGTCGTGCAGTCTTCCAAACATTATTCATATGGGAGCAGTTTCGATGCGAACGATTTCAGCATGTCATCAGGAAATTTTAGAGGCGGCGCCAAGCACAATGGTTGAGGTTGGCGAGACCTATGCGATACGGCCCGTTATGAGCCATGGATCGCATAACAATCCGACACCTTTCCACATTCCGCCGCCACTATTGCCACCATGGTGGCGTTGATCTAAACACCAACGTCAGTTTTGTCGGCGTATGATTAGGGTGTGCGGTCTGAGGGGCGTTTCCTTACTTCAGATCCATGCTCCAACGCAGTAGAACATAATTGGCTGACGCGTCGCCATTGTCGCGCACGCCAGAATGCAGGGCCAGGTTTTCTGTAAAACGCACTTCGCCATGCAGGTCGAACCCTTTGCCGTGGTCGGTCAATTCGCTTTCGCCGCCAACAAAGCCCATGCTGATGCGTCCCCATCCGCCCGTATCACGTACGGGGTTCATGGCCGCCTGTAATTTGTTTTTGGGCATGACGGGCGACTGGCCGAAATTCATCGACACGGTCGCGCCGTAAATGCCGCCGCCGTGCAACCAGTTTTCGCCGACAAAAGGTCGCGCCTCCAGGCGCACGAAATCATCCATGAAATGTTCGCGTCCCGTCATACCCAGTTTGATGGCATCATGGGTCGGCAAAAATCCCCGGTGGTGATAGCCGGGCGTCATCCATGTACCGCTCAGGTCATTATCGCGCGGTTGATCCATTAAGCCGCTGAGGCCGGTCAGATCGGGCATCATGCCGTCCAAACCCAGCGCGCCGCCCCAACTGTTGACTTCCAACGCATCGCCGGCTTCGCGGGCATAGTGTCCCAGAATTTGTGTCGGCTCACTGACGGCAGCGGCAAAACCGGCCAGCGGCGACATGTTCGGGACCAGGTCATTTTGATGCAGACGCAGATAGTCTAAAAGATAGCCTGCGCGCTGTTTAGCTTCATGTTCCAGCGCCAGCCTGTCGGCCAGAGCCTGTGTCGTCTGTCCCATGGTGGGTGGCGTGCTACTGTCAGCCAGGGCAGGGGGGGTGCAGGGAGTGAAAGTCAGCAAAAAAGTTAACAAAACCAAGGGCGGGTTGGTTAAAACCCGGTCTTGTAGCCTATGGCACAAAACCCGCAGCATGGTTTGTTGCTCTGCAATAAAAATGTCATTACATCAATGACTTCGCAGAGCCTCCTCCTGAAAACATCATAGCTTATGAAAAGTTAATTCTGCCTAAAATTTGTGCATTACGGAATCGAAATAATTAGCGATTGTGGCCCTGTGATGCCGATAAAACTTGCTTTACCAATCAAAATAACTATGATGGGGGCACAGTACAGGTAGGGTTGGGGTGGGCCAAAAAGCCCGCCTTTTTTGTTACCTTGCGTTCAAAGCGGGTGACCTCCCTGTCTGTTGTTGCAGATAAGAAACAAACGGAACAGACGGATAAAGTGGTAAAAAGTACTGCAAAATCAACGGCCACAGCGCCGATGGAGTCGAAGGCTGAGGCGCTTATTACGCCCGCGCTCGACACCCTTGGCTATGAGCTTGTGCGTGTGCAGGTCTTGCCGCAAGGCCGCAGTGTCCATTTGCAGATTATGGCCGAACGTGTCGATCAAAAACCCATGACGGTGGATGATTGTGCGACCATCACGCGCGCGATTGAAGAAACGCTGGACAGCGACGAAGCGCTGGCTGACCGCGCCGCGCTGGAGGTGAGTTCACCGGGCATCGACCGGCCCCTGACGCGTTTGAAAGATTATACGCGGTTTCAAGGACATATCGCGCGGGTGGATTTGTCGTCGCCCATGGATGGCGCTTTGCAGGGACATCGCCGCTTTCAGGGAAAAATTTTGCGTGTTGTGGGCGATGGGCCTGCGGCAATAGTTGAATTTCATACGGAAACCGGGGATAAGCGCGTACCGGTCAGTAAAATCGCGCGGGCGCGTTTGGTTCTGACTGATGCGCTTTTGGCGGCCCATGCGGCGGAGGTTGCGCGTGCGGGTCAGGTGATGGATAACAACGCTGGTAGCGAAGGGGAGAAGTAAGATGGAATTATTGCATGTGGCCGATGCGGTTTCGCGCGAAAAAGGCATTGAACGCGACGAAGTTCTGGTCGCGATGGAACAGGCCATTCAAAAGGCCGGCCGCGCCAAGTACGGTCATGAAAACGACATCCGCGCCGAAATCGACCGCCGCACCGGCGAAGTTCGCCTGAAGCGTTATCTGCAGGTTGCAGATCCCGTTGAAAATGAATGGACGCAAATCACGTTGAAGGCCGCGCGTCGTTCAAACCCCGATATCGCCGTCGGTGAATTTATCGTTGATGATCTGCCGCCGATCGATTTGGGCCGCATCGCCGCACAGACCGCCAAGCAGGTCATTGTGCAGGAAGTGCGCCGCGCCGAACGCCGTCACCAATTCGAAGAATACAAAGACCGCGTTGGCGAAATCGTCAGCGGCGTTGTGAAGCGTGTCGAATACGGCAATGTCACCGTCGATCTGGGCCGCGCCGAAGCGGTTCTGCGTCGTGATGAAACCTTGCCGCGCGAACACTTCAAGAATAACGACCGCGTCCGCGCCTATATCTATGACGTACGCGAAGAACAGCGCGGGCCGCAGATATTCCTGTCGCGCACGCATCCGCTGTTCATGGCGAAGCTATTCACGCAGGAAGTGCCGGAAATCTATGACGGCGTTATCGAGATTAAGTCCGTCGCCCGCGACCCGGGCAGCCGTGCGAAGATCGCCGTCGTATCGAACGACGGATCGATCGACCCCGTCGGTGCCTGCGTCGGCATGCGTGGCAGCCGCGTTCAGGCGGTTGTCGGTGAATTGCAGGGTGAAAAGATCGACATCATTCCCTGGTCCATGGACCCGGCGACCTTCGTCGTGAACGCGCTGGCGCCTGCCGAAGTGGCCAAGGTCGTCCTTGACGAAGACAATGGCCGCATGGACGTCGTGGTGCCGGATGAACAGCTTTCGCTCGCCATCGGCCGTCGCGGTCAGAATGTGCGCCTGGCCTCTATGTTGACAGGCTGGGATATCGACATCCTGACTGAAAAGGAAGAATCCGAACGCCGTCAGGGCGAACTGCAACAACGCACTGCGCTGTTTATCGAAGCGCTGGCTGTTGATGACGTTATCGCGCACCTGCTGGTCAGCGAAGGCTTCACGAAGGTGGAGCAGATCGCCGACACCGCGATTGATGAACTGGCGGAAATCGAAGGCTTTGACGCCGAGGTTGCCAGTGAATTGCAACAGCGCGCCAGCGCGTGGCTTGCCGAAACGGCAGCCAAGCTGGAAGCGAAGCGTCGCGAATTCGGCGTGGAAGACGCCGTTATCGCGTTGCCGGGTCTGACCATCGATATGGCGGTCAAGCTGGGTGAAAAGGGTATCAAGACGCTCGACGACGTTGCGGATCTGGCGGGGGATGAACTCCGCGAAATCCTCGGCGAAGACGCACTGACAGAAAACAAGGCAAACGACATCATCATGGCAGCGCGCGCGCACTGGTTCGGCGAGGGGGAAACCCCCGCGAACCCGGCCTAACGCGTACCATGTGGGCGAAAGGGCATCATGACGGCGGTCGCGCAACAGACCTTACCGGAGACGACGGAAGCAACGGCCGAACAAACGCGCCGTTGCATCGTCACGGGTAATCTGCTGCCGAAAGAGAAGCTGGTTCGTTATGTCCTCGACCCCGAAGGGCGCGTTGTGCCAGACCTCGCTGGCAATCTGCCGGGGCGTGGCCTGTGGGTGACGGCATCGCGCGCCGATGTCGCGACCGCGGTTCAGAAAAATCTTTTTGCCAAAGCAGCGCATGAACCGGCCAAGGCGTCGCAAGACCTGCCGGACATGACCGCGCAATTGTTGCGCAAACGCATTTTGGATTTTATCGGCCTGTCGCGTTCGGCGGGCACTGCAACTCTGGGTCAGCCGCAGGTCGAAGCGGCCCTGAAGGCGCGGTGCGTCACGCTCCTGTTTCTTGCCGATGACGCAGGCGCCGAACTTGGCTACAGCAAAGACATCGCCACATGCCGCACGCTTTCACGCGCCGAACTTGGCGCGGCTTTGGGATACGAACAGATCGTCTATGTCGGGTTTGCCGCACATGGATTGACAGAAAAACTCGCCGTTGAGGTTGAACGCCTCGCCGGCTTTAACGCAGACACGACAACACAAACAAACCAGAACGGGTAAAAGCGGTTATGACTGAACAAGACAGCAATAAAAAAGTCCTGAGCCTTGGTGGGCGTCCGAAGCTGGAGCTGAAAAAGCCCGTTTCGACGGACAGCCCCACGGCGGCCGGTTCGGTCAAGCAAAGCTTCTCGCATGGCCGTTCAAAGACCGTGGCTGTTGAGGTCAAGCGCGGCAACCGCGCTGCTACAGCGCCTACAGGTGACACGGTACGCGCCGCGACGACTGTTAAGGGGCCGGAACCCGGCACCTCTGTCACCATGGGTGGTCGTGGCCGCGCGACCAGCGCCATCATCCGTCAATTGACGCCCGAAGAACGTGACGCCCGCGCCCGCGCCTTGCGTGGTGCCGCTGAAAATGAACGTGCGCCGCAGGAAGCCGCGACACAGGCGCCGCAAATCCCCGTCGGTGGTGCGCCGGTTTATCAACCGCCCAGCCAGGATGCCCTGCGTCAACGCGAACTGGACGAATTGCGCCGTATTCAGGAACAGGAAAAGGTCGAAGGCGAACGCCGTCGCGTTGAAGACGAAGCGCGTGGCCGCGACTTGCAGGCGCGTCGTGCCAATGAAACCAGTGAACGTTCGGGCCGCGCAAGCGGCGAAGGGGCAAGCCAGATGCGCGGGGCTGCTTTGGCTGCACGCGCGGGCCATGCACCCCGCACAACGACCGAGGAAGAAGAAGAGGGTGGCAATCGCGGCAACAACCGCAAGCCGGGCCGCAACACGACACGTACACGCGGCGATGATGACCGCCGCGGCGGTGCCCGCCTGACCGTTTCACAGGCGTTGTCGGACGAAGACGGCGGTGGCCGCCATCGCAGCGTCGCCTCCATGCGCCGTCGCATTGAACGTGAAAAGCGTCAGGCGATGCAGTCGCGCCAGGAACAACAAAAAGTCACGCGCGACGTCACCATTCCCGAAGCCATCACGGTGCAGGAACTGGCCAACCGTATGGCCGAACGCGGTGTGGATGTGATCAAGTCGCTCATGAAAATGGGCATGATGGTCACCATTACGCAGGTTATCGACGCCGACACGGCGGAACTGATCGCGACCGAATTCGGCCACCGTGTGAAGCGTGTCGCCGAATCCGACATTGAAACGAACCTAAGCGGTGTCGAAGACGCGCCGGAACAATTGCAACCGCGTCCCCCCGTTGTCACGGTCATGGGTCACGTCGACCATGGTAAAACGTCGCTGCTGGACGCGCTGCGTAACGCGGATGTTGTGGCAGGCGAAGCAGGTGGCATTACCCAGCATATCGGCGCATATCAGGTTGTGATGCCTGAGCCGATGCATGGTTTTGACCGCGTGACCTTCATCGACACGCCGGGCCACGCGGCCTTTACTGAAATGCGTTCGCGCGGCGCCCACATCACGGACGTTGTCGTTCTGGTTGTGGCGGCCGATGACGGCATCATGCCACAGACGATCGAAGCGATCCGTCATGCCAAGGCGGCGGGCGTGCCGCTTGTGGTCGCCATCAACAAGTGTGACCTGCCCGCAGCCAAGCCCGACCGTGTCCGTCAGGAACTGCTGCAACACGACATTCAGGTCGAAGAAATGGGCGGCGATGTGCTGTCGGTAGAAATTTCTGCCAAGAAGCGCATGAACCTCGACAAATTGCTGGAAGCCATCTTGCTGCAGGCCGAAATTCTGGACCTGAAGGCGAACCCCGACCGCGTGGCCGAAGGTGCGGTTGTCGAATCCAAACTGGAACGCGGCCGCGGCGCGGTGGCGACGGTTCTGGTTCGTCGCGGTACTTTGTCGGTCGGCGATATCTTTGTGGCAGGTTCCGAATGGGGCCGCGTCCGCGCGCTCATCGACGACCATGGCCGCAATGTTGTGAAGGCCGGGCCCGCGATGCCGGTTGAAGTTCTGGGCTTGAACGGCGCACCACAGGCGGGTGATGAACTGCTGGTGGTTGCTGATGAAGCCAAGGCGCGTGAAATCGCCGAATTCCGCGAACGCCGCAAACGCACGCTGGCCTCTGCCGCCAGCCAACGCGGCACGCTGGAACAGATGATGGAAAACATCAAGGCCGGCTCCGTCAAGGAACTCGCCATCCTTATCAAGGGCGACGTGCATGGTTCGGTCGAAGCCATCAAGGGCGCGCTTATCAAGCTGACCGATGACAACAACGAAGTGCGCGTGCGTGTGCTTGATGCCGCCGTTGGTGCCATCACTGAATCCGACATCACGCTCGCGAAGGCGTCGCATGCGATGATCATCGGCTTTAACGTCCGCGCTAATCAACAGGCGCGCGAAATGGCCAAGCGTGATGCGGTTGAGCTGCGTTACTACTCGATCATCTATAACGTGATCGATGATGTGAAGCAGGCCTTGTCCGGTCTGCTGGCGCCCACGCTGCGTGAGAAATTCCTCGGCAACGCGCTTATTCTGCAGGTCTTCAACATATCGCGGGTCGGCAAGGTGGCGGGCTGTAAGGTCACCGAAGGCATCGTCAAGCGCGGTGCCAAGGTCCGCCTGTTGCGCGACAATGTCGTCATCCACGAAGGCAGCCTGAAGACGCTGAAGCGCGTGAAGGACGAAGTGAAGGAAGTGCGCGAAGGCTTTGAATGCGGTATGGCGTTCGAAAATTACGACGGCATCGAAGCGAACGACATCATCGAATGCTTCGAAATGGAAGAAATCGCGCGTCAGCTCTAAGGGGATGGAAGGCATGAAAAAGGGGTTTCTTGCCCTGTCTCTCGCTATGTTGTCGACAGTTACACTGTCGACACTGGCGACCTTGGCCCATGCCGACACGCCACCTATCAAGCTGGGTATTGCCTTGCCGCTGACGGGTGAGCTTGCATCCATCGGCGAAGATGCCCGTGCCGGTGTCGCGCTGGCTGTTGAGGATATCAATGCCAAAGGCGGTGTTCTGGGCCGCAAAGTCACGGCTGATGTTGCCGATGACGCCTGTGATCCCAAAAACGCCGTGGCCGTAGCCAACCGGTTTGTGTCGGAAAATGTCGATGCCGCGACCGAGCTGTGCAGCGCCGCCTGTATGGCCGAAGGCCCCGTTTACGCCGAAGAAAACATCCCGTTCGTGATGATCTGCAGCACACAGCAGGCAACGTCACAGGGTTGGGGTAACATCGTTCGCGCCTATCCCGATAATAATGGCGAGGCTAAACGTCTGGCGTCACTGATCAAAGCCCTGTCGGCGCAGAAAAAGCTGGCGCTGATTTACGACCCGCAGGAATACGACGCCAATCTTTATAAAAACATCAGCACAGAGCTGAACGCGACAAACGTCAAGCCGGACATGACCATCAACATCCCGAACGGCACGGTTGATTTCAGCAGCTACATCACTGAACTACGTGCGAAGAAAATCGATGTTGTCTATCTGGGCGTTTTCGTCAAGAGCGTCGGCCTGTTTTTGCGACAGGCGCATGACGCCGGTTATCACCCGCAATTTATCAGCTCACAGGTCGCAACGGTACAGGATGTCGAGACCATCGCGGGCACATCTGCGCTGGAGGGGATGATTTATACGGATATTCCCGACCCGAAGAACATTCCGACCGCTGCTGGTGTTCTGAAGGCGCTTGCGGCGCGCGGGTTGGTGGACCGCCCCTTTGCGGTTTACAGCTATGCGCAGGTCGAAGCCTATCTGGCTGCGGTCAAGGCGGCGGGAACAACGGATAAAACCGCAGTTGAAAAAGTTCTGCACAGCCAGAATTTGAATACTATTTTGGGTTCTTACGGGTTCGATGCTGCGGGCAATTTGCGCGGCTTTGACTTCCGCTATGTGCAATGGCGCAACGGCAAACGCCAGGTGTGGAAAGCGCCGTAACAGCCAGTTTATTTCAAGGAATATTCCCATGCGCTCACAACGACAATTAAAAGTCGGCGAAGAAATCCGGCACGCTCTGGCGGGCATCCTGATGCGCGGCGACGTGCCGTGGCCACAGGGGTTTAAGTCACCTGCCACCGTCACGGTGACCGAAGTGCAGGTCAGCCCCGACCTGAAAAACGCGACCGTGTTTGTGATGCCACTGGGGGGTGAACGTTTGGACGAAACCGTCAAGGCACTCAATGAGGTCGTTGGGTTTTACCGTCATGCCGTGGGACAGAATGTGAATTTGCGGCATGTGCCAAAGCTGCGTTTTTCAGCGGACCACAGTTTCGATTATGCGCACCGCATTGATATAATCCTGCACGAACCCGGTGTGGCGCGTGATCTGGACGCGCCGCATAATGCTGACGACTTTGACGATAACGAAGACGAAGAATAACCGCATGTCATCACCTTCATCTGCGCCGCGTGCGACCAAGCCGCCCGTTAAAAACACTGTGCATGGCTGGCTTGTGCTGGATAAACCGCTTGGCCTCACCTCGACCCAGGCGCTTGGCAAGGTGCGTCGGCTGCTGGGCGGTAAAAAAGTGGGGCATGGCGGCACGCTCGATCCGCTCGCGACCGGTATCCTGCCGTTAGCGTTTGGTGAAGCGACAAAGCTCATTCCCTATGTCATGGACAATGACAAGGGGTACGAATTCACCGTCCGTTGGGGTGAAGCCCGCACAACCGATGACAGCGAAGGTACCGTTACCGCGGCCAGCGATGCGCGACCCACCCGTGATGCCATACTGGCGGCCTTGCCTGCCTTTACCGGCGTTATCCAGCAGACCCCGCCCATTTATTCCGCGATCAAGCTGGAGGGTGAACGTGCCTATGATCTGGCGCGGGCGGGGGAACAGGTCGAACTGGCGTCACGCCAGGTGGATATTTACGAATTAACCTTTATAGATCAACCAGATGCAGACCATGCCCGTTTTTACGTATCGTGCGGCAAGGGCATGTATGTGCGGTCGCTTGCGCGGGATCTGGCTTTAAAATTAGGCACTTACGGGTATGTGTCGGCTTTGCGCAGGACGCATGTGGGGCCGTTTAGCCTTGAAAATGCGATTTCACTGGAAAATCTTGAGGCTTTGGGGCATAAGAACGCCGCCTTGACGGCACTGCTGGATTTGCAGGCGGCACTGGACGACATCCCGGGCCTGACCCTGACAGCCAGCGAGGCGCAACGCTTGCGCTCCGGTCAAGAGGTGATGATCAGGCCACAGCATGATGATGCTTTGGGCGGCCATGCGGCCGAAGCGGGACTTGTTTTCGCTTCTTGCCAAGGGGTCCCGGTGGCTTTGATAGAACCTGTTGCCGGCGCGTTTCGAGTGGTGCGCGGATTTCACTTTTAACACAGGAGTACACGATGTCGATTACAGCAGAGCGTAAACAGACGCTGATCAAGAAGTTCGGCCGTGCCAAGGGCGACACCGGTTCACCCGAAGTGCAGGTCGCCATTCTGACCGACCGTATCAATACCCTGACCAAGCATTTTGAATCGCACAAGAAGGACCACCACTCGCGTCGCGGTCTTTTGATGCTGGTCAGCAACCGCCGCCAATTGCTGGATTACCTGAAGCGTACTAGCCAGGCGAGTTATGAAAAACTGATCGCCGAACTCGGCATCCGCAAGTAAGGTTCAGGCTATTGCCTTTATTGCAAAAGGTTCGGGGCGGGCAACCGCCCCGAATTGTTTTTGGGCCTATTAACTGTGTGGAAACACTGGACGAAACGCTGCGACTAGGGCATAAGCACCACAAATTCATGAAGCAAAAGCAGCATGAAGGCCGTCTGGCATAGGGCTGGGCGGGACTCAACAGGGGATCCCTTGGTTGCGCCGTGCACCCGATATGGACCCCGTATTAAGAGGAAAACACTATGTTTCAAGTTTATCGTAAGGAAATGCAATGGGGTGGGCGTACGCTGACCCTCGAAACCGGCCGCATTGCGCGTCAGGCTGATGGTGCCGTATTGGCCACCATGGGCGGCACGACCGTCCTTTGCACCGTTGTCGCGGCGAAGAAGGCCAAAGAAGGTCAGGATTTCTTCCCCCTCACCGTCAATTATCAGGAAAAGGCTTTCGCCGCCGGTAAAATCCCGGGCAGCTTCTTCAAACGCGAAGGTAAGCCGTCGGAAGGTGAAACACTGACCAGCCGCCTGATCGATCGCCCGATCCGCCCGCTGTTCCCCGAAGGTTACCTGTGTGACACGCAGGTCATCGCGACAGTGCTTAGCCACGACCTCGAAAACAATCCGGATATCGTTGCGCTGATCGGTTGCTCCGCCGCGCTGACCATCTCTGGCGTGCCGTTCCTCGGCCCCATTGGCGGTGCCCGCGTTGGTTACAAGGATGGCCAGTTCATTTTGAACCCGACCGTTGCCGAATGCGAAGATGCCGCGCTCGATCTGGTTGTTGCCGGTACGAAGGAAGGCGTCCTGATGGTCGAATCCGAAGCCAAGGAATTGCCCGAAGACGTGATGCTGAAGGCCGTCATGTTCGGTCATCAGCAGTTCCAGCCGGTCATTGACCTGATCATCGCGCTGGCCGAGGCCGCCGCGAAAGATCCGCGTGACCTGCCCCCCGCCGCCTATGACCGCAAAGCTTTGCAAACAAAGCTAAAGGCATTGATCGGTGCCGATCTGACCGCCGCCTATAACGAAACCGTCAAGCAGTCGCGTTACGAAAAGCTGGATGCCGCCAAGACAAAGGCGCTGGCCGGTATCTCCGCCGACGAACATGACGAACAGGCCGTTCTGACCGAAATCGAACAGCTGAAATACGACCATGTCCGCGGCATGATCCTCGACAGCGGTCGCCGCATCGATGGTCGTACGACCAAGGATATCCGCCCCATCGTGTGCGAAGTCGGCGTGTTGCCGCGTGCACACGGTTCGGCCCTGTTCACGCGCGGTGAAACGCAGGCGCTGGTTGTCACCACGCTTGGCACCGGTCAGGATGAACAAATCGTCGACGCATTGACCGGCGAATATCGCGAAACCTTCATGCTGCACTACAACTTCCCGCCCTACTCGGTCGGTGAAACAGGTCGTATGAGCGGCCCAGGCCGTCGTGAAATCGGCCATGGTAAACTCGCCTGGCGCGCGGTGCACCCGCTTCTGCCGGCAAAGGACAAGTTCCCCTACACGATGCGCGTGGTGTCGGAAATCACGGAATCAAACGGCTCGTCGTCAATGGCAACCGTTTGCGGTTCCTCGCTCTCGCTTATGGATGCAGGCGTGCCGATGCCGGAACCGGTCGCGGGTATCGCGATGGGTCTCATCAAGGAAGATCGCGGGTTTGCGGTTCTGTCGGACATTCTGGGTGACGAAGATCATCTGGGCGATATGGATTTCAAGGTGGCGGGTACCGGCAAGGGCATCACTGCGCTGCAGATGGATATCAAGATTACCTCGATCACCGAAGAAATCATGCGTATCGCGCTGGGTCAGGCTCGCGAAGGTCGCCTGCACATTCTAGGTGAAATGGCAAAGGCTCTGACGGGCGCCCGCGACGGCGTCAACCAGAATGCGCCGCGCATCACCAGCTTTAACATCCCGAAGGACAAGATCCGCGAAGTGATTGGCTCCGGCGGTAAGGTGATCCGTGAAATCTGTGAAACCACAGGCGCCAAGGTTGATATCGAAGATGACGGCACCATCAAGGTCGCCGCTGTCGATCAGAAGGCTGCAGATGCCGCGATCAACTGGATCAAGGGCATCGTGGCGGAGCCGGAAATCGGTGTCGTCTATCTGGGTAAGGTTGTGAAGACCGTCGATTTCGGCGCGTTCGTCAACTTCCTCGGCTCACGTGACGGCCTCGTCCATATCTCGGAAATCAGCGCCGAACGTATCGGCAAAGTGACCGACGTCGTCAATGTCGGCGACGAAGTGCGCGTTAAGGTGCTGGGCGTTGATGACCGCGGCAAGGTCAAGCTGTCGATGAAGTCTGTCGATCAAAAGACAGGCGCCGATCTTAGTCAGCAAGCTGCTTCGGCCTGATCTTCAGGTACACAATGATAGGGGGGCGCGGGCGACTGCGCCCCTTTTTCGTGGGTAGCAGTCTGCCTGTAATGTTTGTTGCCAATCTGCCACGCCGCCTGTCGGAATGGGTTTGTTACGACGCCTAAACCTGTTTTTAGTAATTCGGCGCGAGAATCTACAGGTTGTGGCCCTAAAACCGCCATAACTGCCTGCTGTTATAACCCAACACACTCCCAAGCCGCCCGGTTGTCATGAAAGTTCTTGTCTCGATTAAACGCGTCATTGATTACAACGTCAAAATCCGCATCAAGCCGGATAACAGCGGTGTTGAAACCCAGAATGTCAAAATGTCCATGAACCCCTTCGACGAAATTGCGGTCGAAGAAGCGGTTCGGCTGAAAGAAAAAGGCTTCGCGACCGAAACCATCGCTGTGACTTTTGGCGTGACACAGGCGCAGGAAACCTTGCGCACCGCTATGGCCATGGGCATCGACCGCGCGATCTATGTGCCGGTTGAAACGGATTTGCAGTCATTGACTGTTGCCAAAGCGCTGAAGAAGATTGTTGAGAAAGAACAACCAGGTCTTGTGATTATGGGCAAGCAGGCGATTGACGGCGACAGCGGTCAGGCAGGCCCCATGCTGGCCGGATTGCTGGGCTGGCCACAGGCTACCTTTGCGTCCAGGGTTGAAGTTGCCGATGGTCGCGTGCGCGTTGTGCGCGAAGTTGACGGCGGCCTTGAAACATTAGAAGCACCACTGCCTGCGCTTATCACGACTGATTTGCGTTTGAATGAACCGCGCTATGCCTCGCTGCCTAACATTATGAAGGCGAAGAAGAAGCCGCTTGAGAATCTTACGCTTGCCGATCTGGGCGTTGAACCGGAACCAAGGCTGAAGATGCTGCGCGTCGATGAACCGGCCAAACGTCAGGCGGGCATCAAGGTGCCGGATGTTGCCACCTTGCTTGATAAGCTGCGTAACGAAGCCAAAGTTATTGGATAAAAACCATGTCGATACTTGTTGTTGCCGACCATAATCATCAGACGCTGCGCCCCGCGACATTGAACGCCGTTGGTGCGGCGACTAAACTTGGCCAACCCATTACCGTTCTGGTGGCGGGTCATCAGGCCGCCGCTGTGGCGCAGGCTGCTGCTGTTTTGCCGGGTGTTGTCAAGGTTTTGCATGCCGATGACGCGCGTTATGCGCATTTTCTGGCTGAGCCACTGGCGGCTTTGATCGCGCAACTGGCACCGGGATACACGCATGTTCTGGCGGCGGCCACGGCGCAGGGCAAGAATGTCATGCCGCGCGCAGCGGCTTTGTGTGATGTGGCGCTTCTTGCCGATATTACATCTGTCGTGTCCGCTGACACTTTTGTACGCCCCATATACGCGGGCAACGCGCTCGCCACTGTACAAAGCAGCGACAAGATCAAATTCATCACCGTTCGCATGACGGCGTTTGAGCCAGTTGCCACTACAGGCGGCGCGGCGGCTGTTGAAACCGTTGGCGCGACACCTTGCGCCATCGGCACACAATTTATCAGTCAGGAACTTTCCAAATCCGAACGTCCGGAATTAACGGCTGCCCGTGTCGTGGTATCAGGCGGGCGGGCGCTTGGTTCGGCCGATGCGTTTAAGACTGTGCTGGAACCGCTCGCCGACAAACTGAATGCGGCTATCGGTGCTTCACGCGCTGCGGTGGATGCCGGTTATGTGCCCAATGATTACCAGGTCGGTCAGACCGGTAAGGTTGTGGCGCCGGAGCTTTATATCGCCATCGGTATTTCGGGCGCGATACAGCATCTGGCCGGTATGAAAGACAGCAAGGTAATAGTCGCCATTAACAAAGATGGCGATGCCCCCATATTCAGCGTTGCAGATTATGGGCTTGTCGGTGATTTGTTCCAGATTGTGCCTGAACTGGTCAAACAGCTGGCCTAAAACCGCAAATATTCATTAAAGTTTCGGTAACGGTTTCTTTAGTATCTAGAGCCTATCATCGGGACGGTAATCCACTATCCCTTCCCCCCAAAGTCGCCTGCCTTTAAGGAGTAGCCCCATGTCGGTTGATATGAACATGAACGTTCTCATCGTTGATGATTACAAAACAATGTTGCGCATCATTGAGAATCTTTTGAAACAGCTTGGATTCAAGAATGTTCACCAGGCGACCGATGGCGGCATGGCGCTGCGCATGTTGCGCGAACAAGCCTTTGGCCTAGTGATCTCGGATTGGAACATGCAGCCGATGACAGGCTTGCAGCTGCTGAAGGAAGTGCGGACCGATGACCGCCTGAAATCCATGCCTTTCATCATGGTGACGGCGGAAAGCAAAACCGAAAATGTTGTGGCGGCCAAGGAAGCCGGTGTGAACAATTACATTGTCAAACCGTTCAACGCGGAAACCTTGAAGCAGAAGATCGCTTCGGTTCTCGGCGCGTTCTAAAAGGAGAAAGCCATGGCTGATACAGAACGCTACACGACGTTGCAAAACACGCTGCAGGACAAGATTGCCCGCGCGCATGAGGAAGTACGTAAGCCGCTCAGCAGCGACGAAGTCGCCAAAATCGTCCGCCAGGTTGTTGAATCGCTGGAAGGCGATGTCTCGCCCGCGGATTTGCGCTTTTATTCCGAACTGGAAGAGCTGGCGCGCTATATCCGTCAGGCCAAGCATGAAATTGCGGCGATCAAGCCAAAGGATATCAGCACTAATTATATCCCGAGCGCGACAGATGAACTGGATGCTGTCGTCGGCGCAACGGAAGACGCCACCAACAAGATCATGGACGTTTGCGATGAGATGTCGGCAATCGCCGAAACATGTTCGCAGGAAACGAAGGACCAACTTATTGGCTGCACCACCAAAATCTTTGAAGCCTGTAACTTCCAGGATATTACGGGTCAGCGTATCACCAAGGTCGTTGAAACGCTGAAGCACATCGACGCGCGCATCGAAGCCATCGTGAAGGCGATGGGTGAGGAAATGCATCGCGGTGATGGCAGCCGTGAAGTCAAACACGTCCATGCGGCAGATCCCGACAAGGGTCTTCTGAACGGCCCACAGCTGCCGCAAAACGCGGTCACGCAAGACGATATTGATCGCTTGTTAGGAAATTGATCATTTAGATCACTTTTCCAGCCAGTCCCATTTCAGCACATCGTCACTATGGCTAATATATTGGTCTTATAGGCTAATATTTATAGCAACCAATTCGATGCTAGCAGCGAATCTATAATTATGCTAAGCAACTGCCACAAAATTGCCGTGAAGTTTTTAGGGTAAAAAGCTGCCGTGCAGTCAGGTGATGTCGCCAATGATGATTCGGATTCAATCCGACATCTTGAAAAGGGGGGGATGGCCTATGTCGCGTGCTAGTGAGTTTGATAATCAACGATCGGAAACGGTCGAGGCGGGTAAAATGAACTCTGCTGATGAAGCGGCACAGAAGCCGCATATTATGGAAAAAACATTTCAGGCGCAGAACCACACCGATCTTTCGGCGTTGCAAAATGTGCTGTGTCCGTATGAAGTCAGTTCTATCCAATCCATGATGGAATATATTGCGGGGCAACAGGGCGTTGACCTTGAACTGGTGCGCGCAACGGTCGAAGCGGAATTCAGTGTGGAACGTATTCAGATGATACAGCGCAACGATTTCCGTGCCGTCATCACGTTCCTGATCGACGCGCGCTTTGATCAGCGTCGCTCAGCCTAGGCCTGTATTTTGACTTCTTTCTGCCCCTCTGACTTTTTAGCCATGCCCCACGCCGCGTCAAATTGTGCGGCATAAGCTTCTGCAATCGGCGGTGATTTAATAATGATAATGCGCGGTGACGGCTCCGCGTCGAAGGCGAAAATTGCGACATTGCCGCCAAAAACATAATAGGGAACCGGCAACGGCACGTTCGTTGGAAAGGCGCGAAACTCCGCATAAACGGGCAGGGGGATATCGGCACTGCTCTCTTGCGCCAAAACGCGAAGGCCCACATTCTTGCGCTGTTCGAACAGTGTGGTCATGCGCTCGACATGATTTTGCAAAAGTGTCAGGTTGATATCGAAAAACTTCTTTTCCGTGATCGCGTTCTGCCGGAACCAGCCGCCACGGTTAACCGCGACATTGTACACTTCGTCCCAAAAGGCGTTGAACCCATCAATGCCGCTCAGGACGCGCACATCCTCTGCGCGGCGGCGTACCCCTTCCAGTTCGCCGAATTCAATGCCATGCGCCTCTAAAACGCCGCGTAGTTTTTTCTGGGTTTTGATTTCGGTTGTGCCGATGCTGTTTTCAATGCGGTGCAGGGTGGGTTCGCTGACGCTGGCCGCCGCAGCCAGATCCGACCGTGACCAGTTCAGGAGGGCGCGTGCCGCACGTATTTGCGCCGGTGTAAACAGGGCCGTCATGGTGTTCCCAATCTATGATGTTATGTAAACAATCATCTTCAGGGGCGCATTATGAATGAAAAAAGAGGTAGTGGCCATACCAACGTCTTGGAATGATGTTTTTATTGCAAAAAAGTGATAAATAGGCCGTGGATTCGGCAATATATGTAAAATATTGGCTGTTAAATGATCTATGTCTTATCGCGTTCCAGGCATTCCTGCATCAAATCGCGGGCAATTGGGGCCGCCGTATGGCCGCCACTGCCACCATGTTCAATGACAACGGCAATAGAAAAGCGCGGATTATCCACGGGGCCATAGCCTGCGAACAGGGCGTGATCGCGCTGTTTCCAGGGCAGCGCGTCGTTGGCGATAATGCCCTCCTCGCGCTCGCTTTCGCTGATATGGCGCACCTGTGCCGTACCTGTTTTGCCGGCATAACTCAGGTTCGGCTTTATGATGCGCGCCGCATAGGCGGTACCGATGGGCTCGTTGACGACGGCGGCCATGGCGTCCTGAACCGTGGCCAGATGTTTGGGTTCTAACCCCATAGTGGGCCAATTCTGTGCCGCAAAGACGGGCGTTTGATTGAGTGGTGATGACCCGCCCCGGCTCCATCCACGCGCGACATGCGGTGTGACGGCGTAACCGCCATTGGCAATACGTGCCGCCATAACCGCCAGTTGCAGAGGCGACGCCAGCATATAACCCTGCCCTATGGCGGCGGCTAATGTCTCACCCTGCTGCCAGCTTTGACGGCGGGTGGCCAGTTTCCATGTGCGGCTGGGGACAAAACCACCGCGTTCATGCGGCAAATCAATGCCCAGTTTCTGCCCCATGCCGAACCGGTGTGCCATGGCCTGTATCCGGTCAATGCCGATACGATGGCCAAGCGTGTAGAAATAAGTGTCACAGGATCCGGCAATGGCGCCGCGCAGGTCAACATGACCATGCCCGTCATGTTTCCAGCAGTGAAACCGGTAATCACCCAGATCAAAATAGCCGGGACAATAAACCTTTTCCGTCGGGTCCAGAATGCCGGAATCCAGCCCCGCCATGGCAACCATCGGCTTGATGGTTGAACCGGGCGCGTAAACGCCGGTGATGATCTTGTTCATCAGTGGCGCATGTTCATCCGTGTTCAGGTGGCGCCAGTCGTCCTGCGCAATGCCATAGGTGAACAGATTGGGGTCAAAGCCTGGCTGTGAGACCATCATACGCACTTCACCCGTATGGATATCCATAATGACAGCAGAGGCGCCCTCATCCTTCATCAATCGCTGCTGGGCGAATTGCTGCAGGCCTATGTCGATGCCAAGCGTCAGGTCGGCGCCGGGGTCGGGGTCATTGCGTGTCAGTTCGCGCACCACATTGCCGTGTGCGTTCACTTCCATTTCGACATCACCCGCGATGCCACGCAAAGGCTCGTCATATTGTTTCTCAACACCGTTTTTGCCAATGCGAATGCCGGGGATGGATAACACGTCGTTATCGTCATCATCTTCGGCGTCGGCTTTATCAAGGTCGTTGTCCGACACCGTGCCGACATAGCCCAGCAAATGCGCCGTTGCCGCACCATAGGGGTATGAACGAACCTCACCCACATCGATATCCGTGCCGGGCAGGCTGGATGACCGCACCGCAATGGCATCCATCTGGTCGCGCGTCAGGTTATCTTTGACGACAACGGCGTTCAGACTGTCATTGTTGCGCAGGTCGCGGTCGATGCGTTTGCGGTCATTAGCGGTCAGCTCGATATAAAGCGACAACTTGTCCAGAAGCTCATCCAGATCATCAATCTGTTCGGGTAATAAAACCACACGGAAGTTCTGTTGATTCAAGGCCAGTGGTGCGCCGTTGCGGTCAAAAATCTGGCCGCGCCGTGGCGCCAGCAAACGCAGGTTAATGCGGTTTTCCTCGGCCAGCGTGCGGTATTTTTCGCCTTCGATGACATCCAGATAATAAACGCGACCCGCCAGCAGCGCGAACAGGCTGGCCTGCACGCCGCCGATTAAGAACGCGCGTCGCGTAAAAAGTCGCGATTGTTCGCTGTCGCCCGCCATCTATACCTCAACTGCCAGAAGCATACGCTGCAGCCAGATCATCAACCAGCAAGGCAGGGGGAAAACAAGGATCGTCAAAAGAATTTGCAACGCGATTAATCCGAACGGCCCGCCCTGACCGCGCACAAGCGATAGCAGTATCCATTCCATCACCATGCCGCCGATGACGGCCAGTGCCTGGCCCGCCCACAACATGAAGAATGAATGGCCCGCAAAGAAACGGCGTTGCACCAGAATAACCTGCCGCATGCCGACATAAAGAAAGGCCGATAACCCCAGCGGCAGGCCGGTCAAAACGTCATTTAGAAAACCGGCGGCAAAGGCGGCGCTGGCGGGAAATAAATCGGGCCGGTGCAGCGTCCAGTAATAAAGGGCAGTCAGGGCCAGTTGTGGCGCAACCACACCAAAATAGGGCAACGGCCATGGCAGAACGCCAATGATAACGGACAGGATAACGGTCACAACCGGCGCTGCGCGGCGCATTTTATGATCCAGCCACAGCCAGAGACCGTCCGTCATGATGATAGCCCTAACAATGCCTGATCAGTTTTTCCGGCCATGCGCTTCGGCACTGACGCGCGACGCGACGGGGTTAAACGCACCGCCGCGCAGATTGAAATCGACCAGACGCACATAATTCAAGCGGGCCAAATCCGCAGCCGGAATGAGGCTGTACTGTCCATGGCCGTGATCGACTACGTTGCCAACGGGCAGGTTAGGTGGAAAAATGCCGCCATGGCCGGATGTGACGACAACGGCGCCGGGGCTGAGGACGGCATCCTGCGGCAAAAATTTCAGGCGCGGCGTGGGGCTGTTATCGCCGCTGACAATTGCGCGGTCACCGGAACCGGAAATGGTCACAGGAATGCGTGAATTCAGGTCCGTGATCAGAACGATACGTGAAGACCATTCACCCACTTCCGTGACGGTGCCGATCAAGCCATCACCCGTCGTCGCGGCCATGCCTTCGCGCACGCCATCCTGACGACCTGCGGTAACAATCAACCCGCGCGCAAATGCTCCGCCTGTATCAGCAATGACGCGGGCGGAGATGTAGGCCAGACCCGGCTCGGTTTTAAAATGCAGCAGACCGCGCAATTCGCGGTTTTCTTTTTGCAATGACGCTACGGCGTTCTGCCATTCTTTCATCTGCGCATTGGCTGCGCGTAACTGTTCGTTCTCGGAACGCAGGGTGAAATAGTGAACCAGATCGTCGGCTGCGTTGCTGACAGCCAAGATGGGGCGATGGATACCGTCGACGACGGGCGCCACAATATCAATCGCGTGGCTGCGCAGGCCCTCGACCATTTGTGGCTGCGCGCGGCCCAAAATAAGCAGGATGGCCGACAGCATCATCAGGATGGCAAACGAGAATCGCTGCGCCATCATCCGCCACGGCAGGGCGGTGACAAAAGATAAACCTGAATGATGCGAACGTACGGCCATAGTTGTAACCGGCAGCGACAATATTTCTTAACAATTTATTACCGCATGATGAGCCGTAGGACAAATATTAATTTTCCACAAGGCTACCTGTTAACCCGGTTGATTTTGGCGGCCATGGGTGCGAAAACTCAATAGTGACAGCATTTTCTGTGTTTTGTCTGGCCTGATCCGGTGACGGGATAATAACAGGCTTCCCCCCCTGCCACAGAGCCGGCCATGCGGCGCGGATACGCCCCTGCGGTACCTGTTTTCTAAAACCGGGCAAAAGCGCGTCCAGAACATCATGCTGTTGCAGGCCAAGCGCCCGCACTTGCCATGTGCCTTGCAGGGTTGCCGATGCCTGAAGGCACAGCCGGTTGTCCCACACAGCGCTTTGTCCGGCGGCTAGCTGCGGCGTGTCGGTAATGGCCGACAATTCCCGCAACAGGATGATGTGTTGCCCTGCGCCATAGGTCAGGCATCCGTTCAGGGTAAAGGCGGGCGGCGTGTCGTCACTGATGATCGATTGAGCCAACTCGCGCAGCGGCGCGTCATCCGGCATATAGGGGGTAGGGTGGATATGCTGCAGGCAGGTGGCCAGCGCGCGCATGATGATGGCGCGCGGTTGGGCGGTCAGGGCGGTGCGGTCAATCCACAAGGCGCCCGTTGCATCACGCTTGCTATGCTGTTGCAAGAAACTGTCGGTATAAAAACGCAGTGCCTCGCTCGCATCGCTTGCACGACGCGCCAGATCCGCCACGCGTGTGGCATCCATCCCCTCTGCCGCCAGCAAAGGCATAACCTGACGCAGACGGCCGCGCGCGAAACGCTCTGCCTCATTGCTGGGATCTTTCACGAAGGGAATAGTCTGGGCGTCGCAGGTGGCAATCAACCGCGCCTTGGGTATGGTCAGCAAGGGCCGCCACAGGGTGACGCCGTCACGTTTTTGCCGCGCCGCTATGCCTGCCAGCCCGTCAATACCACTGCCTTTGGCAAAGCGCATCAAAACGGTCTCGGCCTGATCGTCCGCATGGTGTGCTATGAAAAGATGCTGAATGCCAGATGTGTTACACGCGTCAGTTAAAAGCCTGTAACGCGCCTGTCGTGCCGTTTCATGCAGGCGTTTTTCAACGCGGTCGTGCTGCCATGTCAGAATATTGGCCTGTATACCCAGCGCCGATAAGCGTTTGTGTACTGTCATGGCCTCCGTGGTCGACTCGCTGCGCAAACGATGATCGACGATGAAAGCTTGCAGACTGATATTGTGTGTCTGGCACCAGCATTGCAGGCAGGCGGCCAAGGCCATGCTGTCTGGTCCCCCGGACACGGCGACGGCAAGTTTTGCGACAGGCGGCAGGCTGCACGCCACCATCAGGGCGGCAAACTCTGCTTCGTTCAGGGGTTCGGGGTTCTTGGTGTGGGCGGTGGACACGTGGCTTTAATGCGCGCTGCATTTCAGTTTGTTGCGCTCCTCAGCCGCCAGTGCCTTCACATTCGGGCTGGCGCTCGGGTATTTAGCCTTCAGTTCCGACAGCGCGGTACAGGCGTCATCCACCTTATTAGAAGAACCCAACGACATTGCGAGCTTCAACAAACTGTCCGGCGCCTTGTCGCCCTGTGGGTTTTGCTGGAACGCATCGGCAAAGCCGACGGCGGCATCGGCGTAACGGCCGCGCACATACAGGGTTTCCGCGTACCAGTATTTCGCGTTTTCAATCAGCTTGTCTTTCGGGTTGGCGGCGATAAATGCCTTGAACGCTTTTTCGGCATCATCGTAATCCGCTTGGCGTAAATAGGCCAAAGCGCGGTCATATTGTTCCTTGGGGCTCAGCTGCTTGCCGCCATCGGTTGTGCCGGCGGCTTCCGGCAGCGGCGGTGTGCCGTTATTCGCGACAGTGGTTCCGGCGACTTTGCCATCTTGTACCTTGACGGCGGCGAGCGGCGGGTTGTTGACCTCACCCGCGACATTGGCGACAGCGGGCGGTGTCGGCGGTGCCGCCTGTGCGGCGGCGGTCAGGTTGGCGACATTGGTTTCCAGTCGTGTGAGGCGCGAATCGTAATCCGTCTGCATGCGTTGCACGGCCTGATCCATGCGATGAATGGCGTAATTCAATTGTTCGACCTGACCGTTCAGCGCGCGCATTTCGTCTTCCAGGCTTGAGATGCGCATTTCAAAATTCGCACCCGTGGTTTGCGCCTGGGCGGCGACGGGCATCAGGGCGGCAAACGCACAAAAGACGGTCAGAAAACGAAGGGGTTTCATAAGGCACCGGGGCAGGATAATGGATGCGTCGAAGTATGGACCAATTCGGCTTAAAGAAAAAGCGGCAAAGAAAAAGGCCGCAACCGGAAACCGATTGCAGCCTTGATTTCCTCAGGTTACGTCAGACGTAACCTTGAACCAGCTTACTGGCCGACGACAGTCACGCCACGGCGGTTCTGCGCCCAGGCGGCATCGTTGCTGCCAACAACGGCGGGACGTTCCTTGCCGTAGCTGACGGTCTTGATGCGGGCGGCGGGGACGCCGTCAGCAATCAGGTAGTGCTTCACAGCCGTAGCGCGGCGTTCGCCGAGCGCCAGGTTGTATTCGCGGGTGCCGCGTTCGTCACAGTGACCTTCGATCGTGACGTTCAGCGTGCCGTACTTTTTCAGCCAGGCAGCCTGACGGTCCAAAGTCGCGCGGGCGTCTGACGACAGGTCGGACTTGTCCAAAGCGAAGAACACGCGGTCGCCAACGTTAACGACCAAATCTTCCTGCGTACCGGGCTTCGCAGCCTTGGCGTTTGCACCGTTACCAGCGCCGTTACCAGCATTGTCACCGGTCGTATCGCAAGCGGACACCAGGACCAGCGCCGCCATCAGGCACATCATTTTCTTCAACATCAGTTACCCCCTTCGTGAACCTCTGGCGGAACAGAACAACGGACCACCCGTTGCTCCGGCCGAGATAGTGTTTAACCGCTCTTCGCCTTCATGAACGAAAATACGATTATCGTGATATTTCCAGCCAAGCCGAAAAGCTCGGGAAAAACTTTAATTGAACCTTAAAAGACGGCAAGGACGGAAACGATCTGCCGCAAAAACTAAACAGACTCTGCGAGGGAATCAAGACCGAATATCTCGTGAAAACAAAGGATTCGGCCCACAGCCCACCACCGTTGCACGAATGCAACGGTTTGGAAAAACTTGTGGCGGAATTGTGGCGAGATTATTGGCCGCCGGGTGCGGGGCCTTTTGGGGTGCTATCCGATGATCCGGTCCAGGTCTGTTCGGTTAGTCTGCTAAGAAAATTAAACCATAGCCAAGGTGCAAAGAAAATCATGTACGGTCTCCGGCATCGGATATTGTTCGAGAATAATAAAAATTAGCGGCAAATCTAACAAAGCATGTACAAATAACAAGGTGGTGTTCGTGCGCTGCAGCACAAAGCAAATTAGATTATTAACCGAACGGAAAGCCGGTTGGTTTCTGGTCTTCACCATCAGCCGGACGCGGCGGGTTCGGGGGGCCGCCCAGAAGTAGCTGTTGAATAAAACGGATTACCCCCCGCAACTCTGGGATCGATAAACTAGGATCACTGACGGCGTCAGTGATCGCAGCCATATAATCGGCGTTCTTACTTGGGTCTTCCCGGTCGCTCATCAAGTACCTGAAAATCAACGCGGTAGCGTTATTTATAAAACACATCAAAAACCGCACAGGTTAATACCATGCTGGCGCATGGCGCAGCAATGCCGGTCAACACTTGCCTTTAGTATCAGTGGGTTACGGCAGTAACGGCGACCAAGCGGGGTCAGACGCGCTGGTCGGGGTTGTTACTTCGCGTTCGTTATACCCGGTGACGTCAACGCTGTACAAATGGCTGACCTTGTCATAACCGGACGGCGTTTCCTTAAAGAACATCAGAACGCGGCCATTGGGTGCCCAGGTGGGGCCTTCGGCGTGGAAGGCGTTGGCGATCATGCGCTCGCCAGAACCGTCGGGGCGCATGACGCCGATATAAAACTGGTTGTCGTGCAATTTGGTGAACGCGATCAAATCACCACGTGGCGACCAGACGGGCGTGCCGTAACGGCCTTCGCCAAAGCTGATGCGCTGCACGTCGCTGCCGTTCGAGCGCATGACATAGATTTGCTGCTTGCCGCCGCGGTCGGATTCAAACGTGATGTACTGTCCGTCGGGCGAATAGCAGGGTGCCGTGCTGATGGCGCCGCCGCTCGTCAGCTCTTGCGTGCGGTGAGTGCGCAAATCCATGGTGTAGATGTTGGACGCGCCGTTTTCCGACAGCGAGAAAATAACCGAATTACCATCCGGCGAGAAACGCGGGGCAAAGGTCATGTTGGCAAAGTCGCCCAGCACTTCCTGTCTACCCGTGTCGATGTTGAACAAGTAAACGCGCGGCCTGTTATTGTAATAGGCCATATAGGTGATCTGCTGCATGGTCGGGGAAAAACGCGGCGTCAGGACCATCGCGCGGCCATCCGACAGCACGCGATTGTTTTCACCGTCCTGATCCATAATAGCCAAACGCTTGGTGCGGTTGTTGGCGGGCCCTGTTTCCGCGACATAAACAACGCGCGTGTCGAAATAACCGTCTTCACCTGTGATGCGCTTGTAAATCGCGTCGGCGACAATATGCGCTACGCGGCGCCAGTTGCTGGGTATCGTAAAGTAAGCCAGACCGGTCATTTGCTGTTCGGCGAACACGTCCCACAGGCGGAATTCAACCTTCAGACGGCCATCGCTTTGTGTCTCCATCTTGCCGACGACCAGCGCCTGCGCGTTCAAAACGCGCCAGTCGGCAAAGTGCGGTGAAACCAAAAGAGAATCCGCATCCTGCACGAATGACTTTGGGTCTACCGCGCTGAAAAGGCCGGAGCGGACCAGGTCATTACTGACCACCTGCGCGATATCGCGGCCATATTGCGATTCATTGCCCGTTGAACCAAAGAAAGCGGGAATGGCGATGGGCATCGGCTCTGTCACGCCATGCGTGATGTCGATTTTCAGGTCGGCATGTGCCGGGGCCGTTGTGGTGCAGATAAGCGTGAAGGCGAGTGCCAGAATACGAAGGGCCGAGGGGCGAAGGCTGAATGTCATGGTTGTGTGTCTCCTCAGAGCAGGTCGCGCGGGTCAAAGGTGAAGTCGATACGTTTCCATTGTTCGTATTTGCCGTCCGGCAGCGCGAGCGGCGTGCATTTCGGATTATTCAGTACGGCGCGCACGGCGGCATCTGCCGCTGCGCGGAAAAAAGAATCCGTGTTGTAGCGGCCCTTGTCAACAATCTCGGCATTGCGCGCGGTTTTGTCGGGGTTCACCTCGATGATGACCTCAACCACCAGATTATGCGCGTCGCGCGCGCCAATTGGCGGGTTCCAGCAATTCGATATCTGACGGCGCAGCAAATCTTCCTCGGTGATCGATAAACGGTCGGAAACCGAAGCGGCGGGGCTGGGTGATGGTGTCGTGACTTGCTTCGCATCCGGCTTGGTGTCTGTGTTTTTGGGCGCTTCGGTCTGTTTCTTGTTTTCAAGATTTTTCAGCAATTTATCGAACGCGGCGGTTTGCTGCGGCTTGGGCGGTTCCGGCGGTTTTGGTTTTTCCTGCGGCTTGGGCGCGGCCTTTAACGACTCGGCCTGATCCTGCGGCTTGGTGGGCTCAGCCGGCTTGGGCGGGGTCGGTGGTTGCGGTGGCGTCGGCTGCGGCGGAGTCGGCTTTACAACTTCTTCGGGTTTTGGCTGCGGCTTGGGCGGTTCCGGCGCCGGGGGTTTCTGCTCCGGTTCCTGCAAACGCGTGTTGGTGATGTCGGCAATCTCAACAATCGTGAACGGTACGGGTTCATGATGTTCGGGCAGTGGCGGCAGCAAATGCGGCAGACCGAAATACATGATCAGTAAAAACAGAATATGCGCCGCCGCAGAAACGGCGATGTACTGCTTCAGCGATTCATCGTTAACAGTGGTCGGTTTCGGCGCCATTATAACCTTTAACGTCGGCCATCTGATTTAGGCAGTTCGGCGACCAACGCCACCTTGTTATAACCGGCGGCGCTGATGGTCCCCATGACTTCCATAATGCGGCCATAGCTGATGCCCTTGTCACCGCGCACGAAAATGCGCGAATCTGGATTGGCGCCCGTGATCGCTTTCAGCTTTGGCACCAGATCATTCAGCTCCATCTGCTTTTCCTGCAGATAAACCTTGCCTGCCGCGTCCACGCTGATAACCAGCGGTTCTTTGTCCTGGCTCAGGGAACGCGCCTGCGTTTTCGGCAGGTCCAACGGCACGGCAACCGTCATCAGGGGGGCGGTCACCATAAAGACGACCAGCAGCACCAGCATAACGTCGACAAAAGGTGTGACATTGATATCGGCAACCGGTCTTGTGTAACGGCGACCGCGACGGCCTCCGCCACCGGTTGGCATCATTTGCGCCGCCATGTTGCCTCTCCGTCACGTGTGGTCGCGGGGCCTTGCTCGGCACGCTGTTCTTCGACATTGCGCGACAATGTCGCGACGAAATCATTGGCGAAGTTATCAAGACGCGAGCCATAACGGTTAATCTCGGTTGAAAATTTGTTGAACGCCGTTGTCGCCGGGATGGCGGCCACCAGACCGACTGCGGTCGCCAGCAACGCTTCGGCAATGCCGGGGGCCACAACGGCCAGACTGGTGTTCTGCGCCTGCGCGATGCCGATAAAGCTGTGCATAATGCCCCACACCGTGCCGAACAGGCCGATAAAGGGTGCAACCGAACCGACGGACGCCAAAAAAGTCATCCATGTTTCGATCATCGCCATTTCGCGGCCGATGGTGACCTGCAAAATGCGGTCAACGCGTGCCACGACGGTGCCGCGACTGGCTGGGTTGGCGAACAACCCTTTGTCGTTTGCGGAACGCCATTCCTTCATGCCCGCCACAAAAACCGCCTGCATCGGGTCGGCGGGGCGTTTGATTTTGTCATAAAGCTGGTCGAGTGACCCCGCGGCCCAGAACCGCTCTTCGAAATAGGCGGCGCGTTCTTTCAGGCGGCCCAGCTTAAGGATTTTGTCGAAGATAATCGCCCAGGTGACGATCGAGATCGTCAGCAACGCGGTGATGATGGTCTTGCCGATCCAGTCGGCATGCATGAAAAGACCCGTCAGCGACATATCGACAACGGCAACGGAACCGGCCAGTTGGACGGAATTAACGGCGGCTACAGCTTGGGCATCCATGATGGGTGGCTTCTCCCTGCAAGGGTCAGTGATTCGGTTAATCGGACAAAACTATGTTTAACGGGCGGTGCGCGGGTACCGCAACCCCGAATTGTGGCATCAGGCCCCAAAAATCTGGCGTAATTGAGGCGGCACGCGTATGGGGCGGCCCTTGGCGTTAATGGTTACGCAGACCACCTTCAGGGCGGCCAGAACGGTTTTATCGCGCTCGATCAACTGTTCAAAGGTGATGCTGCTATTGCCGATATTCTCCAGCGTGCAGGTGGCGGTTATCTTGTCATCCAGAAAGCCGGGGTTGCGGTAATCAATTTCGATATGTTTGACCACGAACTGGATATGCAAATCTTCCTGCACGCGCCGTGGGGGCCAGCCGATGGCGTGCAGCCAGCTGGTCCGCGCGCGCTCGGCAAATTTCAGGAAATTGGCGTGGTAAACAATGCCGCCCGCGTCCGTATCCTCGTAATAAACCTGAATGGGCAGGGCAAAGGTGCGCGCGGCTTTAGTCATCCTCGCCCTCATCGCTGGTGGGGGCGAGCATATCACCCTGCCTGTCGGTCGGACAGGAAAGGCCGAGATAGCTATACCCGGCTGCCGTCAGCATGCGTCCGCGCGGCGTGCGTTGCAGAAGGCCCTGCTGAATCAGATAGGGTTCAATGACTTCCTCCAGTACGTCGCGCTGTTCGGAAAGCGCGGCGCCCAGCGTTTCAACGCCGACCGGGCCGCCCGCGTAATGTGACGCGATCATGCCCAGATAACGCCTGTCCATGGCGTCAAAACCCATGCGGTCGACCTCCAGACGGTTCAGCGCGTCATCGGCGGCCTTCGCATCAATCTGCTTGTGGCCTGCCACCAGCGCAAAGTCGCGCACACGGCGCAACAACCGGCCTGCCACACGCGGCGTGCCACGCGCGCGGCGCGCAACTTCCATGGCACCGTCGGATGTCAGCGGCATATCCAGTTTGGCTGCGGCGCGTTGCATGATGTGTTGCAGTTCCTCGGACGTATAGAATTGCAGGCGCAGCGGTATGCCGAACCGTTCGCGCAGCGGGCGGGTGATCAGGCCGCTGCGCGTTGTGGCGCCAATCAACGTAAAGGGCGGCAAATCAATACGCACCGAACGCGCGGCCGGGCCTTCGCCGATCATCAGGTCCAGTTGGAAATCTTCCATCGCCGGATACAGGACTTCTTCGACTGCCGGGGTCAGGCGGTGAATTTCGTCAATAAACAGAACGTCATGCGGCTGCAAATTGGTCAGAAGGGCGGCCAGATCGCCTGCGCGGGCAATGACGGGGCCGGATGTTGCGCGGAAATTGACACCCAGTTCGCGCGCCACAATCTGCGCCAATGTGGTTTTGCCTAAACCCGGCGGACCGAATAATAGGACATGGTCCAGCGCCTGCTGGCGTTGTTTGGCCGCGCCGATAAAGACATTCAGGTTTTCACGCAACGCAGCCTGACCGATAAAATCCCCCAGCGTTTGCGGGCGCAGGGCGACATCGGGCGCTTCGCCGGGCATGGCTTCGCGCTGGATCAGGCGTTCGGCTGTGGCGGATGCTACACTCATGCCGCATGATCCCGTTTGCTAAGGGCGGCCAGGCTTTGGCGGATCAGCGCATCCAGCGTGATTTGCGGTTGCTCGCGCGCCAGCGTGGCGACGACACCGAACGCCTCAGCCCGCTTGTACCCCAGATTAATCAGCGCAGACAGCGCATCACCTGCAATGCCGCCTGCGGCGGGTGCCGTCGTCCCTGCGCCGTCCGGCAAAGCGGCGGCTGCATGGGCAAACGAAGGCGCTTTATCTTTCAATTCGGTGACGATGCGCAGCGCGAGCTTCGGCCCGACACCATCCGCACGGGACAGGGCGGCCTTGTCTTGCGCGGCAATGGCGTTCGTCAATTCCTGATGCGCCAAAATGCCCAGAATAGACAGGGCAACTTTGGCCCCCACACCCTGCACCGTGGTCAACAGGCGGAACCAGTCTTGCTCTTCATGCGACACAAATCCGTACAGGTTGATGGCGTCCTCGCGCACATGGGTTTCGATGGCCAGAGACAGCGCGTCACCCGCGCGGCCTGCGGCGGCCAAAGTGCGCGCCGAACACGCGACCACGTAACCAACCCCGTTCACATCCAAAATCAGATGCGAACCCGAAACACTGTCTATTCTGCCCGTCAGTTTACCGATCATCTGATTCTTTTAGCGCAAAAGCGGGTCTGCGGCTACCGGTGATGCGCATGGGCAATCGCAACGGCCAGGGCGTCCGCCGCGTCGGCAGGCAGGGCCTTTGTACCGGTGCTTTGGGCTATCCCGGGCAACAGAATGCGGATCATAGCCTGCACCTGCTTTTTGTCGGCATGGCCATAGCCGGTAACCGATTGTTTGATGCGGTTTGCGGCATATTCGGCCACGGATAACCCCGCTTCGGCCAACACCAGCATGGCGGCACCCCGTGCCTGCCCCAGTTTCAACGCGGCCTGACCGTCTTTGTTGACAAAGGTCTCCTCAATCGCGGCATCGTCGGGTCGGTGGGTTTCCAGAATTTGGCGCAGTTCCTGTGCCAACTGGCGCAGCCGCTCGGCCATGGGCCCCTCGGTCGGCGGGTTGATGCGCCCTGCGGCGATAAAAGACAGACGGTTGCCGCTTTGCTGGATAATACCCCAGCCGGTATGCCTCAGGCCGGGGTCGATACCAATGATGGAAGTGCCACGAATCATAAAGGGCAGCCTAGCATGGGCCGCCCTTTAGTCCTAGGAACCGACCGTCGTTACTTGACGGTGATGGCCATCTTCATCTTGGGGTGAATGGCGCAACGGGCCTTGTATTCGCCTTTTTGCGTCAGGGTGGATTTGATTTCCTGCCCCGGCTTTTGCAAGCCCTTGTCATCCACGTCGCCGTCGCTGTTCACAATTTGAATATTGTGCGTCACGTCGTCGGCGTTTTTAAAAATAATCGTATCGCCCGAGTTTAGAGATAGTGAATCAACGTCAAACGTAGTGTGTGACTGCGTCACGGTTGTATCGGCTGCGTAGGCTATGCCTGTTATCGCGGCAAAACCAAGGCATGTAATCAGGAAACGCTTCATAGGGATACTCCGTGGTTCGGGTTATTGTGCGGCACCGGCGTTGTGCTGAAGGGCGGGGACCAACGGTGCCAGCGCAATAACCATGTTGGCAAACAACACGTTATTATCTGACGCATTCTTGGACGTTCCGTTAAACCGTGTATAGGCGGTGTATTCCAACGCCAAACGCATATTGCCCCAGTTGAACGATGAATCCGGTTTGCCGAACGGCACATAGGCCAGATCCATGGTGAACCCTTCGCTGGCCGGGCTGCCGTTATTATTCGGGTCGCCTGTCTGGTTCTGGTAGAGCGTCGCATCGCGCGAACCTGTTGTCCTGAAATAACCGACGGTCGGTACAATCGTGTCATCGATTGTGTAGGTCACGTCTGCCTTCAGGGTATTCAGGTAATCGGTGGGGTTGTCGCTCTGGCTCAGCGCGTTAGACGCATCCAGATATTGCTTTTCATGGATGAAGTTACCATGCAGTGACCACATGTTGTGCATGTCGGCCATATACTGGTAATTCGCTTCAAAGCCATAATCGGCAACGCGGTCACGCAGGCCCGTTGTCTGGTCGCCACCCGGCTGACGCTCGGCATAGGCGCCATAGGTGCCGAACTGGACATACTGCTGGTGATGATCGAACTCATGTTCGACGGCCAGATGCCAGAAGGGGATGGGGCTGACATACGTATCGCTTTGCGGGTTGCCGACCGCCTGGTCCAGATTATGGCTCAGCGGCGCATAGACGGTAGTTTCGGCATACAGCAAGTCGTTCCACGACAGGTACAGACCCGACCCGAAGATTTGGCCGTTCAGACTGTCATCGAACAAGGTGCCTGCCGCAGGGCTGTTCGCGATGCGTGATGTGTTATAGGGGAAGTTGTTGGGCGGTGTGGAATTCCAAATGCTGGTATTGCCCAACTGGTTGCTGAACAAAATGCCGGCCACATAATCTTCGCCGAACATTTCGCCGGTCCAGGCATGACGCGCATCCATCGCGTCCCAGAAGAAGGCGCGGTTGGCGCCGTCATAACTGACTTCCTGAATGGCGCCCCATGTGGGGGTGATGCGGCCGCCGAAATAAGCGGCGACCTGATCCAACGAGAAATTGCTGTTCGGGCCATAACCGACACCGCCGGGTGTCTGGTCTTTGTTCGTCTGGTTGAATGAGGTCCAAAGCGAAGTCGTCAAACGCTGTGACCAATCATTATTCTTGGGGTCTTCTGCGGCGACATAGCCGTACAGCTTGAAGGCGCGGCCATAGGGTTTCAATTGCGGGCCGAAAGCGCCGACATGGCAGGCTGAGCAGGGCTGGTTGGTTTGTGCCGCAAAGCTTGGGATAGCCATGGCGTTATGGGCACTGAACAACAAAACGGCGGCGGTTGTAACCGCAAATAATTGGCGGAGCAGGGATTTCATGAGAGTGCACCATCAGGGGGGAAGAAGGTAACGATAAACTACCCACCAAACCCACAATGGGTCAAGATGCGAATCGTTCTTAGTTACTATTTTCTTAGCGGCTTTGCAAAAATACCACTTCGTCGGGTGTTGAAGAACGCCCTAGCGCCGTGTTTCTGTCGGGAAAGCGACCAAATTGCTGGATAATTTCGAAATGCCGCTCGGCCAGATCCAGCCATTCCGACTCTTTGGCACGTTCGCGGATATAGAACAGCGCAAGCCGCTGATCGCCTATCTCCTCTGAATGCAGAAAAGGTAGATAAAAGAACAACTTAAACTGCTTGTCGATGCGGTCATCAAAGTGGTTGATGATGGCGGTGCGCGCCAGTTCCAACGCGTCATCCTGCGTTTCAAAGGCACGGGATGTGCCACGAAACATGCGCAGCGGAAACTCGCCCAACAACAAAACCAGCGCCAGCATACCAATTGGCGTTGTTTCCCATGTTACCAATTTTTGCGCGGCGGCGTCGGTATGCAACTTCTCAAAGCGCTCGCGCACCATGACGTCCAGACGTTCGTCGCGTACAAACCAGTTGCTGCGGCCAACTTCCAGAAACCAGAAATTCAGGACATCTTCGGGAGATAATTCCATGACCGAACGAAACATGCTGTAACAGGGGGAACACCACCCTACGCGCGAGGCGTGAAGAGTTGGTTAATCCTTTTCAAAATCAAATAAAACCCACTTTTCGTGTCGTTGAACACGGTTATTCAGTAACCGTTAAGTATAGTCGGTAACTATGGTGTGATGGTTTTTGATGTGGAGCCGGCATGGCTCAAAAGTTTGTTGGGTGGTGGGCGTTTTATAATCAACCAAATCACATGATGAGGAGATAACAATGAGACGTGATGATTTAAGAGCGGCCACTGTTCCAGCTGGGAATGGGTTGTTACAGGCTGGCGCAGAAATGGGTGCCGGCATTGTTGGAAAAGCCGTGGTGACAAGTCAGGCTACGCTTGGTCCGCCATTAGCTGCGACAGCTAAACCCGGTGGTGATTTGAAGGGAAGACTGCAGGGAAACCGCGTCGGGGGCGTGCTAAACACGCCAAGCCGCAAATGTCGGACAACGGTTACACCTTGAGTAAAGCCCTGAGCAGGAAGGCTTTAGTGTAAATCCTTCCACACCTTGCGCTTCACGCCATACATAATGGCGGCAAAGGCGAGGAGGAACAGAACGGCCTTCAGGCCCATCTGCTTGCGTTCTTCCATGTTGGGTTCTGATGCCCAGGCCAGGAACTGAACGACATCGCGTGCTTCCTGATCCACGGTTGCCTTGGTGCCGTCGGCAAAGGTGACGGCGTCATCCTTCAGCGGTGCCGGCATGGCAATCTGGTGGCCCGGGAAGTACGGGTTGTAATACATGCCCTTCGCAATATTCTCTTCGGGCGGCGGCGTCAGACCAAAGCCTGTCAGCAGCGAATAGACGTAATTTTCATTGTTATGACGTGCCTTGATGATCAAGGACAGGTCGGGCGGCAACGCGCCGCCATTGGCTGCGCGCGCGGCCTGGTCATTCGGGAACGGACCGACAAAATGGTCGGACGGACGTGCGGGGCGCTGGTACATTTCACCCTGATCGTTCGGGCCGTCTGTGACTTGATAGTCGGCGGCGATGGCCTTGATTTCCGGTTCGCTAAAGCCCAAGTCGGCCAGATTGCGGTAGGACAGCAGCTTCAGAGAATGACAAACGGCGCAGACCTGCTTGTAGACCTGAAACCCGCGTTGCAGGGCGGCGCGGTCATAGGTGCCAAAGGCGCCCGTTTGCGGCCAACCGGCTGAGGGTTCATGCGGCGGCGTGACGCCTTCGCTGGCATGCGCGGGCAGGGCAATGGCTGTTGCCAGAAGGGCAGCCAGAACGGAACGGGAAAGCAAAGAACGGGACATCACCGGCTCCTCAGGATTTTTTCAAAACGGCTTCCGAAATGCTGTTCGGCAGCGGCAGGGTTTTCTCAAAGCGCGGCAGCAGGGGCAACGCGATCAGGAAGAACACGAAGTACAGCGCCGTCGCGATCTGACCGATCACGATGTAAAGTCCTTCGGGTGGTTTGGAACCGATGAAGCCGAGCACGATGCAATCCAGCATGAACAACCAGAAAGCGACGCGGTACATTGGGCGGAACAAGGCTGAACGCACGGGCGAACGGTCCAGCCACGGCATCAGCAAGATCATCGCAACCGCGCCGAACATCAACAAGACGCCGCCCAGCTTGGACGAGATCAGCACCACATGCGTGAACGGAATGTGGATGTCGACCGTAAACGCGCGCAAGATAGCGTAGAAGGGCAGGAAATACCATTCCGGCACAATATGCGCGGGCGTGGCCATCGGGTTGGCCGGGATGTAATTGTCCGGGTGACCCAGATAGTTCGGGTTATAGAACACGATCAACGCGTAGAAGATCAAAAACACCGTCAGGCCGAAAACATCCTTGCTGGTGTAGTAAGGGTGGAACGGGATCGTGTCTTTTTCGGTCTTGGGTTCAACGCCCAGCGGGTTGTTGGAACCGCAGACATGCAGGGCCGCCACGTGCAGGAACGCCACCGCAAAGATGACGAAAGGCAGCAGGTAATGCAGGGCAAAGAAACGATTCAGCGTCGGGTTGTCGACCGAGAAACCGCCCCACAGCCAGGTGACGATCTTGTCGCCAACGAACGGAATGGCTGAGAACAGGTTGGTGATGACGGTGGCACCCCAGAAGCTCATCTGGCCCCACGGCAGCACATAGCCCATGAACGCAGTCGCCATCATCAGCAGGAGGATGATAACCCCAAAGATCCACAGCAATTCGCGTGGCTTCTTGTATGAACCATAGAACATGCCGCGGAAAATATGGACATAGACGACGATGAAGAACATCGACGCGCCGTTGGCGTGCAAATAACGCATCAACCAGCCGTAATTCACGTCGCGCATAATGCGTTCGACCGAGGCAAAGGCATGGTCCGTGGACGGCGTGTATTCCATGGCCAGGAAAATGCCGGTGGCGACCATCGCGATCAGCATAAACAGCGACAGTGCGCCGAAATTCCACAAATAGTTGAAATTGCGCGGTGTCGGGAAAGCGCCATATTCGCGCTGCATCAGCGTGAAGACGGGCAGTCTTTCGTCAATCCAGTCGATCACAGGATTCTTGAATGGGGTACGTGTGCCGTGTGCCATGATGTTTACCGTGTCTGTGGGCCTTAGCCGATTTTGATTTTGTTATTGTCGGTGAAGGTATAGGGCGGGATTTCCAGATTCTTGGGCGCTGGGCCTTTGCGGATGCGGCCCGAGCTGTCGTACTGCGAACCGTGGCAGGGGCAGAACCAGCCATCAAATTCGCCATGCGGGTCGGTCGGCTTTTGGCCCAGCGGCACGCAACCCAAATGGGTGCAAACACCCACCATAATCAGCCATTCCGGCATATCTTTGCCGTTGAATTTCGACTGTTTAACGCGGTCCTGGTCGCTTTGCGGATCTTTCAGGTCGGCGTCCGTTGCGGCGCGCGCTTCGTCAATTTCCTTTTGCGTGCGGCGGCGGATGAAAACCGGCTTGCCGCGCCACACGACCGTGATCGCCTGCCCTTCCTTGACGTTGGACAGGTCAACTTCGGTTGTCGCCATCGCCAGCGTATCGGCGGCGGGGTTCATGCTCTGTACCAACGGCCAGGCGACCGATGCCGCACCGACGGCGCCCATGGCGCCCGCTGTCAGGGTCAGAAAATCGCGGCGGGTAGAACCGTCTTCGTGATTATGTTCAGATGGACACCCATGGTGGCCCTTGCAGCCCTGGTCGGCAGAGGAAGACATGCAACACCTTTGTAACGTAAGTCTTTAGGAATACTAATCAGCGCCGCAATCTACGCCAATATGCGGGAATGTCAAATGCCTTGCCGGACTCAAGACAGGGGGTTTCCTCATGGAATCATTGTCAGTTGTCACGACTGCGGCTATAACCCGCGTGTCTTGAGGGATGTGCCGAATTCACCCCAAACCCTTTTTGTGGAGGCTGTGATGAAGGAATGGCAGGAAAGAGCATTAGGCGCATCGATAGGTGTTGGCGTCTCGGTGATTTTTGGTCTTGCGGCTGGCTTTCTGCTTGGTCACGGCGCGTTCGCCTTAACGGCCGCCGGTGCGGCGATGATGGTAGGTGGTGTGGGCTCGTTTCTCTATGGCGGGCTGTCCATCATAACCATGGACCCGAACACAGAGCTTTACAGTGGCCTCATGTGGGCTGGTGTGGCGATGGCCGCAATCGGTGCTCTTGGCCTTGCGGCTGGACTTCATTATCTGCCCGCCTTTGGCGGACCAATAATGCGATAATATTATAATAAAAATATCTTATAATTACAATTTTATTGTAATATAGACGACTATTTATAGCCGGATCTTATTGTGAAATGGCGCCGTATGGTGCTCTTGTATGTACACACGGAACGGCATTACGTTTCGATAATGACGGATTTGATATTTTTCCATTTTTCGCAAGAGGCATAGCATGGATATTGATTGGTATGACGTACAAGACAAAGCAAAGCATGGTTTTGGCTTTGGCCTTGGCATCGCGCCCGCCGTTGCGGCGTCTGTAATCGGAACCTCGATGATTTTGAAGTCCATGGCGCAGGCCCTCTGTTTAACCATCTGACCTTACATGAATTGATCCTGTGACGGCGTGATGATATGCCCCTGACCATGACACTGCTCCGGCTCGCCCTTTATCAACCCGACATTGCCGCCAATACGGGGGCCATGATGCGGCTTTGCGCTTGCTTGGGGGTGGCCATGGATATCATCGAACCCTGCGGCTTTCCGTTTGATGATAAACGTATGCGTCGCGCGGGCATGGATTATATCGATCATGTGACATGGCAAAGGCATCGCAGCTGGGACGATTTTCAGAAGCAAAAAGGCGTGTCGCGGCTGGTGCTGCTGACGACCAAGGCGGCCCGGCCCTATACGGAATTTTCATTTCAAAAAGGCGATATCTTGATGGTTGGCCGCGAAAGCGCAGGCGTGCCCGATGATGTGCACAATGCCGCTGCCGCGCGCGTGGTCATACCGATGGCGCCACCCATGCGTTCATTAAATGTAGCCATCAGCGCGGGTATTGTGTTATCCGAGGCTGTGCGCCAATTAGGCGCGACTATTTAAGTCATTTTAAGAATAACGCGTATGCGGATAGTGAAGAGGCAAATATGAAAAATATTGGAGCACTTTTTAGGATGGCTGCCGGGTTTGTGGTGGGGGTCGCCGCCTGGCATGTTGTTGCGGTAGCCGGTCCTGCTGCCCTTCTTCCTATGGTGGCCGTTTTTGGCCTTCTCTTAGCTGCTGCATTCGGTGTACGTGCGCTGGGACATAAAAACACGAGTGACGCATTAGGTCAGATTGGCGCCGGCATTCTGTTGGGCGGTATCGGCGCGCCCTTCCTCGCGATTGCTGCAAAAAGTGCGGGTGCCCCCGCCATCGTACGCCATCTTTTATATCCGTCCTGAATGTCTGGGAATTAGCATGGTCGCGTCAGGTGGCGCATGCTATAACCGGTTTGTGTTTCTGATCCAACAGGGCTGGTAATCATGGCGTTGCGCGTCGCTGTGCAAATGGATCCGCTTGAGCGGGTCAATGTCCATACCGACACAACCTTTCTAATGATGGAAACCGCGCAGGCGCGCGGGCATGACCTGTTTGTCTACGAAGCGCGGCATTTGTCGCTGGAAGATGGTCAGGTTTTTGCGCGCGGCCGTTCCGTGAAGGTGCAGCGCGTGGCGGGCGACCCGGCTGTTTTCGGTCCGTGGAAAACCGTCAATCTGGCGGAAGTCGATGTTGTGCTGATGCGCCAGGACCCGCCTTTTGACGTGCCCTATATCACAGCCACCTATTTACTTGAGATCGTGCATCCGCAAACGCTTGTCATCAACAACCCGTCTGCCGTCAGGGACGCGCCGGAAAAACTTTTTGCTGCGCGGTTCAAGGGGCTGCAACCGCCGACTCTTGTGACGGCGGATGTCGATGCGCTGGAAGATTTTCACAATCGTCATGGCGATGTCATCCTGAAGCCGTTGCATGGCGGTGCGGGTTCCGGCGTTGTGTGGTTGAAAGCGGGTGACCCGAATTTGAAAGCGCTGATGGAATTGCATCGCGATGCGCGGCGTGACCCGGTTGTGATGCAGGCTTATATCCCCGCCGTTACAAAGGGTGACAAGCGCATTATTCTGGTGGATGGCGAAGCCGTGGGTGCCGTCAATCGCGTGCCGGGCGAAGGCGAAGTACGTTCCAACCTGCGCGTTGGTGGTCGGGCCGAAGCCGCCGACCTGACGCCGCGCGACAAAGACATTTGCGCCATCATCGGGCCAGAGCTGAAAAAGCGCGGACTGATGTTCGTTGGCATCGACGTTATTGGCGATTACTTGACAGAGATCAATGTCACATCACCCACAGCGGCGCAGCAATTGCTGCAGTTCACGGGTGTGAACGCAGCAGCAAAATTGTTCGATGTGATAGAGGCGCGCAAGCGGTAAGAACATGACACTTTTAAAACAGAAACAGGATTTCTCCACGATGGCCGATGATCAACGCACACAGGCCGCAGCATGGTTTCGCACCCTGCGCAATGATATCTGCGCCGCGTTTGAATCGGTTGAGGATGCGCTGACGGGCGGCGAACATGGCAGCCTGCCTGCCGGGCGCTTTGAACGCAAACGCTGGCAACGCCAGACGGCGGAGCCTGATAATCTGGTGCAGGACATGGACCCCGCCGCGCCGTTGGTGAATGGTGGCGAGATTGCCCTTATGCGCGGCCGCGTGTTTGAAAAAGTCGGTGTAAATATCTCAACCGTACAGGGGCGTTTCTCGCCCGAATTTCGTGCGCAAATCCCCGGTGCTGCAGAAAGCGATGGCGTGTTTTGGGCGTCGGGCATCAGTCTGGTCGCGCATATGCGCTCACCGCTTGTGCCGGCTGTGCATATGAATACGCGCCATATTGTAACCTCACGCGGCTGGTTTGGGGGTGGTGCCGATCTGACACCAATGTTCTTTGACACGCCGGAAACGGCAGAAGACAAAGCGGATTTCCACGCGGCATTCCAAAAAGCCTGTGACATGCACGACCCTGCCTATTACCCGAAATTCAAAAAATGGTGCGATGAATATTTCTATTTGCCGCACCGGCAGGAACCGCGCGGCATCGGCGGCATTTTTTATGACTGGCTGGATGATGACTGGTCGCGCAATTTTGCCTTTACGCAGGATGTCGGACGGGCGTTCCTGAACATCTATCCGCAAATCGTTCGTCGCCGGATGCAGGCGTCCTGGACGCCTGAACAGCGCGAATATCAGTTGGTGCGGCGTGGGCGCTATGTCGAGTTTAACCTTCTGTATGACCGCGGCACCATGTTTGGCCTTAAAACCAACGGCAATACCGAAGCGATTTTGATGTCCATGCCGCCCGAAGCGAAGTGGCCATAATTTTGGCGGTTTTGCTGGGCTACTGTAGATAATTCGAGCATTCAGGCGTGGTGTGCTGTATACTCACATCCTGGAAAACGAACACTACAAGGTAAGGCTTAAGGCATGTCCAATTTTCTATCGCTCGCGCCGCAATATCTGCTGCCTTTTATCATCGTGATCAGCATCGTGGTCTTTGTCCACGAATATGGTCATTACTGGGTTGCGCGTCGCTGCGGTGTAAAAATCGAAGCTTTCTCTATCGGCTTCGGGCGCGAGATTTTCGGGTGGACCGACACACATGGCACGCGCTGGAAGGTTTGCTGGTTGCCGTTGGGCGGCTATGTGAAAATGTTCGGTGACGCCGATGCCGCCAGCACGCCTGACGCTGCCGTCAAAGGCATGACGGAAGAAGAAAAACAGGTCGCCTTCTATCATCAACCGGTTGAAAAGCGCATGGCTATTGTGGCGGCCGGGCCGGTGACGAATTACCTGTTTGCCATTCTGGTGCTGACGGTCCTGTTCATCTTTCAGGGCCAGCCCTATACGCCCACCGATGTCAGCGGCTTGCTGGATAACAGCGCAGCAACCAAGGCGGGCGTACAACTGCATGACCATATCGTCTCGGTGGATGGGCAGAAGGTGCATCGTTTTGAGGATATCAAACGCATCATTGGCCTGAATGCGGGGACGCCTGTGCCCATGGAAATCGAACGTGGCACAGAAACCCTGACTCTGACCGTGACGCCTGAAATTGTCACCATGACCGACCGTTTTGGTGGCGAACACAAACTGGGCCGCATCGGCATAACATCTGATGAATTGAAATATCGCAAATGGCCGGTCTTAAAGGCCGTCCGTCAGGCGGTTAATGAAACCATCGACCTCACAGGCAGCACGCTGCGTGCGCTCGGGCAAATGATTATGGGCTTGCGCGGAACCGAAGAATTAGGCGGTCCGCTGCGTATCGCGGAAATGTCCGGTCATGTGGCGCAGGACGGTGTCTGGGCATTGGTCTGGTTTATGGGAATCATTTCCATCAATCTGGGGCTCATCAACCTGTTCCCCGTGCCGCTTCTGGATGGCGGGCATCTGGCTTTCTATACATACGAAAAGCTGCGCGGTCAGCCCCTACACGAAAAACTGCAGGATATCGGCATGCGAGTCGGCATGGCGATGGTGTTGTCGCTGATGGTTTTTGCGACATGGAACGATCTGGTCCACTTAAAGGTTATTGCCTATATACGGGGCCTGTTCTCTTAATATCTGCGGGTGTTGCGGGATGGCCACAATAATCCTTGTCACACTGCGGGTTATTGCCTAACTTTGCCTGCCTTATGACAAAAATGGTTCCGGCATGGCCTGTGCGCATTTTCAATCACCCCGTTCCTTTATCCTGACACTGGCAACGGCCGCCCTTGTGACGACGACCGCCATGCCTGCACTGGCTCAGGGATTGGGGCCTGTCGCGGCGCCATCGACTTTTGCGCCGTCGATCGAAGCCGCAACCATAACCATCAAGGATATTCGCGTCGAAGGGGCGCAGCGTCTGGAAACGGAAACCGTTCTGTCGCATCTGTCGCTGGTCAAAGGGGATGAAGCCGATCCCGAGCGTATCGACGCATCGCTGAAATCGCTTTACGCCACGGGCCTGTTTGCCGATGCGCATATCAGCATGGTCGGTGATGTCTTGGTCGTGAATGTGACGGAAAACCCCATCATCAACCGCATTACCTACGAAGGTAATGATGCGGTGTCGAAGGATGATCTGGAAAAAGAAGTGCAGTTAAAACCGCGTCAGGTTTACACCCTGACCAAGGTGCAACGCGACGTGCAGCGCATTCTGGAAGTCTATCGCCGTTCGGGCCGTTTCGGCGCGACGGTTAACCCAAAAATTGTGAAGCTGGATCAGAACCGCGTTGATCTGGTGTTTGAAATCGACGAAGGCAAAAGAACGGGCGTGCGCAACATCGCCTTTGTCGGCAATCAAAAATTCGATGGCGATAAACTTAAGGAAACCATCAATACGCGCGAAAGCGCCTGGTGGCGCTTTTTGTCGGCGACTGATTATTACGATCCGGACCGCCTGAATTACGACAAGGAGCTGCTGCGTAAATTCTATCTGAACGAAGGTTATGTGGATTTCCGCGTTGTCTCTGCCGTGGCGGAATTGACGCCTGACCATGACGACTTTTTCCTGACCTTTACGCTGGAAGAAGGCGCCCGTTATAAAGTTGGCAAGGTCACGTTGACCAGCGCGATCAAGGGCCTGGACGCGGAAAGCCTGCGCCAATTCCTGACCTTCCACGAGGGCGATTGGTACAGCGCCGATCAGGTAGAAAAGAGCGTGACGAAGCTCACCAACATTTTGGGTGACAAGCAATACGCCTTTGTGAGCATCACACCGCAGATGGACCGTCATAAGGAAACGACGACTGTCGACCTGCATCTGGATATCAAGCAGGGTGAACGCGTCTATATCGGCCGTATCGAGATTTCCGGCAACAGCCGTACCGAAGATCAAGTTATTCGCCGCCAGATCAAACTGGCTGAAGGTGACCCGTACAACACCACGCTCATTCACAAATCCGAACAGAATTTGAAGGATCTGGGTTTCTTTGAAACAGCGAAAATCACGACTGCTGACGGGGCGCAACCAGACCGCGCCAACCTGAAGGTGGATGTGAAGGATAAGTCCACTGGCCAGGTGGCTATCGGGGCAGGTTTCTCATCAACCGACGGTCCGTTGGGTGATTTCAGCATCAGTGAACATAACTTTATGGGGCGTGGGCAGGATGCGCGCGTGGGAGCGACCATTTCTGGCCGCACCAAGCAACTGGACACCAGCTTTACCGAACCCTATTTCCTGGGGCGTGATTTGTCCGCAGGCGTGGATGCGTATCATACATCGACGAACAATCAGGATTTGAGTTCGTATGATACTAACAGCACCGGCTTCAGCCTGCGCGGCGGCTACCCGCTGTCCGAGGAACTGCGCCAACGCGTCAATTACAGCTTCCATGACGACAGTATTACAAACGTGCCTGATACGGCGTCGTTGTACATTCTGGATCAGCAGGGGACGACGGTTACCTCATCCGTCGGACAGGGCCTGACCTTTGATACACGCGACAGCAAGCTTGAACCCACGCTGGGCTATATTCTGCATCTGGATACTGATGTGGCAGGTGTCGGCGGGTCGCGTAAATGGTTCCGAGTACGCACGGGCGGTACGCAGTATTATCCGCTGGCTGAGAATTATATTCTCTCTGGGCTTGGTGAAGTTGGCAAAATCTGGGGCCTGAACGGACCGACCAAAATCAACGAACGGTTTTTCCTGGGTGGCGATACGCTGCGTGGGTTCCAATATGCCGGTCTCGGACCGCGTGACTTGACCAGCACCAATCAGGATGCGCTGGGCGGCACACAGTTCGCGCGTGGCACAATGGAATTGTCAATGCCGACGCCATTGCCGCAGGAATTGGGACTGAAGGCGCATCTGTTTGTCGATGGCGGCGTGCTGGACCATGTGGATGAGCAGCAGATTCCAGGCGATACCTTTACGCAGGACGGCAATCTGCGCCTCAGCACCGGCATTGGTATCAGTTGGGCTTCACCCTTTGGTCCTGTGCGGCTGGATTTTGCCGAACCGATCATGAAGCAGTCTTATGATAAACTGGAACATATCCATTTCAGCTTTGGCACGAATCTTTGATGCGTAAACGGATGACATCCTGTCTGGCGGCGCTTTGCGCGCTGCTGTTGCTGTCGGGGCCAGCCTGTGCCCGCGACAAGGATGAAGCCGTGAAGATTGACCCCAAAGATAGACTGCCGGTCACGATTGCGGCTATTGTCGATATGCAGCGCGTGCTGCAGGAATCGCATGCCGCCAAAAGCGTGCAAAAGCAATTGAATGCGCAGCGATCCAAATATCAGGGTGAGACTGAAAAAGAAGAAAACCAGTTGCGTAATGCCGAACAGGAACTGTCCCACGCGCGCGAGCATCTGAGCAGCGACGTCTACACTGAACGTGAACAGCAATTGCGCCAGCGGTTTTTGTCGGTTGAGCGCCATGTCTCCAGCCGACGCAGCAATCTGGATCAGGCCTATATGGCGGCCATGAAAGAGATCGAAAGCACCCTGCTGGATATCGTACAATCAACCGCACGGGGGCATGGCGCCAACATGGTGGTAACCAAACAACAAGCGTTCTGGTCTGAAAAACCGCTGGATATTACCGATGAAGTCCTGCAAAAGCTGGACAAGAAGCTACCGCAGGTCAGCGTTAACCTTTCGGCAGACACCCCCTAAACCGTCACCGCTTTGCCTGAATCCGGGTTTGTCCGCACAACCCTTGATAACAACCGGCCATCCGCGCTAAAAATACGTCTGAAACGGAGAAAAAAATGACAAAAGCAGTTCCGCCTGTTGTGAACGGGCGTATCGATATTAACGGGATTATGGCGCGCATTCCGCATCGTTACCCTATTTTGCTGATCGACGGTGTGGAAGATTTCGTTGCCGGCGAAAGCTGCACCGGCATCAAGAATGTCAGCGCCAACGAACCCATATTCCAGGGCCATTTCCCGGGTCACCCCATTATGCCGGGCGTGCTGATTGTCGAAGCGATGGCGCAGACCTCCGCGACGCTTGTCGTCGCGTCGATGGATGACGTGACCTGTGACACGCATGTCGTTTATTTCATGACCATTGAAAACGCGCGGTTTCGCAAACCCGTTTTGCCGGGCGACCAGTTGCGCATGAAGGTCAGGAAACAACGCGCGCGCAGCTCTGTCTGGCGTTTTAAGGGCGAAGCCTTTGTCGGTAATGCGCTGGTGGCCGAAGCGGTTTTCTCCGCCATGCTCGTGCCACGCGACGAAGACGAGGCCGACGCTGATTAACAGGGCGTAACAAGCAGTCACTTTTCTTGATTTGCCCAAAGACCGCCCCGTTTCTAGCATCCCGCCTGTAACCTTTTGAACGAGCATTATAAATGGCCACGCACATACACCCGACCGCCCTTGTCGATCCTGCCGCCCGTCTGGGCGCTGACGTGCAGGTCGGTCCCTATTGCGTTGTAGGCGCGCAGGTTGAACTGGGGGACCGCGTCAAACTGGTTTCCCATGTGGTGGTCGAAGGCTGCACGCGCATCGGTGCAGGCACAACGGTTTATCCCTTTGCCTCGCTTGGCCACCCGCCGCAGGATTTGAAATTCAAGGGCGAACCCTCGACGCTCGAGATCGGTGCTAACAACCAGATCCGCGAGTATGTAACCATGAATCCGGGCACCGAGGGTGGTGGCATGATTACGCGCGTCGGCGATAACGGCCTGTTCATGATGTCAACGCACGTCGCGCATGACTGCCATGTCGGTAACAATGTCGTGCTGGCGAACAATGCCACGCTTGCGGGCCATGTGACGGTCGGTGACTATGTGATCGTGGGTGGCCTGTCGGCTGTGCACCAGTTTGTGCGCATCGGGTCTTACGCAATTATCGGCGGCATGTCCGGTGTCGAAAGCGATGTGATTCCGTTTGGCCTTGTTAAGGGCGAACGTGCGCATCTGGCAGGGCTCAATCTGGTTGGTCTGGAGCGCCGCGGCTTTAGCCGTGATGACGTGAAGGCGCTGCGCGCGGCCTATCGCATGTTGTTCGCCCCCGAAGGCACTTTGTCAGAACGTCTGGAAGAGACCGCACAGCATTATCAGGCGCAGCAACAGGTCGGCCGGATTGTCGAATTTATCCGCGGCGGGTCCAGTCGCCCGCTTTGCCAACCGAAAATCGAAGAAGAATAAGCGCTCGCTTATTCGCCGGGTTGATCCGTTTCATCCGCGCTTGCGACCTTGATGCCATCAGCGGCGGCTTCACGTCCGGGACGGTTGTTGCCGGGTTTTGCGTCGTAATGCGGCCATTCGCCACGCGCCAATTGTTCCAGTGATTGCAACGGTTGTTTCAGGCGCGTGCGGTACATCCAGTATTGGATCAACACTTGTTGGACATAGTCGCGGGTTTCGCGCACGGGCATGCTTTCCAGAAACAGAAGCGGATCTTTTTGCTCGTTCAGGTCGAACCAGCGGCTGAGGCGCGCCGGGCCGCTGTTATACGCCGCCAGCAGATACAAAAGATTGTCGCCGATATGCGGCTGCGCGGCGAGGCGTTGCACATAATCCTGACCCAGCGCCAGATTAATGGACGGATCCATCAGCGAACGCGGGCAATCATCCGAGTCGCCCAGCTTGATGTTCTGCATGGCGCTGGATGCGCTCTTGCTAGCGACCAGACGCGCGGTGTCGGGCATCAATTGCATCAGGCCGCAGGCGCCACGTTCGCTGACCGCCGTCGGGTCAAACTGCGATTCATGGCGCACCAGCGCATACATCAGGGCGCGTTCGATGGTGAAGCCCATTGCCGGTTGCCATGGCGGCAGGGGGTACAGGGCCGCATCATAAGCCTTGCCATTGTCATTAACTGCGAGGCCGCCCAGACGCAGGGTTAGGGACGGCATATGTGCGGCTTCTGACAGCGCCAGCATGGCTTCCTGAATGCGGCGCTGGCCTTGCAGCGGCATTGTGTTCAATTCGGTCGCAGCCATGTCGTTCTGGCCGATCTGGATCAACGCCATAGCGCGTCTGCCCGCCGGAATGGCTTCCATGGTGGCCAGATGCGTGCCGCTCCAGCCGGGCATACGGCCTGCCCAGTCTTCCTTCGGCGTGTGGCCCATCAGGTGCAGCGCCAGAATACCATAGAAACTGTGCTGATATTGGGCTGCCTGACGCAGCCAGTCATAGGCCTGACCATTGTCGTTGTTACGCTTGTGCGCGCGGTATGCCCAGAAAGCAGCCGTCGCGCGGTCGCCTTCCGGCAGACCCGTTTGTGACGCCAGACGCGTGAAGTGTGTGGCCGCCGCAGGCATATCGCCAAGGCTCCAGTAAGACAGCGCCTCGATCCACTGCATCTGCGGCAGCAGCATATGCGCTGTGTCCTGTTGCTCCATATCGGTCAACAGGCGCAGGGCGGCGTTCGGTTGGTGGTTGTAGAAATAATTGGCGGCAATCTTGCCGGTCAGCGCCATATATTGCGCGGGCTCAAAAACATTTTGCAGGCCCGCTTCGTGTAACAGGGATTCGGCCTTAGCGGCGTCATCATCGTGCAGGGCATGTTCGATGGCGCGGATCTGCTTTTTAACGGCAGGCATCGTTTTGGCGGTCATCAGGTCCGCATCACTACGGAAACCGGTGGTGGCAAATCCTGCGGCCGACAAATGACCCCAATCGCCGCTGGACCATGCGCTGTTGCTGGCCGGGTTGGCCAGATTGGCGCGTGTCACACCGGGCAGATGGCTGGCTTTGCTGTACAGGGCGGCGGCCTGCGGCAGGTCACCAAATTGTTTGAGCCACAAATTATATTCGGTCAGGCTGGCGCCGCGGCCTTCATAAATGCCGGCCAGGACATAACCCTGCAAACGCTTATCACCGATCTGACCCAACAGGGCGCTGGCCTTGTTCCAGTCCTTTTGGTCGATGGCTTTAAAGGCGGCGCGATACAATTCTTCGTCAACGGGCGACAGTACCTGCATAGCCGGGCGTGTTGACACGTCCTTGGCGCCTGCAATTTGTTTCGGGTTCGTATCCTTATGCGCGCCATCATTGGCCGCCTGACCCACAGGCGTACCCAGACTAAAGCAAAAAAGTGTCGTGGCGATTAAACGCTGCCCAGTAATTCTCCGGCCTTTGCGCGGAGTCCCGTTCGGACGGGGGGCGGCGATATAAGGCGCCTTACTCATACCTAACATAGCGGGCCTGTGTTAGGCGGCTTGGGTCGGTAGGGCAAGCAAAATCGGACTTTTGGCCTGTTAATAAAGATTTATTCTTTATTTTTCAATAAGTTAAGTTTTTTAATTCTCTCTTTGAGACTCAGTAAATCGCCCCACGCCTGTCTTTTGGAAGATGGTTGGCGTAGCAAATAGGCCGGGTGATAGATAGGCAGACAAGGGATGGCATGCGTTCCGCCAAAGCCGGGCGGCGGGGCATAATCGACCCATTTGCCGCGCAGGCGCGTGATGCCATCCTTTGTACGCAGCAGGGTTTTGGCCGCCACACCGCCCAACAGGACGATGATCTCCGGCTTGATCAGGGCTATGTGCCGTTCGACAAAAGGCAGGCAGGCTGCCAGTTCGGCATCGGTCGGCGAGCGGTTGCCGGGTGGTCGCCAGAACAAGACGTTACTTATATACACATTCTCGGTACGGCTGAGGCCGATCGATTCTAGCATCCGGTCCAATAATTGCCCGCTGACGCCGACAAAGGGTTTACCCTGCCGGTCTTCGTCTTCGCCGGGCGCCTCGCCGATTAGCATGATCCTGGCTGCCGGATTGCCATCCGAGAAAACCAGATTGATGGCCGTTTGCTTGAGTGGACAGCCATCAAAAGCGGCGATTTCGGCCCGTAATTCATCAATATTCTGGGCGCTGACCTTGGGCATCATGGGTTGCGGCGCTGATTTTACAGGCGTATCTGCCTGTTCCATCAAGCCCTTAAGGGCCTCGCTGGGCTTGGTCGTATCGGCTGCCGTCTTTTTTGCAGGTGCCGTGACGGGGCCTGTGGTGGTGGGTTTGGCCGTCTGGCGTAGGCTGTCCTGCCTCCAATGCTGGAGGCCGGGAACCTCTCCTATCGCTTCATCCACGCCTATGGCGGCCTGCAAATCCAGCAGGGCAAGGGCGTCATAGGGGCTGTGCGGCGCGTCATTCATAGGACTTTTGTAGCAAAGGCAAGCCCATGAAAAAAGTACAGAAAAACATGTTCTTGCTCTTGCCCCGATGGCCCCCGTCTGCTATTCGATCCGCGCCTGAAAGGGCTATGACTTTAACCCTGTTTATGGACGTCCTTTTGTCAGAAAACACGCAACAGAATGCCTCCGCGATGCCGGTTTCCGGCCCCGAAGCGATTTTGGCGCGCCGTTACGCCCTGGCCCTTTATGCGCTGGCCGAAGAAAAGGGTCAGTTGGAAATGGTCGCGGCTGACATCGCCCAGCTACGCCCTGTTTTGGGTGACGATGCGACTTTTGACCGTCTGGCGCATGACCCGCGCCTCAATGCCCAGCAACGTACGCAGGCCATGCAGGCTGTCGCCACGGGTGCTGGCGTACAAAAAACCACCCAGGATTTTCTGGGCCTGATGGCGCAAAACCGCCGTCTTGCCCTGCTGCTGCCTGCCATGGACGCTTTTCTGGCCGAACGCGCCGCGCGTTTGGGCGAACATCTGGCCATCGTAACCGTCGCGCGCGCTTTGTCGCCACAGCAACAAAATGACCTAACCAACCGCCTGTCGCAGATTGTGGGCGGTAAGGTCCGTCTGCAATTGACCGAAGACGCCAGCCTGCTGGGCGGTCTGACGGTGCGCATCGGCTCCAAGCTGATGGACGCCTCGGTCAAAAGCAAACTTCTGCGCCTGACGCGCCAACTGCAAACAACATCACTCGTGACTAAGGGAGCCGCCTAATATGGATATTCGCGCATCTGAAATTTCTTCTGTTCTGAAGAAAGAAATCGCCAATTTTGGCGCGATGGCCGAAGTGGCCGAAGTCGGTCAGGTTCTGTCGATCGGCGACGGTGTCGCCCGCGTCTATGGCCTTGATAATGTCCGCGCCGGTGAAATGGTTGAATTTCAGAACGGCGTTCAGGGTATGGCCCTCAATCTGGAATCCGACAATGTCGGCGTCGTCGTGTTCGGTGATGACCGCTCGATCCGCGAAGGCGATATGGTCAAGCGTACCGGCAGCATCGTCGAAGTACCCGTGGGCCGTGGCCTGCTGGGTCGCGTCGTTGACGGCCTCGGCAACCCGATCGACGGCAAGGGTCCCCTGACCGATGTCACCATGACCCGCGTTGAAGTCAAGGCACCGGGCATCATTCCACGTAAGTCGGTCGGTGAACCGATGCAGACGGGTTTGAAGGCGATCGACTCGCTGGTGCCGATTGGCCGCGGTCAGCGCGAACTGATCATCGGCGACCGCCAGACCGGCAAAACGGCGGTGGCGCTCGACACCTTTATCAATCAGAAGGCCGCGCACGAAGCAGGCGACGAATCCAAGAAACTGTACTGCATCTATGTCGCCGTCGGTCAGAAGCGTTCGACCGTGGCGCAGATCGTCAAGACACTGCAGGATGCGGGCGCTCTGGAATACTCGATCGTCGTCGCCGCGACCGCGTCGGAACCGGCGCCGCTGCAATTCCTGGCCCCCTATACGGGCTGCGCCATGGGCGAATTTTTCCGCGACAACGGCATGCATGCGCTGATCGTTTATGACGATTTGTCCAAGCAGGCGGTTGCCTATCGTCAGATGTCGCTGTTGTTGCGCCGCCCGCCGGGCCGCGAAGCTTATCCGGGCGACGTGTTCTATCTCCACTCGCGTCTTCTGGAGCGTGCGGCGAAGATGAGCGACACGCGCGGCGGTGGTTCGTTAACGGCACTGCCGATCATCGAAACGCAGGCGGGCGACGTGTCGGCCTATATTCCCACCAACGTGATCTCGATCACCGACGGTCAGATCTTCCTTGAAACCGGCCTGTTCTATAAGGGCGTGCGTCCTGCCATCAATGTCGGTCTGTCGGTCAGCCGCGTCGGTTCCGCCGCGCAGATCAAGGCCATGAAGCAGGTCGCCGGTTCGATCAAGCTCGAACTCGCGCAGTTCCGCGAAATGGAAGCGTTCTCGCAGTTCGCGTCGGATCTTGATGCTGCGACGCAGCGTTTGCTCAACCGCGGGCGCCGTTTGACCGAGCTTTTGAAGCAGCCGCAATATTCCCCGCTCGCCGTCGAAGAACAGGTTTGCGTGATTTATGCTGGCGTGAAGGGGTATCTGGACAAGGTCAAGGTTGATGACATCAACCGTTATGAACAAGGCCTGTTGTCCGACCTGCGTGGTAAGGGTGCCGCCATTTTGGCCGCCATCCGCGCCGACAAGCAGATCAAACCGGAAACCGAAGATCGTTTGAAGTTATTCCTCGAAGATCACGGCAAAGCCTACGCCGCCTGATCCAAACGGCATGAAATGGAAGCGCCGCCCTTAACCGGGCGGCGTTTTTTTATGGGCATGAGCCGACTTATGCCGGTCAACCAAAGGTGTTTGGAATATCGGCGATGTCAAAGGGCGTCGCTTCGTAAATCATATGCACCCAGTTGGCATAAAGCTGCGCCGTGTGTCGCCAGCTGTTGGGGGGCGTTTTTTCTGTATTGCCGTCTTGAAAATAATGTGCGGGCGGCGGTGTGGCGGGGTCTTGGGCGTGGTCACGTTCATATTCCAGGCGCAATGTATCCGCCGCATATTCCGGATGATTTAACACATAGATGCGTCGTGCAAAACATCCGCGACCCTGATCGTAGTTGTCGCTTTCCACTATAATGTTGGCGCCGGTTTCTGTGGATGTGGCAACGGCTTCAAGCAGGGTGTTTTGCGCCAGCGCCTGCAGGTCGATATGACGCCAACGTGAAACCGGTACCTGAAACAAATCAGGAAAACCGCGCAGTAAACCCGTTTTGTCTGGGCCCAGTTTGTGGTCATACAGCCCGTAGACTTTGCGCTCGGCCTTGCGGTGGCCGATGGCATGGAAATGGTGCAGAGCGGCCAATGCCCCCCAGCATAGAAACAGGGTTGACAGCACATGCCGTTTCGACCATTCCAGAATTTCCACCACCTCCGGCCAGACGGATTCCTGCGTTATGTCGCGTTCCCGCGCATTCACGCCTGTTATGATCAATCCATCGAACTTCTGATGCCGTACGCGGCTCCATCGCTGATAGAATTTTTCGATATGTTCGCGCGGCGTGTGGCCGGGTTCATGCCCTTGCTCGATTTTATCGATATACCGGTCCGGCGCGATAAAGGTCAGTTTGACCTGTAATATCGTATGCCCCAGCCATTCGGCCAATTGCTGCTCGGTCGCGCGTTTGTCCGCCATCAGGTTTAAAATGGCGATTTCCATCGGGCGGATATCCTGATGTTCGGCGCGCCAGATGTCGATGGCCGTGCCCGATTGCAGCGATGGCAGAAACGGGTGCGGGTGCTGGCTGTCGACAATAACCGGCATGCTATGCCAATGACAGGCGCACTTCCGCGCCGACAGTCGGGATGGGGTAATCGGGCTTGGATGTCGCGTGGTTGGTTCGTACCTGTGCGATTTGCTCGATTTCCTCGCCATCGCTGCGCTTGGTGCTGCAATGTGTGGTCAGGATAATTTCGCGATCTTTGGCGGCAAAGAAGGATGGTCTGACCGCAACATCAAACGCTTCGTGGAAGTCGTGTTGACCGCCCGGTGTCAGGGGATTCACAAGCTCCAGCGACGCTGTCGCAAACTCAACGCGTACGCGCTGCCCGGTCTCAGCCGCGCGCCGGATAAAGGTTTTATCGGCTTCGGATAAATACAGCTTAACGTTTCCTGAGCTGTCGACCGCGTAAACATGGCTCTTCTCCGGCGGCTTGAGCACAACGTCATCGACATTAACGCGCACCAGTTTGGGCGTGCCGTCCGCGTTCTTCTCCTGTAACAAGGCGGCGCGGGAAACGGGGTCTGCGAACTTGACCGTGTAATGGGGCAGGATATCGCGGTTCCTGAATTGCGAGCCGAGTTCATTCGTCGCGGTCAGATCGTACATCTCCGCGATCTGATCCCGGATATAGGAAAATTCATAACCCGCCGTCGTGCCGCAAATAACCGTGCCGTCTTTCAGCAGGGCGCAGTAAAAGTTTTTGCGATGATTATTCTGTGTGCCGTTTTCGTTGTCATTCGGGGCGGCATTGACGGCGATAATCAGGCGCTTGGTGCGCGTCGGGTTGTTGACCAGAATGGCCGTGCGTGCGCCGATCGACAGGGTAGAGGTATGATGCTGGATGTCCAGCTGATGCCCGTCATAATACCCGTCTGTGTGCGGATAGTAACAATCCTCCTCCGGCACTGTCCGCCAGATACCCAACGCCCATTGCCAGGCGGACTTGATCTGGTCAGCCTCATCGCCCGTATCGGTCAGTTGGTAAATCATCGGCAGGCCCAGCGCCCGCGTCTTTTTCTGTTCAGTCATTGGCTCAATACCTTCTTCTTTCAAAATCCCGCAATCGCCGCCGAAAAAAGCTATAAAAAAAGCCCCAACGACCATGCCATGCGGGCCTGCTTGCGCAGATTGCCCTCAGGTACCACGGTGTCGAAGCGCTAAAAATCGAACTATACCATGGCGCTTTAGCTGTTGGTGTCGCGGCAGCAAGCTGTCCTGTCAAATCCCGCGGTGCAAACATTGCACGAGGGCCATTTAAGCAATTTGGGGGCTTGGCTGTCAAGGCAAAGTGCGGCAGTTTGTCCATCATGACTGAACCCACTGTGGCATACGACCCCCTGGCCATCTATGTGCATTGGCCGTTTTGCGTGTCAAAATGCCCCTATTGCGACTTCAACAGCCATGTTCAAAAGCGGGTGGACGAAGCCGTATGGCGCGACCATTACCGTAGGGAAATTGCCTATTACGCTGGGTTGATGCCCGGGCGGCCGGTGTCATCCATTTTCTTTGGCGGCGGCACACCGTCCCTGATGCAGCCTGAAACGGTTGGGGCTGTTCTGCAGGCCATCCATGATGCATGGCCGGTGGCGACCAATGCAGAAATCACGCTGGAGGCTAATCCAAACTCTGCCGAGGCGGCGCGCTTCGCCGGCTTCCGCGCGGCGGGTGTTAATCGTGTTTCGGTCGGTGTGCAGGCATTAAATGACGCCGATCTGGCTTTTCTGGGTCGCGCGCACAAGGCGGATGAAGCGCGCGCCGCCATCAAACTGGCAGCCAGGCATTTTCCACGTTTTTCCTTTGACCTGATTTATGCGCGGCGCGGGCAATCCATACCGGATTGGCAACGCGAACTGACCGACGCGTTGACTATGACGGGTGACCATCTTTCCCTCTACCAACTGACGATCGAACCCAACACACAGTTCTTTGTGCGCGCGGCCAAGGGCGAAGTCCTGACAACACCTGATGACGAAGCAGTAACGCTTTATGAAATGACGCAGGATATGATGCGCGCGGCGGGTCTGCCTGCTTATGAAATCTCGAACCACGCGCGTCCGGGCGACGAAAGTCGCCACAACCTGACTTATTGGCATTATGGAGATTATCTGGGCATCGGCCCCGGGGCGCATGGCCGCTATGTTCTGGATGGCGTGCGGTTTGCGACCGAAAACGCGCGCGCGCCGGATGCGTGGTTGCGGGCCGTGGGTGACAACGAACATGGCGTGACCAAACCGGTTGTCATTGATACGGAAACCGCGCATGACGAAGC
>JAFALY010000040.1 GCA_019233975.1 Alphaproteobacteria bacterium | reverse complement strand
AATGGTGGACCTGATCAGGATCGAACTGACGACCTCCTCATTGCGAACGAGGCGCTCTCCCAGCTGAGCTACAGGCCCTTACCGTGCTTAATCCGTTTGGGAAACGGCTGCCTGTTATGGTCGCCAGAGCGCATGATGTCAAGCCATTCGTAGCCCATGGAGACCACCCCGCCCGCCATGGCGGTTTTTTTCGACGAATCAATAAACATGCTATAACCCCTTCATGCGACACGTAAACTTTCCCTGCCCTGCCTTGCTTGTTCTGCTGACCCTACTGGTCTTTGGCGCCTGCGGGCAGGACATCGCGACCGGCAAGGTCGTGAAGCAGCCGCAGACACCGGGCGGGCGGCTATGCAGCCTGCAATGCGGCGAGGCGCAGGATTATTGCCACCAGACCTGCGACCTGCATTACCGCACCTGCATGAATAATGTTCAGGCGGCGGCGGTCAGTGAATACGACGCCTATACCCGCGCGCAATTCGCGGCGCACGAAGCCATAACCCTGCATCCGCGCGATTTTGAACATCCTGACACTTGCGATACCACCCGCAAAAGCTGTATGGACGATTGCGACCAACATCAACAAACCTGTTTTCAGGGATGCGGCGGCCAGATTGATACCACCCATTCCTGCCAGTATTTCTGCTTTTAACCCCAGGCCCTGAGGCTTTCATGACCCACTTGCACCGCAAACGCCAGATCAAGATCGTCGCCACGCTGGGCCCCGCATCATCCAGCAAGGAAACGATCCGCAGCCTGTTTGAAGCGGGCGCGGATGTGTTCCGCCTGAACTTCAGCCACGGCACGCATGACGACCACCGCGCGCGTTACAAAATCATCCGCGAAGTGGAAAAGGAAATGGGCCGCCCCATCGGCGTTCTGGCCGACCTGCAAGGGCCAAAGCTGCGCCTCGGCACCTTTGCCAACGGGCCGATCACGCTGACCCGGGGACAGAAACTGCGCCTCGACCTCGACCCCACACCGGGCAATGATCAGCGCGTTCATTTACCGCACCCGGAAATTTTCTCGGCCGTGGAAGTCGGGCATGATCTGTTGCTGGATGATGGCAAGGTACGCCTGAACATCACCGCCAAGGGCAAGGATTATCTGGACACCGTTGTTGTGGCGGGCGAAAAACTTTCAGACCGCAAGGGTGTGAATGTGCCGCACGCGGTTTTGAACCTGTCGCCCCTGACGCCGAAAGACCGCACTGATCTGGAAGTCGCGCTGGACATGGGTGCCGACTGGATCGCGTTGTCCTTTGTTCAGAAGCCGGAAGATATTCAGGAAGCCAAGCGCCTGGTCAATGGCCGCGCCGCCGTGTTGGCCAAGCTGGAAAAACCATCGGCCATTCAATACCTGAATCAGATTGTTGAATTGTCGGATGGTGTCATGGTCGCGCGCGGCGATCTGGGCGTTGAAATGATGCCCGAAGACGTGCCCAGCATCCAAAAGCAGATTGTGCGCGTGGCGCGTACGGCGGGTAAACCCGTCATCGTCGCGACACAGATGCTGGAGTCCATGATTTCAGCACCAACGCCAACACGCGCCGAAGCCTCCGACGTGGCCGCTGCCATATATGACGGCACGGACGCCATCATGTTATCGGCGGAAAGTGCGTCGGGCAGTTACCCCATCGAAGCAGTTACCATGATGGACCGCATCGCCACGCGGACCCAGCAAGATCCCGCTTACCGGTCTGGCTTGATTGCACAGGCGCCGGATCTACAACATACCAGCGCCGACGCCATTACCGCCGCCGCGCATCAGGTTGCCGACACCATTGCCGCCGCCGTTATTGCCACCTATACAACCTCGGGTTCGACAACGCTTCGCGCCGCGCGTGAACGCCCCCTGTCGCCTATTTTGTGCCTGACATCGAAAGTAGAAACGGCGCGCCGTCTGGCCTTGTCCTTTGGCGTGCATGCCGTCTTCACCGAAGACGTGAAAGATGCACGTGAAATGGTTATCAAGGCACTGGACGTCGCCGCACGGGACGGCCTCGCCACCATTGGTCAGTCGATTGTCATCACAGCAGGCGTTCCGTTCGGCCACCCCGGCAACACGAACATGCTGCGCATCGCGACCATTGAACCCTGCTTTGTCAACAATCCGATCTGACGAAAGGGCTACCGCATGGCCGCTGAACTGGTATTTGCTGCCGCGTCTGTTCCACGTCATATACGCAGCACGCGCCTGGCCTATATACCTGTGAATGCCGTCATCGGTTGTTGGAGCTATAAGGATGCGGCGGGCTACGCGCAAAATTTTGACGTCATCATGTTGCCCGCCGATGCGTTTGTAAAAATGCGGAATTATCTGGCATCGCCACCGATGGGCGCAGCGCTTCAGCAAGGCAATATGGCAGCCCCTTATCTGCTGAAGGACGCAAAAGAAGTGCGTGTGCCAGCCGATACCACCAATCCGGCCCTGTTGGCGGCAGAGCATTTCCGTCAGGCGTTCAACCTTATCCCACCGCCCGCAGCGCCCTAGACATCTGAGCGATGCGATGCATCATCTTCACGTCATGGACGCGGATGATATCGGCACCGAGATAGGCGCTTATCGCCGTTACAGCCGCGGTACCCTCTAACCGCTCCTGCGGCGGCAGCTGCATCACATGCCCAATGAATGATTTTCGCGAATGGCCGATGAGAACCGGGAAGCCCAGACGGCGCAACCTGGGTATAGCGTTCACAAGCCGCATATTATCATCAACCGTCTTGCCAAAACCAATACCGGGATCGATAACAATCTTGTCACGCGCAACCCCATGGTCGATGGCTTGTTGTGTCAGTCGATCCAGCTCAGCTTCAACATCTGCTACTACATCTTGATAGACAGTGGGTTCATGCTGGCCACCCACAGTCTGGTCAACCGATATGTGCCCAAGCCGCGCGCGGTTGTGCATAAGCATCAACACACATCCAGCGGCAGAGGCAACGCCCAGCATGGCAGGGTCAGACTGTCCTGCCGTAATATCGTTGATGGCATCAGCGCCGGCCTCCAATGCAGCGGTTGCCACACGCGCCTTGACAGTATCGACCGATATTTTAACAGACCCACCAAGCGTTGCGCGAATTTGTCCGATGACAGGCACGACACGGTTTAATTCTTCTTCAACGGGCACAGGTTCTGCGCCGGGGCGGGAACTTTCACCACCAACATCAAGCCACACAGCGCCGTCTGCGGCCATCTGCCGCGCCTGATTCAGTGCCGCCTGATGCGTCGCACGCAAATCGTCGTGCACCAGACCATCACCGGAAAAAGAGTCGGGCGTCACATTGATAATGCCCATAATCGCGCATGACGTATTGTTGGTCATAGGGTCACTCACCTGCCCCCACTTTATGCAAGGGACCAACTGCAATCGCTGCGTCCTGTTTCAATGCCGTCAGCATTTCTGCAACCGTTTGCCCTCTGACAGTGTGTACCCAGTCGGGTGCGATATCGTTCAGGGGCCGCAAGACAAATTCCCGCTCATGCATCAGGGCATGCGGCACTGTCAGGTTGGGTAGATTGACCGCCTGCTGCCCATAAAAAATAATGTCGATATCGATTAACCGCGGTCCGTAACGGAAGCTCTGCCGACGTCCAAGATCATGTTCCAAATCCTTGACGGCCTTCAGCAACGCTTCGGGCGCAAGCTGTGTCCGACCTGTTAACGTCATATTGTAAAAATCAGGCTGGTCCGTGACATAGGCTGCAGGTGTTTCATACACCGGCGACAAATGAGTGTCGTGAACAAATGATGACAATCCCTCGACCGCATGACGGAGTGATTGAATGCGCACACCCATATTTGTGCCAAGTGCCAGCGCTACATGAATGTCTGTATTGTTTTGTTGTGTCATGGCCGCATCTTGCAACGCAATCAGACGTGTTGCAAGTTATGGCTGACGCATCAGGCCGATGTCGTGAGCGATGTCGGTGGTGGTGCGTCGGATATCATGGCTGCTTTTATCGCGGCCGCTTCAGCCACGGCTTCGGGCGGGGGTTCCTTGGCAAGCCCGGAGGCCAGAGACCGGTTGATGCTGATCAGGCTTTCAACCAGGTCAGGTTTGAACTCCGTAATCACACGGAAGCTTGTCTTGTCGACGTAGCGACTGAGGTTCAACAGAATGTTTTTAAGCTCAATTGACAACGGATTAGCCGGATCCGCCAGCGCTACCTGAAAGATGGTCCACAAACGCTGGTTCAACTGGATGGCTTCAACATATCCCTTCATGTCAGACGGGCCCTTGTCCAGGGCTTCGCGCATTTTGCTGGCGCAACGCAACAAAGCCATCTTATCCGTATCACGCTGATTGTTTGGGTTCTGCTTCTGATTTTGACCATAAGCGCCTAGTTGATTATACGGCTTCATGCTTTGCCTCCCTCACTGAATGACCTGATACTGCTGTTTCGCCTTGCGCTGCTTCTGCCGATGGCGGTTGCGTTTCTGTCAGCAGGCGTTGCGCAATTTTAAGCGCCTTAAAGGCTTCACCCGCGCGTAAATGCTCAAGGACGTTGTTGATGTCGTCGCTAAAAGCAGGGTAAAGCTTGGCAAAGCTTAAAATGGTTTCTATTACCAGTTGGTCGAGAGGTTGGTTGCGCCCTTTAAACAGGTAAATAACCTGGATAAGGAAATAGATATTGCTGGCGTCCGAGTCGCCGCTTTTGTCGATGTTCATCATGTAGTCTTCGCGCAGGACAGGGCTGTCGGACAGAACCAACAGGTCTGCGGGCTTCTTGCCTACATTTTTGAGAACGGCGCCACCGGCGGAAAATTTTCCTTCCGGCTTGATGCGAATCTTTAACGGCATGATCCCGACTCCTTCGAGATAAAAACAAACACACAATAAGAAGAAGGCGGGCCGAAGCCCGCCCCCCGAATGCACTTAGAACAGACGCAAGATCGACTGTTCGAGCTGACCAGAGATACCGAGGGAGATGATGCCCAGCGAGTTCTGCGCTTGCAGAGCCTGCAGGTTTGCACCTTCGGTGTTCGTGTCGGCCAAGATCAGGTTGTTCGAAGCATTCTGAAGGTTATTGATCAGATTGCTTGTGAAGTCCTGACGGGTTTGGATCAGCGTGGCGTTACCACCGAAGTTCGCCGCATCCGTACGCAGGGTCGACAACGCGGTCAACAACAGCGAGCCCGCCGTGTTGATGTTGTCGTTCGATGCGAAGGCGTTTGCAGCGGAGCTGATGTTCAAACCGGCATGCGTGATGTTGACACCTGTGATCGTCAGCGCGGTCGTGTTCTTTTCGTTGAAGTACACAACGAGAGTGTTGCCCGTGCTGTTGAGCAAGTTGGTGCCGTTGAACGTGGCGTCGTTTACCAGCAAGTCGAGCTGTGTCAGCAACGAATTGAACTGGGAAGCCAAACCAGCGCGAGTCGTGGCGTCAGTTGTACCCAGCGCTTGTGTAGTAATACCTTCAAGCTGTTGCACAACAGAGGTCACGTCGGAGATTGACTGGTTAACCGAGGTCACGGTCTGTAGCGAGGTCGCCAGACTGTTCTTCAGGTTCGACAGGTCGTTTGCGCGTTGCAAGAAACCTTGTGAAGCGAAGTAGGCCGTGGCGTTGTCCGAAGCCGAATTGACGGCCTTGCCGGTTGACAGATGGCTCTGCGTAACTTGCAGGGCTTGCGCTGTCGATTGCAGGGCTGACAGGTTGGTACGGGCGGATGCACTTAGGGTTACGTCGATAGACATGGAAGAACTCCTTTCCAGAGTATAGCGGACTCCTTCCGCAGGTTAACTAACCGTTAAGCTTTGATTTGCCTTGGCAAATTGGGCGTCACGGCATCCCAAACCTATGCGATAATCGTGCCATTCGTTAAGGATACTGTTGCCTCAGATTTCATTAACATTTTTACATCTACCAATTTCTGGCTAGGCAAAAATTGCCGATATTTTCTAAAATGCCCGGCATTTTTTACCGGCATTTTTTGCCCAGCGCTTAGTCATTTGGGACTTCAAGCAATTGCTAAACAAAGGAAAATTTGTACAAAGAAAGTACAGATTGGCCATACGGAACCAACACGCAGGGCCACACCTTATTATTTCGCTTTATTGTACCGAGCAGGTCTTACAGATTGGTGGTGATGTCTGCTTGTTTACCGAGACCCCGAATGTCATCTGGTTTCCAGTATAGGTATCCGTCACCGTCGCAAATTCGCTGTAGGAACCATTCGGCACAGGCGAGGCCGCAAACTGATCGCCATTTGTACCTGTTTCTGCATGGCTGTTGAGACCGCCCGACCAGCTAACCGTAAAGCGGTTATATCCAGCGGAGCCAAAGAATACCCCATGGCTGAACTCACCAAAATCATAGAAATACTGTGGGCCGCTAACGGTCATATTGGTTTCAAGAACAGTACCAACACTGGCGACAACCTGATTGCTGGATGAATAGCCGAAACTGGAACAGCTGTTAGATGTTTCCTGATTGGGCCTTTCTCCGCCCGACCCATTGGGGCTGATCAGTTCGTCCACTGCGCAGCCTGCCGCGATGGACGGTGTTGAGATGGGGGCCGAACATGACGAACTGCCGCAGCTCCATGTCCAGTTACCGCCACTTGGCGTTACCGTGGGGGTCGTACCATCCACGCACAGATTTGTAGTAGGCGCGTAACTTGCTGCCGTAGAACCACTGGCGGTACCACAATCAGAAACGCAGCTCTGTCCATCGCTGGAGAGCGTATAGCCGCTGTTACAGGTGATCGAACAATCACCATTCACTGTGCCATTGGTAACCGTTGACGGACTGCACGAACTGGGCGGCACGCCCCCACCAGTATATCCTGGGTTTGTACAACCGGATGCCGGATTGCAGACAATACTATAAAGATTTGTTCCGGTTGCTGTCGTATTGCAGACAACTGAAGCATCGAGATTGCCGCCTGATAGCGAGTCAAACGTTGAACCATCTTGGCATGTCAGCGTGAAGGAAAATTTCCCATTCGTCCACATATCCGCCGTGACGGGAACGCCCCACTTCATGACGCCTTGAGATCTGACCTGCTGTAACCCATCGACGCCATTGACATATTGCGTAAAGGTCACGCCCTTCATGTAGCAACTGTCAGCCTGTAAACAGATTGAAGGCACGCAGCTCGTCCCGCTCAAACCATAGCCTGTGTTACATGTAATGGAACAATCGGGATTAACGGTACCGTTGGTTACACTGGCTGGAGAGCATGTTTTATTTGCCGTCTGGCAGGATGCGATGGAGCTGGCGGGGTCGGTGCCGCCAAGGCAGGTCCAGTTATAGCCGCCGCCTGAGGTATTGGGCAGCACCGTCGTCGCCACGCCCACCTTGCACAGATTCTGTGTCGGCGGCGTCGCCGCAGCCTGTCCCGCCGCCGTACCGCATTGCCCGTTATACAAGATCGTGCTCGTCCCCGTATCCACCGTCCAGCTCGCCGAG
>JAFALY010000028.1 GCA_019233975.1 Alphaproteobacteria bacterium | reverse complement strand
GATCAGCAGCGACAGGTCGAGACAGATGGGATCCAGTTCCATTTTGCCGGACTCGATTTTCGCGAAATCAAGGATGTCATTGATGAGAATAAGCATGGACTCCGCCGAATGAATCACGGTCTTGGCGTAGTGCTCCTGCTTCTTATCCAGCTTGGTTTCCAACAAAAGCTCCGTCATGCCGATGATGCCGTTCATCGGCGTGCGGATTTCATGGCTGACGTTCGCCAGGAACTCGCCCTTCAGGTTATTGGCGCGGTCGGCGCTGGCGCGCGCTTCGGTTAACTCCTGCGTTTGTTGTACCAGTTTGTCCGCATATTCGGACAGTCGGCTTTCGTTTGCCGCGCGTTGGGCTGCGCTATCGGCAAGCCTGTCCAACATGTCATTATAGGCGCCGATAATATCGCCCATTTCATCCTGGCGTTGATTGATGATTTTGGCGTCACGCTCTGTACCATCGGCATGTTTTTGCATGGCATTTTGAAGCTCACGCACAGGCTTCAGAACAGTGACGGCAAGAATGGTGTAAACGACGAGCGTGACCAGCACGCTTGCGACCGCAAGGATGGTCAGAATACTGACAATCTGATCATGATAAATATGTTGTGGCCAGATAATGTGTTCAATCGACGCGGTGACGCCCATCACGATTATCAGCATGACAGGGAACAGTTGCGCCATCAATTTGATGGCCAGCCGTTTGCGACAAAGTTGCAGAAAAGACCGCATACACCCTCCTGAAACGCTACTGTTTTAGGAACCACGGCTTAAACAGACTCTAATTTTACATACGAAGGTATTAACGTCAGACTATTTTATACTGAACGTCCTCAGGGCTGTCGTCACCTGTTCGACAACCCACGGCCAATCGGATGGCTTTCTTTGACCAAAAATGCGGGCTGTTGGGTACCATGGGCTATCCGGCCTGTTACGCAACCAACGCCAGCACGCGTCATAGCGTGACAATATCCAAATCGGCTTGCCCAGTCCACCCACCAAATGCGCAGTGGATGTATCAACACTGATGACAAGGTCCAGATGTTGCACCAGGGCCGCTGTATCCGCAAAATCCCTAACCTGCGGCATCAGATCAACCATACGGTCCGCAAGGCCGTTTTCGGCAATCTCAGCCCGCAATTCACCGAATTGCAAATTAAAGATTTGCACCCCCGGCACATCAAAAAGCGGCAAAAAGTCCTTTAGCCTCATGCTGCGCCTTTGGTCCACTATATTGGCGGCCAGTTGCTCCTTACGCGGACTGCCTGCCCAAACAAGGCCGATGCGCAACCGACCGTCACGGGGTGGAATGACGTTTTCCCATTTTGAGACATCAGCCGGATCCGCGAAAAGATAGGGGATGTTGGCTGGAACCGTTTCCAATGTCGTGCCCAGCCTGTGCGGCAAGCTCATAACCGAAATATGTTCGTCAAAATCCTGCGGGTTTACGGATGTGCTAACGAAATCCAGATAAGGGCATTGCTTGAAAAGTCTCTGAAGCGGCGCTGGCATCAACGCGTGAATGGTTGCGCCCCTCTGTTTGCAAAGCTGCGCGTAGCGGATAAATTGCAGCGAGTCACCCAGCCCCTGCTCACCCCAGACCAGCAACCGCTTGCCGCGAATGTCGGAACCGTCCCATGCCTGTTTGTAGGGGACCAGGCTGACGCCGCGTTGCCCCATGCGCAGGCCCGTTTCATATAGCCGCCAGCCATCGACATAGTCGCCGTCCGCCAGTTTGATGAGCGCCATGTTCCACAACGCGTTAGGGTGCGCCGGCGCCTTGTCCAGCGCACGCTGGAAATAGTCACGCGCCACTTCATCTTGCCCCAAGCCCAGATACACAACGCCGCAATTAGTGAGGGCGTCAGAATGTTCCGGATCACGCGACAGCACCTGACCATAGACATCCAACGCGTCGTCCGTCCTGCCGATGCTCCATAATGTCGTGCCCATATTGACGAGTACGTTAAAGTCCCCGGGCTTCAGCGCCAGGGCCGCATCATAACAAGCCAACGCTTCATCAAGGCGCGCCATATCCCACAACGCAGCACCACGACCCATAAGCAATTCGGCGTTATTGGGGGCCAATTTCTCAGATTTGTCATAGCAATCCATGGCTTCCTGCACCCGCCCTGCCTTGCGTAGTGCGTTGCCGTAATCCAGCCACAAAGATGCTTTATCTTTCTCAACAAGTGACGCTTTGTGAAACCACGCCACAGAATCCTGATACCGTTCCAGATGGTAAAGACAATGCGCCATACTGATTTGCGCCGCCGTATAGTCAGGCTTCAGGCGCAAAGCTGCCTCGCTGTGCGCCAGACCACGGTCCCAGACGCGCAGATTGCGCCACGCCGACGCGATATTGTGATGCACGTCATGCCTGTTCGGCGTTTGGGCCAGCGCCTGCTGCAGATAATCCAGCCCCTGCCCGTTATCCCCTTTTTGTACACACAGCCCGCCCAGCAGGCGCAAGGTCATAGCCTGCGTGGGGTCGAGTGCCAGAACGGCGCGATAAACTTTTTCGGCCTCCTGCAACCGCCCGGCCTGATGGTGCTCGGCGCCAAGCCGCAACTGTTCGGTGATAAGCCCGTCCGTCGGCGACGCAGTCGGCTGGAAGATTCCTTTATTACGCATGCACGCTGGCGCCCCGAACTAAACAACAAGCAAGGATGGTTATGATAGACCCCCATGTTACGCTAAATGTTGCACAGTCTCTAGCACTGAAAATCATGCCGCTTTATGGGTTTATGGGATTGGGGTACCTGTTCGGCAAAGTCAGGCCGCAATCAGCGGAACCGCTCGCCGCGCTGCAGGTTTACGTCATCGCACCGTTGCTGATCCTCGCCCTGATGGCAGATATGCAGTTTCAGCAACGCTATTTGCTCCTCCCCTTTGTTGTCTATGCCATCTGCGTCATTGTCGGCTTTGCCACCCTGTGGCTAGGACGCAAGATATGGACAGACAACACTGTCAATATTTTTGCCTTTGCCTGCGGTGGAGCCAATGCCGGTTATTTCGGCCTGCCGGTTGCGCTGGCGGTTCTGTCCCCCGAAATGGTGGCTGTTTTTATGCTAACGAGCCTGGGCTTCATGTTGTTTGAATTTACCTTTGGCTATGTCTTCATCGCGCGCGGCAAGCATACCATGGCGGACAGCATCAAGAAGCTGCTTCGCCTGCCGCCGCTCTATGCCATGATTGTGGGTGTGCTGCTGAGCGTGCTCAACATCCATGTGCCCGCGTTACTACAGGACTCTGTGCGCGATATGCGCGGCTGCTATGTTGTGATCGGCGCCATGCTGATTGGCCTTGGTTTGGCGCGACTGCATAAAATTCATTTTGATCTGCAGTTAAAGCTGTTCGTGAATTTTATGAAATTCGGGCTGTGGCCGATGCTGGCGCTGGGCGTTATCGCACTGGATGTCTATTATTTCCACTGCTTCGGCGTGGAAATTCACAAAATCATCCTTTTGCTGGCGATCATGCCCATACCCGTTAATACACTTGTGTACGCTATACAGCTGGACGTTCAGCCCGATAAAGCCAGCACCATGGTGTTTGTGACCACCCTTATTGCCCTGTTTTATGTGCCGCTGGTTGTCGGGTTGTGGGGATAGCCTCAATAACGCCATGATTCTGCACGAATTTCGAATCACATAGGCCGGTTCGCATAAAGCCATAAATTTGCTAAGCAGGAACTTGGTCTCTCTGATTCACGCAGCCTGAGGTTATCTATGTATATCTTGCTTGTTGAAGATGAAGAAAAACTTCTGCAGACACTCGCGGATCATTTAAAGGAAGAGACACATGTAGTCGACACGGCCACAGACGGCACGCGTGGTTATGAACTAGCCTCGCAATTCACGTATGACCTGATTATCCTAGACATCATGTTACCGGGCATGAACGGCACGGAGCTGCTGTCCAAAATCAGGGAACGTGACACGGACGTGCCCATCCTGATGTTGACCGCCATGGATTCCGTACAGGACAAGGTGCAGAACTTCCAGGCTGGCGCCGATGATTACCTGACCAAGCCATTCTCATTTGACGAATTGATGGTGCGCGTACGCTCGCTGCTGCGCCGCCGTCAGAAGAACCAGAAAGACAGCATTCGCTTGCATGATCTTGAGATTGACCGCCTGACACACAAGGTCAAGCGCGGTGACCAGCGCATAGACCTGAGCGCCAAGGAATACGCCTTGCTGGAATATCTGGCGCTTAACCCCGGTCGCGTCCTGTCGCGCGCCATGATCATCGACCATGTCTGGGGCCAAAGCTTTGAAAACCTGACCAACATCGTCGATGTTTATATCCGCCAGCTGCGCAGCAAGCTGGACGACAACAGCCAGCAAAAACTCATTCGCACGGTGCGCGGGTCAGGCTATGTTTTCGGTGAAGAAAGCGTGCCATGAAGGTACGCGCGCTGCATGTCAAACTGCTGGTCTGGTACACGACACTCCTGCTGGTAACAGCCACAACATATGGCATTTATACCTATCTAGATTTACGCCACGCCATCTACCAACGTATTCAAAATGGCCTGAAAGAGCGTGCGACTCAAATAAGCCGCACCATCTTACCGGACACAGGTGACCAGGACCCGTTGATGCTGGCCAGCCTGCTGAATGAAATCTATGCACCCGCCAAGAACGGGCGGTTTATACGTATTCGCCGCGGCGACGGGCGTACATTGTACATATCCCCACCACCGTTTGATGAAAGCTTCCAACCAGAAGAGATTCCCACACCGCCATCGTCTCGCATCGTTATCACACAACATTTGTCCGGTAAGGGAGATGCTCATTTTTATGTTGTCGACATGCCTGTTACGGTCAACGGCGTCGCTTATATGGTTGAAGTGGGTGCGTCGACATCATCCATCGATTCAATTCTCAATAAGCTGACCCGCACGCTCATTTACGGATTACCAGTCATCTTAATGATATCCATACTGGGCGGCATGTTTTTATCGCGCCGCGCCCTAAAGCCGGTTGAAGAAGTACGCGCGGCTGCGGAAAAAATCACTTATACAAACCTGAACCAGCGTTTGCCGGTTGAGCGTACCGATGACGCGCTGGAAAGCCTGACTCTTACCCTCAACCAAATGTTGGACCGTCTGGACCATGCCTATCAGCAGGCCAGCCGCTTTACCGCCGATGCCTCGCATGAATTGCGCACGCCACTCACAATTCTGCGCAGCGAACTAGAGGCGTGGCAGCGCCCCAGCCGTGCGGCACCAACGCACAAACAGATAGGCAGCCTGCTGGAAGAGGTTGAGCGTTTATCAGGCATTGTAGAGGCGCTGTCCTCCATCGCCCGCCTTGACGCCGGCGAAGCCAAAATGGCGCATGACAAGTTTGATTTGGCCCAGATCACGCGCGCCTGTGTTGAGCAGATGTCGTTGCTGGCTGAAGACAAACACATAGCGATTAGCCTACAGGCCAGCGAGCCTGTCGCCGCGGATGGTGACGCCAACCGCATGAAGCAAGTCATCGTCAACCTGATCGACAACGCCATTAAATACACGCAGGATGGCGGGGAAATTCATATTCAGGTGGCAGCACGGCACGGGCGCGCCCTGCTGCGCGTCAAGGATAACGGCATGGGCATCGCCGCAGATGCCTTGCCGCATATTTTCGAGCGTTTCTATCGTGCCGATAAAGTGCGCACGCGTTCAACACAGGGCACGGGCCTTGGCCTCGCCATCGTTAAATCTATCTGTCAGGCCCATGCCGGTCAGGTTTATGCCGACAGCACCGAAGGTGGCGGCACGACCATGACCGTGGAGTTACCACTCGCCTGATTATCCCCGGCTCAGGCCGCGCTACCGAGGCGTGGATAATCTGTGTACCCCTCAGCCCCCTTGGCATAGAAAGTTTCCGGCTTCGGTTGATTGAGTACAGAACGCAAGCGAAACCGATCGACAAGATCAGGGTTCGCGATGAAGGGTTTGCCAAAGGCCGCCACATCCGCTTCACCCGATGACAGCAATGCCTCCGCACTCTCAAGCGTCAGGCCTTCATTGGCGACGTAAACGCCGCCGAAAATACGCTTCAATTGCGGGCCAATACGGCCATCACCCAGATGCTCACGCGCACAGATAAAGGCGATGTTGCGCTTTCTGAGTTCAGTCGCAACATAGCCGAAGGTCGCCAGCGGATCGCTGTCCCCCATCGACTGCGCATCGCCGCGTGGCGCCAGATGCATACCCACGCGCCCGGGCCCCCAGACTGCGGTGACGGCATCCGTGACCTCCAGCATCAGACGGGCGCGGTTTTCTATCGGACCGCCATAGGCGTCCGTGCGTTTGTTCGTGCTGTCCTGCAGGAACTGGTCCAGCAAGTAACCATTTGCGCCATGAATTTCAACGCCGTCAAAGCCCGCCGCCTTGGCGTTTACAGCCCCCTGACGATAGGCTTCGACAATCCCCGGAATTTCCGTCAATTCCAGCGCACGCGGCACGGGATAAGGCTCTTCGGGTCGCAGCAGGCGCACATGACCCGAGGCCGCAATCGCGCTTGGCGCCACAGGGTGTGCGCCATTCAGAAAGACGGGATGCGAAATGCGGCCCACATGCCAGAGTTGCAACAACATCCGTCCGCCCGCGCGATGCACGGCATCCGTGATGTTACGCCATCCTGCAACCTGCGCGTCCGACCAGATGCCCGGTGTGTCAGGATAGCCAACGCCCATCGGCGTGACCGATGTCGCTTCGGATATAATCAGGCCGGCCGATGCGCGTTGCGTGTAATAGGTCGCCATCAGTTCGTTAGGCACACGTCCCTCACTGGCACGGGTTCGCGTCAGCGGCGCCATGATGATGCGGTTGGGTAGTTGCAGATCACCAATTTGTATGGGGTCGAAAAGTGTGGGCATAGAAATATCCCTGAGCGGTTCCAGATATAACCAATGTGGGGCGGCAGCGATGTAAATCAAGCCCC
>JAFALY010000020.1 GCA_019233975.1 Alphaproteobacteria bacterium | reverse complement strand
TTGCTGGCAAAATTGGAATAAAACGCACCCATCGTGTATCCGGCCGCTTTCGCTATGTCGCGGATGGAGGCTTCCGAAACGCCTTTTTTCACGATTTCCTTCTGTGCCGCTAAAAGCAAGCGCTTGCGGGTCTGCTTCTGCAAATCTTCACGGGTCAATATAGGCATATTCTTTCCTTTCATTTTTTTATGATATCACACGATATCCAAGATATCAACAGATATTTGAAAAAAGAAATGCTGGAAACGAGATTGCAGAATAAGGACAGGCTGTGTGGTCAATGCCCAACGCCATAACTAGCGCCCCGGCATCCCAAACAGCTTTATTTCTCTTCGTGGTCTTGATACAATTCTCTGCGTTATCCTCCTCTGAAAAAACGGCATAATAAATGTTTACAACCATCTACGGCAGATTTCTGGGTTTATGTAGGCAATGGCTTTACCGCAGTCGATTCTTGCAAATCTGTATCTTGATCGCCTTCTGGTATCTGGGACAAGAGATCGCCCAAACGTCCAGCATCCCCATACCTGGCAGCATCATTGGCCTGTTCACTGTGCTGGCGCTTCTTTATACGGGGATATTGCACATCAGCGAACTCGCTCTTGGCGCTGAATGGTTTCTGGCTGAAATGCTCCTCTTTTTCATTCCTGCCGTCCCCGCCGTCTTAAACCACCATGAATTCTTGGGCTGGGTGGGGATAAAAGTTCTCCTGATCATTCTGCTGGGAACAATAATCGTTATGCTTTGCACAGCCTATATCGTCGACTTCTGTTTTCACCATTTGGAAAAACACCCGCCGTCTAAACAATCATGACTCTGCTGACCCAAATCCTTGAAAATCACGCCACGCTGGCTACGATTGAAGTGACCGTGTTGTGGTCGGTCGTTACCGTTGCCCTTTATATAGCTTCCAAACATTTTTATCGTCGCTATCCCCGATGGTGGACGGCTCCGTTAGTCGTAACGCCGATCCTCCTTATTATCATCACCGTTCTATCGCACACGGATTACACCATCTATATCGGCGGCACGCATTGGCTCGTTGCGCTGCTGGGGCCTGCAACGGTCGCTTTTGCCGTACCGATATATAAACAAAGAGAAATCATTCATCGCTACTGGCGAACGCTTGCCATCGGTATCGTTTGCGGATCGACTATTTCCATGGTTTCGGCGTGGGGACTGGCTTCGATGCTTGGCGTCGCTGGCTCATTGCGCCTCAGCCTCCTCCCCCGCTCGATCAGCACGCCTTTTGCCATGACGGTTTCTGGTGAAATCGGTGGCGTACCAGAGCTTACGGCCGTTTTCGTCATTCTGACCGGCATATGGGGGGCGGCCTTTGGTGAAGCAGCGCTTTATCTTCTTCCCTTTAAATCATCCTTGGCGCGAGGCACATCATTCGGACTTGGCGCTCACGTTGTCGGATCATCCAAAGCACGCGAAATCGACCCCGAAGAAGGCGCGGTTGCGGCGCTGGTCATGGTTCTAACGGGTATCTTCAATGTCTTAATTGCGCCGCTCGCAGAGGTTGCTCTGAGGCAATAACCAGCATATATTTTGCCCCAAGGTTACGTCCTCTCCTTTAAGAGTAAGGAGATCCACACGGTCAAAGCTTTGGATATAATGTACAAAAATGTACAGGATTTGTATGCGACCGTGCGGAATCCGTAAGGAATCTTGCTGCGGTCACGAGTGGACCGCCACGCCTATCTACATACTTTTGATGCAGATAAAACAATGATTGAAGAATAACGCTCTCTCCCCACGTTTAATCTTATAGTATGTCACTATCGGTAGCGCCTATGGAAAACAACAGACAAGATGGCAAGCCATCAATCTTCTGGTTCCGGCAGGATTTAAGGCTGTCAGACAATCCCGGTCTGACGCATGCCGCAGCGGCCGGCAAAATTTTGCCGATATATATTGATGATTACGTCAATTCCGGCGGGCATGCCATAGGTGGTGCCGCCAAGTGGTGGACTCATCATGCGCTGTCTTCACTGAATGACGCGCTGCTTGGTCATTTGAATTTCTACAAAGGCGATCCTGAGACAATTATAAGCAACCTTATCAAACGCCATCATGTAGGCGGTGTATACTGGAGCCGCTGTTATGAGCCTTGGCGCATCATGCGTGATGCACGGATAAAAGAAAAACTCAGGCAGGATGGCATAGAAGTCGAAAGCTTTAATGCCTCGCTGCTGTGGGAGCCATGGGAGGTTTTGAAGAGCGACGGCACGCCCTACAAAGTCTTTACGCCATTTTACCGCAGGGGATGTCTCGCTGCCCAGTCACCGCGCCCGCCGATCAAGAAACCAGCCAACATAGAGACTGTAAAAGATGCTTATTCGCTTGGTCTGAACGATTTGGGGTTCTTGCCCAAAATACGTTGGGACAGGCAGATGGAGCCGCATTGGGAGGCTGGCGAGCAGGGGGCGCAAAAACGCCTTACTGAATTTCTGTCGATTGGTCTTGACGGTTACAAAGAGGGACGAAATTTCCCAGCTACCCAACATGTTTCACGCCTTTCACCCTATCTGCATTCGGGAGAGATTTCACCCAATCAGGCTTGGTATGCAGCCCAGAGTCATGGTGACGGCAAGGGTGTTGACCATTTCTGCAGCGAGCTTGGCTGGCGCGAGTTTTCATACAGTCTCCTCTACCACTTCCCCGCATTGCCGCATGAAAACTGGCAGAAAAAATTTGACGCTTTCCCGTGGCAGGATGATCCAGACACGTTGAAGATATGGCAAAAAGGTATGACCGGGTACCCCCTTGTTGACGCCGGTATGCGTGAACTTTGGCAAACGGGCTATATGCACAACCGCGTCCGTATGGTCGTGGCTTCATTTCTGGTGAAGAACCTGCTTATAGACTGGCGCCATGGCGCGCGCTGGTTTTGGGACTGTCTGGTTGATGCTGATCTGGCGAACAACAGCGCCAGTTGGCAATGGGTGGCGGGATGTGGCGCGGATGCCGCGCCTTATTTCCGGATATTCAATCCGGTCGGTCAGGGCGAGAAGTTTGACGCAGACGGTGCTTATACCCGACGCTATGTGCCGGAACTCGCAAAGCTACCAGATAAATATCTGTTTCAGCCATGGGAAGCACCTGACAGTGTTTTACAGGCCGCAGGTGTTGTTTTAGGCAAAACCTATCCCAAACCTGTTATAGACGTAGCCTATTCAAGGCAGCGTGCGCTTGAGGCGTTGGCGACACTGAAATAAAGCTATTCCACTAGGGTGCTGATAAGGGTGCCCCGTGCTTGCAGCCAGTTTACGAATCTGGCGGCGTGCGGCATGATGGACCAGTTTGCTCTGGCCCGGTATATTATCCATGAAACTGCCGCAACTCCTTTCCCTTGACCGCACTGTGGGCGGCGTGATGATCTTTTTTCTGGATCATGTTGCCAAGGCGTTGGGCAAAACATTAAACCGCGACCATACATTGACGCCCAAGGGCGACATTCTGGTCGTCAAAATGCTGGGCGGCGGCAGTTTGATTATGGCCATGCCTGCGTTGCTGGGCATACGGCGGGCCTACCCGCAATACAAAATACGCCTGTTTACGACCAAGGCGGTGCGCCCCTTTGCCGAAAGCATTGGTGTGTTCGACACCATTCATGTGCTGGATCAGCGCTCGCTGCCGCGTATGGTGCTGAGCGGCCTTTTGTCGCTGCTGAAATGCATCGGACATGACACGGTTCTGGATCTGGAGGTGTACAGTAACCTCAGCACCGTATTCAGCCTGTTCACCTTTGCGCGTAACCGTCTGGGCTTCTTTTTTGAGGAAAGCGGATACCGTCAGCGTCTGCACACGCACAAAATCTTCTTTCACCCATCATCGCCGATTTTTGCACATTATGACAGGTTGGCGGACCTGATCGGGGCGCCGATTGTGCCTATGGCAGAATGCGCCGCGCATTTGCGCCGGACAATTGCCCTGACGCCTGGCAAAAACCCTGACTTGTCACGCGCTATTGCGATCGGCAGCGGTTGTTCGGATCTATCCGCAACAGTACGCAAACTGACGCCGGAACAATGGGCCAATAATGTTTTTGCGCATCACGCGGATAAAACACAACCGGTGGTTTTTCTGGGTGCGGACAGTGACAGGGAAGAAGCCGACGCGATTATTCAAGCCATGCAGAAAGCGGGCGTAGTGTGGCAGGGGAATGTGCGCAACCTGTGCGGCACGATGCCACTTGTAGACTCACTGCGTCTGCTGGCGGCGTGCGACAGTTTTTGGGGCATTGATTCGTCGCTGATGCACTATGCGCGTTTATTTGGCCTTAAAATACGCGCGTTCTTTGGGCCCACGGACCCGGCCACGCGTTTGCGCCCCATCCCCGGGTTGCAGGAAGATGTTGTGTATCGCAAAACGCTCTGCTCGCCTTGCGTGCATGTGGCGTCATGGCCGCCCTGTCAGGGGCAAAATCTCTGCATGCAGTGGTTGTTTGATACTGTGGGAGATGATGCGACGAAGCATCAGGCGGAATGGCTGCCCATGGTTACGGATTGTCGTCGTACATAATGATGGGGTAAGGCGGGGAGGCTTATTCAGCCTTCTCCTCGCCCTTCAGGCCTTTGTTGATCTTGTCGGCGCCCTGTTCCAAGGCGCCCGTAATGGCGGCGGGCAGGCCCGTGACGCTGACGTCAAAATTACCTTCGCCGCTGATCGGTGCCAGGATAAAGGGCGGCTCGGACGGATCTTCAGGCGGCAGATCTTCATAAGACGGCATCATATCGACTTCGAGGAACGCGAACTGGTCGCCTTCATACAGCGGCGGCAAGTCAGGCAGTTGTGATACGCGTTCAATCGGCGCGATGCTGGTCGATGGTGCGCCCGTTGTCTTTGGCCCGCCATTGGTGCCGGCCGCGGCGGCCGTTGCGGCAACTGCGGGCTTGTTGGCGATTGCCGGGGCGAATTCGTCCTCTTCCGCAACCGGTGTCGCGATGGGTGATTGCAGCGAGACGGGAATTTCCGACAAGGCCGTGACGGCCAAAATGGACGCTTGCACCGGGTCATCCGACAGGGTCAGGCCGTGTGACAGGGCCTTGATCTCATTGCTGGTGACAACGGCGGGTTGCGCATTTTCTGCGGACCATTCTGCATCACGCAGGCGAGAGATCAGCTCCGCCATCGTCTTTTCACGCGTCGCGGTCATCTGGTTTGTGCCGGGGATGGGCAGCAGACGGTGCACGCGCAGCGCCTTCACCTTTTCCGTCTCAACATAGAACACGCGTGCGGCGGCGACCCAGGCACCCATCATCAAATGCACTTCACCTTCGCGTTGGGCGCGCAGCGCGTCGTAGTTCATGCGGTCGCGCAATTGATAGTGCGCGTCCAGCTTGTCGCGATACGGGTTGCTGAAAAAGCTGCCGGACACGGCTTCCTTGTTCACGCTCATGCCCGTGAATTCGGTCGAAAACAGTTTGCCCGCCTGTTTTTCCATGAAGTCTTTGGTGTCCAGCGGATCTTCGATACGGCCAAAGATCTTGATGTTACAGTTGCCGGTGATAGAGCGCGCTTCCTGCTTGATGCGCTTTTCCATGGATGGCAAATCCTGCGCCGCGAAAACCAGCGAGAAGCCGAGCGAACGGGCTTGCGCCGCCATGACGGCCATGCCGGGCGCGGTATAGTAACCGACTTCGTCGAACACGGTCATAAAGGACGAAGACGAATGGGTCGGTTTGGTGCCGATCGAACTTTCCCAACTGCCTTCAACAAGGTTGCCGAGCGTGGCGCCCATCATGCCCTTCAGGCTGGCGGCGACGATCTTACCCAGGTTGGCGGCTTCGTCGCCCGCTTTTTCCAGCGCAGGGATCAGGGTGACCAGAATGCGGCGGTTCAGCACGACGTCCAGAACTTCGACGTCCGCCAACTGCGCCTTGAAGATATAGCCGTATTCGTCGGCCAACATCTGCAACGAACGGGTAAACTGCATCGACAGATAGCCGTGCTGTTGGCGTGCAATTTGCAAATCATACATCGGCTGGTCGGGCGAAGGCGGCTTTTCATTGCCTTCGTCGTCGAACGCGGCGTCAACGTAACCCGGCAGCGTGCGCAGGTAGCCCTGCAAACCGCCCGAGATGCGTTCCGGCAAGGCCGCGTCGCGCGACAGGCGGATGATGGGTTGCAATTCGATATGGTCGCGGACAACGCCGATATCCAGCAGCATGCCCTGCTTGTCGCGCTTATAGGTCAGGGCCGGCATCAGTGCGAACATCAAAGCGACCGCACGTTCTTTCCACATCGCGTTATCGCCGCCGGCATCCGGCATAAAGCTGACGATCATGTTGGCGAGATAGGAAGACGAGCCGTTCGAAAACGGGTTCATGCTGTTCGACATCGAACCATCGTCCGAGTTGCCGGTCATATAGTTCAAAATGAACAGATCATCGTCACGTCCGAAACGGCGCGCGACCGAATACAACGACGCCCATAAATCCGTATCGGCTTTACCGTCGATGTAGACGAAGCCTGAGCCCCAGGCGAGCGAGTTTGTAACAAGTGCCTTCAGTCCTTCGGTTTTGCCGGCACCGGTTGTACCGATATACAGCAAGTGCGTGCGGGCATCCGTGTTGGTGAACCAGATTTCCTGGCCGAAATCCAAACCGCCCGGCTGGTTCGCGTTCCCGACATACAAAATGCCTTCCGACGGTCCCGACGCGGTCGAACCCGGCTTTGGGTTATGCGGGTCAACGGTGCCCGCGTGGCGCGGCATGCGGAAGGGCAGGAAGAAGGGCCGTTTATAGGACCAGCGGAAATACATCCAGGCTACAAGGCCGACAATGTCGGCATAGCCCGCAGTCAGGTCGACGAAAAAGATCAGGCTGGCGCACAGCATGATCGAGATCGTTGTCATGGTAGAGGGTTGCTCAAAGAACTCCGCCATGCGCACCGGAATGGGGCGCATGTCACGCAGAATGTCGTTAAAGCCAATAGTATATTTAGGCAGTAATGCCACGTAATACCCCGTCTGATGCCGTCCGCTCTGGAACAGGCGCCATCATGCCAGAATCCAGTGGAAACTATATCATTTTTCGATGTCTAAGTCTTTATTCTTTATCGCAGAATTATCATTAACATATTCTAAACATTCATCTCGTTACAATGACGGGTAGAGATTATTAACCATTTTTGTTGCGATAACACAGGCATCGGGATGGTTAACAGTTCAGAAGTATGCCCCATGAATGCCGCGCCCAATAAAAAATCGCGTTATGCGAGCAAGGAAGTCCCCAAAAGCTTTATGGCGAAATGGGGCGGTTGGATTTTTATTGTTGTCGGTATCGTCGCCATTATCGGCGTTATTTGGGCCAGTCCCCGCCAGAAAAACCTCGTTTGCAATTCGGCCGGTCAAACATCCCTGATCGGTTTTGGGTCGTGTACTGAGGAATAGCTGTTACGCCCAGCCTTTAATGCCCTCTGGTGGCATGATCTTTCGCTTGATCAGGGCTGGCGGCCTCTGCTACACCAAACGACCTCATGGGGCTTGCCCCATTCTCATGTGTGCGGTCGTGGCGGAATTGGTAGACGCGCAGCGTTGAGGTCGCTGTGGGAGCAATCTCGTGGAAGTTCGAGTCTTCTCGACCGCACCATAATTTTTCTAAAGCGCTTGGTTTGCTGATCGTCTCGCTGCGGGGCAGGACCATCGTGTGCTCTTGCCTTATGAATATTTATATATTATTCGTTCTTATCAGTCGATGTATGTGCGATATGTCTTACTATACTTTGTAACTATTGATCGCATTTTGTTGTGATCCTGCCTGTTCCTTTTCATCAGTGAGGCTTGGCCATGGTTCGTTATGCTGATCTCAAAATTCTCCACAAAATTCTGATCGTTGTCGGGTTGCTTGGCATCGTTTCGATTGCTGCGACCATTTTCACGACCCAGAAGATGAAAGACATCGATGAGAGTTATACCGCATTAGTGAATGGCGATTCACAGGGTACGTTGATGCTGTCGCGCTCTAACCGGGCGGTTGCCAGCCTTGAGGCGGGTATATACAGAAATATTCTTGCTACATCGGATGCAGATAATGCTGTGGCCAAAGCGGATGTTGAAAAAGCCATTGATGATTTCAGAACATACTCGAACCAAGCCGTGCAGGCCATGCCAGCGAAGGCAAAACAGATTCAGGAATCCATCGACCATCTGAACGATCTGGTTAGTCCTACAGGGGTTTGCGGTGAAACGATTAAGCTGGCTAACGAATCCACAAATGCCGAACAAAATGCAAAGGTGTTTTCGGAATCCATGGTCCCCAAATGCCTGCCGGAATTAAGGGAGCTACGCAAAAAATCTGTGGATTTATTGACCAACACATTCAACGCAGCGCAGGAAACCGCCAAGCGAAATAATGCGATCGCAGCGAATGCAGTAATCTGGACATATATCGTGGTGTTGGGCGGACTGTTGCTGGTCGTCCTGCTGGCCATTTATCTGATACGCAACGGCTTGATCCTGCCTCTGTCCAGAATAGAAGGTGGCTTGACGAGGCTGGCCGAAGGCGCGTTGGACACACGCGTCGATGGGGGTGACCGTAAGGATGAGGTCGGCAGCATGGCGCGTACTTTTGTCATTTTGCGCGAAGGACTGAAAAAAGCGCGTGATATGGAGGTGGCACAGCGCGCCGAGACTGAGGCCAAGGCAGTGCGGGCAGAAAAAATCTCGCAAATCGTGTCAGGGTTTGAGGTGATGATTAAGGAGGCCGTGTCCAATCTGGCGTCCTCGGCCTCTGAGCTACAGGCGAATGCGGCAACCATGTCGGCGGCGGCGCAGGAAACGCAACAACAAAGCGCTACGGTTGCATCCGCGACGCAGGAAGCCTCGACCAACGTGCAATCTGTTGCCGAAGCGGCTGAGGAAATGACCACAGCCAGCGATGAGATTAACCGGCAGGTCGTGAAGTCATCCCAGATGGCGCAGGATGCCGTCAATCAGACAGAAAGAACGGAAACGATTGTGACCGGGCTGGCCGGTGATGCGGAGCGTATCGGTTCGGTAATTGAGCTTATTCAGCAAATTGCCAGCCAAACTAATCTGTTGGCGTTGAACGCGACGATTGAGGCGGCGCGTGCCGGTGATGCAGGCAAGGGATTTGCGGTTGTGGCGTCTGAGGTCAAGTCGCTCGCCAACCAGACATCTAAGGCAACCGAAGAGATTGCCAGCCAGATCGGCAGTATCCAGCAGGCGACAGACAGTACTGTTGTTGTCATCAAGGAAATCAGCCAGGCCATCAATGAAATCAGTCAGGTATCGACTGTTGTGGCCTCTGCCGTGCAAGAGCAGGTGACCGTCACATCTCAGATTTCAAGTAATGTTCAGCAGGCGGCGATTGGCACGGAAGAAATTGCCCGCAATATAGAAGGGGTTGCCGAGGCGGCAAGCCAGACAGGCGTTGCGGCAGAGTCTGTGTTAACTGTATCCCGCGAACTGGCCAAGCAGGCCGAGATTTTGCGGTCCGAAGTCGATAAATTCCTAGGCTCGCTGCGCAGCGCCTGACGTTGAGTTTTATACAGTCAGGATGGATTGGTAATGCGCGACTTGGGCGCGCAGATGATCGCCATAGGCGCGTTGCGACAGGTTGAGGTCATCGGCCCTTGTAATGCCGCGTGATACCGGCGCAATCAGGCCCGTGCCGTCGGCGCGCCGCAGGACCTTGATATCTTCCGCCTTACCGCCTTGCGGCCCAAGACCAGGGGCCAGAATGATCGCGTTCGGCATAAGCGCGCGTAGCCTTTGGCCGTCCGCCGGATAGGTGGCACCTACAACGGCGCCGACACAACCCACCCCCTGACTGCCCATTGTTTCTTCGCACCAATCGGAAACCAGACGCGCCACACGGTCCGATATCAGGCTGTCCTCAACGCGTTGATCCTGCAACCACGCGCTGCCGGGATTGGATGTTTTGGTGAGAATAAAAACGCCCTTGCCGTACTGACGCGCACATTCGATATAGGGCTCAAGCGTGTCCGGACCTAAAAACGGGTTCACGGTCAGGCAGTCGGATTCCAGATCGGAGGCCACCCCCTTCTGCGGTGGAGTCAGATAAGCTGCGGCGTAGGCGGCCGAGGTGCTGCCGATATCGCCGCGTTTAGCGTCCATAATAATGGCCATGTCCTTGCGCCGCGCTTCGGCAACGGAACTGGCCAGCGCACGCACGCCGGATGACCCGAACGCTTCGAAGAACGCGCTCTGGAATTTGACCATGCCGACCAGATCAGCCGTCGTGTCCAGAACGAATGAGACATAGTCACGCAACGCATCGAGCGGGTCTTTGCCGGTTGGACGGAAGCATAACGGGATATCGCTCCAGACGGGGTCTATGCCGAGACAGAGCGCGCCAAGCCTGCGCGTCTTTTCAGCAACCAGATCGCCCCACGGTGCCTGCGCCATCGCTGGCTCAACCGAAATCAGTCGGCGGTGGCGGGATCGGCACGTTCAAATCTTCGATCAGAAGCTCTTCATTCGTCAGCTTCATCTGGCCGATGGTGAAATGTTCGGGTTCGCCGCTTTCGGGATCGAAGACATCCATTTCATAAGGGGCGATTTTGATATCGGTGCGGAACAGGGCGTTCTTGAACACGACGATCGCGCTGAGCGTATACAGATTGTCACGACCGATGCCCTTATACGAAATCGGGACGATGCGGCTGTTCACATCTTCCTTTTCTTTGTCGTTGGCGTTCGGTGACCATTCGACTTCTTCCGGCTTTTCGACAATCAGGAAGCGGCCCAGAACGCCACGCACATAGTGGAAAAAGAATTTGGCGTAGGGAACAACCGTCTTGCGGTCCAATTTGATGGGTGCGCGTTCGTTCAGCGCATACAACGGTTCGTTCGTCCAGTTCATGACCGTCAGGTCGCCTGGCTTGTACATGATGTAATGCGTGTTGGGCTCGGGCAGCGTGGTGTCGGACAGAGCCATGAACTGATACCCTTCATAGAAAGGTACAGTCGTGGTCTGCACGATGGTTTTGTCTGCCGGCACCGTGATGGGGGCCAGATCTTTTTTGATTTCTTCCAGAAACGCAGTCGCCGCTTCGGGGTCCAACTTGGTGAATTCCGGGAAAAACATGGTCTTTGTCCTAGGTCGCGGGGTTCATCTGCACTTAACGGAAAAATCGGATGCTGTCACGCACGAATCTATAAGCCTATCCTCAGGTTTTGACGATGGTAGCCAGATCGCCCGCCGCCTCGTTGGCGTTCAGGGCAATACGGGCGCGCAGCATGCGCGATGTCAGGTCTTTCAGCTTTTCAAGGTTGCCGTTGGCCATCAGCTTTTCGCCTTCATTGGTCATTTCGGCAAATTCGATCTGGTCGGGGAACAGATAGGGTTCGCTCGACAAGCGCTTGTACCAGGTGAAGATGTAGTTTTTGTCGCGCCACGAGACGTTAAAGAACAGGTCGCGCATGGACGACAAATGCATATCCGCGTCGCCATAGGCCAAGGGTTCGGCGTCGTCGATGATCTTTTGCACTTTGAACGCGTAGTTGTCGAAGCGCGCCTGCTCGACTTTTTCAGCATGCTGACGCGCGATGCGGTTAAAGACGGATGTCGTTTTGCCCAGACGGCGCTGTAACATGGCGCGATGATGCTTGCGGCTGATGCGGGCGATATCCTGCAGGATAAAGCGCCCTTCTTCGGCCAGACGGCGCAGGGCTTCCGGATCATCACCGGTTTCTTCCAGCGTGTCCTTTTGTTCGTTCATGCGTGTTTGCAGCAGTTTGACCTCAGGCCCGCCGTCGGGTCCGGCACCTGCGGACAATTCACCCCAGTTATCTTCAGCCTTCTGCAATATGGCCGCAACGAATTGACGGCCCGCGTCGCCCGAGAAAGACATTTCGCCCGATTGCGGTGCATAGAAGCGGCGCGTTTTCAGGCTAAGCGGCGGATTGACGCCGTCATTCAGGGTAACGTCGGCATGCAATATGCCGCTGTCGCTCATCGTCCAGTCGAAAGCGATTTCATCGCCCTGCTTCAGGGCAAAGCCACCCGGCAGATCTTCGCCGCCGATGCGGAACGTGCCGACGCACAAATTCAGATCCACGCGTTCAGGGTATTCGACCTGAAACAGCTCAAAGCTCAGATAACCGGCTTCGTGCGCCTTCAGGTTGCGCGCGCTTTTAAACTTGGTGGTGCCCTTGGCGGGTAACAGGTCACCCTTTTTGACGATGGGCAGCAGGATATTCTCCTGCGAGAAAGCGTGGTCCAGCGCCTTGACGGCGATGGTCTGCGCCGCCGGAATATTAGTGGTTGCGGCGACCAGACGCGTGACGCTCATCGTCTGGCTGTGGCGCGGCAGAACCTCACCTTTGTCATCCAGAACTTCGACTTTGAAATTATAAATGCCGGGCCCGCCCAACGGTATGGTCACCGTGTGGCCGTCGGTCACCGGCATCAGGCCGGAATCCCAGTCATGCCCGCTGATGCGGAACTGGCTTTGCTGGCCCTTGTCACCTTTGACGGACAGGGTGACGGTGGTTTTTTCGTCGGGGGTGCGTGCCGTGTATTGGAAAGACAGGGCCGGCGCTTCGGGAACCGGTGCGCTGGCTTCCTTGGGTTTGGGCGAGCTTACATTTTCCTGGCTCCACTGCCGCCCTTCGCTGTAATAGGCGGCACCGGTCGCGACCGCCGTCATGGGGTCGGTATTCATATCGGGGGCAATACCCAGTTCGCGCGAAACCATGTCACGGATCATGGGGGTGCGGCTCGGCCCGCCGATAAAGACGATCCGGTCGATGTCTTCGTGTTTGTAGTTGTTTTCTTCCAGCAGGTTCCGCACCATCTTGATGGTCTGCATGATGGGTTGGCGGATCAGTTCTTCCAGTTGTTCGCGCTTGATGGGGATGTCGATATATATTTCGACATCGCTCTGGTCGGTCAGGCGCACTTCTGTGTCGGGCGCGAAGATCGACGCGCTTTCTTTGGACGACAGCTCAATTTTCGCTTTTTCAGCGGCAATTTGCGCAATGCGGACCAGCTTGCGGTAATCGCCCACGCGCTGGAAATTATCGGGCAGGTCGAAGTTGGACAGAAGCCATGGCCGCACGATCTCGTTCACAATCATGCGGTCAAAGTCGCGGCCGCCCAGCATATTGATGCCTTGATGCGCGATGATGGTTACATCGCCGTTGACGGCCTGCGCCAATGCGACGTCGAACGTACCGCCGCCCAGATCATAGATCAGGAACTGACCCGAACGCTTGGCGCCTTCCATGGCGGTCAACGCGGCGGCGATGGGTTCCTGCAATAAATCCACACGCTCCAGCCCGGCCAGTTTGGCGGCGCGCAAAGTTGCTTCGGATTGCATCTGGTTGAACGAGGCCGGAATGGTGATAACGGCGCCCGTTATCTGGTCGATACCCATTTCGGTTTTGACCTGATCGACCAGTTGGCGAATAATTTCAGCCGAACATTCTTCCGGCGGCAGGGTGATTTCGGCGCCCTTGATCTCAATCGGCGTTGATGTGCCCATCAGGCGCTTGAAGCCTGAGGCGACATTGTCGGGGTTCAAAATGGCCTGATCATAGGCGCGGCGTCCATACAGGCGATGTCCGCGCTTGTCGAAATAAATGACTGATGGCAGAACTTCACCGCCGTCCGCCGGGCGGAATATGCGGGCCTTACCTTCGACGATGCCGGAGATAACGCTGTTGGAGGTGCCGAGGTCGATGCCTAAATACATGGGGCCTGAAACGGGGACGTGGGTTCGAAATAAGATAGAGGAATAGCTTTTTTACCTTGTTGAGGTTAAAAAACCTTTGCCGTATTTGTGGGAGGAAAGCAATCTTTTGCTTTAGTAAATTGTTAATAATGCTGCGTTTTTTCATGATTTCGTCACTTCTTTCGCTTAAAAAGAGCCTATGACCCCCGCTGCCCGCCTGCAGGCGATCTTGGACCTGCTTGAACAAATCGAAGCTGAACCACGCCCGGCCGATGCGTTGGTCAGCACCTATTTCCGTGCCCGCCGCTATATCGGCAGTAAGGACCGCGCGGCGGTTTCTTCCACCCTTTACGCTACATTGCGCCACCGGGCCCGTATCGACTGGTGGCTGACACGCGTTAAAACGGCGGTGACGCCACGCGCGCGCCTGATCGCCTATCTGGCCTTGATCGAACAGAAACCTGCCGGGGTGATTGATGAATTATTCAGCGGCGGCAAATTCGCGCCCGCACAATTATCGCCTGAGGAAGGCAAATGGTTGGCCCGCCTTGCGGGGCACACCATCGACCATCCAGATATGCCCGATGCCGTTCAGGGTGAATGTCCTGACTGGGCAGCAGAGGGGCTGAGTGCCCGTTTCGGCAAACAGTTTCTAAAAGAAATGCAGGCGATGCAGACCGAGGCGCCGCTGGACCTGCGCGTGAACAGCCTGAAGGCCGAACGTGCGGAGATTGTGTCGGCATTGAAAGACATGGGCCTGCCCGCGCATGCGTGCCGTCTGTCGCCCTGGGGCGTGCGTGTGAAAGCGCGGCCAAACCTTAGCGCCATGCCTATGCTGAAAAACGGCAGTGTGGAAATTCAGGACGAAGGGTCGCAGTTGGTCGCGCTGCTGGTTGATGCAAAACCGGGCGAGCGTATTGTTGATTTTTGCGCGGGCGCGGGCGGTAAAACACTCGCTATGGCGGCCAGCATGAAAAACAAGGGGCGCATTATCGCCTGCGACGTTCTGGCCGGACGCCTGAAACGCAGCACAGAACGTTTTCGTCGCGCAGGCGTGCATAATATCGAAGTGCGTGCGCTCAGCAGCGAACACGACCCATGGGTCAAACGGCACAAAGGCGGGTTCGACCGCGTTCTGGTTGATGCCCCTTGTTCTGGCACAGGTACGTGGCGACGCAACCCGGATGCGCGGTGGAAACATCTGGGCCCGGGTTTGCAGGATCTGCTGGTCCTGCAGGGACGCATTCTGGCGTCGGCGTCGCGGCTGGTGAGGCCGGGCGGTCGGCTGGTTTATGCGACATGTTCGTTGCTGCCTGAAGAAAACGAAAAACAGATCGATGCTTTCTTGAAGACGGCGCCGGATTTTGCCTTGCTGCCTTGTGAAACGGTCGCCGGATTTTTGTCACCCGCTGCGGCGGGGGGCATGCTGTCCCTGACGCCCGCCCGGCATGATACGGATGGTTTTTTTGCGGCTGTACTTGAAAGAAAAGGCCAGGAGAAATCACCTTCGACAGAAGACGCGGATATGGTAAAGTAGGCGCCAATGAAAAAGCCCGCCCCCGAACCCGCGCCGACCCCCCTTGCCAAGGCCGCCGCGCCTGTCGGCAAAAAAGAACATCAACTGCCGGATTTCCGCAATCTGGTGGAGGAGGCGGTTGAAGGCGTTCTGATCCACAGCAACTTCAAACCTCTTTATGCCAACAAGGCTTTGGCCCAGCTGTTTGGTTACAAAAAGCCGGAAGAGTTGCTTGCCTTGCCCATTTTGCGCCCCCTGATCCCCAAGGATTTCTGGGCGCGTGCAGAACATGAATATGACGACCTGATCAAGGGTCGCGTCCCTGGTATTACGGGCCGTATGCTCCTGCAACGCAAAGATGGCAGTGAGTTCTGGTTGGCAGGCACGCAGCGCCGCATCGACTGGTATGGTACACCCGCGGTGCAGGTGACGGGCTTCGATACGACCGCGCAGATGGAAGTCGAAAAGACACTGCTACGCAATGAACAACGCCTGCGTGCGATGCTGGAAATTCTGCCCTATCCGATTTACATCACACGGATCAGCGATGGCCAGATTTTGTTCGTAAACCGGAAAATGTGTTTGTTGTTCCAGACGGGCGCCCGGCATCTGCTGCGTTCAAGCTCGGTGGATTTCTTCGTCTGCCCGCAGGAGCGCGAGGAATTGCTGAAACTGATGGAAACATTGGGCGATGTGCGCGATATCGAAGTGCGCATGCGCACAGGCACAGGCCCAACCAATCGTGAATTCATGGCCGAAGTTGCCGCTATCAATATCGACTATGATGGTGTGCCCGCCGTTCTGGTCGCTATCAACGACATCTCCCAGCGTAAAGAGCTGGAAGCCGAATTGTTCAAGCAGGCCAGCACGGACTCCCTGACGGGAGTAAGCAATCGCCGTTACTTTATGGCGCAGGCGGAACAAGAATTGCGCCGCTCGCGCCGTTTCGCGCGCGATATGTCGGTGATGATGGTTGACTTGGATCACTTTAAAAAGGTTAACGACGAACATGGTCATGCTGCGGGTGACGCCGTGCTGCAAAGCTTTGTGAAGCGCGCGTTGGAATCCCTCCGGCAATCAGACCAATTGGGCCGTCTGGGCGGCGAAGAATTTGCGGTCATTCTGCCGGAAACGAATCTGGTTGCCGCCACGGATGCCGCGGAACGCCTGCGTCGTCATCTGGAAGAACGGCCTTTGGTCGCAGATTTGATGGCGATTCCCTGCACGGTCAGTATCGGCGTGGCGCAGTTAAATGCGGTTGACGGTACCATTGACCAGCTGCTGCACCGCGCGGACGAAGCGCTTTACCGAGCCAAGAATGGCGGGCGTAATTGCGTCGAAGTGGCCGAAACCCCGCCAGTTTAGGGTGGGATACAGCTTTCCGGACAGAGTGGCCTGAAAATAATACGCCCCTTTGCATTTGGGCCGGTTTGTGTCATACAGGGGCCGCCGATGCTTTGGGGCTTTGATGTTTTCCGGGCCGGCCCACACAGAAACAGGCCATCCTGCATGACGGATATCATGAAACGGTACCGCCGGGTTTCTGACAGTATTAAGTTTAGTAAAACACAGGATCGTAACAGGTATGAATAACACGCTTGCTGGCAAGAATATTGCCATTCTCGTTGCTAACGGCTTTGACGAAAATCAGATGACAGAAATTCAGCGCGCTCTGCTGAAGGAAAAAGCGAACATCAAAACAATCGCACCGGAACAGGGTGTTGTGAATGGCTGGCAGGGTAATGGCTGGGGTCATTATTTCCCGGTCGATGGCCAGATCGGCGAAACGCTGGGTTCCGACTTTGACATGCTGGTGCTGCCGGGCGGTGAACGCGCGACGGCCAAGCTGAAGGGCAATTTGCACACACGCCGTATCATCAACCACTTTATGGAAGCCAACAAGCCGATTGCCGCCATTGGCGCGGGCACTGGCCTCATTGCCTTGACGGGCAAGCTGAGTGGCGTCGTCATGACCGGCAGCGCCGATGTGCAGGATGAGCTGAAAGCGGCCGAAGCCGTTATCGGTCAGGATCCGATCGAGATTTGCGACAACCTGCTGACCGCTGAAGGCAGCGACATCGTTGCGTGGGTTGAGCAGACCATCGCGTTCTTCAGCGAAACCGCCGCAGAAGTCAGCGCCGCCGCCTAAGCCTTTACAGTCGCGCGTTTCAAGTTGATCAGCATCAGGCTGAGGAGCGTTATCGCTCCTGCCTGATGCGCGGTCGCGACGACAATCTCAACATGCGTCAGCAGGGTCGTGATACCCAGCAGAACCTGCAACAGGGCCATGCCGCCCAGCGCATGCAGCCATTTTTTGTTCTGTCCGGTGGCACTTTTCATGTGCAGCCCAACCCATGTCAGGAGCAACAGCATTGTTGTGGGACCAAGCCAGCGATGCATGAACTGCACCAGCGCCAGATTTTCAAACGCATTGACCCACGACGGCAACAAGGTAAAGGCGGCGTTCGGGAACCATTCGCCATCCATCATCGGCCAAGTGTTATAGGCTTCGCCCGCATGCAGGCCTGCCACAAACGCGCCCCATATAATGGTGGTGGCCAGCAGGCACAAAAGGGCCCAGCCTGCGCGCTTGCCGTTGCGCGTGACGGGCAGCGGTTGCGGGGCTTTGTCACCTAACTGACCGAGGCCAACCCAAAAAATCAGGCAGTACAGCAACAAGGCAAAACCCAGATGCAATGCCAGACGATAGGGGCTGACGAAAGTGCGTTCCGACAGACCGCTTTCCACCATGAACCAGCCGATAAAACCCTGTAACCCGCCCAGCGCAAAAATGCCTGTCAGGCGCAAGGCCAACATGCGCGTGATCTGTCGGCGTACGGCAAAGATGATCAGGGGGATCAGGAACACGAAGCCGATCATCCGGCCCCACAGGCGGTGAAACCATTCCCAGAAAAAGATGGTCTTAAAGGCCGCCAGATCCATACCGCTGTTCAAAATCCTGTATTGCGGAATGTGCTGATAAGCGTCAAAAGCCTTCTGCCATGCTGCGTCATCCAGCGGCGGCAACGCGCCCATAATGGGGTTCCAGTCGGTGATCGACAGGCCCGATTGCGTCAGGCGCGTGATAGCCCCCAACAAGGCCATGATAAAGATCATGCCACAACAGGTAAAAAGCCAAAGGGCAACGGGCGCGGTACGCCGGGGTTGTGTGTCTGTTGTCATGATGTTCTGACCCGTTAGTCTTTCTTGTCGGATTCCTTGGCAGCCTTTTCGGCGCTTTGACGTTCTTTCTGCTCGGCGTGGAAACGTTCGACCCAGTCGCCGATCAAGGTTTGCCGACCGCGCGCGACCGCAAGCGTGTTGGCGGGAACTTCCATGGTGATGACGCTGCCCGCCGCGACAAATGCGCCGTCGCCGATTTTGACGGGCGCCACCAGCGCCGAATTCGAACCGATAAACGCTCCGGCACCGATTTCCGTCAGGTGTTTGCGGTATCCGTCATAGTTACAGGTGATGGTGCCAGCCCCCACATTCGCTTTCGCGCCGATAATCGCATCGCCGATATAGGACAGATGGTTAACCTTCGCCCCTGCCGCGACGGCTGCGTTTTTTAACTCAACAAAGTTGCCGACATGTGCTTCTTCGCCAACCACGCTGCCCGGACGCAGACGGGCATAGGGGCCGATCAACGCGCCGGGTTCAACTCGCGCCTGTTCCAGATGGCAAAAAGCGCGAATATCGACATTGTCGCCAATCTCTACCCCGGGGCCGATAAAGACATTGGGGCCGATGGTCACATCGCGGCCAAAGCGCGTGTCGGCTGACAGGAAAACACTGTCGGGGTCGGTCATGGTAACACCCGCCAGCATGGCCTGCCGCCGCAGGCGGTTTTGCAGCATGCGTTCGGCGTCGGCCAACTCTATACGGTTGTTGATGCCGGGCACTTCGTCCGCCGGTAAAACGGCAACGGCGCATTTATGGCCGCTGACGCGCGCCAAGGCAATGCAATCCGTCAGGTAAAACTCGTGCTTCGCGTTATCATCGCGCAATCGGTCCAGCAGCGGCCACAACACGCCGGGGCCAAACAGCATAATGCCGCCATTGCAGAGGCGGATTTGTTTTTGTTCATCCGTTGCGTCGGCAAATTCGATATCGGCCAGTAGTTCGCCGTCGGCATTGACAACCAGGCGGCCATGCTGTGCCGGATCATCGGGATAAAAACCTGCGGTGACCAGGTCGGCCCCGGTTTCAACCTGCCTTTGACGCAAGGCCTGCAGGGATGCGGCCGTAACTAACGGCGCATCACCGAACAGGACGATAATCTCACCTTGATATTGTCCCAACGTCTCGCGCCCCGCTTTGGCGGCGTCGCCGGTGCCCAGCGGTTTCTGCTGTATAGCCGTTGCATGGGGGTGAACGGTTTTTGCAACCTGTTCCATGCCCGTCGGCGCGATAATGGTGACGATCTTTTCGGCGCCAGCACCTTCGCACGCCCGGATGACGTGCGTGACCAAGGGCAGGCCCGCGATTTTATGCATCACCTTGGGCAGTGATGATTTCATACGCGTGCCCTGACCGGCCGCCAGAACAATGCAAGCAACAGGGCGGGAGGGGGCAGAGGAATTTGTTTGTGTCATGGGTTATTTCTGCCATAAAAAACCTTGGTTCGCCAAGTGCGGTGGCAAAAGGATATAAAAAACCCGATGAAACAGTTAAAAGCCGTTATTTTCGATCTTGATGGCACGCTGCTCGACAGTGCGGCCGATATCCGTCAGGCCATCAATGCGACCTTGGCCGATCATGGCCGCCGTCCCCTGACGCTGCAGGAAGTGCGCGACATGACGGGCGATGGTTTGCTGGTGCAAATGCAACGCGCCTTTGCCGCGACCGGCGCACCTGTGTCGGACGACCAGTCCTATAGTTTCTTTCAGGGCTTTATTCACCACTACCGGAATCAGAAGCCCGACCCGTCACAGCTTTATCCGGGTGCGCTGGATCTAATGTTGGCGCTGAAACAGGCGCAGATAAAAATCGGCCTTTGCACGAATAAGCAGGAAGCGGCAACGCGAAGCCTGATGGACCATCTGGATCTGTCAGCCCATTTCGACTTTATCGCGGGCGGCGACACTTTCATGGTGCATAAACCCCACCCCGGCCATGTGCAAGGCGTGCTGGATGGGCTAAATGTGGCCGCAGGCGACAGCGTTTTTGTGGGTGACAGCCGCAATGACGTTGCCGCATCACAGGGGGCAGGCGTGCCTTGTATCCTTGTGACCCACGGCTATGGCCATGATGTAGAAAGCCTCGGTGCCGATGTGATGATCAACGGCTTTGCCGCATTTGGCGATGCGTTGAACCGCCTGACCTTTGCGGGGCTTTGAGGGGGGTTAACCCTTGGAACGATCCGCAGCGATCATGGATTGCATGATCTGATCCGATATTTCACGGACGGCATTCGGCGCATGCGACACGAACAGGGTATTGGTCTTGTCGGTTTCGCCGATGGATTTCAACGTGTCGAAATATTGCGTGATCAGCACCAGCTGCAGAACCTCGCCGGTTGAAACGCCGTCGATCTTTTCATGGAACTGCTCAACGGAATTGCGCAACCCTTCGATAATGGCGCGACGTTGATTGGCAATGCCTTGGCCTTGCAGGGCTTTGCTTTCAGACTCGGCTTCGGCCTTTTTCACGACCAGTATTTTCTCAGCCTCACCGCGTGCGGCGGCGGCGACCTGCTCGCGCTGGGCGGCGTTGATGTCGTTCATGGCGGACTTAACTTTGGCGTCCGGAATAATGTCGGTCACCAGCACATTGACGATTTCATAACCGAAGGCGGCCATGTCGGCGTCCAGTTCCTGCTTCACCGCAGCGGCGATGCTTGACTGATTAGCAAAAACATCGTCCAGCGTCATGCCCGGCACATGACCCAGGATCACTTGTTCAACATAGGACTGAATCTGCTCCATCGGGTTGGAGAGCCGGTAGAAGGCGTCGAACACTTTTTCCGGGCGCACGCGGTTTTGCACTGAAATGGGGATGGTCACGAAGACGTTGTCTTTTGTCTTGGTTTCCATGGTAAGCGAGATTTGATTGACGCGCAGGCTGACACGCCCCGCGATGCTGTCGATAAAGGGAACTTTCCAATTCAGGCCTGCGGGTGCGACGCACAAAAACTTGCCGAAGCGAGTGACGATGGCGACTTGCGCCGTATTGACGGTGAAAAAACTGCTGAGGGCGGCGCACAGGATGCCGAAACCCAGAAACGAAAACACGACAACCAGAAAACTCGACATGGGCGGCTCCTTCCGTTGAGGATAAGGCGACGCTATCGGTGCTATATCGGGTTGTCAATCAATACTGCAAATCCGCATCAGTCGCGACGCGCCACCCCGACAGATGCATGACAATCAGACCCCAGACGCTACCGCTTTCCAAACGGACGGGCATGGCGGGCAGGGTGGGCGTGATGCTGGCCAGCCACACATGGAACGGTTCGCGCCCGTTTTCATGATCGTTCTTTTGCCAGAAGCGGCTTTTTTCGTGATTGTCAGGGTCAACCCAGTCGCCTGCCACCATGGTAAAGCTGGTATCGCACAAGCGCGCACGGCCTGAGTAAATACCGTAATCTTCGGAATCGATATCATCGTTGCCTTTATCGGTGCCCGTGATGGTGAACAGGCGTTTGCCGTCGAAAATGGGGACGGTGACGCTGCAATTACCGTCAATCGCCGTGTGCGCCAGCAATTGCAACAATCCGGAAATGGGGTCCAGGGCACCGGCGCGTTGTGTCTTTGTGACCTGTTCGCGGTTTTCGTCGTGGCTGGGTGGCTCAAAGGTCGGGATGATGTCGCCATCGGGCATGAATTGCAGATGCGTGGCCTTGGTCTTGCTGCGCCACGTGTCGTGCGTGTCGAATTGTGCAGGCAGTAATTTATCGTCGCTCAAACGACCGGCCACGCGCAGGTCGGTATCCCAGGGGAACATGCGATGCCAAAAGCCATAAGTGCCGCCTGTTACATGCGCACGATAATGATTACCTTCTTCCTGAAACAGGATGTTGGCTTGTAGCAGATGTATGCCACCGACATAGACGTCATAGGTAGTGACAACCGGCGGGATGACGGGGATGCGCGAAGGCATGTCTTCCTGATGTGGTGTCTTCTGGGCTTTCTTGCGCACATGTTTGTGGGGTGCCTGGTGAGTGGCAGTCGCAGTAGCAGCCGTCCCGCTGGCATCGTCAGACCGGGCGGGGGTGGTAGCCAAAGCCCCGATCAGTAACGGGGCGATCATCCATAAACGCAACATCAACATGAGCACAGCTTAGCAGAAAACAAGGCAAAAGCATGGTGAAGTTATCTCGTTCGCCGCATTTTGCCAAAAGAACGGGATGGTCTATAGTCGTTTTCTACAGGATTCGTGGCCATGGGGCCCGTACTTTGATCAGGGTTAGCGTATGAACGCCATATCAGTCCTTCCCCCCTTGCCTGACTATGCGGTTGAGGTTTCAGGCGTTACCAAAACCTATCGCGGGAATAAGCGCATGCCGCCCAAGGAAGCGCTGCGTGGCATCGACCTGAAAATCCCGCGTGGCTGTATTTTCGGTCTTCTGGGGCCGAACGGCGCGGGCAAATCCACGCTGATCAACATTCTGGCGGGGCTGGTGATCAAGTCATCCGGCGAAGCCAAAGTCTGGGGCTATGAAGTTGACGGCAATTCACGCATGGCAAAGTCCGCGATCGGTGTGGTGCCGCAGGAATTAAATCTCGATGCCTTTTTCACGCCGCGCGAATTGTTGGAAGTGCAGGCCGGCCTTTATGGTGTGCCGAAAAAGGAACGCCGCACGGACGAATTGCTGGAAGCGGTTGACCTGACCGCCAAGGCGCATGCCTATGCGCGCACATTGTCGGGCGGTATGCGTCGTCGTCTGATGGTGGCCAAGGCCATGGTGCATAATCCGCCGGTTCTGGTTCTGGATGAACCGACTGCGGGAGTCGACGTCGAATTGCGCCGCGCGCTGTGGGACTATGTGCGCAAATTGAACGCCGCAGGCACAACCGTGTTGCTGACCACGCATTATCTGGAAGAAGCACAGGAACTGTGTGATCAGATAGCAATTATCAACCACGGTGAACTGGTCGCGCATGATACGACGCGCAACCTTCTGGGCCGTATCGACAGTAAGCGCGTGACCATCACGGTTGACCGCGACCTTATAGAGGTGCCCGCCAACATGCAGCCCTACGGCTGGCAGATGGAAACGCCACGCACGCTGTCGCTGGTCTACATGCCCAGCAAGATCAGCATCGGCCAGTTGCTGATGGTGGTGCAGGTGAATGGGTTGTCGATTGTCGATCTTTCAACACGTGAAACGGATCTGGAAGATATTTTCCTGCAACTGACACAACGCAAGGCGGCCTAAGTATGGGATTGAGCAGCTTATTTCAGGACTCTTTGTCATACGACGCGCTGATGAGCTTCTGGACCGCGCCACAGGTAACCGCGAATATCGTCATGGGTTTGCATTTGATCGGCGCGCTTGTGCTTGGACTCTGCATTGGCTACGAACGTTCCTTCCATGGCCGCGCGGCCGGCATGCGCACCTACGGCTTGGTTTGTGTGGCTGCCTGCGGGTTGACGGTTATCAGTGGTTATTCCGACCTGTGGTTCGCCGGCCATTGGCAGGGTGGTTCCAGTGATCCCACACGTGTTATTCAGGGCATTGTGACAGGCATAGGCTTTCTGGGGACCGGCGTTATTATGCGCGACGGCTTTACCATCAGCGGCCTGACGACGGCCGCCTCCATCTGGGGGGTGGCGACAATCGGCGTCCTGGTTGGCCTTGGGTTCTATCTGGGCGCGATCGTGCTGACCATTTTGTCTTTCATCATGATGATGTGGGGGTCGAAGCTGGAAAGCTATCTGCCGCAACATCACGCCATCGCCATAACAGTGATGATGACCGGTGATCTTGCTAAAGCAGAAGGGGAATTGCGTGATATCCTGCATCGGGTCGGGTATCGCGTGGCGCCGGGCTCGTTTGCCATTTCTGAAACAGGCGGGCAAAGCAAATGGCAATTTGTCGCGATATCGGCAGGCAGGGGGCGCAGTGCGCCCTTGCTGTCGCTCGGGCGGCTTCTGTCGGCGGCCGAAGGCGTTACGGATTATCAAATTAACCACGCCCGCAATTGATGCTGATGTTGCCAGCTTTTGCTGGCGATAAGCGCCGTTTCATGATAGCAGTAAGCCTGTGGACCCGTAGCTCAGCTGGATAGAGCGTCGCCCTCCGAAGGCGAAGGCCGGACGTTCGAATCGTCTCGGGTCCGCCATTGGTGCTTTTAAGTTTTAATCACCTAATCTTTTCAGGCCTGCCTTAATAATCAAGGGGTTGTTTGCGAATCATTAAATTTTAGTATAGATCATTCATAGAAGTTAATCCCCCTCCCACCTATCCATTTCCTGCCTCTGAATATTCGCCTAAGTCGAGACGCACTTAGTTGCAAAGTTAAACTCAAACTCAAACTCAAACGTGGAAAAGACGTATGCTCAACAAAATGAAAATCGCTTCGCGTTTACTGATCGGCTTTGGGGTTTTGATGCTCCTTATCGCTGCATTAGCCGGTTATTCCATTTACACAGGTAAAACGACCGAAACCGCCTTTGAAAGGGTCGTTCGCTTAAAAGGCAACGAAACGCTAGATCAACGCGTCGAAAAACGACTTAATCAGGCGCGCGTTCTCTTATGGAAGTATTTAGCCACAGGCGATGAGGCCAATTACGACAAGGCGCAGGACGCATTCAAGATAGCGCATGAAAAGCTCGATGAACTTATTAAAAGCACGGTCGTTCCGGAACGGCTTGCCAAGGCACACAAATTAGCGGATCTGTTGGCCGAATTCGAAGTCAAATCCGCCAAATACAAAGAGTTTAAGGGACGCAATCAGAGTCTCGACAGCGCAGAAGCTAAGGAAGCCATCAACAGCGCCAATCAGACCGCTGGGGAACTTGAAGAAACGGCTGAGACATTATCAAGCGATTATGAAAAAGCGGCTAAAGAAACGACAGATGATACAAGCGCTCAGATACGCACAGGCATAGACATAGCCATCGGCCTTGGCCTTTTCAGTTTTGTGCTTGGGTTCATCGCTTCTTTCACCATTTCCCGTAGCATTGCCGTTCCGGTTCAGGCGCTTACGACCACTATCGGAGAACTGGCCAAAGGCAATTATGATGTCGATATTCCCGCTACCGATGGTCAGGATGAAATCGGCGTAATGGCGCACGCATCGCAGCAATTGAAAGAAAACCTTATCAAAGCGCGTGAACTGGAGGCATCCCAGAGGGCGGAGGCGGAGGCCAAGGCGCTTCGCGGCGAGAAAGTGGCGCAGCTTGTGCGTGAATTCGAATCGATGATTAAAAACGCTGTTTCCGGTCTCGCGTCTTCTTCCTCCGAATTACAGGCTAATGCCGCCACCATGTCGGCAGCAGCGCAACAAACGCAGCAGCAAAGCACGGTCGTTGCCAGCGCAACCGAAGAAGCCTCCGCCAATGTCCAGGCTGTCGCTGGCGCGACTGAAGAAATGACGGCATCCAGCAGTGAAATAGGCCAGCAAGTCAATAAGGCTTCCTCGATGGCAAGCAATGCCGTGACAGAAGCCGAACGCACCAGTTCCGTCGTTGACGGGCTTGCCAAGGATGCCGAGAAGATCGGCTCGGTTGTCGAGCTTATTCAGCAAATCGCGGGGCAGACCAACCTTCTGGCGCTGAATGCGACAATTGAAGCGGCTCGCGCGGGTGACGCTGGCAAAGGATTCGCGGTGGTCGCAAGCGAGGTAAAATCGTTAGCCAATCAAACTGCCAAAGCCACGGAAGAAATCGCGGGCCAAATTGGAAATATTCAACAAGCGACAAACACGACTGTTGCCGCGATCAAAGGTATAGGCTCTTCAATTGGCAATATCAGTCAGGTTGCAACCGCGGTTGCGGCGGCGGTGCAGGAACAGGTGGCCGCCACGGGTGAAATTTCCAACAATGTCCAGCAGGCCGCCAAGGGCACGGCGGAAATCTCGCGTAACATTACGGGTGTTGCCGAGGCCGCCAGTCAAACAGGGGTCGCTGCGGAGTCCGTGTTGATCGTGTCCCAAGGGCTGGCCAAGCAAGCCGAAAATCTCCGCGCTGAAGTCGATAAATTCCTGACGGCATTGAATGCCGCTTAATTCCTGTCTTATCTCTGGATCAAAGGAGTTAAAAATGTGCATGGGATTATTAAAGTGTTGTTTGCTTGCCCCTACGTTTTGCTTAACGAGTGTGGCGGCTCATGCGGCAACCAACGTTATCAATCATCGGTAACTTCGGGTAAGCACTAGAAATTCGGCACGATCTACCCTCCGAAGGCGAAGGCCGGACGTTCGAATCGTCTCGGGTCCGCCAGTCACGCTGACTGGCACGGACTTCAAAAACTCATATATGTTGGATGTTTAAACGGCGTTAAACCGTTTCGACGATCTGCAGACCGATGGCTTCACGACCCTTGCTGGCCGTTTGCACATTCATGCGAACTTTTTGTCCGGGCTCGACATTCTGTAAACCCGCGCGCAGCAGGACGGTGCGATGAATAAACACATCACGACCACCGTCGTCCGGTGTCGCAAAGCCAAAACCCTTGTCGGTTTTGAACCATTTGATGGTGCCCGTCATATCTTCAACCGGGCCCACTGGCGTTGGCATGGTGGCCTGCGCCGTGTTCGGCACGGGGGCTACGCCCAGAACCTGAACGATGCTCATCACCTGACGGCCTTTCGGGCCATCGCAAATCTGCGCCATGATCTTGGTGCCTTCGGCGACGTCGCGCAAACCTGCGCGGGACACGACGGAAGAGTGCAGGAAGGCGTCTGCGGTTCCATCAGCGGGGGCGACGAAACCAAACCCCTTGGTTAGATTGAACCACTTGACAACAGCCTCAATCTGGTAGGCTTGCCCTGGGGAATTAGATGTTTCGAACGACACAGCACTTACCTTCGGTTGTGAACACAAAAACTGAAAAGACGTTTCTCAGTATTACTTGTATTATACACAAGACGACAGAGAAACGATAACAATTTGCAACCCATTACTGCACCTAAGACACCCAATTCACCCAAAACAGTCACAGAGTCAACAGGATTTTTACAAGTATTATTGGTCGCGGTTCAAAATATCTTAATTTCGTTAAGTTCATCTTTTATTAGCCAAGACTGGTTATCATTACCGTTAAGTTTCCAATTTCGAGATCACTGGGCAACATATGGCGTCGCGTGCTGAATATTTATGGAATAACAAAGCGTTGCTGGCGGCCCTTCTCGTGTTAACCGCCGGCATGCCTGTGGCGCAGGCGGAGGATATTGATCCGTTTCAAATCGATTCCGGTCGTTGGATGTCTTATGAGCGTTACGCTGACTATCAGAAACGCGGCGTAAAGCCCAATATCATACAAACGCAACCGACCTATGACACCAACGCGGTCGAAAATAAGGATGTTGCAGAACCCGTCGACAATCAAATCCTGCCTCAGGCGACCCAACCAACTGCGACTGCCGGAGAAAAGCAAAGCGCGCAAAACACAGTGCCGTCTGGTAGGGGGCAGGTGATGGCGCAGCCAAGTCGTCCGCTTGATTTACCGGAGTTGCCCGGCGTGAATAAGGGCTTCAGCATTACGGTGCAATCCACTTCGGATGCCGCGGGTCAGCAGCAGGCGTCTTCTGCCGCTGTTGTTACGGCAAACGGTAAAACAGATCTCAAGCTGCATGACCGGAATTGGCAGAAAGCTGATGAAGCTATCCAGCAGGTGGCGGATAATGTCGACACCGAGGAAGATCACCACCCCGTCAATGTGCGTCCGAGCTTCTTGCCGAACACAGATGTTTCCCCGGTGACGGCGCCCAAACATCCGTCAGCCCGTAGTGCGCGCATCGCGCAGGTGATCGAACAGGAAAAACCGAAGCCCACGCCTGTGGCCGACAAACAACCTGATGCGCAGGCCGTATGCGCCGCGATTGACTCGTATAAAAAGAAGCAGGTTGAGGCTTTGCAAAGCGACCGTCAGACACTGCTTGCGCTGCAGTCGGCTATTGCGGATCTGGGATTACAGAAGCAGTTGAATTTTATGACTGGTGCGCAGGGTGAAGTTGCCCGCTAAGCGCCCGCCCCTATAAGGTCAGACGTAATAAATTGTCAGACTTTCTGCCCGACGCGCGGCAAACCGTCAGCCGTTAGACCAGCCTGCAGGTACGCGATAACGCTGTTCGACGGAACCTGATTGACCACGTCATTACCATTGTCCAGGTACTGGGTGATAAAGGCGCCCGTTGATGCGTCCACATGCTGCGACTGATTGATGAGCGGCGGGTTTGACGGTGTCGTCTGTTGCCCGTTGCCCGCGGTACTTGCCACACTGGGGGTGCTGTTGCCAGTCGTGCTGACCGCAGGCGTACCGCTAACGGCTTGCGTTTGCGGTAATACCGCACTCGCTCCCGCTGTGGCTGCACTCGTGATCGTAGACATGACCTGTAACCTCCCTATGCCAGTATTCCGTTCTGCAACATTGCAGACGGACAAAGAACCAATACAGGTTTACTAGCTACTGTAATATATCAGATAAGAGGGGGCTTGACAAGATTCGCAATATATGCGTGTGCATGAATTTTAACTAATATTACCAAGGAGCCAAGAAGTCATTAACGAATTCTTGAGAGTTTGTTTGCTAGCCAGAATAATGGCAAGCGCCTTGAATCTAATAGATATTTTGCGAGTTCCCCTTGTCCGCACCCCTTTCCCCCATCGCCATCAGCTGGGTTCTATCAACCATATCTGGTTATGGCATCTATGGACTGCAGATTATTTTGCAGTATCTACGGCGTGGCGGGCAGCAGGTGATTTTGCCGCGTCAACCGACGGTGACCGAAGTGCCGTCCCTGACGGCGCAGAAACTTGCGCCGATTTTCCAGCTTTCGCAAAAACTGCACGCCTATCTGAAAGAGAGGCCTGACGAGTTGCTGAGTTTTAACCATGCTGTCCTGCATGGGGTCAGCAGCGACTTTTCAGGGTTCGCCGGACAGGACCGCATTTGGGGTAAACCGAATGTCGGTTGTGCGGCCATCGAACATCTGGTTTGCACGCCGCATGGGCGCGAGATCGCAAAAAACTACGACATGTTTATCGCCATATCACGCTGGAATGCAGATTATTTGAAAAGCCTGGATGTGGGGCCTGTCTATTTGCGGTACCAGGGCATTGACCCTGCACTGTTTCATCCTTTGCCGAAATCTGATTTGTACAAAGATCGCTTTGTCATCTTTAGCGGCGGTAAATTTGAATATCGCAAGGGGCAGGATATCGTTGTTGCTGCCTTCAAGAGATTTCGTGAAAAACACCCTGAGGCTTTGCTGGTTGCCTGCTGGCAAAATCTTTTGCCGGCGGATGCGGCTGCGTTTGCTGCGGCCGGGCTTGTGGAGGGCGTGCCTCAACCTGCACAGAGTTACGGGCTACAAATTACGCCATGGCTGTTACAGCAGGGCCTGCCGCAGGACAGTTTTATCGACCTGCCCTTTACACATAACCTGCTGATGCCGCTGGTTTTGCGCGAATGCGACATCGCGTTGTTTCCGAACCGCTGCGAAGGCGGCACCAATCTGGTGGCCATGGAGGCTGCGGCCTGTGGCATCCCCACTTATGTCGCGGCTAATACGGGGCAGAAAGATTTGGTGGAATTAATCGGGTTCCCGGCCTTCCGGCATCAGGGCGGTGTCAAGGCTTCGTCGGTCATGAACACGGTTCAGGACTGGGGTGAAACCGACGTGGACGAAGTTGTGCAGGCTATGGAATATGTCTATACCCAAAGGCAGGCGGCGCGTGACGAGGCGCTGCAGCTCGCCGGTCGTTTGACGGCGTGGGATTGGGGCAGCCTCAACGAAAAACTGTTGCAGATCGTGTGCGACGGACAGGGGGAAGCATGGTAAAGCCGATGATTGTCGTGGGTACGCCTTGCTTTGGCGGCGTGGTCGGACAGGACTATACCGTTTCACTTCTCAACCTGACCGGCGAAGCGGCCAAGCGCGGGTTGGATGTGCAGGTTCTGCTGTTGGGCAATGATGCGCTGATTACGCGCGGTCGTGCGTCGATTGTTGCGCGCTTTCTGGATAACCCTGTGGCCACGCATCTGCTGTTTGTGGATGCGGATATAACGTTTACCACCGAACAGGTCTGGCGCATGCTGGATTTCGATAAGGATTTTATCGGTGGTCTTTACCCCGCCAAAGTCATGGACTGGCAGGGATTCGTGAACCGCTTCGGGCAAACCGGTGAGAAATTGCAGGAGGCCGGTCTGGTTTATGTCGGCGATCTTTGCAAGGGCGACGCGCTGCGCCGTGAGCAGGGATTTGCCACGGGAACCTATGCCGGCACAGGCTTTCAGCTGATCAAGCGTCAGGTATTCGAACGCATGATCGCGGCACACCCTGAGTTGCAGTTCAAGAATGTGCACGCCTATCCGCCGCAAAGCGGCAGCAACAATCTTTATGCGCTGTTCGATTGCATGATCGACCCCGATACCGGCGCTTATCTCAGCGAAGACTTCGCTTTCTGCCAAAGATGGCGCGCGCTGGGCGGCGAAATCTGGCTTGATCTGCAAAGCCGCCTGACCCATACGGGCCCTGCCAGCTATCACGGTAATGCCGCCGCACGGTTTTTGACGGCGGAGCAACTGGAAAAAATCTCATGACCTCGACAACGCGCGTTGCCATTGCAGTGCCATCGGGCGACATGGTCCATGCCGAGTTCGCCATGCGTCTGGCGAATATGTGCCTGAACCCCGGCGCGTCCTGCTTTATTGTCAATGCGCGTTCGTCGCTGGTTATGGTCGGCCGCAACCAATGTGTTCAGGCGGTGCAACTTGCCGGCGCATCCCATCTGCTATTTCTGGATAGCGATATTGTTTTTCCAACCGACCTTATCAGCCGGTTGTTGGCGCATGACAAAGATATTGTCGGTGGCCTGTATGTGCAGCGCGCGCCACCGCATCGTCCGGTCGGCATGACACTCGAAGGCAAGGTTGAGGCTGTACCGGACGGGTTGCATCGCATGGCGTCGTTGCCGACCGGCTGCATGCTGATCAAGATGGGTGTTTTTTCTGCACTGCAACAACCATGGTTTAACACGCGCACTGTCGGCGATAAAATCATGGGCGAAGATGTCTATTTCTCTGAAAATGCGCGACAGGCAGGTTTTGATATCTGGTGCGATGGCACTTTGTCGCGTGAGTTGGGACATATCGGGGCCAAGCTTTATATGCTGAGCGACACAAAATAAGTCTTTCCTAACCCATTTATTTAAACCTTTTTTTAGCAAAGTACCGGAGAATGGCAGGGACAGGAGTTTTCATGGTCCGCGTAAAAAACATTGCCCTTTTTTTGACGATCCTGATGGGAGTTGGGACGGGAGGGAGTGCGTACGGGCAGGATACGAGGGGTAACGGTGGGGTGGGTGTGTGCGCTGGGGCGAGCTGTACGGCGAGCACGACGACAGCCGTGGCGCCTGTTGGTGGGAAG
>JAFALY010000023.1 GCA_019233975.1 Alphaproteobacteria bacterium | reverse complement strand
CATGCCAAATACCCCCATCAGGCGGCTGGTCATCAATGATGTGGGGCCTGTTATTCCCCTTGCCGCCCTCAAGCGCATTGCGGATTATGTTGGCTTTGTCGCTGAATTTGCAGACAGGGCACAAGCAGAACGCCACTTGCGCCAGATATACGCCCCGTTTGGCATTACGGATGAGGCCGTGTGGCAGCATTATATCGAATATGGATTACGCACATTGCCGAATGGCAAGTTGGCTTTGGGACATGATCCGGGTATTGCCGCGAATTTCCGCAATCTGACCGATGATGCCAGCTTCTGGCCGATTTATGATCACATCACATGTCCCGTCCTTTTGTATCGTGGCGTCAATTCCGATGTCCTGTCGGCAGAAACCGCAACGGAAATGACGCGGCGTGGCCCGATGGCAAAACTGGTGGAATGGCAGAATGTCGGGCATGCGCCCGCTTTGGTTGATGCTGCACAGATAGACGGGATACAGGCGTTTTTATCTTAACCGTTGTGGCGCTTATTCACTGAGGCCAGCGCCGCATTTTTTTGGGTCATACTGCCCATCCAGCCACAGCGACACGCCGCAGGGGGAACCCAGTGTTGCGGCGGCATCAAAACCTGCCTTGGATAAAATAACGCTGCGCTGATTATCTGCTATTTCGGCACCGTAAAGCGTGTGGATGTAGCCATCATAGGTTATCAATCGTTTGACGCGATCCTGACCTTCTACCAGTGCGCCGCAACTAGTGTCGGGCGCAGGGTCTGCCTGTGCCGCTGTCTCACCGTCGATAAAGATTATACGTCTGGCGGGATAGGTCATTTTAATGGCATTTGCCCCTGTATGTTTGGCGTAGGGGGGCAGGGCATCAAGACCATACGGCCATTGATTGAAGTGGGGGCAGGCATAGCCCGCCGTGTTACCAAGACCGTTTTTATTGCCGCGTGCGCGCGTGCCCGTCAGATAAAGGTAGGATGATGCGTTGGCGACGATGTAGCCCGTTTCTAATCCTTGCTGCGCCATAATATCGGGGGCGCGGCCCACGGCGGCGTAGCGTTGCACAAAATCACCACCCATGCCGTGTCCGACTAAAACGATCTCACGCAGGTCAGGAAAATTGGCGCGGTCAGCCAGCAACATCATCAGCAGGTCGAGAGTGGTAAAGGAGCTGATCCCCTTATGGCCTGGCACCTCAACCGACTCTTCACCACTTGCCCAACCAGCCAGTGACCAGCGCGCAAAATCACGCCCTTTTTCCGGCAAGTGATCGGCGAAGCGGGTAATGTCCGACTGGGTCAGAAATTGAGGGGCTATGATGATCGTTGTGTCGTTGGCGCCACTCGCCAGCGTGCTGAGCACCGACAGGCTCTTGCTCGCGTCGCGTGAAAAATCATGAATAATAATAACAGCGCGCCGCACATCCGGGTGGGTTTGGTCCAGTGGCTGGTTGCTGGCGACCGGAATATAGGCGGGCGGCGTGTCGTCACCAGCGCCTTCGGGAAATATGGGGAAAAAGATGGACGCCGGGACCGCTGCCGTAAGGGATGACGCGTCGGCAAGGGCATCCTCGGCCCGTGCCGGGGTGAACCCGGATAACAGGGCGATGCATATTATAAGTGTGGAGAGCTTCTTGCGCATGATGGGAGTGAAGTCTAACATGCCGCGCGAAGAAAGCGAGAGCCATCCATGACTGAACCCAACCCCGTGACCAAACCGGCCGATGAACGCCTACGTGTGGCGGTTTTAGTTGATCTGCCGCGCTCGGCGCAATCAGGCGGGCATGTGAAGTGTTGGGAGCGTTTGGCGCATGCGGCGGTGGACAGTGATCTGCCGATTAACCTCTGCGTCTATTTTTCCGGCAATGCGCCGGATGAGATCTTGTCGCCAACTGTGCGCTTGCGGCACTTGCCGCCGGTCTTCAGCACGGCCCGCCTGAAATTTCTGCCCTATGTTCCGGATCATACGGATCTTGCCTCCTGGCATCCTGCGCTGGCGCGAGAACTCCGCGCCTTTGACGTTATTCATACGACCGACGGCTTTTTTGCTTTTTCACAGACGGCCACCAAAATCGCGCAGCGCGCAGGTGTGCCTATGGTGACTTCTTTTCATACAGACACGCCGTCCTACACGCGTATTTTCACGCGTCAGACGATTGAGAAGCTGACGGCTAAAATGCCGTGGCTGCGTCATTTGCTGCTGGACACGCTGGATGTGCCGGAACGTCAGGGCCGCGCCATGGAGAAACGTTTACGGCAGCATGTCAAAACCTGCCGTTATGCCCTCGTGACGCGCGAAGAGGACAGGCTTCTGGCAGCAGAGCAGATAGGCACCGCGCGTGTGCCGCATTTGCGCCTTGGCATTGATAAAAAGATGTTCGGACTACATCGCTGCGATCGTGCCGGTATTCTGCGTGATTACAACATCCCCGCCGACAGGTGCGTCTTCCTGTTTGTCGGGCGTGTGGATGTGGGCAAAAATATTTATACGCTGACTTCGGCCCTTGAGCAGATTATTGCCGCAGGTGTGCCGGCGCATTTGATTGTTGCCGGTGTTGGCCCCGCGCGTGAAGAGGTGCAAAGGCGTCTGGGCGACCATGTGACCAGTCCGGGCTTCGTGGCGCCGGATGAGCTGGCGCGTTTGTACGCCAGCGTTGATGCGCTCGCGCTCTGTTCCGAAGTGGAGATCCGCAGCATGGCGGGGGTAGAGGCAATGGCCTCGGGCTGTCCGGTGTTGGTATCCAGAAACAGCGGCATCGCACAACTGTTCGATCACACGACAGCCATGCAGGTGGTTGACAGTGGCGTTGATTGCTGGCGCGACGTGGTGCGATCCTTCATCGAGGATAAGCAGCATCAGCAGGTCATGCGAGACGCCGCTGCGGAGTATGGTCGCACCAAGCTTGCCGAATGGCGGCAGGTGCTGGCCGAGGATCTCTTTGCCATCTGGCAAAAGTCTTTCGTGGAAAAGGAGGCCTGATGTTCGGTCGTCGCATCCTGATCCTTGTGCCGCATCCGGATGATGAGATTGTAGCGTGCGCGGCCACGATTGGCCGCGCCAGGCAGGCCGGTGCCGAGATTTTTTCCCTTTATCTGACGCATGGCTGCGTTTCGCGTGAAACTATGTGGCCGTGGCGACGCCGTGCTTATCCGCTTGTGGTGGCGCGCCGCCGTGCGGAGGCCGAAGATGTCGCGCGGTTTCTGGATATACGACCGGCTGGCTGGTTGGACCGCCCCGCGCGTCATGTGTGGCGTGATTTGCCGCGTGTGCGTGCAGAGATTGAACAGGCTGTGGCGCAACATGATATAGACCAGTTGTGGGTCCCCGCCTTTGAAGGTGGAAACGCCGATCATGACGCGATTAACGCCGTGGCGCAGCTTTTCAAGCCGGGGCTGAGTGTCCTCGAATTTGCCGAATATAATTACAGTGATGGTCGCGCGCATTCACATGCCTTTCCTTTTCCGAACGGGCAAGAAACGGTGATATTGCTGAGCGCCGCCGAGCAGGCGGCCAAGCGCGAAGCTTTGTCGCGTTATCCGTCCGAGAATCTCAATCTCAGTTATGTGAAATGCGAGCGTGAAGTTTACAGGCCGCTTGGTGATTATGACTACAGCAAGCCCGCACATCCCGGTGTCTTGTGGTATGCGCGGTTTCAGTGGGTGCCCTTCAGGCATCCGCAGGTGGATTTTACGAATCCAACCGATGTGGCGGCTGCCATCACGACATTTCTGAGTCGTGCAAGCGCATAACGTTATGCAGGCGAAAATATTTTTCCACGCGATGCCTTGCGAATCGTAAGGCACTGACACATGATCGCTTCATTCAACGATTCTCCGTTCTCTCTCTGTGGAGTGATCCGTGCCGGTTCAGTTTCATTCTCTTGAATTATGGCGTCATGCCCTTGTTTCCAGCGTGCGCGGTGAAGCACCTGATTTGTCAGCCCGTCAGATGGCGCTGATGCTTTGCGTTTACCTGTCCGACGGCCCGCATACTGTGCGCGGATTGGCGCAGTATCTGCGTATTTCCAAGCCGGCGGTTAGCCGTGCGCTCGACCGTCTGGGTGAACTTGGCTATGTCCGTCGCGAACGCGATGATCTGGACCGCCGCAATGTTCTGGTTCAGCGCACGCAAAATGGCGCCATCTTCCTGACGGCGTTCGCCGGCATGGTGGACGATGCCAAGGCGCATGTCGCCACGCAGCCTGCGCGTATGGTGGAACTGGTGGCTGAAACCACCGTTCAGCCCCCCGAAGCGCGCCCTGCTGAACAGTGGGCCACTGTATAATCCGGTAAATACCGTGGTATAGTGCCCGCATGACCTATACCCCGAGCCAACCTGATCCGCGTACCAACGCCTACCGTTCGGACATAGTCGACGTGGCTTTGTCGAACGATATTCCTGCGGCCAAATACGTGGAACCTGTCCTGCGACAGTGTGTACGCGGCTTGTTGCCTGTGTTTGAAAAGCCGGATGTGGCCAGCCAGATGGTCACCCAAGTGCGCTATGGCGAATTTTTGGATGTATTTGATATCAGTGATGGCTTCGCATGGGTGCAAAATCGTACAGACCGTTACGTAGGCTATATCCCCTATGATCCTCATGCATTGAGTGAAGAGATCGCCGCTTTATCAAATCAGGTCAATGTGTTGCGGACGTTTGTTTACCCAACGCCCAGCATGAAAGTTCCACCAATTGATGTGCTTACACTCGGCAGTTATGTGAGCGTCACCGGGCAGGAGGGCGATTTTTACGCGCTTGCAAGCGGCGGTTATGTTTATGCCGAGCATGTTCTGCCAACTGAGCAGGTACGTACGCGGGATTACACTTATACTGCCGGGCGGCTCCTGAACATGCCCTATCTTTGGGGTGGGCGGACGCCGGACGGCATCGACTGTTCCGGTCTGGTGCAGTTGGCACTGACTATGGCGGGCATCGATAGCCCGCGCGACACTGATTTGCAGGAAGAGCGCTATGGCCAGCCTTTGCCCGTTCATTGGCGTGATATGCGGTGGAAGCGGGGCGATCTGGTTTTTCTGCCGCGCCCGCGTCACATCGTCATCATGACCGGAACGGAACATGCCGTTCATGCGTGCGGGTTCCGTATGAAGGTTGTCACCAATACGATTGAAGAGATCATCCAAACGCGCGGCGAACCGACCGGGTTTGGCCGGCCCGAGGTTTAGGCGCAGCCCTCCAGTTCATAGGCAACCTTGATCTGGCCCTTTTTCGCTTTCACATAACGCACGGCCATGGTGCCGATATCGGTAATGTCTTTGACATGTGTGCCACCACAGGGGGTGCCCTTATCGCCCCACATGGTTACAACGCGTATCGGCTTGTTTTCAGGTAAATTGGGCGGCACAAAGCTGCTGACAGTGGGCAAAGCCTCGGCGCTGACCAGCGCTGCGGATACCGGATGGCCGGTTGAGATCAGGCGATTGGCTTCTGCTTCAATCGATTGTCGTGCGGCTTCGCAATCTTCAACTGCGCCCGTGTATTCAACGGCGGCTTGGCCGGGATAATGAATGCCTTTGGTCGGCGCCCAGCCATAACCAAGGTTTTTCACGGCCTCGTCCAGCAAATGCCCCGCGCTGTGCAACCGTGCGTTCATGGTGCGTCGCTCTGCGTCGATGGCGTATGAGATCGATGTGCCGACCGCGAAGCGCGCTTCTTCAAAGCGCCCATAATGATGGACGTATCCATCGACAAAGCGCACTTCCTGAACCGCAAAGCGCGCACCTGGCGCTGTCATGCTGCCTGTATCCCACGCCTGGCCGCCGCCCTGCGGATAAAAGCAGGTGGCATCCAATACGACGCAGGCCATGCCATCTTTGGCATCATCTGTCACGGCCAGAACGGTTGACGTGCCTGTCGTGCAATGCTGGTCGTCCATATAAGCGAGCGTGGTTGTCTGCATCAAGCCCTCCTATGAAGACAGCCCCAACCTGCGGGGTTGGGGCTGTGATCTATAACAAACTTTAAAAAGGTATTCCTGACTGTCAACCGTCAACCGGTTCTCGGGTATTCAGTCAAGCAACGTCTTGGATCTGTTCCTGTGTCGAGGCGAGGCTTTGCGCCACGTCTTTCATCGACATTTGCGGCTGCGTATTGCCCGTCTGCGGCGCATCAGTGCGCGCACGGGAAATGTAAGGCATCAAATCCTGCAGCTCGATGAAATTATCGGCCTGACGGCGAAGTTCGTCGGCAACCATCGGCGGCGATGAACGCATCGTGCTGACGACGCTGACGCGCACGCCCTTGCGTTGCACGGCTTCGACCAGACGGCGGAAATCGCCATCGCCCGAGAACAGGATGATATGGTCAACATGTTCGGACATTTCCATCACGTCGATGGCCAGTTCGATATCCATGTTGCCCTTAATCTTGCGGCGGCCAAAGGCGTCCGTGAATTCCTTGGTCGGCTTGGTCACCATGGAATAGCCGTTATAGTCCAGCCAGTCGACCAGCGGACGGATCGGTGAATATTCTTCGTTTTCGATCAGTGCTGTATAATAAAAGGCGCGCACAAGGCGACCGCGACCCGCGAACACTTCCAGAAGGCGCTTATAGTCGATATCAAAGCCCAGACCGCGGGCGGCGGCATAAAGATTGGCACCATCAATAAACATAGCGGCGCGTTCTTCTTTATAAAAAATCATAGGAACCTCGGATAATTCTGGGTTGAGTGTGAAAGTCGCAAGGGGTAATTGATTCGCACCATTTTGTTTAGCTACTTCTTTCAAAAAATTACTAAACCCAAGGGGACGTCACACCTTTAAGGAAGGTTAATATACTCGAAGTTAGTCTTTATTACAAGCTTTCCATTTCTGCCAAGGGCTGGTACTGGCTCATATCCGGATAGGGAAGAAGCCTAATAGGACTGTTCACAAGGCTTTACTTTTGGGGGGCAACGGGGCTAGATTGCGCCTTCATTTTTCGCCCGCTGGGTTGGTCTGGCCCGTGGGTAGTTTGGACGACAGACCCTAACAAAGGAATATCGGATGGCACGCGTTACCGTCGAAGATTGCATTGTACAGATCCCGAACCGTTTCGAACTGGTTATGTTGTCGGCGCACCGCGCCCGCGGCTTGGGTTCAGGTGCTGAACTGCAAGTCGAACGCGACCGCGATAAAAACCCGGTTGTCGCCCTGCGTGAAATCGCCGAAGAAAAGCTGAACCTCTCGACGCTCGAAGAAAGCCTGATCAAGGGTCTGCAGAAGCGTATTGAACGCGACCAGCCGGAAGAAGAAGTGGCTGAGCTGATGGCCGGTGAACAGCAGAACTGGATCGGCGCCGCCGATACAGCCGAAGCCGACGACGAAGATTTCGGCGACGATGAAGAAGAAGGCCTGGAAGGCGAAGGCGAAATGACCGACAATATGGGCGGTTCATTCGAAGACGCCGAAGTTCAGGACTAATCAGCCCCGATCTTTACCTTCTGGAAAGGGTAGGCGGGATAGTTTTGGCCCATGTCTACCGATGCTGCCAATACCTCCAACGAAACCGCGCCAGTAGCCGCTAAGCCCACGCGCCTTATGCGCCAGTATGAACTGGTGGAGCGCGTGCGCGCTTATGACCCTGATGTCAACGAAGACCTTCTGAACCGCGCCTATGTTTTTTCCATGCAGGCGCACGGCATGCAATTGCGCGCCTCGGGTGACCCGTATTTTTCGCATCCGCTGGAAGTCGCCGGTCTGCTGACCGACATGAAGATGGATAGCACGACCATTGCGACCGCCTTGTTGCACGATACGGTCGAAGATACGCTGGCGACGCTCGACGACATTAAAAAGCAATTTGGCCCCAGCGTGGCGCGTCTGGTGGATGGCGTTACCAAATTATCGCGTATCGAATTTCAGAATGATCAGGCCAAGCAGGCGGAGAATTTCCGCAAGCTTGTGCTCGCCATGTCCGAAGACATTCGCGTCCTGCTGGTTAAGTTGGCGGACCGGCTGCACAATATGCGGACGCTGCATTACATCAAAGACCCGGAAAAGCGTCGCCGCATTGCGCGCGAGACGATGGAAATCTATGTGCCGCTGGCGCAGCGTATCGGTATCCAGAAAATGCAGATGGAGCTGGAAGACTTATCTTTCGCCGAACTGTTCCCGGATGCGCGCAGCAGTATCATCGCGCGCCTGAAATATCTGCGTAACGAAGGCGGCGGGATTGTCGATCGCATTCTGGATGAATTGCGCCATGTGTTAAAGGAATCCGGCGTGCCGGCGGATGTCAGCGGGCGCGAGAAATCGCCTTATTCCATCTGGCGCAAGATGCAGAGCAAGAATGTCGCGTTTGAACAATTGTCCGACATTATGGCGTTCCGTATTCTGGTTGACTCAGTGGAGCAGTGCTATCAGGTGCTGGGCCTGATCCATAGCCGCTATTCCATGGTGCCGGGGCGTTTCAAAGACTATATCTCAACGCCCAAACCGAATGATTATCAAAGCTTGCACACGGGCATTATCGGCCCCGAAAAGCAACGCATTGAAATACAGATCCGCACCCGCGACATGCATGAAGTGTCGGAACTCGGCGTCGCGGCGCATTGGGCCTACAAGCAGGGTGAGCAGCGCACGGATGGTATGCAGTACCGATGGTTGCGCGAATTGCTGGATATCGTCGAACATGCGCAGAAGCCCGAAGAATTTCTGGAAAACACCAAGCTGGAACTTTTCCAGGATCAGGTGTTCTGCTTCTCGCCGAAGGGTGATTTGATTGCGTTGCCCAGTGGTGCGACGCCGGTTGATTTTGCTTACGCGATCCACAGCGGCGTTGGCGATACCTGCGTGGGGGCCAAGGTCAATGGACGCATGGTGCCGTTGCGTACGGTCCTGAAAAACGGCGATCAGGTCGATATTGTCACGCAGAAAGGCAGTTCGCCTTCGCCTGCGTGGGACCGGTTTGTGGTCAGCGGCAAGGCGCGTTCATGTATTCGCCGATTTATCCGCACGCAGCAGCGTACCGAGTTTATCATGCTCGGCAAGTCGATGATCGACAAGCTATGCCGGGCAGAGGGCGTGGAATTTTCAGAAAAAGCGTTTGAAGCGATCGCTAAGAATTTCCAAAGCTCCAACCTTGAAGATCTTCTGGCCAATGTCGGCTCATCCCTGCAGCCTGTGCGTGAAGTCTTTAACGCTGCCTATCCGCAACATAAGGCCAGACAGCCTGAAAAGGTTGAGAAGATCGTTGATCGCGGCCTGATCACCAAACCCAAAGGCAAGCCCGGCGCCGCGCCGTTGATGCTCAAAGGGCTTATCCCCGGCATGGCGGTGCATTATGCGCGGTGCTGCCATCCGTTGCCCGGCGATGCCATCGTGGGGATTGTGACAACCGGCAAAGGCGTGACTATTCACACGACTGACTGCGAAACACTGCAAAGCTTCTCGCGCATGCCGGAGCGGTGGATTGACGTCGGCTGGGAGGATTCAGGCGACAAGAACACCACGCATCTGGTGGGGCGTCTCAGCGTCGTTCTGATTAACCGCAGCACGAGCTTTGGCGCGTTGACGACTGTTATCGGCAAGAATGGCGGTAACATCATCAATTTGAAAATTATCAACCGTACGCCGGAATTCTTTGATGTTCTGGTGGACGTCGAAGTGCGTGATCTTGTGCAACTGACCAACATCATTGCCGCGTTACGCGCCAATACATGCATCAATTCGGTCGAGCGTACAAAGGGCAGGTAGGCCGTGCGGCCTACATAACGGCGAATTGCCGGAAGACGACATCAATGACTGGTACCGGGAAGCTGGCGGCGTTCACTTCCTTCAGAATGTAATGGCGCAATAGGGCGCTGGCCTGCGGTCTTGATATGGTGTCCAGATCCATATGGCTGGCGAAGCTCATCAACCTATCATTGATGCGCGGCTTGAAACCTTCCAGGCGGTCGGCGTATTTTTTCTCAACCACCAGACTGATGTCCATTCTGACTCGACCGCTGAAATCCGCGTGCGCCGATGTCAGCGTGACGTTCATACGTGGCAGCTCGACGTAGGACAGGTCGGTCTGGAATTTATCGTTGATAACTGTTTTCTTGGCTTGAACTTTTTCCAAGGCGTAGTCGGCAAAATAGTATCCGAGGACGGCTAGCCCGAACAAGCCAACCAGGTAGGCGATGACAAAATGTTTTGTCTTCCAGTTTCTCATGCGCGCTCCGACCAGTTACCGCTCCGCCGTGACGGAGGTCCCATTGATCTAATCCATGTCACCATCGTACAAGAATCACATTAACCTCTTGTTGACGATAGAGATGATTTATCAAGAAATTAACTCGTATTTTATCTTTTTTTAACGGCCGGAATCTGCTTTTGTAAACGGGTTCTGTTTTCCTTCTTTCCTGACTTACCGAGGCCTGCCCATGGACGTTCATCAACAAAAACAGCAAGTGGGCATCGCAGCATCACGATTGATTAAGACAAATATGATTGTTGGATTGGGTACGGGATCAACGGCGGCCTGTTTTGTCGAGGCTTTGGCTGAACGTGTGCGTCATGAGAATTTACTCATAACGTGTGTTGCAACATCTGTTGCAACGGCGGCGTTCGCACAGAAACTGGGACTGAAAGTCGTTGAGCTTGACACTGTTTCCTATATTGATGTGACGGTTGATGGCGCAGATGAATGTGACGGCAATCTGAATTTGATCAAGGGCGGCGGTTCTGCGCATTTGCGTGAGAAGCTGGTTTCGGAATATTCGCGATACTGCGTGGCCATCGCCGACATAAGCAAGAAGGTTTCCTGTCTGGGGCAGTTCCCGTTGCCGGTCGAGGTGGTGCGCTTTGGTCATGTCACAACGGCGGCGCGGCTGCGTGCCGTTCTGCAGAAACTTGGTTATGACGATGTGCCGCCAACACTGCGGTTGAATAAGGAAGGCGGTGTGGTCGTAACGGATGGCGGGAACGTCATCTATGACCTGCCTTGTGGCGTCATCAAGGATGTGAATGCGCTCGCGCAAGCGCTCAAGGCAGTTACAGGCGTTGTTGAACACGGCCTCTTTATAGGCCTGACCGATGAGGCTTTGTTTGCCTCACCGGACGGGGTTCAGTCTATCAAGCTTTAAGCGGCTGCCGAAGAATGGCTTTTGCCATCGTTGGAAACGCCGGGCACCGGGAAGCGTGAGCAGATTGCGCGTGTTTCATCACGCAGCTTTTCCAGAGCGACGGTGTCTTCATGGCTGCGCAGAGCGCGGACCATAATGTTACCCAGCAGCTTCATTTCGTTCTCGCCCATACCACGCGCGGTTGCTGCAGGCGTGCCGAGGCGAATGCCGCTCGGCTTCAACGGCGGGTTCGGGTCATCAGGTACCATTTGCTTGTTCAGCGTGATGCCTGCGGCGTCCAGAACATGCTCGGCTACTGTGCCGTTGATGTTGAAGGAATTGATCGTGTTGACGACCATCATGTGATTGTCAGTGCCGCCGGTGACCAGCTCGGCCCCTTGTTGCAGCAAGGTTTGCGCCAATGTTTTGGCGTTGGCGATGACATCGCGTGCGTATTTCTTGAACGGCTCTTCGGCAGCCAGCTTGAGTGTTGTGGCGACTGCGGCTACCTGGTGCATGTGCGGGCCGCCTTGCAGGCCGGGGAACACCGACTTGTCGAGTGCCTGACCATATTGCTTTTTTGCAAGGATCATGCCGCCGCGCGGGCCGCGCAACGATTTATGCGTGGTGGTCGACATGACGTCGAAACCAAAATCCATCGGGTTGGCCAATGCGCCACCGGCGATCAGGCCGCCAATATGGCTGACATCGGCAAAGGTCAGTGCGCCGACTTCATCGGCAATTTTCTTGAAACCTGCGTAATCCAGCTCACGCGGGTAGGAAGAAAAACCGCAGATGATCATTTTGGGCTTATGTTCGAGTGCAAGCGCGCGCACCTTGGCAAGGTCGATATTACCGGTGGGGACTTCGCTCTTGTAACGGACGAAATTGAATACTTTGCTCATGTGCGAAACGGGGGCGCCATGGGTCAAATGCCCGCCATGCGACAGGTCCATGGCCAGAATGGTGTCGCCCGGTTGTAGCAGGCCAAAATAGATGGCCTGATTCATGGCAGAGCCGCCGAGCGGCTGAACATTCGCATATTCGGCGCGGAACAGGCTCTTGGCGCGGTCGCGGGCCAGATTTTCGATTATATCCGTATTTTCCTGTCCACCATAGTAACGGCGGCCGGGGTAACCTTCGGAATATTTATTGTTAAAAACAGAGCCGAGCAGGGCGTAAACTTCCGGAAAGCAGTAATTTTCAGAGGGGATCAGCTCAATGCCTTCGCTCTGGCGCACTTCTTCCTGCATCAGGGCCTTGAAAACGTCGCTATCATTAGCTTTCAGGCGGTCAAGGGCTGCGGCGGAGTAGGTAAAATTGGTCACGGTATTAACCTCCCAGTTTATGGTCAGACACGCGATGCCCAGGCGTACGGCTTTGCCGCTATCGCTTCCTTGTGGTAAACCACTTATACGCCAGTCGCGACAGGGTGTGTTAGAGGCTAATGTGCCGGATTTTCCCAAGCGCTTCAAGGCTTGAGTAGCTTTTCCGGCATTATTTTTAGGCGAAATGCTTGAAGTGGGGCGGCAACTTCGCTAAACCCCTCGGGCAACAAATATCGTAGGTATTAGAAGGAAGTGACGGACAGCATGAACGCAGAAGTGATCAAAACAGACGCCGTAATCGTCGGCGCGGGCCCCGTGGGGCTGTTTGCCGTTTTTGAACTCGGCCTGAATGATATCAAATGTCATCTGGTCGATATCCTGGACCGTCCGGGCGGCCAGTGCGCTGAACTGTATCCGGAAAAGCCGATCTATGACATTCCGGCCATCCCGTCTTGCACTGGCGCTGAGTTGACGGAGCGCCTGCTGGAGCAGGGCAAGCCCTTTAACCCGACTTTCCATTTCGGTCAGATGGTCGAAAGTCTGGAAAAGACACCCGAAGGCAAATGGCGCCTGACGACGGATCGTGGCACGGTTTTCGAGTCGACGATCGTCGTGATCGCAGCCGGCGGCGGCAGCTTTGTGCCGAAGCGTCCCCCGATCAAGGGCATCGAAGCTTATGAAAACAAGTCGGTCTTTTATGCCGTTCGCAAGATGGAGCAATTCCGCGGCAAGCGTTTGGTGATCGCCGGCGGCGGTGACTCGGCGCTCGACTGGACCATCAATCTGCAACCGATCGCGAGCCACATCACGCTCGTCCATCGCCGCGACGAATTCCGCGCTGCGCCGGATTCTGTCAGCAAGATGCGCGCGTTGGTAGCCGAAGGCAAAATGGACCTGAAGATTGCCAACCTCTCCACACTGAACGGCGCAGATGGTCAGTTGGCCAGCGTGACGCTGAAGGAAGATGGCAAGGACGCGTACGACATGCCGTGTGACAACCTGCTGGCGTTCTATGGCCTGACCATGAAGCTCGGCCCCGTTGCCAACTTTGGCGCGGAATTGCAGGATAACCTGCTGCCCGTCAACACGGCGGATTTTGAAACCAACCTGCCGGGCGTTTTCGCGATTGGCGACATCAACACCTATCCGGGCAAGATGAAGCTCATTCTGTCCGGCTTCCATGAAGCCGCCCTGATGGCGAAGAAGGCGTTTGCGATGGTTCACCCCGACCGCCGTTATCGCTTCCAGTACACGACATCAAGCAGCGACTTGCAGGACAAACTCGGCGTTTCGGACGCTGCCTAACTAACAAGCTTAACAGAAGGTAAATGAAGATGCGTATTTTGTGCACAGACACCGAAGGCAAGGAACGCGAATTGCTGGCTACCAACGAATGGACCGTTATGGAAATTATTCGCGAAGGCGGATTGCCCATTTTGGCCCAGTGCGGTGGCTCTTGTGCGTGCGCTACATGCCATGTTTATGTGGATCCGGCATGGAAGGACAAGCTGCCTGAACCCAACGAAGAAGAAGTCGGTATGCTCGATGGCGCGTTCGAGGTAACGGAAAATTCACGCCTTTCGTGTCAAATTATCTTCAATGAAGAACTGGATGGGTTGAAGGTCACCCTCGCTCCCGGCTCCGTCTAACGAATCGCCCGCTTCGCGCTGGCGTCTTCGCCAGATGCCCAGAAGCCCGCGCCCTTTGCTCGTCCCAACAGTGTTGAGTAAAGGGGGTTATCATGGCTGCATTCGACGATCGTGAACGGGCATTCGAACAAAAATTCAAACTGGATGAAGAGCTGAAGTTCAAAGCTTCGAGCCGGGCCGCACACCTGTTGGGTGTCTGGGCCGCGCACGAACTTGGGCTGGCTGAAACCGAGGTTGAGAATTACGCGTTGTCGTTTATTGACGACGTTATCGCGCATTCCGGCCATGAACATATCATTGCCAAGATAGAAAAAGACCTCCATGATAGAGGCATCAACCACTCGCATTATCTGATTGAAAGACAATTTGATGATGCGATGGGTGTGGCTCTTTCCCAGGTCATGGGACAGGGCTGATCCCTTCCGGGTCGGGGGCGCGCCGCCATCTGAAAGGGGTCATCAGGTACCCTTTTATGGATGGACGGAATGCCCCAAACCTATCGCACAAAAGTTTTGATTATCGGCGCCGGGCCTGCGGGATATACGGCGGCTATTTATGCTGCGCGCGCCAATATGAAGCCCATTCTCGTACAGGGGATGCAGCCGGGTGGGCAGTTGACTATCACAACCGATGTGGAAAATTATCCCGGCTTTGCCGACGCCATTCAGGGTCCGTGGCTGATGGAGCAAATGCAGGCGCAGGCTGCCAAGGTCGGCACCGAAATCATTTTTGATGTTATTCAGGAAGTCGATTTCTCGCGCCGTCCCTTTATCTGCAAAGGCGACTCCGGCGACGTGTTCGAAGCCGACACGGTGATTATCGCGACCGGTGCGCAAGCACGTTGGCTTGGTCTGCCGAGCGAAAAGAAGTTTCAGGGATTCGGCGTTTCAGGTTGCGCCACCTGCGATGGCTTTTTCTATCGCGGCAAGGAAGTCTGTGTCGTGGGCGGCGGTAATACGGCGATGGAAGAAGCGCTGTACCTCACGCATCACGCGTCCAAGGTGACCATGATCCATCGCCGTGATTCATTCCGCGGCGAAAAGATTTTGCACGACCGCATTGCCAACCATCCGAATATCGAAGTGATCTGGAACAGCGTCGTCGAAGAAGTGCAGGGCGCGGAAACACCGGCGCTTTCCGTCACCAGCCTTAAGCTGCGCAATCTGGTCACGCAGGAAACGCGTGTTGTGCCGACTTCGGGCCTGTTTGTCGCGATCGGCCATGACCCGGCCACCAAAATCTTTAATGGCAAGGTCGACATGGACCCCGAAGGTTACATTCTGACCAAATCGGATTCGACGGCGACCAACATTCCGGGGGTCTTTGCGGCAGGCGATGTGAAAGACAAAGTATTCCGTCAGGCGGTAACGGCGGCAGGTATGGGGTGCATGGCCGCACTGGAAGCCGAACGCTGGCTCGCCGCAGGCACGGCGCATAACAGCGCCGCCGCGTAGGAGGATCATCTTGTCCTACGTCCAGTCCATATTGTTGCCCAATGAACGCGTCGTGTATGTCGCGTCACTGCATTGGATGATGTACATACGCGGGCTGGTTCTAACGATTGGCGGCGGCCTGGTTGGTGCGCTAAGCCACCCGCTACTTACGTTTTTGATCGGCAGTGATCTGGCTGATTTATACGCGCGGCCCTTGGCCTTTCTGGCGCTCATTGCCGTGTTGATTGGTATTGGCCTGCTTGTTCTCTATTACGTGCGGCAGACATCGACCGAAATTGTGGTCACCAGTTCGCGGCTGATTACCAAATATGGGTTTATCTCCCGTGCGTCCTATGAGCTGATGATTAACCGCATCACAGGCGCCACGCTGCAACAATCGGCACTGGAGCGCGTTCTTGGCTACGGTACTTTGGTCGTGCATGGCGCAGGCGGGGATACGACCCCGATTTATGGTGTTGCCAATCCGCAGGAATTTTATCGCGCACTGACAGGCGTTATGGATAAACGTTAGCCCGCTTGCGCATCCAAATGCGTTCATGTAAGTGATGGTGATGGCCTTCGGGCCCGTAGCTCAATTGGTTAGAGCAGGCCGCTCATAACGGTCTGGTTGTAGGTTCAAGTCCTACCGGGCCCACCACGCTTCAGCAAAGTCTGCAATCGGCCCAGCAAGACATCCGCGATCAAATAACATGTCAACGCACTGAACATCAGCCCGCTGAAATGTTCACCGGCAAATGCCGCGGTTACCAGCATGGGCAGACGCATGGTGATGCTGATGATACTGGCAATACGGGGGATATAATCGGCAAGTTTGCGCAGTATTTGTGCCAGCACTTCGTTTTTCGTTGCCGTAAAGTTGGATAGGATTTCAACCGGCCATCGTATCGCTGCGAAGGCCCAGACCACCATCATGACCATCGTCAAATGGCGCAGCAGGTCGTTGCCATCCATTAGGCGTGAGGCGGTCAGAAAGAAGCCGCATAGGCTGATAAGGGCGCAACCAAGCGAATAACCCCATGTGCGGTGTCCGCGCGTTGCAAATATAAACTCTGCCGCCAGGCAAATGCCTGTTGCAGTGATTCCGGCGCTGTCACCCGCCAGCATAAATAACAGACTACCGCACAGGCTGGCGATGCCGCCCCAGTTCTCAGATTTCATTCGTTTCAGCATCGGCGTGTAATATCTCCATGATTTTCTTGAGTCTGCGGTGCTTTTTCCGTTATCATGACGACCCATTCCGGGGAAGTATAGTTTTTTGGGCGAATATGGACCACGTCATGGCCTCGGCCACTGATCAGCAAACGGCGCAGAATGTTCCGCAAAAAGGCGGCGTCTTTGCGCTTGGTAATTTCGATGGGGTTCATCGCGGACATCAGGCCGTTTTAAAGCTGGCGATTGAGAAAGCACGCGGCCTTGGCGTTCCCGCGCGCGCCATGACTTTCGAACCGCATCCGCGGTCTGTTCTGAAGCCGGATATCCCGCCGTTTCGCCTGACGCCTGCTGCGGCCAAGGATCGACTGCTGCGCAAGCTTGGTCTGGATGATGTTGTTGTGCTGCCATTCACGCCTGGGTTTTCGGACCTGTCGGCGCAGGATTTCGTGCAAAGGGTTCTCCTCGGCACCTATGGGGCGCAGCATGTTGTTGCGGGCTTTGACTACGTATTCGGGCACAGGCGCAGCGGTACGATGGCGCAATTGCGTGAATGGCTTGCCCCGCAGGGTGTGTCTGTAACCGAAGTCACGCCGTTCCGCGACTCGCACGGGGAAGTTATGTCATCCTCGCGCACGCGCGACGCGCTCAAGGCGGGTGATGTAGCGCTGGCTGAGCATATCCTTGGCCGCCCTTGGTCAATCGCGGGTATGGTTGTGAAGGGTGACCAGCGTGGGCGGCAACTGGGCTTCCCGACCATGAATATTCCATTGGGTGAGTATATGCGCCCACGCTTTGGCGTTTACACGATTACAGCGAGCCCGGTCGGCAGCGCGCGTCAGTATGCAGGCATTGCCAATCTGGGATTGCGCCCGACCGTTGACGGTAAAACAGAGCTTCTGGAAGCGCATTTGTTCGATTTTCATCAAGAAGTGTATGGGCAGGAATGGGAAGTATACCTGTGCCATTTTCAGCGGGATGAGCAGAGCTTTGGCTCACTAGAGGCGTTAAAACAGCAGATCACGCTGGATGTTGACGCTGCCCGTACCTATCACGCCAGCCGAATTATGTAGGCCTTGGTGCCGCCAGACGGCACCAAAGGCCCATTTCAGGCCTTGCGGCAGGCCCTTGCGCCCCGCTGGTCCCAGCGTTAAAAACATTAACCCTTTGAAACGGATTTATCATGTCAGACAAGCCCACAGCCGATTATCGCGAAACCGTCTTTTTGCCGAAGACCGATTTTCCCATGCGCGGCAATTTGCCGCAGCAGGAGCCGGAATGGATCAATTACTGGCACCGCATTGGCCTTTATAACCGCCTGCGCGCGCAGTCAAAGGGTCGGCCTAAGTTCATCCTGCATGACGGCCCCCCCTATGCGAATGGTAACATCCATATTGGCCATTCGCTGAACAAGATTTTGAAAGACATCACGGTCCGCACGCAACAGATGCAGGGGAAAGACGCCCCTTACGTACCTGGCTGGGATTGCCATGGTCTGCCCATCGAATGGAAGATCGAAGAGCGTTATCGCACCAAAGGACAAAACAAGGACGAAGTTCCCGTTCTGCAATTCCGCGATGAATGCCGCGCATTTGCCGATGAATGGAAAAACATCCAGTCCACACAGTTCCAAAGATTGGGCGTTATCGGCGATTGGGCGCATCCTTATGCGACCATGACAAAGCGCGCCGAGGCGCAGATCCTGCGGGAAATCTACAAATTCGTCGATAACGGCTTGCTCTATAAAGGTGTGAAGCCCGTGATGTGGTCGGTGGTTGAAAAGACCGCGCTGGCCGAAGCGGAAATCGAATACCATGACCATAAATCCACGACACTCTGGGTTGCCTTCCCGGTCGTGAACACCAAGGCCGCAGCTTTAACGGGCGCGAACATCGTCATCTGGACGACGACGCCATGGACCATTCCTGCGAACCGCGCCATCGCCTATGGCGATTTTGATTATGCTGTCCTTGAATGCCGTGACAGTGGCACGGCTTTTGACGGGCAAAAATATGTTGTAGCCGCCGCGCTGAGAAGCCAGTTCGAACAGATGGTTCTGAAAGACGGCAAGGGGCAGATGAGCCTTGTCGCCGAAATTAAAGGCACAGACTTTGCCGGTACCGTATGCCGCCATCCGTGGCGTGGTGGTGCCGCCTATCAGACTTATTATGACTACGACGTGCCGATGTATTTCGGTGAGTTTGTTACGACAGAAGCGGGTACGGGGTTTGTGCATATCGCGCCCGGCCATGGCGAGGATGACTTTAACCTAGGCCAGCAATACAAAATCAAGTTCGATGAAACGGTTGGGGATGACGGCATTTATCTGCCGAACGTGAAGGGATTTGCCGGGTTGGCGGTTTATAAACCGGACGGCAAGGTTGGCGAAGCCAATGGCGCGGTCATGAAAGCGCTAAGCGAAGTTGGCGCGTTACTGGCAAAGCAGAACATCACGCACTCCTATCCGCATTCATGGCGGTCAAAGGCACCGTTGATCTTCCGCACGACGCCGCAATGGTTTATCGCGCTCGATCAACCTATCGCCGGACGCAAGGAAACGTTACGTGAAGTGGCGTTACAGTCCATCGGCGAAACGCGTTGGGTTCCCGGCGTCGGCGAAAACCGCATCCGCGGCATGATCGAAACGCGCCCCGACTGGTGCATCAGCCGTCAGCGTGCCTGGGGTGTGCCGATTGCGCTGTTCCTGAACAAGACGACGGGCGAGATTCTGAAAGATCCTGCGGTCCTGAAGCGTGTCGCTGACAGTTTTGAAAAGGAAGGCGCAGACGCGTGGTATAGTCACCCGCCGTCCGATTTCCTTGGTAGCGCCTACAAAACCGAAGATTATACGCAAGTATTCGACATCGTCGATGTGTGGTTTGAATCCGGGTCAACACATGCTTTCTGTATCGATCAGAACGAAAGCGCCAGCGAATGGCCTGACCAACAATGGCCGGCGGATTTGTATCTGGAAGGGTCGGACCAGCATCGCGGCTGGTTCCACTCATCCTTGCTGGAGGCTTGCGGGACGCGTGGTCGTGCACCCTATAATGCCGTTCTGACGCACGGCTTTACGCTGGATGAGCAGGGGCGTAAACAGTCCAAATCCTTGGGCAATGTTGTGGAGCCTCAGGAAATCTATAACAAGCTGGGTGCGGATATCCTGCGTTTGTGGGTTGTGTCGTCCGACTTTGTACAAGATCAACGCGTCGGCCCTGAAATCCTGAAGCAGATCGGCGATCTGTACCGCCGCTTCCGTAATACGTTACGCTACCTTCTGGGGGCTTTGGACGGCTTTACGGCTGCCGAAGCATTGCCGGATCAGCAATTGCCTGAACTGGAACGTTGGGTCCTGCATCGCCTGCACGAAGTCGACGGTGCGGTACGTGAAGCCATCGCGGCGTTTGATTATAACCGTCTGCTGACCATCCTGCATGACTTCTGTAATGCGGATTTGTCGGCCTTCTACCTCGATATTCGCAAGGACAGCCTGTACTGCGACGCGACGGACAGCGAACGTCGCCGTGCAGCCCGTACGGCCATGCATCATGTGTTTGAACATGTCGTGCGCTGGCTGGCGCCTATCCTCGTCTTTACGACTGAGGAAGCGTGGCAGGCGCGTCTGGGTGTCTCCGGCGAAGCGATGACGGACAGCATCCACCTGCATGACTTTTTGCCGGTTCCTGCGCAATGGCAGAATGATGCGCTGGCTGCCAAGTGGCAGCAATTGCGTGATCTGCGTCGCGTTGTTACAGGGGCGATTGAGGTGGAGCGTAATACCAAGAAGATCGGCTCCAGCCTGCAGGCGCATCCTGTTTTGTATCTAACGGATGAACAGAACAAACTGTTGTCAGGAATCGACTTTGCGGAACTCTGCATTGCGTCATCACTGACCCTGACGGTTGGTGCGGTTCCGGCCAATGCCTTTACGTTGCCCGATGTTACGGGTGTGGGTGTGGTTGTCGAACTGGCCAAAGGCGACAAGTGCGAACGCTGCTGGCAAGTCCTGCCGGAGGTTGGGCATCACGCCGACCACCCGGGCCTCTGTCACCGTTGCCATGACGTTGTGACCAAACCCGGAAAGGTGGCAGCATGAGCAGGCATATGCGTGCGCAACTGGCGCTGTATCTAATGGGCCTGGTTGCTGCAGTCGATCAGCTCAGCAAATGGTGGGTCGTCAACAAGACGCTGGCAGAAACCAGCAAAGTTGAAGTGACATCTTACTTTAACATTATCCTCATGCATAACCGTGGGATGACGTTCGGTCTGCTGAACAACATCAACCACGCCTATATGCCGTTTGTGATGGTGGGTATTGCGGTGGCCGTGATTGCGTTGCTGACGCGCTGGCTCCTGCGCACAAATTCTAAACTGGTGACGGCGGCTCTGGGGCTGATTATGGGCGGTGCCATCGGCAATATCTTTGACCGCGTCCGGTTCGGGGCCGTTATCGACTTTCTGGACTTCTATTACGGCAATTACCATTGGTACACGTTTAATGTGGCCGATGCCGCCATTGTGGCAGGGGTTGGCTTGTTGACCATCGACAGTCTGGTCAGGGCTCCCTGAAACCGCTAGTCTTGGGCTTGGAATAGTGAATCAGACGGGTAGGGTATTTATGAACGCAACGCGTCCCATCATTTTAATGGCCCTTATGGCGCTCAGCCTGACGGCGTGCGGCAGTGTCCGCGAAAGCCTTGGTTTGGGGCGCAGCTCGCCGGATGAATTTGCTGTTATCGACCGGCCGCCTTTGGCTATGCCGCCTGATTTCTCGCTGCGGCCGCCGCGTCCGGGTGCGCCACGTCCACAGGATGCGGATATTTCTCAAACGGCTTATGCGTCGCTGTTTAACGGCAATACGCCTGCTGGCAAGGCGCCAGCCGTATCGCCGCTTGAAAAGACACTGTTGCTGCAAATGGGGGCGGATCATGCCGACCCTAATATTCGCGATGTTATCAACCGTGAATCTGCACAAAAGACGGATGTGTCCGACCATCTGATCGGCGACCTGCTGTCATCTGACAAGAATGGCGATAACGTCGTTGACGCCGCTGCCGAAGCCGAACGCCTGAAGCAAGCGAAGGAAAAAGGCGAAGCGATCAACCAGACGGCAACGCCGATCATCGAGCATCAGGAAAGCGGTTTTCTGGGTCTGTAATTCTATGGACCTGTAAGAAGGGGGGCTGGCTTACCAGCCCGTATTCTTGCGCGGGTCGTAACTGTGCTTTTTCGACCATTTCTCAACGGCCTCAGCCAGCTCATCATCCACATTGTCGGGCAGGACGACGCGCAGTTTGACAAACATGTCGCCTTTCTGATCCTTGCCATGGGGAACGCCCTTACCTTTCAGGCGTAATGACGTTCCGTTATTGGCGCCCTTTGGTACCTTGACGGCAACCGGACCTGTCAAAGTCGGGACTGTGATCGTGCCGCCTAGAATGGCTTCGGGCAGGCTGATCGGCGCTTCCAGCGTCAGGTCGTTATCCTTGCGCGTAAAATAGGGATGCGGTTCAATATGCAACTCGACAATCCCGTCGCCGGGGCCTGTGGCACCCGGCATACCTTGGCCGCGCAGGCGCATTTTATGCCCGTCATTCACGCCGGGCGGGATGGTGATATCGATGGTTTTGTCGTTGCTTAATGTCACGCGGCGCTTGCCGCCCAAACAGGCTTCCACAAACGGTATGGTCAGGGCGTAATTTGCATCACTGCCACGGCTTTGGCTTTGACGCCCGCGCTTGCCTTGTGTGCCGCCCATAAATTCGGCGAAAATATCTTCCATCCCATCCATGCCGCCGAACTGGGCAAAGGGATCACCGCCTGCCTGTGAATGCGTGCGCCAGCGTGTTTGTCCGCCACTGCTGCTCCGCCCACCGTAGCCCCCGCCAAAACCCCTCTCTTGTCCTGAGGCGTCAATTTCTCCCCTGTCAAAACGGGCGCGCTTGTCCGTATCGGACAACAGATCATAGGCAGCCGTTACTTCTTTGAATTTCTGCTCAATATCCTTGCGCCCGGGATTGACGTCGGGGTGCAGTTTTTTCGCAAGCTTGCGATAGGCGCTTTTAAGCTCATCCGCCGTAGCCGAGCGGCTGACATTCAAGACATCGTACGGGTCACGCGTTGACATGGATGATTGCTATAAAAAGAAAAGGATTGGTGCCGCTATGACAACACCAATCCTGTTCAACAATCAAGCTTTACTGAACGATCTTCCAGCTGCCGTCCGGCTGTTGGCAGGCCTTGCCATAGCCTTGCTGCTGCTTGCCGCCGACAGTGATGGTTTGTTGGAATTCACGGCAATAGGCGCCACTTTGGTCATACCCATCGCGGGTCGGTGTAATAACGCCGGAGTTGCCGTTTTGCGGGTTGTTCCAAGTGATTTGCTGGCCAACTGGTGCTGTGTAGGCGCGTTGTTCGGCCTTGGCGGCAGCTGCGCGATCACTCTCGTCGATCATGGCGCCGGCGCGGTTACCCAGGAAGCCGCCCAGCAGGACGCCCGTCAAGGTGCCAGCAGCCTTACCTGTAGCTGTATGGCCACCCAGCGCGTTGCCGAGCAGACCGCCTGCCGCGGCACCACCCAGCGTGCCGATGGTTTCGCCACCGCCCCAGCTGTCTGTTTGTGCGCGACCGTTCGGCCCATTTTGGCAGGCGGTCAGAAGAAGTGATCCTGCGAGGAGGGCAAGGACTGATTTGCGGAACATGTAAACCTCTTGGGTAGCGGTTGAAATATGATTCATGCTAGTCAATTTCATTAAATAAGACAATGATGTCGCAAGCATGGCGCAAAGCCGGTTTTGTAGGGGCAAATGGCATGGAAAGCGGTATTCAGATTGCTGTGACGCCTTGGGCGTTATTCAGGGACTGGTTCGCTGAGGCAGAGGCAGCGGAGGTCAACGACCCCAACGCCATGAGCCTGGCAACCGTCAGTGCCGCTGGTGCGCCGTCCGTCAGGATCGTTCTTTTAAAAGATTATGATATGCGTGGTTTTTGCTTTTTTACAAACCGCGAAAGCCGGAAGGGGGACGACCTGGCCGCAAACGCGCGAGGTGCGTTGTGCTGGCATTGGAAATCCTTGCGCCGTCAGGTGCGTGCCGAAGGGAGTATTGCCATGGTTTCGGACACGGAGTCCGATGCCTATTTTGCTATGCGTCCGCGCGGCAGCCAGATTGGCGCGTGGGCATCGTTACAGTCGCAGCATCTGCCTGCGCGTGCTGATTTCGATAAACGCATTGCCGATTGCACACACCAGTTCGAAGGGCGCGCAGTGCCGCGGCCACCGCATTGGGGCGGGTACAGGCTGACACCGAACAGAGTAGAATTTTGGCAAGATCAACCCTCGCGCCTGCATGACAGGCTTGTTTATACTTGTGCGCCGGGCGCGACAAACTGGGCAACGGAAAGGCTTTACCCGTGATTGAGAAAGAACAGCTATTATCCATTGGCAATGATCGACTACGCCGGCTGGCAACCTATGCCAGCATTACGGTGGCCAGCATCCTGATTGTCGCCAAACTGGTTGCCTACCTGATGACGGACTCCGTTGCGGTCTTGTCATCACTATTGGACTCAACCATTGATCTGGTTGCTTCGTTGGTCACTGCCTATGGCGTTGCCACCGCGTTGGAGCCGCCGGACCGTGAACACCGTTACGGCCATGGCAAGGCGGAACCTCTTGCGGCGCTGGCGCAGTCGGGGTTCATCATCGGTTCATCCATTTTACTGGGTTATGAAGCAATCAGCCGTTTATTTCACCCGCACGCTTTACAGAACGAGGTTGTTGGTTATGGCTCGATGCTGCTGGCCATTGTTCTGACAATCGTGCTGGTTTTATTTCAGTATGTTGTCGTCAAGCGCACCCGGTCTGTTGCCATTGGCGCCGATCATTTGCATTACATGGGTGATCTTGGCGTCAACATTGCGGTTATCGTTTCGCTCGCGCTATATCGCGTGACGGGTATAACGTGGTTTGACCCGCTGTTCGGCATCGCGATCGCAGGAGCTTTGTCAGCGACGGCGGTCAGAATCGCCCTGCGTTCGATCGACATGCTGATGGATAAGGAACTGGGCGAAGCAGACCGGGCAGGCATCAAGGCAATAGTGCAACGTCACCCCAAGGCGCTGGGGGTACACGACATGCGTACCCGTTATGACAGCGATCATATTTTTGTCGAACTGCATATCGAAATGGAGCCCGGTATAACGTTGGCGGCTGCGCATGAAATAACGGATGCCATCACGACAGATATCATGAAGGCTTACCCGCATGCGGATGTGCTGGTCCACATGGACCCGGAAGGGCTGGAAGAAGAGCGTTTAGATGCGCAGATAGCCAGAAAACGCTGATAAACAGCCATTATCCAGTATTGTTAGTATTGGCGTGCATCACCTTTATGGATTATGTATAACCATTGCCATTAATTATTAACTATTACTGTGCACTCAGGTGGATTTTTTAAATGACATTGCCAACGTACTCTAAAATTATATGCAGATATCCCGCGAGTCACAAAGTGTCTCATAAATGGCTGTACAGAGGGGCGCTGGCGGCGCAGTGGGGAGCTGCGGCATTGCTTGTGGCTTCTCTCATCCCACACGGTCTTGGTTTGGGTCTAATTGGCGCTGTGGCCTGTGTGGCCGGCTATGCCGCCATAGCGACTGCAAAGACTATCATTGCACCAGTATCAGGTCCGGCGGATGAGGTGATTTATGATAGGGAAACGCACAAAACTATTCTCGTCACACCTTGGGGCAGAGGCCGGGCCAATTTCGCGCAGGCCTTTTTCTATCATTTGTTGCCGCGCTAGGCGCTTATAGCCTAACCATCTGCCCGTTGTCGTAGCGCCATGTTGAGGCGATAGCGCGCGCATCGTCCACTTCGGGGAATTCAACGAACAGCGAGCCGTTCAGCACACGCGCCTGAAATCCGCGTGTGCAGCTGTCGATACGATGCAGCTCATTCTTACCGTTGCTGAGCGCCAGCACATAGTGTCGGTACTGGCATGTCGCATCGTTCGGCTGGTAGGCGGAGATGATGATGGCATCCTCGTTATCCAGCTCATAGGTCTTCGAAAGACCGACGACCGAGGGTTGATTTTCCGCCTGCAGAACAGGAATACCGTTCACACTGACATTATAGCGGTGGTAGCTGGAACCTTCGACTTCGCTGAATTCCACGTGTGAAAAACGGTTAGGCAGGCTTTGTGTGGCCTGACCTGTGGCGCCGCTCATCATCAACGGGTCGGCATATTGCTGGTTTGTGTGGCCGTAAAAATCAGGATGTTCGGCGTAGAAATCATGGCGGACGTTCATCTGCCCCATGGTGCCCAGGCTGCCGCTGACGCCATCTTCACGGCCGTCAGCCTTCAAAATAGCGCGATAGGTCGCGTCTGTCAGCGTACCTGTTACGCGAAGCTCATGGTCACGCTGGAATTCCTTGATCGCCGTTTTTGTACGCGAACCATAAATGCCGTCAACCTTGCCGTGATAATAACCAAGGTGTGACAGGCTTTCCTGCGCTTGCCGCATGCGGCTCTTGCTGTTCACGGCGGCATGTTTCTTCGACTTTTTGTGTTTTTTGGAATGGTGGCTGTGTTTGTGCGTGGCGGCGTGCACGGGCGCGGTTGCCGCATCGAAGGCGATCAGACTTGTGACTGTCGTCAACGCGATCAATAAACGGGAAAAACGCTTCATAGCCAACTCTCCTAATAACGGGGCGCCAGTGCCAGCCGAATGATTCTGTGGCAATATTTATGCAAGCAATGCCCTATTCTGTCGAGCCTTTCCGTACAGGGTAACAATATGTTGCCAAAATTGAATTTTGCCGCCTGTATGGCTGTGCTTATGTTTATGCGTACCCTATCTGTTGATCCGGAGTTGTTAATATGTGCGGCATCGTTGGTATTTTGGCTGAGCGTCAGGTAGCGCCTTTGTTGCTGGACGGTCTGCGCCGTCTGGAATATCGCGGCTATGACAGCGCAGGGCTGGCAACTTTGGTCAACGGGCACATTGAAAACCGTCGTGCAGAGGGGAAAATCGATAATCTGGCCAGTCGATTGGAGCGCGAACCGTTGCCGGGGACGGTCGGCATCGGCCATACCCGTTGGGCCACCCATGGGCGCCCCACGGAAACAAACGCGCACCCGCATGTGACGGACAAGGTGGCCGTTGTGCATAACGGCATTATCGAGAATTATCGTGAATTGCGGCGCGAGCTGGAGGAAAAGCAACACAGGTTCCAGTCCGAAACGGATACTGAGACGATCGCGCACCTCATTACCGATTATTTGAACCAGAACATGTCACCACAGGAAGCCACCGCTGCCGCGCTGAAACGGCTGGAGGGGGCTTTTGCTATCGCCGTCATTTTCGTCGGTCATAAAAATTTGCTGATCGGCGCACGTCGCGGCAGCCCGCTGGCAGTCGGTTATGGCGCCAATGACAATGAAATGTATCTGGGCTCTGACGCGCTCGCGCTGGCGCCGCTGACAAACCGCATCAGCTATCTGGAAGAAGGCGACTGGGTGGAACTGTCACCCGGCAAGGCCATCGTTCATAACGCGAGCGACGTGGTCGTAGAGCGCAAGATTCATGTGACGGCTTTGTCCGGTGCCATGATTGGCAAGGGGCAATATCGCCATTTCATGTTGAAGGAAATTTTTGAACAACCCGCCGTTATCGGTGAAACATTGGCTTCGCTGGTGGACGGGCAGGGGCGTGTGGCACTTAATGATCTGCCGTTTGACTGGAATTCGGTGCCGCGTGTGACCATTGTCGCCTGTGGCACAGCCTATTATGCTGGCCTTGTCGCCAAGTACTGGTTTGAACAATTGGCGCGTTTGTCGGCTGAGGTGGATGTTGCCTCGGAATTCCGTTACCGCGAAGCGCCAATGCCCGAAGGCGGCGTGGCGCTTGCTGTTTCGCAATCGGGTGAAACGGCGGATACGCTGGCCGCGCTGCATTATGCCAAGGCGCAGGGCCAGAAAATCGTCGCGGTCGTTAATGTGCCGCAAAGCTCCATTGCGCGTCTGTCGGATGTCGTGCTCCCGACGCTGGCCGGACCGGAAATTGGCGTTGCATCAACCAAGGCTTACACGACGCAATTGACGGTTTTGCTGTGTCTTGCCGTATCGGCGGGTCTGGCACGTGGCGTTTTGTCTGCTGAACGTGCCGATGCCATTATGCAATGTGTGCGCGAAGTGCCGTCGATGATTAACCATGTCCTGCGTGATGAGCATCATATTCAGGAATTGGCTCATCATGTAGCCGAAGCGCGCGACGTCCTGTATCTTGGACGCGGCCTTCTGTACCCACTGGCGCTGGAAGGCGCGTTAAAGCTGAAAGAAATTTCCTACATTCACGCCGAAGGCTATGCCGCAGGTGAAATGAAGCATGGCCCCATCGCCCTGATTGATGAAAATATGCCGGTTGTGGTGTTGGCCCCCAGTGACGGCTTATTTGAAAAAACAGCCTCGAACGTACAGGAAGTCATGGCGCGTGGGGGTAAGGTGGTATTTCTCAGCGATAAGGAAGGGCTGCAGAAATCCGGCCTGAAACCCTTCTGGGGTATGGCATTGCCATCGGCTGATCCTGCGGTTCTGCCTATACTTTATGCCGTTCCCGTACAGCTTTTGGCCTATTATACGGCGGTGGCTAAGGGGACGGATGTGGACCAGCCGCGCAATCTGGCCAAAAGCGTTACAGTAGAGTAAAAGAGCACCTTGCCGTACCCATAGGCGGGTCGGGCAGGGGAGCTTATGCAGATACTCAGGCGTGTCACTGTAATTCTAGCGCTGATTTTATTGGCGAATTTTTCGATATGGGCGCTCGTGAACCAGAGCGTGAGCGAACGCGCCTGGGGCGGCGTTATCAATGGCCTGTCCTACAGTGCGTATCAGGCGTCAGACAGCTCAACCTATCGTTCCGACGAAGATATCGACAAAGACATGCAGGCGCTGGCCGGGCATACCATCGCCGTCCGTATCTATGGCGTCGGTTCCGGTCTTGACCGGATTGTGGCCATCGCGGCGCGCCATGGCATTATGGTCAATCTGGGCGCATGGATATCACGTGACCCGGTTGCCAATGAGCGTGAGATTGCGCAGGCGATAGAGGTTGCGCACAATAACCCGAACGTGAAACGCATCATCATCGGCAACGAATCTTTACTGCGTGACGATATTTCTGTCACCGACCTCATCGGCTTTATCGAACGCGTGAAGCGTCAGGTTGATATTCCCGTCACAACGGCGGAACCGTGGCATATCTGGTTGAAATATCCGGAACTGGCCGACGCGGTTGATTTTATCGCCGTGCATATTCTGCCTTATTGGGAAGGTGTGCCTATAGACGGCGCAGTTTCTTATGTGCGTTACCGGTATCAACAGTTGGTTGCGGCGTTTCCATCCAAGCATATTTATATCGGCGAAGCAGGATGGCCGAGTGAAGGGCAGTGGGTTAAGGGGGCTGAACCTTCCTTAATTAACGAAGCGCGGTTTGTGCGTGACTTCCTGAATATGGCGAGCGAGGAGCGAATTGACTATTCAATCGTTGAAGCTTTTGACGCGCCATGGAAGCGTAATATCGAAGGCACGGTTGGCGCGCATTGGGGATTGTGGAATGCTGATCGGCAACCCAAATTTTCCATGAGCGGGTCGATCGCCGAGTCAACGCGCTGGCTACAGGGGTATCTGATCGCAACCTTGATGGCGATTGGTCCCATTCAATGGTTCGTGCGCCGCAGGCGCGACCTAAAGTTCGGTGGCCAGCTCTTTTACGCAGGGTTGATACAGGCGGTGGCCTCATTCCTTGTCTGGGCGATCATGGCGGCGATGGCCGAAAAGATCATCAACAGCACCACGATTGCGTGGATCGCACTTATTGGCGCGCAAATTGTCTTGTTATCGTTGTTGCTGGTGGACGGGTTTGAGTTGACCGAAGTGTTGTGGACAAACGAACGTCGTCGTCCCTTTGCGCCGCGACAGGATTGGGTGCCGGATGCCAATGCACCCAAAGTATCCATCCATGTGCCTTGTTATAATGAGCCGCCGCATATGGTGATCGAAACACTGAACGCGCTGGCGCAATTGGATTATCCTAACTTCGAAGTGTTGGTGATCGACAACAACACAAAAGACGAAGCGGTTTGGAAACCATTGGAGGCGCATTGCGCCAAACTGGGTGAACGTTTCCGCTTCTTCCATTTGCCGAAATGGCCGGGGTATAAAGCGGGTGCGTTGAATTTTGGGTTGGATCAGACTGCACCGGACGCCGTTATCGTCGGCGTCATCGACAGTGATTACATCGTGTCATCCGACTGGTTGCGTTCAACCATTCCGTATTTTGAAAAGCAGGATGTCGCTTTTGTGCAGGCGCCGCAGGATTACCGAGATGGCGGTGAAAACCTGTTTAAGCGCATGTGCTACTGGGAATATGCTGGGTTTTTCCATATTGGCATGGTGCAACGTAACGAACGCAACGCCATCATCCAGCATGGCACGATGACGCTGATCCGCAAGGAAGCGTTGCTGGGCGTCGGACGTTGGGCGGAGTGGTGTATCTGCGAAGATGCCGAACTTGGATTGCGCCTTTTTGAAAAGGGCTATGACTCGGTTTATCTGGACCATTCCTTTGGGCGCGGTCTTATCCCTGATAATTTTAGTGCCTATAAAACGCAGCGTTTCCGTTGGGCCTATGGCGCAGTTCAAATCCTGAAACGCCACTGGCGGGCACTTATGGATGATGACCAACTTTCCAAGGGGCAGCGTTATCACTTCATTTCTGGCTGGTTGCCATGGTTTGCCGATGCGGCCCATATTGTGTTTGCGGTTGCGGCAGTTTTTTGGTCAATCCTGCTGATGCTCAAATGGGTTGAATTCCCGCCTGCAGTTTTTCTGGTGCCGACGCTCAGCGTTTTTGTGTTCAAGGTCACGGCTGGTTTCTGGTTATATCGCGCGCGGGTGAAATGCGGCTTTGTGGACCGTTTCTATGCCGCGATTGCAGGTATGGCCTTGTCGCATGCGGTGGCGCGGGCGGTTTGGCAAGGCATCTTTACGTCCGGCAAGCCGTTTTTCCGCACACCCAAATGCGACGATAAGCGGGCCGCCATTCAGGCGTTCCTGATGGCACGTGAAGAAATAACCTTGCTGGCGACACTCCTTATTTGCGCTATCGCTGTATTATGGAAGTTCACAACTTTGAATTTAGATGCCAATCTATGGGCGGGCATGTTGCTGGTGCAAACATTGCCCTATTGGGCGGCATTGGGTGTTGCCTGGGTGAATGCATTGCCTTCCAAACCGGAAAAGACAACTGAGGATGGAGTTCCACATGCGCAAACTGTTTCGTAAGAAAATATCCGACCGGTTTGTGCAGTTGGCCGAGAAGCGCGCGTTGCAAACCTTGATTGTCGTCGCGCTGGGCATTCTGATGGCTGGATTTTTGGTGGTGTGGCAGGCAGGCAAAGACCGCGCTCGCGTGGCCGACCTGCAACGTCAGGCGGCGCAGGTCACAACGCAAACCGCAGTGCCGCCGGGCACTGGCGCAATTGGTGGCTCGTTTTCACTAACCAATCAGGACGGAACGCCGGTAACCGATGCGGCGTATAAGGGCAAGCTGCTACTGGTCTATTTCGGCTACACTTATTGCCCCGATTTATGTCCCACGGGGTTGCAGAGCATTTCAAAGGCGCTGGACCATATGCAAGCGGAAGAAGTTGCAAAGGTGCAGCCATTGTTTATCACCATCGACCCGGCACGCGACACGCCGCAGAAGCTAAAGGAATATATCTCCAGCTTTCATCCGGCGGTGGCGGGCTTGACGGGAACGGCGCAGCAAATCGCCGATGTCGCCAAGAAATATCAGGTTTACTATGCCAGGGGTGAACAGGTGGATGAACATGATTATGTGATGGATCATTCATCCCTCATCTACCTGATGGGCACGGACGGTCAGCTGGTCCAGACCTTCTCCGAAGAGGCTGACCCGGACCATATTATTCAGGCTTTGCGCAAGGCCTTTGCCAAGTAAAGATAACCAAGCAAATACGGCTGAAAGCAGATATTGCCAAGCCCCAACGGGCGGCATAAGGTGTCGCACATCAACCGTTCATAACCGAGGGAGCAGCGCATGGCCAATTTACAGGGCAAGACCGCAATCGTCACGGGTTCAACCAGCGGTATCGGGCAGGGCATTGCCGAAGCATTGGCGAAGTCCGGCGCGAACATCATGCTGAACGGTCTAGGCGACGCTGCGAAGATTGAGGCGCAACGTGTCGCATTCGAAAAAAATTACAATGTGCGTGCGGCCTATCACCCCGCCGACATGACCAAGCCCGCCGAAATTGCCGACATGGTGAACACGGCTGCCGCAAAATTCGGCAGCGTCGACATTCTGGTTAACAATGCGGGCATTCAACATGTGTCGCCTATCGACCAGTTCCCGATTGATAAATGGGATGCGATCATCGCCATTAACCTGAGCGCGAGCTTCCATGCCATCCGCGCCGTCGTGCCGCATATGCGTGAAAAGGGCTGGGGCCGTATTATACAAATCGCGTCGGCGCACGCGCTGGTGGCTTCGCCGTTTAAATCCGCCTATGTCGCGGCCAAACACGGCATTGCGGGGCTGACGAAGACCGTGGCGCTGGAGGTTGCGGAAAACAAAATCACCTGCAACGCCATATGCCCGGGCTACGTCTGGACGCCGCTGGTCGCCGGACAGATTGCCGATACCGCCAAGGCCCGCAACATGAGCGAAGATGAAGTGAAGGCTAAGGTCATCCTCGCCGCGCAGCCGACCCGCCAATTCACAACGGTTGAGCAACTGGGCGAACTGGCCGTCTTTCTGTGTGGCAGCGCCGCCGACAACATTACAGGCGCCATGCTGCCTGTGGATGGTGGTTGGACCGCGCAGTAGGGAGAGAGCTATGGCAGCAACATGTTATGGCACTCAATCCTAGGGTGCCTCATCCAGCCGAAGATATGGTTGCACGCTTTAAGCGTGCGTGGGAACAGCGTGTATCTCCCCCAGATGCCGTGCCCGATTTAAACGCAAACAAAATTGTCACCGGCTAAATGAGAAGCAACTAATCATCCAAGGAGAGAATGTAGGATATGCTACAGTCTCGCTTTAGAGCGCGTTCAGCTACAATCGCATCTATGGTTTCCTTTGCTACATATGCTGCGGCTGTTCCCACAAGTAACAATGTTTGTGGTAAAGACAGATTGCCGAAGATGTTGAGAGCTGATGAACCCCCAAGTGCACCAACAGCGCCTTTTGCAATTGAGCCAGACAACTTTTCATCTATTGTCGTCAATTGATTGCGAAATGCTGTAACGGCAGGTCTAATTTCCGTAGCGATAATTTTTTCTAATGCTCCTTGATAGTCACCATCAGCTCCAATCGTCGATTGCTTTGCTTGGATTGCAGCAAGGTGTTCAAGGAACTGCTCTCGAGCTTTTTCCGATGCTTTTCTATAAGCTACCACAGTTTTGATATCGAGCTGTTGAAGCCGTTCGCTTGAAATCAGTTCATCAAAAATAGCAAAAGACACGTCAGTTATTTGGACTTGTTTAGCGGCTGGCTGAAAAGCTGAAACGGCTCGTATATGTTTTGCGCCCAGGAGGTCTCCGTATGGAGCGGCGTCGGCCAAGGGATGAAATCCTTCGGAAGCAGCAATGCCGAGAGCAAAATTCGTCTTCGCAGAACAGAACATAGCTCCTGTAATGAGTTGTTTGGCCTGCCCAGAAGCTTCGGATGTGTCGAACGGTTTGATTGTGTCATCTTCAAGTAGAGTGTGAGCTGCCTCCACTCGTTGCAAGATGGCTTGGTAGTCAACTGATGATAAAGCTTTGGCAACGTCATCCTGATTACCTGCGGGGCCATAGTTGCCTTGAGGTATCTGCAAATTACAAAATGCTTTTGAAGTTTTAAGCCCATTCTGATAGCGCGATAAGAAATCTGGTTGATCAATGTCTGCTTTTATTTGATCATACCTCTCACCCTCAAGCGATCCACCGCCTGCATTGTGCACGTAGAACGGTATGCCTTCGGCTCTGAAAGATGCTTCAAATTGGCGAAGGGGTGATGCGGCTCCAATCGTTCCGACCTGACCGTTCTTAGTTCTCAGCATCATGGATGGACGATCCATGAAATGGAGTTCGTCAAATAACAGGATGGATTTGTAAAGCGTTTGGGGATTTACCCAGAAATCTGGGTAATACAATGCTCGGATTTTTTCTCTCATTTTATGCCCCAGTTAGAGTGCGCTCGCAGAAATAAATCTGTAGCACATCGTCCTACCACGATTTTTTTGTGGGGTTGTTTGTGGGGTTGGCGAGAAAATCAACTACAACCCATCGATGTCATTGCATCAATGGCGGAGAAGGAGGGATTCGAACCCTCGGTAGGGGGTTGCCCTACAACGGTTTTCGAGACCGCCGCTTTCGACCGCTCAGCCACCTCTCCGAAGGGGAAGAACAAACACTTTTTTTGCCCCCGGGGCAAGCATAAAAAGTCCTTACCTGTCAGGGCTTTATTGGATTGATTTAAACAACGGGTGTTGCTCAACCGCCGGTGGGGCGGTGTCTTGCAGGTGCGGCAGGGCGAACAGGACGCTCAGCAACAAAATGAAGCCGCCGCCCGCCAGACGCAGAAAACCGTGTGCGAGCGTCAGAGCGCGGTCGGATTTATTGACGAATTTCATGGCGAGCGAACGCGATTTAACCGCCAAGATCGCTAGTGATCCGGTTGTGATCGCCGTGCCGACGCCCATGGCGAGTGTCGCAAGCGCGCCCGCAAACCCCAACCCGAACAAACAGGCGAAATATAACAGCAACAGCGAACCTGTGCAGGGGCGAATACCGATCGACACAATCATGCCCGCAATGGCCGTCAGCGAATAGTTCTTTCCTTCTGTCGGTACCGGCGCGTGATGACAGCAATGCCCGTCGTGATCATGATGGTGGTGGTGTTCATGTTCATGCGCCTGATTATGCTCGTTATGGGCGTGCGCATGCTGTGTCTTGCGTGGGCGCAGCGTCAACAGCCCCTGTACCATAAGGTACAAGCCAATGCAGCCAATACCGCCATAGCTAACCAGTTCCAGCAGCCCGGCCCAATGTTCAGCCTGCGCCTGCGGCATATGCAAAATGAAAAAGAAAGATTCAACCAGAACAATCGCCGTCAGTGCCTGCATCAGCGAGGACAATGCGACAATCACAATGCCACGCTTCAGGCTGTTTTCATTCGCCAGCATGTAACCGGAAACCACGACCTTGCCATGCCCCGGGCCAACCGCGTGTAAAATGCCGTACACAAAACCGACGGCCATCAACCCGGCATAGGCGATCAGACTGTGCGCGTCGCGTATGCTTTGCAGTTGCGACAGAATGCTGTCGTTAAAGGAATGTTGGGCCTGACTGAGCGTGACAACTAAATTGTCTATGAACATGACAGGGTCACTTTTTCCGAAAAGTAGTAGCCGTAATCTTCCTGCGCCTTGGCGCTTTTATCCAGCGCGGCGGCGCGCAACATCATGGCGCTATCTATCTTGGGCAATTCAACCTTGCCATTGCAGGATGTGATGGGGTCCATGCTGCCCTGCCGTGCAAAGGCGACGGGCGCTTGTTCATAATGCGTCATATCCACGTAATAAGTGGGGTCAAAAATGCGATAAGTTACTTTGCCTGAGGCGAGGCTGACCGGTGCGGCCAGCGGCAACGTAAACTCCATAGCGATTTGCTTGGCGTCCGGCGGAACATCATCCGCACTGGCACCGTTGGGTGTTGCGTAGACGACGACTTTCTTTTTCTCAGTCGCGGGGGCGTCTTCGAACATGCTGGCGATATTTTCTGGCTTGCCCAGCGTGATGGGATGCTGCGGTTCTTTCTCAAACACCGTGAAGTAATGAAACGCCGACAGGTTTTCCAGGTTTTGCTGCGCCAGGGGGATGAGCTCATCATTCTTAAACTTGCCGTCACCCTTGGGGTTCAGGTCGCGGGCGGCAAAGGCGCTGTACATTTTGTCGAACAGCCAATGTTCGCGAATGGCGATCGCTTCGTTCTTATCGTTCAGAATGACGGTTGTCCGCACAGAAATCCATGCATGCGGGTGCGCCGATGCCGTAAACGGCAGGACGCAGAGCAAGCTGGCAAGCAGGGGTAAGTGAATCCGCATGCAGGCAGTATAATCGCATTTCAGGCCAATGTAAGGCAGTTCTACGATTATTTCCCGTTCATCAGCATGGCTTCGCGGAACAGGGTTGTGTTGTGACGAATCATGTTCGTATAGGTTGCGGCCGGGCCGTCGGCCTTGGACAGCGCGTCCGAATATACGGCGTCGCCAACTTTTGCGTTTGCTTCTTCGGCTATGCGCTGCACAACCTTGGGACTGGCCATGTTTTCAAAAAAGACGCGGTGAATTTTCTCGGACTTCATCTGTGTTATCAGTTTGGCCACCTGCGCAGCAGTGGGCTCGCCTTCCGTACTCATGCCTTGTGGGGCCTGCAGCGTTACGTTGTAAGCGGCGCCGTAATAACCGAACGCGTCGTGGCTGGTGATAATCTTGCGCTGCGCGGCAGGTATGTCAGCAAGCTGTCCATTGACCCAACTATCCAGATCCGCCAATTGTGCGTCATAAGCAGCTGCTTGCTGTTGAATAACGGTCGTTTGGTCAGGCAGCGCCTTGGTCAGTGCGGACGCAATGTTGTGGGCATAGATTCTGGCATTGGCAACGTTTTGCCACGCATGCGGGTCGGTAATTTTTCTGCCGTCGTCGACCATTTGCCGTGGCGTGACACCAGTGCTGGCGACCGCGATTATCGCCTTGGTGCCTGAGGCCTTGATCAGGCGCGACAGCCAGCCTTCCAGTCCCAAACCATTTGTAATGATAACATCCGCCTCGGCTAACGCCTTGGCATCCTGCGGCGTTGGTTTATAGGTGTGCGCATCGCCATCGGGCCCGACAATGGGTGTTACGTTGACCAGATCACCGCCTACCTGATGCGTTATATCCGCTAATATGCTGATTGTGGCGACCGCCTTAAGCGGTGTGGCATGGGCTGTAACGGGGGCGAGCGCAATGGCGGCAAGGGTCAAAACTGTTTTTACAAAGCGCATTTTATCCTCATTTAACGGTATGTTGTATCATGTGTTATATTATAACATTGTGGACGTCAAGCTCTTTGATATATTATAACGTTTATAGAGGTTGCGATGTATCACTGGTCACTTATGCAAAGACTGGCTTTGGCTGCGGCGCTTAGTGCGTTTGTTGGCCTGTGCGTATATGCTGTTTTATCGGGGACGGTATGACCCATCCTTTGATAACGCTCAATGACATTTTCGTTTCTTATGGTCGCCATGTAGCCCTGCAAAGCGTTTCGGGGCAGTTTGCGTGCGGGTCATTGACAGCGGTCGCGGGGCCGAACGGTTCCGGCAAAAGCACGCTACTGAAAGCCATCGCCGGTGTTTTGCACCCCACGCGTGGAACCATTGCCTTTGCCGACAATGTGCGCCCGTCTATGGCCTATTTACCGCAGGTTGCACATTTACAGCGCGACTTTCCATTATCAGTCTTTGATGTTGTGCTGACCGGTTTTTATCCGGAAGCGGGTGAGGCAGGGGGCTTATCAAAAGCGCAGAAGCAGGCGGCCAGCAAGGCTTTGGGTGAAGTTGGGCTGGGCGGGTTTGAAAAGCGGCAGATCAACGCACTGTCCGGCGGTGAATTGCAACGTACCTTGTTTGCCCGCGTCATTGTTCAGAATGCCAATGTCATTTTGCTGGATGAGCCATTTTCTGCCGTCGATGCGGCGACCACGGCGCGCCTGATCCAGCTTTTGCTGAAATGGCATGAGGAAGGGCGGACGATCATTTGCGTTTTGCATGATCTGCTGCTGATCAAAAAGTATTTTCCTGAATCCATGGTGTTGCAGGGCAAATGCTTGGGCAGCGGTCATACACATCAGATGTTTGAACAAAAACTTTTGTCGTTTGATCTGGATATGGCCGAATTGGTTCCACCAGAGGACCCGCTCCATCATCAGACACACCGCGACCATCACGGACACAATCACGACCATGGCCATCACAAACATGGCCCCGGGGATCACGCATGAACATTGTTACGCATTATCTGCTGTCGCCCTATCTGGATTATGGCTTTATGCGCCGTGCGTTGCTGGCCTGCATCGTATTGGCCATCAGCGGCGCGCCGTTGGGGTTCTTTATGAACCAGCGGCGTATGGCTTTGGTATCGGATGCCATGTCTCATGCCATTTTCCCGGGCGTGGCTGTGGCTTTTCTGGTCTCCGGACTCAGCGTCTGGTCGATGACGGCGGGCGGGCTAACCGCCGGTATTCTGATCGCGCTGTTGTCGGTGTTTCTAAGCCGCTATACGCAAATCAAGGAGGATGGCGTGTTTACGCTGCTGTTCCTCCTGTCCCTGACCAGCGGGATTGTTCTTTTGTCGCTGAAAGGCAGTAATATCGACCTTTTGCATATGCTGTTCGGTGACATTTTGGCGATCGATAATGACGCGCTCTTGTTCATCGGTATCGTCGCGGTTCTGACACTCTTTGTGCTGGCATTTATTTATCGCGGGTTGGTGCTGGACTGCTTTGATCCTGATTTTCTGATGGCGGCGGCGTCCAAACGTCCGATTATACGTTTGGTGCGTCCGGCCTTTTTCGTGTTGTTTGTCATTAATCTGGTGGCGGCGTTTCAGGCGCTCGGTACGCTCATGGCGTTGGGGCTTATCCTGTTGCCGTCCATTGCGGCCCAATTCTGGGTGCGTCAGGTGGACCGCGCGATTGGATTCGCGCTGGGCCTTGCGATCTTTTCATCTTATGCGGGGTTGCTGCTGTCCTACTTTACCAACACGCCCTCAGGGCCGGTTGTGGTTTTGCTGTGCGGGACATTGTGTCTGGGGTCTGTTCTGGTTGGCAAGCACGGCAGCTGCCTGTCGGCTATCCGCAAACCGTTATGAAAACAGGCTCATCAGCGCGTGCCAGATGCCTTTGCTCTGGTCGTGCTGACGTTGTGCGCCAAGGCCTGCGAAAACGGCCAGTGCGCCGGACAGCAGGATGTTCCAGTTAGCCATAGAGAAACCGAGGAAGGTCCAACTGATTTCATCACAGCGGGCTAGCGTTGTGTTGAGCAAAGCTTCGCGTAGATCATCGGCGTTGTCGCCAGCGAGCGGTTGTGTTGAGCAGCTCGCCGTACCCATCCACCAATGCTGTTCAACGCCGGTGTGGAAAATTGCGATGCCGGTGTTGACCAGATAGACGAACGCAATGACCAGCAAAAGCGCCGTACTGTGCTTGCCGAAAGGGCGCGCTGCCACCAATGTTGCGGCCAGAATGGTGCCAAAGGCGAAGGGGACGCGTTGCGCCAGGCACAGGATACAGGGCGCCACGCCATAGACGAATTGCAGGATGAAGGCGAAGGTCAGGCTGGCGGCGGACGCGAGCAGCAACAGCAGGCCAATGCGGGGCAGGTAGAGGAGTTCAGGGGGTTTGAGTTTCATGACGCCACCATAACGCTGATTCTACAGGAATAAACAGATGGAATTAGAATTTTACGCTTTTGCTTTCGTAGCGGCGGCCAAGGAAGGCGGGCAGTTTGCCTGCATTCTGGCTGCCCGGGAATTGTGCCATCTGGTATGAAAGGTCGGTTTTGGAACGGCTGCTCCACAAACCATCGGGGTTCTGGTGATAGAAGATATCGGAAACCGCCTCGGTGCGTACCCAATCCAGAACCTGCTTGCGGTGAATTATCTTCCAAACGCCTGACACGCCAGAGGGGCGGCGCTCCAGACGGTCCAGATTACGGCCGCCCATAAAGACATCTTCGCGGCCTACCGGCTTATCAACACGGATATGGGCGTTGAAATAGGTTTCAACCAACGCGACATCGCCGCTGACTTCGACATGCGACTGGCCGAGCGTGTGATGCGTGGATTTCAGCCCCTGCAACACGCCCATGACCCAATGCACATAGTCATTGCCTGTTCCCTGAAACACGCCGGGGCCCAGGTCGATCGTTGCATCTGGATGAAAAACGGAGCGCAGAAGGTTTTCGTCCGCGCGGTCAATGCCGCGGACATGCGTGGACAGGACATGCTGAATTTCTGTTTTATCGACAACGGCCTGCAGGCGCGGCGGCAGCTTATCATTCGCGGATGATGCCAATTGTGACACCAAGCTGGGGCGCGGCAGTTTTAGAAGCGTAACATTGCTCGATTTTTTGGCAGGGGGCTTGGGAGTAACCTTGGCGGCCGGTTTGGCCTTGGCGGGTTTGCCAGCAGGTTTGGCGGCTTTGGTGGTCTTCTTTACAACGGCCATGTATCCCCCATCATTTCGCAATCGAGAAGATTGCTGTTATGGGGCATATATTAGGTGTTAAAGGGCGATAAACAAGAACAAAACGGTTTAAAAAGCCAATTTTCTTGTAAATTCATGGTACTGCATGGTTATTTTGATAAAAAACATCAGCAGAAAATGACCCAAATGGTTAACTTATGGCTGATTTCTGGACAGATTCGCTATCTTAACGATCCTAAAACACCTCCTAAAGCATTCGCGTTACGAGCTTGCGACGATACACATCATGGAAGCCGTAGGGCCCGTTTTCCATACCAAGGCCGGATAATCCACAGCCCCCGAATGGATTACAAGGACGTGTGCCGACCGATTGGTTGATCTGAACCATGCCCGTATGTTAGGTCGGCAGCAACGCAATTTCCTGCCGATGCTTTTCAAAAATCGTTACCAGTTTCCTAAGCACGACAATGCGACTGTCAGTCCTAACGCTTGCCACCCTGCCTTGACCTTGTGCGTGGCGGCGACGGCGGATTCAATGTCGTGTGTCGTGCTGATATCGACTTCGCCGATGACGGCGTCCCCCTTCCTTGGCGGGATTAGTGGAAATGAGCTTGTCAGATATAGCACCTCCTCCCTAGCGGATTAGCTCCGGGTTGCCGCCCCACAGATAAAGGCCAACACCGGCCAACGGCAAAGCAATGGCGATAAGATAGGCAATTTTTCTGTTCTTTTGCCACAGCGGTGTGCTGGTAAACGCAGCAACCACGGCTGTCAGCGCACCGATAAGCGGCCAAAAAAGCAGAGCGTGAAGATGGCTCATGTCGGCCTGCCTTTACGGTGACGTAGTATGAAAGCCGCAGCGCCGCTGCTGGCAATAAGCAGGAATAGGGCGGGCGCGCCCCACAGTAACCACGTGTTGACCTGCATCGGCGGGTTCAGAAGGATGAAGTCACCGTAGCGCGCGCGAACATAGTCGATGATCTGCCGGTCGCTCCACCCGGCAGCTACCTTGTCGCGCACCAACTGCCGCAGATCGCGCGCCATATCGGCTTGCGAGTCATTGATGGATTCCGATTGGCAGACGACGCAACGGAACAGGTTGCCGAGGGCAACGGCGCGTTGTTCTTGCGCAAGATCGGGCAGGGTGCTTTCGGCGGCGCGGACCGTTGTCATGCTTATCAGGCATAAGGCGATCAGGACAAACAGCAGAGGTTTCATTGGCTGACCTCTTTCCATGCAGGAAGCAGGTCGTCCATGACGGTTTCCTCAGTCATAGGGCCAACCAGATGATAGCGTATGACGCCATGCGCGTCGATGACGAAGGTTTCCGGCACACCGGTTAATCCCCAATCAATGCCTGTATGTCCGTCCTTATCATCGGCCACGGCCAGATATGGGTTGCCCGCCTTGTTCAGGAAGCGATGCAGGGATTCAGGTCTGTCCTTATAGGCTATGCCGATAACAGGCAGGTGCAAATGGTTCTGCAGATCCGACAGGACTTCATGCTCGGCCTGACAGGGCACGCACCAACTGGCGAAGAAATTGATAATATAAGGCCGCCCTATCCATTCGGCTGTATCGAAATGTGTATCAGCCATGTCGAGAAGTGGCAGTGTTGTCGGGCTTGCTTTTTCGCCAACATGCTGGGCGAACTTGTTTTGCTCTGACGGGCCCCGTAGCAAAGAGAATGCGAGCGCGGCAAATAATCCGGCGCAGAGGAGCAGGGGTATAAATGAAGTAGGCAGGCGTTTCATCATACGCCTGCCTCTCATTTTTTGTTTAGGTTGTCAAACTTTGGCCTGCGCTGAACTGAAAATCCTGGCCGGGTTTAGGCTTCCAGCGCCAGGTCGCTTTCCTGACGGTTCAGCAAGAAGGACGGATTCTTCTTCCAGGTCATCAGCAGGTCCTGGGCGAGGTTGGTCGACATACGGTCGAACGCAGCCATCGCAAAGCTCAATTCACGGGGGTGAACAATCTGTTCACCGGGGCGTGAACCGCGTGACAGCAGGAAGATAGACACAAAGCCGGACTTGTCGATGCCAATACCGCGGCACAGAACGGCCAAGCTGCGGCCGCCGGTTTCATTCACAATCGCGTCAACCATCGGCAGGTCAAGATGCGACAAGCGGGCCAACAGGATATTGAACAGGCGGAAGTGACCCAGGCGCAGCACCTGCGGCAGAATGCGAACCGACACGGCTTGACGTTCGGCCAGCCAATCGGCGATCTGCCCCATCACGTCGTCGTCGTTCATGTCCGTCTTGTGCTGGTTTAACAGCTCTTCGATGGTGTCGGACAGGGCAGCGTTGATCTGCGCGGCCGGAATGGCAAACTGCTTCAGCGCTTCGCGGCGCAGTTCCTGAGACACCCACCAGTACATGCGGGTGGCAACTTCTTCAGTCAATTCCGGGCGCTTCATGATCGGACGGCGCAGTTCGGCGGTGAAGCGCGCGCTGCGGGCCAGAACGTCAACCGCCTTGGGGCTCAGTTTCGCGCCCATGTTTTCAGCAACCAGCTGCATGACCTTCAGGTCGCCAGTTGTGACCAGGGCATCGGCAACTGCTTCATTGATTTGACGACGGGTGGCGACAGCTTCGGCGTAAGTGGAGCCCTTGACGTGCACGACTTCGATCAGATCTTCGTCGGTCAGGCTTTCACAGTTCATCAGAACATCGCGGGCAACCGTGATGTCATCGTTTGCGGCTTCGCGAGCGATCTTGCGCGGCATGTGATGCGCATTGGCAAATTTGCTCAGCAAAGCGCGGCGCACGGTGGGCGACTGTGAAGAAAGCAGGCGATCGATCAATTCGTTGACCATTTCTTCTTCGCGTAGTGACAATCTGTCTTCACCCGTGGTGAAAATTTCGGCGAGCAGGGTCGCCAGTTCAAGGCGCGACTCGTCATCGCGTTTGTGGGCCAGTACATACATGGCCGGAAGATTTTTCTGTAACCGGCTCATTGTGTTAGCATACCCGACCATTGCGTCGACCCCTTTGAAAGGTTGTAAGTGGCGGATTCCACAGAATTTTTGGGCACTATATTGAACAGCTTATAGGCTACCAAATGGTTAACGAATTTTTTATTTCGTAACGCTAACATTGACTGTATAGTTCTGGGGATAACTGAGAGCATACCATGCAGGTTACGCCCGTTCAAGTTCCAATCATGCCCAGCGCCCTGGCTCAGGATGCTGTCGTGAGAACGTTGCCCCAAATTCAGGCTCAGGCTGTGAGCCCACAAACCCAGCGTGCCATTGACCCGAGTTCCAAAGCGTACGGTGGCAACAAGGCACGTGGTAACGGTGATCGCGCTAAGGGCGGAGACCGCAGCGGCGGCGACCGTGGCGGCCGTGGTAGCAATCTGAATATCCGCATATAGCATTTTGTTTGTTCCATTGTTTGCTGCCTTGAGAGTAGTGTACAGCGAAATCTTGAAACTAAAACATTGATTCTATAGTAAAAAATCTGTTAACAAGAGGGTGTCGAGTCATTCCCCCTCTTTTTTTGGATTCCTTTGGTTGTTCAATGAAAAAGATTATCCGGCTAGGTACGCGCGGCAGCCCGCTTGCTTTGTTGCAGGCAGAAGAAGCGCGCCGCAGTATTTTCCAACACAATCACGGGCTGGACCGCGAAGTGGAGATAGAGATTGTGCCGATGCGCACATCGGGTGATTGGCAACCTCAACATAAAGAACAAACGTTTCGTGACATTGGCGCGGGCAAAGAGCTGTTTACCAAAGAGATCGACGAAGCGTTAATAGAAGGACACATCGATCTGGCCGTCCATTCCATGAAAGATGTGCCAAGCGTACTGCCCGATCAATTAACAATAACCGCGACACTTCAACGCGCGGATGTTCAGGACGCCTTTATCGGCCGCGACGTTAAGACTCTCGAAGAATTACCGAAGGGGGCGATTGTCGGCACGGCTAGCCTACGCCGTCACGCACAATTGCTGGCATACAGACCCGACCTTAAGATTGTCAGTATCCGCGGTAATGTTGAAACGCGGTTGCGTAAATTGTCCGAAGGTTTGGCTGATGCCACTATTCTGGCTATGGCGGGGTTAAAGCGCCTGGGCATGGAAGACAGGGCGGGGTCTGTCATCTCTACAGACGTTATGTTGCCAGCGGCGGCACAGGGCGCGATTGCCATCGAAACCCGTAAGGATGATGCCGACATTGTTCCCATGGTGGCCAATGCCAACCACATGGCGTCATGGCATGCCGTTATCGCTGAACGCGCCTTCCTACGTGTGTTGGATGGTTCATGCCACACGCCAATTGGTGCCTTGGCGCATTCGGTGGGCGATGGTGGGCTGCGTCTACGCGGCATGGCGGCGCGACCCAATGGTTCGCAGATTACGCGCCTGGAAATCGTGGGCAAAACCGACGAGGCAGAAAGTCTTGGTGGGCAGTTGGCGCTGCAGATGAAGCAGGCATTGCCGCCTAACTTCTTTGCTGCCTAGGGATGGCGGGCATGCGGAGCGTCATCGTCACGCGCCCCATCGTTCAGGCGGACAATCTTATTCATATATTGCGGAGAGAGGGCTATCGCGTCATTCGAGCGCCGGTTCTTGAAATTGTCCCCGCTAACTTGCCGATGCCAGATATAAGTTGCGCTGTTGTTGTAGCGACAAGTGCTAATGCTTTTACAGGACAACCATTGCCGATGTCGTTGCTGAGGTTGCCGTGTTATTGCGTCGGCGGGTCAACAGCCCAAGCCGCAAAAACTGCAGGATTTACTCAGGTGATTGAGGGGGCCAGCGATGGCGCTGCCTTATCCACCTTGTTGCGTGACCATTATTCGCACGCTGGTGTGAATATCTTGCACTTGTGTGGACGTGATGTGGCAGCGCGTGCCAAAGAAGCTTTAATGAGCACGGGCCTGACCATCGTTCCATGGGTGCGTTACGAAGCGCAACTGACGGAAACGCTAACGCCAGAAGTACAGGCGGCAATCGGTGCGGGCGAAGTTGATGCGGTTATGCTTTATTCGTCGCGTACGGCGCAACATTATATGGATTTGCTACAAAAAGCGGGCTTGCGGATATTGATGAAACGCGTACATGTTGTGACCATCAGCCAGACTGTCGCGAATCTTTTGAATCCTGTAGATTGGCGCAGCGTTGCGGTTGCGGCGCAGCCGTCGGATGCGGCAATGGTGCAGGCGCTGAAAGATGGTTGCACCGCCTGTGAGGGGGATCATGCATGACTGAAGCCGATAAGACCCAAAAAGACACGACAGCCGTCAGCGACACGACGTCAGGCAAGCGTTGCGGCAAAAAAGGGTGGGTTTGTCTGGTCGTGCTGCTGTTGGTATTTGGTGCTGGCCTTGGTGCGGCACGTTGCCCTTGGGTTATGCGCTACTACGTGCCCCAGCACGATACGCACCTCACGGCCATGCAGGTGGAAATCGAAGCCCTGACACAACGTGTGGACGCACTGGAAAAGAAGGCTGATCAGGCAACGGTTGCCGTCACTCAGCCCGCGCCGCAGGCAACGGATAATACGGCCAAGGTCGATGTGCAGGCGTTGAATGCGCGTCTTGATCAACTGCAAAAAGATGTGCAGCAGGCAAGTGTGCTTGCCACACAAAGCCGTGATGCGACGCACGGACAGATTGCGATTGCAATGGCCGCCATGGAGTTTCGTACCGCAGTGGATAGCGGACGTTCCTTTGCGCGTGAGCTTGCCTTGTTGCAGGCGTTGGCCAAGGATGATCTGGCGATACAATCAGATCTTGCCAAGCTACAAAATGTTTCAACTGAAGGTGTCCCGACTTGCACAGCTTTGTTGGACCGTTTGAGGAAGCGAGAAAGTGCCGCAACGATTGTTGATGAAAAACCGGCGACTGAGGCTGACCAGTGGCAAGGCCTTTGGCAAAAAATAAAAGCTGAAGCGCGGCATTTTGTTGTGATACGTCCGGCTAACGCGCCGACGGACAAAGTATTTGCCGGACTTGAGCGTGCGCTGGAGCGTGGCGATGCCGCTACGGCTGTTACTGAATACGGTAATTTGCCGGATGGTGTGTCCAAGGTTTTGCGAGACTGGTCGTTGCAAGTGACGGTGCGGCGGGATACGGATGACGCTGTGCGCGATATTCTGGCCCATGCGGCCATGACGGCAGGAGGGGCGCGATGATCAAATTGGTCAGCTTTATTATACGCGCGGCCCTACTGATTGCGCTGGCTGTGTGGCTGGCAGATCAACCGGGCACTGCCAAGATCGTCTGGCATGATTATGTCATTGAAACCTCGGCCGCGTTTCTGGCGGTTACCGCCATTGCTGTCGGCTTTGTTTTTTATCTGCTATTTCGCATCTGGCATTTTCTTAGCCACGGCCCTCGCTTGTGGCGCATGGGGCGGCAACTACGCAAACTGCGTCAGGGGCAGGATGATCTGGCGCGCGGTCTGGTTGCCATTGCTGGCGGCAGCGCCGGCGAAGCCGGACGGTTTTCCGTTTTGGCGCGAAAAAGACTGGGCGTCACAACGGCCACGCAGTTGTTGCAGGCGCAGGCCGCGCAATTGGCGGGCGATCATCAAACGGCGCGCGCGCTGTTTCGCGCACTTACGACCAAGGGTGAAAGTGCCGTGCTCGGCTACCGCGGCCTCATTACCGAGGCGCGCCGCGCTGGTGACTGGCGTGAGGTTGAAAGTTTGACGAGTGAATTGGCACGAGCCAAGCCGGATACGCCATGGCTGAACCTGATGCGTTTTGAACTTTCGACACGGCGGTTGGCGTGGCAGGAAGCGACGCAGGCATTGCAAGGTTTGGCAAAGACAGAATTATTGCCACCGGAACAACTGAGGCAATATCGCGCCGCGCTGTTTGTCGCCATGTCACAGCATGAAGCGGCGCAAGGGCGTTACCAATCGGCATTACAATTTGCCGAACAGGCAACCCGCCAGCGTGCCGAGTGGCTACCTGCTCTTTTGAATTTGGCGCAGGCGCAGGTGAATGCCGGGCATCGTCGCGCTGCGTATCGCACAATTGAGCGCCATTGGACCCAGCATAAACATCCGCAATTGGCGGCCCTGTATCGTCAGGCCGAAGGTGACCCGCTGGATGCCTATAAACGTGTTGTGAAGCTGGTGCAGGATAAGGAACCCGCAGGGGCTGCGCGTCTGGCGCTGGCTGAGGCCGCCTTGTCTGCCGATATATGGGGTGAAGCGCGCCGTCATTTGATCGCGCTCATCTCGGCCGGGGATGCGACACAGGGCGTGTATCGTTTATTGGCGCGTTTGGAGCGCCGCGAAAGCGGTGATGAGGTCGCTGCCACACGCTGGCTGACGCGGGCGATTGACGCGCCACAGGACCCGACTTGGGTCTGCCCAAGTTGTGGCGGCGTTCATGAAACATGGCAGGCGGTGTGTGGTCATTGCGGCAGCTTCGGTACGCTGGAATGGCGCAGCTTAGGCGTCAGCCGGACAAAGCTTCAGGCGCAGGTGCCGCTGGCCATTGGCGATTGGGGCCGTTTATGACCGCGCCGGACAGCCCGATTGCCCCACGCGTTATTGCCGTATTCGATTATGACGGAACACTGGTTGAGAATGACAGCTTTGGTCAGTTTCTGTCTTTGCTATCCAGCGCGCCAGTTTTTTATTTGCGCCTGATAGAGGGGATTGTCCGCTTTAGTCATGCCAAGTGGAAGAAACTGCCTTCCAACTTGCCTGATCCGTCGCTGCGCACCTTTGTAAAGCATCATCTGATCAAAACCATTCTGGCGGGCAGGCATCACGACGAATTGCGGGGGCATGTCGGCAATCTGCATAAGCTGCGCCGATGGAAACGCCCCATTCACGACAAACTTCTCGACCATCATGTACGCGGGCATCACATCGTTATCGCGACCGGGTCGCTTGACCTCTATATATATAATCTATTGGCACATGTACCGCACCATGCCGTCATCTGCACGGAAATGGGTGTGGTGGATGGCGTGGTGACAGACAAAATGACCAGCGGTAACTGCACCCATGACCGCAAAGCGGAGCGTGTCAGGGCCTATATCGAAGAACATGGCCCCTTCGACGACTCTTATGGCTATGGTAATACGCCGCATGATTTGGCGATGCTTAGCTTGTTGAATCATAAGGTTATTGTGTGACGCAATTGCTTTCAGGTCGCGCGAGGATTTATATACGCGCTGTATTTATATTCTATTGTTTGAACCATGACGTTGAAGCTTATTCAGGATTGCAATAATGCGCAGCCTTTGCTTGACGCACAAAACGGCGAGCTGTTGAAGCTCGTTTGTCATGGCAGGCATGTGGGATATGTGCGGGGCGACATCGCGCAACTGCTGTCCACCGACCCTGTTTCAAACGACTTCTTTGTTGTTGATGAGGGCGCTGGCTCACTAGTGATGCAGGCGGATGGCATGACCGCCGATGCCATAACGGCCAGACTGAGTGCTATCCAAACAATATTGGCGGAAGAAAAAAAATTACCCAAGCCGGCCGGTGAACTGATGGCGGTTAAAGAACATTTGCCGGATGAGACTCTGTTTAATATTGACCGCAATCTTTTGTTCCCTCTGGGCGTGAAGAGTTGGGGTGTGCATCTCGTCATTCGCAGGCAGAATGGCGACTTCTTAATCGCAACGCGTGATCCGCAAAAAGTCAAAACTTTCCCTGGTTGTTATGATGTGCCTGTGGGTGGTGGGTTGCCTGCTGGCACTGACCCTTGGACACATGTTGCAGTCGAAGCTGACCAGGAAGCCAAACTTCCGGCCGAACTTATACGCCCGACCGGAGAGGCAAAAGTTCTTGCTTATGCGCGCGATGTGCGTGGACCGGGCGTAGCCAAAGCTTATCCGTTTGAGACAAATGGTGGCACGAATTGGGATGAAGTGTTTTATTGGGAGGTAACGATCCCCAATGATTTCAACCCATTTGCCAACGATGGCGAGGTGGAGCGCTTTCAATGGATGACGCCAGACCAATTATTGGTTTCATTGCGTGACAATCCTGAGCAGTGGAAAACCAATTCGGGCGTCATGCTGCTGCAGAGTTTGGCCAATGATCCTCGTTTTGCCGCACGCTTTGCGTCACAGGATCATACCGACCTACAAGCGTTAACCATTGCTGATCCACGCCCTATTGACCAAAGACCAGAATGGCAGGCAGGGCAAACAGTGCCATTTTCAGGCCAAAACAGCGATCACATACACGGATAAAACACTTATTTCTTGCGTTTTAAGCTGTTTTACGGTTATAGATCACGCCATCCCGGCCAATTCGGCAGCGGATACGACCCTGAGTTTATAGGGCGTAAAGCCAGTCCTCGCGTTGCGAGCACTGGCTCGTTTGCGTTTGGGTTGTCGGTTTTGAAAGGGTATCGAAGGCGTGTTTGAAGGCTTGAGCAGCAAACTTACCGGCATTTTTGACCGGTTGACGGGACGGGGCGCGTTAAACGAAGCCGACGTTACCGAGGCTATGCGCGAAGTGCGTGTGGCGCTGCTGGAGGCTGACGTTGCCTTGCCTGTTATCAAGGATTTCGTTGCCCGCGTGAAAGAAGCCGCCGTGGGACAGGACGTCATGCGCTCTATCACGCCGGGGCAGCAGGTCGTCAAAATTGTACATGACCATCTGGTCGATCTGTTGGGTCGTACGGCGGAGCCGTTGAACGTTGGTGTGACGCCGCCTGCCGTTATCATGATGTTAGGCCTACAGGGTTCCGGTAAGACCACCAGTTCGGCCAAGTTGGCGAAATATTTAACCGAACAGGAACGCAAGAAAGTCTTGCTGGCTTCGCTCGACGTGCAACGTCCGGCCGCACAGGAACAATTGGCTGTGCTTGGGCAGCAAATCAATGTCGTCTCCCTGCAGATTATCGCCGGCCAAACGCCGGTGCAGATTGCAGGCCGTGCGCTGGATACGGCGCGTAAGGAAGGGTTTGATGTTCTGATCCTCGATACCGCCGGGCGTCTGTCGATTGACGAAGAGCTGATGGCGGAAGCGGCATCGGTGCGGGACGCAACAGGGCCGCATGAGCGGTTGCTGGTGGTTGACGCCATGACCGGTCAGGATGCCGTCGAAACCGCGCGCCGCTTTGATGCGCAAATCGGTATTACCGGTATCGTGATGACACGCATCGACGGTGATGCGCGCGGTGGTGCTGCGCTTTCCATGCGCGCTGTGACCGGCAAGCCGATCAAGTTTTTGGGCGTCGGTGAAAAAACAGCGGCGCTCGAAGTTTATCATCCTGACCGTTTGGCTAATCGCATTCTGGGCATGGGCGACGTTGTTTCTTTGGTCGAGAAAGCCGCTGCGGCTATCGATGCGAACGAGGCGCGTGACATGGCTGAAAAATTTATGTCCGGCAAGGCATTTGACTTTGACGACCTCGCCAAACATTTGCAGCAGATGCAGAAGCTGGGTGGCCTCAGCGGCATGATGGGCATGCTGCCCGGTATCGGCAAGCTGAAGGACAAGCTGAAAGACGCGAATGTTGACGACAAATTGCTGAAGCGTCAGGAAGCGATCATCCGCTCCATGACCCCGGCGGAACGCAAGGATGTGGATTTATTGGGCGCTGCGCGCAAACGCCGTATCGCCAAAGGTTCGGGCGTTGAGGTGTCGGAAGTCAACAAGCTCATCAAGCAGTTTCTGGAAATGCAGCGCGTGATGAAGCAGGTAAAGAAAATGGGCAAAGGCGGTCTGCTGGGCGGCCTGATGCCGAAGCTAAAGGGTGGCGAAATGCCTGACCTCTCGCACCTGATGGGGGGTAAAGAGTTTTAAGTGGAGTTGATGCTGTCGGTACTGGGCGACTGATGGCGTTATAAAAAATGTGCCCGTTATATTAACCGAAGAAAAAAGGAGAAGTGCAATGTTAGTTATCCGTATGTCGCGCCATGGTGCGAAGAAGCGTCCGTATTACCACATCGTTGTGGCCGACAGCCGCAGCCCGCGTGACGGCCGTTTCATCGAAAAGGTCGGCACCTATAACCCGATGCTGGCGCGTGAAAATCCGCAGCGTGTGACGCTGATCGAAGAACGCGTGAAGTACTGGGTCGGCGTCGGCGCACAGCCCAGCGACCGTGTCGCTCGCTTCCTGCATGCCGCGAACCTCGGTCCCAAGGTCGAACACCGCGCATCGCCCAAGAAGTCTGCGCCGAAGGCGAAGGCTCAGGAACGCATCAAGCTGGCCGAAGAAGCCGCGAAGGTAGCAGCCGAAGCTGCCGCCGCACCGGCCGCTGAAGCGCCCGCAGCAGAAGCGCAGGCCTAAGAAGGTTTGACGTCCGATGGCCGGTGAACGCCGCATTTGTGTGGGAATGATCGCGGGGGCCCATGGCATTCGCGGCTACGTCAAACTGCGCAGTTTTACCGAAGAGCCGGAAGATGTCGCCGCCTACCATCCGGTGACGGATGAGGATGGCAAACGTGTTTTTGACTTGACCATCCACAAAGCCATCAAGGATTTCTTTGTGGCCGAAGTGGATGGCGTCAAAGACCGGAACCAGGCCGAAGCGTTGCGCGGTACACGCTTATATGTGGATCGCGACGCGCTGCCGGAAGTTGACGATGGTCAGTATTACCATGCTGATCTTGTCGGACTGACGGCGATGGACAGTGCAGGCAAGCCGTATGGCCGTGTTATGGCCGTGCACGATTATGGAGCAGGCGTATTTTTGGAAATCGGCACCAATAAAAAAGACAGCTTTATGCTGCCTTTTAAGGATGCCCAGGTGCCAGAGGTTGATCTGGCCGCGGGCAGGGTGGTGATTGCTGTACCGGATGGTTGGCTTGATAAACGCCAGCCTGAAGGGACGGAAAACGAAGCAGATAACGAAGCGGCTGAGGGATAAATGACCTTAACCGCCCAGATACTAACCATTTTCCCGGACATGTTTCCGGGGCCTTTGGGTGGCAGTTTAGTGGGAAAAGCGCTAAAAGATGGCCTGTGGCGCATGGAAGTGCTGGACATTCGTTCATTTGCGAGTAATAAACACGCCTCCGTTGATGACACGCCCTATGGGGGTGGTGCAGGCATGGTTATGCGCCCGGATGTCATTGATGTGGCCATTCGTGACGCCGAGTCCAGAAACGGCCCCTTCGCGCGCAAGATATACTTGTCGCCGCGTGGCCGGGTTTTGGATCAGGCGCTGGTGAAAGAATTGGCGGCTTGCCCGTCGATGCTTTTGCTCTGCGGCCGTTACGAAGGGGTAGACCAGCGCGTACTGGACGCGCAGCAGATGGAAGAAGTCAGCATCGGCGACTTCGTCCTCGGCGGCGGTGAGCTGGCGGCGATGGTTTTGCTGGAGGCATGTGTGCGTTTGTTGCCCGGTGTTATGGGCAATGCGGCGACCACAGATGAAGAGAGTTTTGAGTCAGGGTTGCTTGAATACCCGCACTATACGCGTCCCGCCGTTTGGAACGGATTGGAAGTGCCGGAGGTTCTGGTTTCAGGCAATCACGCCAGGGTAAAAAACTGGCGGCAGGTGCAGGCGGAAGAATTGACGCGCACGCGCAGGCCGGACTTGTACGAGGCGTATCAATTGCGGCATAAGGAAAGTGTAAAGGAGAAAAAGTCATGAACTTGTTACAAAAGATCGAACAGCGCCAGTTGGACAAGCTGAAGGAAAACGCCAAGGTTGCCGAATTCGGCATTGGCGATACCGTGCGCGTTAACGTGAAGGTCATCGAAGGTTCGCGCGAACGCGTGCAGGCCTACGAAGGCGTCTGCATTGCGCGCAAGAACGCGGGCAGCAACTCCTCGTTCACGGTTCGCAAGATCAGCTATGGCGAAGGTGTGGAACGCGTGTTCCCGCTGTACAGCCCGCGTTTGGAATCGATCGATCTGGTGCGTCGCGGTGCGGTGCGTCGTTCGAAGCTGTACTACCTGCGCTCGCTGCGCGGCAAGGCGGCCCGTATCACCGAACGTACGGATTACGAAGCGGCTGCGCCGAAGGCTTCGGCTGAAGGCTAAGATTTGCTTTGTAGAAAGAATAATGCCCTCGCCTTTGGCGGGGGCATTTTTTTATCCGCGTAGGAACATACCGATCGTCAGAGCTAGGCCCCATGCCACCACGGCGATGCGTAAAAATTTCTCGTTCACCTTATTCAGCATTTTATGACCGATATAGCCGCCGAATACGGAAGCCATCATGCCGACAATGGCCTGTGTCCACGCGATGTCGGGAGAGAACAGAAAGATGACAACAGCAGAGGCATTCATAATCCCGGCCAGAATATTTTTGGTAGATGCGGCGTTATGAATGGACTGGCCTGCCAATGTAAGGGCCGCGAGCATCAGGATGCCGATGCCACCGCCAAAATAGCCGCCGTAAATAGCAATGAGTGTTTGGGCAATGATGCTTTCTGTTTGACCAAACTTCGGTTTTTCTTTTCCGGTTGTTGGTCGACGAAAAAAAGAACCCCACGCAAAAAGCAGGGTCGCAATCAAAATCAGCCATGGTACCATCACGCCAAAGGTGGCGGGCGGTGTAAGGAGAAGTAACCCTGCACCAATCGCTCCGCCAATGGTGCTGATGATCGTCAGTAATCGCAAACTGACCCGTTCCGTGCCGCTGGCTTTGTGGCGGCCTGCATAGCCTGTGCTGACCTGCATGGGAAACAGGGCAATGGTCGAGGTGATATTGGCGGCACGCGGATCCAGCCCGGTATAGAGCAGGGCGGGGAAGGTAACAAACGATCCACCACCCGCCAGCGTATTAATCAGCCCGGCTATAACTGAGGCCACTATATAGATGATAATCGCTGTCATATGGCCTCCCCGGGCATTGGTTAAGACAATACATAAGAAAAACCTACTAATCCACAGGCTTATTTCATAATTTTATGTGACAAGATTATGAAAATAATGGTCTTTTTTCTACTTGCATATCTTAACACCAGTCGGCATATTGTCCGGCGAAATTGCTGGATTGAAATCAGCTCTGCTCGGCGACGGGGCGGGAAACCTGTCGCTGCGTGGTGCTGTTTACTTTTTTCTTCCGATGTAAGCCCCGACATTCTTCGGGGCAAGACCGCCCGGTCGGTTGCTGTGGAAAGGCCTTTCCACGGTGATGAACGAACGGGCAAAGCACTTGAGGGGTAGCATGGCGAGCAGCAGCGCATCGATCAATGTCAATTGGAGCAAGAGCTTCACCGGCCGCAAAAAAATCCGTAAGAGTTTTGGACGTATCCCCGAAGTAGCAGAAATGCCGAACCTGATTGAGGTTCAACGTCGCAGTTACGACGACTTCCTGCAAATGGACATCGCAGTCGAGAAGCGCGAGCGCAAAGGTTTGCAAGATGTGTTGATGTCGGCCTTCCCGATTTCCGATTTCTCGGGTCGCGCGGTCCTCGACTTCCTGTCCTATGAATTGGAACAGCCGAAGTATGACGTTGAAGAATGCCAACAGCGCGGCATGAATTTTGCGGCGCCGCTGAAGGTGACGCTGCGTCTGACCGTGTTCGATGTTGATGAAGCGACGGGCGTGAAGTCCATCCGCGACATTAAGGAACAGGACGTTTACATGGGCGATATGCCGCTCATGACCGCAAACGGCACCTTTATCATCAATGGCACAGAACGCGTTATCGTCAGCCAGATGCATCGCAGCCCCGGCGTATTCTTTGACCATGATCGCGGTAAAACCCATTCGTCGGGCAAGTATCTGTTCGCCGCGCGCGTCATTCCGTATCGCGGTTCGTGGCTCGACTTTGAATTCGATGCGAAGGATCTAGTTTACGTCCGCATTGACCGTCGCCGCAAGCTGCCCGTCACGTCGTTGTTGTACGCTCTCGACAGCACGGAAACCGAAAAGCTGCGCGCCAAGCGCACCAAGGACGGCAAGACTTTGCAGCCCTACGAAATTCAGGGTATGTCGAAGGAAGAAGTCCTGTCGGCTTTCTACGACACCGTTATTTTCAAGCGCGCCAAGAGCGGCTGGACCACGGAATTTGATGCCGAGCGCATCAAGGGCCAGAAGCTGGTTCATGACCTCGTGAACGCCAAGACCGGTAAGGTCGTGGCCGAAGAGGGTGCCAAGATGACCTCGCGCGTTATCGCGAAGCTGGTCGAAGCCGGCCTGAAGGACGTTCAGGTTGATGACGCCGAACTGCTGGGTCGTTACCTGGCTGCCGACGTGATTGACGAAGCCAATGGTCAGGTTCTGTTCGAAGCCGGTGACGAAATCACCACGGACATGCTGACGCAGCTGGTTGAAATGGGCACGAAGGAATTGCCTGTTCTCGGCATCGACCATGTCAATGTCGGCCCGTACATCCGCAACACGATGCTGGCTGACCGCAACACCACGCGCGAAGAAGCCTTGATCGACATCTACCGCGTTATGCGTCCGGGTGAACCGCCGACACTTGAATCAGCCGAAGCGTTGTTCCATGGCCTGTTCTTTGAACTGGACCGTTACGACCTGTCGCCGGTTGGCCGCGTGAAGATGAACTCGCGCCTTGGCTTCAAGACGGACGACCAGGTTCGCGTTCTGCGCAAGGAAGACATTTTAAAGATCGTCCGCATCATGTGCGACCTGAAGGATGGTCGCGGCGAAATCGACGATATCGACCATCTGGGCAACCGCCGCGTTCGCTCGGTTGGTGAATTGATGGAAAACCAATACCGCATTGGTCTGGTGCGTATGGAGCGTGCGATCCGCGAGCGTATGAGCTCGATCGAAATCGACACCGTCATGCCGCATGACCTGATCAATGCCAAGCCCGCCGCAGCCGCCGTCCGCGAATTCTTCGGTTCGTCGCAGCTGTCGCAGTTTATGGACCAAACCAACCCGCTGTCGGAAATCACGCACAAGCGTCGCGTTTCGGCCCTTGGCCCGGGTGGTCTGACGCGTGAACGCGCTGGCTTCGAAGTCCGCGACGTGCACCCGACCCACTATGGCCGTATCTGCCCGATTGAAACACCGGAAGGTCCGAACATCGGTCTGATCAGCTCGCTCGCCACCTATGCGCGCGTCAATCAGTACGGCTTCATCGAAAGTCCGTACCGTCGCGTGAAGGGCGGTAAGGTGACGTCTGAAGTCATTTATCTGTCGGCAATGGAAGAAGGTCAGTTCACGATCGCGCAGGCGAATGCCGCGCTCGATAAGGCTGGCAAGTTCGTCGAAGAAACCATCATCGTCCGCAAGGCCGGTGAAACCACGGTTGTTTTGGCCGAGGAAGTCGAATTCATCGACGTCTCGCCAAAGCAGATCGTGTCGGTTGCTGCCGCGCTCATTCCGTTCCTGGAAAATGACGACGCGAACCGCGCGCTCATGGGCTCCAACATGCAACGTCAGGCTGTGCCTTTGCTGCAAAGCGATGCGCCGCTGGTTGGCACCGGCATGGAAGGCATCGTGGCGCGTGACTCGGGTGTTGCCATTGCGGCCCGCCGCTCCGGCATCATCGACCAGGTTGACGGCACCCGCATCGTTGTGCGCGCGACCGAAGACATGGACGCCAGCAAGCCGACGGTTGATATCTACAACCTGTTGAAGTTCCAACGTTCAAACCAAAGCACCTGCATCACGCAAAAGCCGTTGGTGAAGGTGGGGGACGTGGTCAAGGCGGGCGATATCGTCGCCGATGGCCCGTCCACGCAGTTGGGTGAACTGGCGCTGGGCCGCAACGTTCTGTGCGCCTTCATGCCCTGGAACGGTTACAACTTTGAAGACTCGATTTTGATCTCTGAACGTATCGTCCGTGACGACGTGTTCACCTCGATCCATATTGAAGAGTTCGAAGTCATGGCTCGCGACACCAAGCTGGGTCAGGAAGAAATCACGCGTGATATTCCGAATGTCGGTGAAGAAGCGCTGAAGAACCTCGACGAAGCCGGTATCGTTTACATCGGCGCCGAAGTGAACCCGGGCGACATCCTGATCGGTAAGGTTACGCCGAAGGGTGAAAGCCCCATGACGCCGGAAGAAAAGCTGCTGCGCGCCATCTTCGGTGAAAAGGCCGCCGACGTGCGCGACACGTCGCTGCGTTTGCCGCCGGGTGTTTCGGGCACAATCGTCGAAGTGCGCGTTTTCTCGCGCCGGGGTGTGGACAAGGACCAGCGTGCGATTGCGATCGAACGCGCGGAAATTGAACATCTGGCGAAGGACCGCGACGACGAACGTGCGATTATCGAACGTAGCTTCTATGCGCGTCTGAAGGATCTGCTGCTGGGCCAAAAGGCTGACGGTGGTCCGAAGAACTTCCCGACCGGTAAGACAATCACTGAGGAAGTGCTGGAAGAATACACCCGCGGCCAGTGGCGCCAGATCAGCGTCAAGGACGACAAGGTGATGGAGCAGGTCGAAGGCGTCAACAGGGTGTTTGACGAACAGATCAATGCCCTGAAGAAACGTTTCGAAGACAAGGTGTCGAAGCTGCAACGCGGCGACGAATTGCCCCCGGGCGTGATGAAAATGGTCAAGGTCTTCGTGGCTGTGAAGCGCAAGCTGCAGCCTGGCGACAAAATGGCCGGTCGTCACGGTAACAAGGGCGTCGTGTCGCGCATCGTTCCGGTTGAAGACATGCCGCATCTGGAAGACGGTACGCCGGTTGACATCGTGCTCAACCCGCTGGGTGTGCCTTCGCGTATGAATGTGGGTCAGATTCTGGAAACCCATCTGGGATGGGCATCCGCTAACCTGGGCCGTCAAATCGGGCAAGTGCTCGAAGCTTATCAGGCGCAGATCGCGCAGGGTAAGAAGGCCACATTGGTTGACGTACGTGCGCAGTTGAAAACCGCGTATGGCGAAGAAACCTACAAGCGCGACGTCAACGACCTGTCGGATGACGAAGTGCTGGAACTCGCACGTAACCTGCGCATCGGTGTTCCGGTCGCCACGCCTGTGTTCGATGGTGCGCGTGAAAGCGATATCGAAACCATGTTGGAACTCGCCGGTCTGAATAAGTCGGGTCAGTCCACGCTGATCGATGGTCGCACCGGTGAAGTGTTCGACCGCAAGGTGACAGTCGGCTACATCTACATGCTGAAACTGCACCATTTGGTCGACGACAAGATCCATGCGCGTTCGATCGGTCCGTACAGTCTCGTCACGCAGCAGCCGCTGGGTGGTAAGGCGCAGTTCGGTGGTCAACGCTTCGGTGAAATGGAAGTCTGGGCGCTTGAAGCCTATGGTTCGGCCTACACGCTGCAGGAAATGCTCACGGTTAAGTCCGACGACGTTTCCGGCCGTACGAAGGTTTACGAATCCATCGTGCGCGGCGAAGACAATTTCGAAGCCGGTATTCCGGAATCCTTCAACGTCTTGGTCAAGGAACTGCGTTCGCTTGGCCTCAATGTTGAGTTGGAGCAAAAGAAGTTGTCAGACGCTTCGACGGGAACCAACGATAACGAACCGCCGGCGGCACTGCCGGAATCGGCTGAGTAATCATCGGGCAATAACAGACCACGCTTATTAATGCGGGAGTAGCTATGAACGACCTTATGAATATCTTTAACCAGCAGAACCAGCCGCAGACGTTCGACGAAATGCGAATTTCGATCGCGTCGCCGGAACGTATCCGTTCCTGGTCATTCGGCGAAATCAAGAAGCCGGAAACGATCAACTACCGTACGTTCAAACCGGAACGTGACGGCCTGTTCTGCGCCCGCATCTTTGGGCCGATCCGCGATTATGAATGCTTGTGCGGCAAGTACAAGCGCATGAAGTATCGCGGCATTATCTGCGAAAAGTGCGGCGTCGAAGTCACACTGCAGAAGGTTCGCCGCGAACGTATGGGCCATATCGAACTGGCTTCGCCCGTCGCACATATCTGGTTCCTGAAGTCGCTGCCTTCGCGCATTGGCTTGCTGTTGGACATGACGCTGAAGGAATTGGAACGCGTCCTGTACTTCGAAAATTACACGGTGACTGAACCCGGCCTGACACCGCTTAAGGTTCGTCAACTACTGACCGAAGACGAATACGCCAAGGCGCAGGAAGAATACGGCGATGACAGCTTTACCGCCATGATCGGCGCGGAAGCCATCAAGTTGATGCTGTCGGGTATCGACCTGCACGAAGAAAAAGTGAAGCTGCGCGACGAACTGCGCGAAACCACGTCGGATGCGAAGCGCAAGAAGTGCGTCAAGCGTCTGAAGGTCATCGAAGCGTTCATTGAATCCGGCGCCCGTCCGGAATGGATGATCCTCGACGTCGTTCCGGTCATTCCGCCGGAATTGCGTCCGTTGGTGCCGCTGGATGGTGGTCGTTTTGCGACGTCCGATCTGAACGATCTGTACCGCCGCGTCATCAACCGTAATAATCGTTTGAAGCGCCTGATGGAACTGCGCGCGCCGGACATCATCGTCCGCAACGAAAAGCGTATGTTACAGGAATCCGTTGACGCATTGTTCGACAACGGCCGTCGTGGCCGCGTTATCACCGGCGCCAACAAGCGTCCGCTGAAGTCGCTATCCGACATGCTGAAGGGTAAGCAGGGTCGCTTCCGTCAAAACTTGCTCGGTAAGCGCGTTGACTACTCAGGCCGTTCGGTCATCGTCGTCGGTCCGGAACTCAAGCTGCACCAGTGCGGTTTGCCAAAGAAGATGGCGCTGGAACTGTTCAAACCGTTCATCTACGCGAAGCTCGAACTGTACGGCATGGCCTCCACCATTAAGGCGGCCAAGCGTATGGTTGAAAAGGAACGTCCCGAAGTGTGGGATATTCTGGAAGAGGTCATCCGCGAACATCCCGTTCTGCTGAACCGCGCGCCGACGCTGCACCGTCTGGGCATCCAGGCGTTTGAGCCGGTCCTTATCGAAGGTAAGGCCATTCAGTTGCATCCGCTGGTTTGTACCGCGTTCAACGCCGACTTCGACGGCGACCAAATGGCCGTTCACGTGCCGTTGTCGCTGGAAGCGCAGTTGGAAGCCCGCGTGTTGATGATGTCGACCAATAACATTCTCAGCCCCGCGAACGGCAAGCCGATCATCGTTCCGTCGCAGGACATCGTCCTCGGTCTCTACTACATCACGCTTGCGCGTGACGGCGAACCGGGCGAAGGCATGGTCTTCGGCTCAATCGCTGAAATCGAGCAGGCGCTGGCTGCAAAGGTCATCACCCTGCACACGAAGATCAAGTCGCGCTATCATGGCGTTGACGGCGAAGGCAAGCCGCTGACCACCCGTGTTGAAACCACGGCTGGCCGTATGCTGCTGTCTGAAATCCTGCCGCGTCACCCGGATGTACCGTTCTCGGTCATCAACCGCGTGTTGACAAAGAAGGACGTCACGAACGTCATCGACACCGTCTATCGTCATTGTGGTCAGAAGGAAACCGTTCTGTTCGCCGACCGCATGATGGCGCTGGGCTTCCGTAACGCGTGCCGCGCCGGTATCTCGTTCGGTAAGGATGACATGGTCATTCCGGCGGCCAAGCAGGCGCTCATCAACAAGGCGCAAGACCAGGTTCGCGAATACGAACAGCAGTATCAGGATGGTCTGATCACCCGTGGTGAAAAGTACAACAAGGTGGTCGACGTCTGGTCAACCTGCACCGAAAAGGTTGCCGAAGAGATGATGAAGGGCATTTCCGACAACGGTAAGGGCCACATCAATTCGGTTTACATGATGGCGCATTCGGGCGCTCGTGGTTCGGCTGCGCAGATCAAGCAGCTGGCCGGTATGCGCGGTCTGATGGCGAAGCCGTCGGGCGAAATTATCGAAACGCCGATCATCTCGAACTTTAAGGAAGGTCTCAGCGTTCTCGAATACTTCAACTCCACCCACGGTGCCCGTAAGGGGCTGGCCGATACGGCGTTGAAGACCGCGAACTCGGGTTACCTGACGCGCCGTCTGGTTGACGTTGCACAGGACGCCATTGTGACCGAAATCGATTGCGGCACAGAAAAGGGTCTGTATGTCAAGGCGGTCATCGAAGGCGGCGACGTTATCGCGCCACTGTCTGAACGCATCCTTGGCCGTACGGCTCTGCAGGACCTGAAGCACCCGACGACGGGCGCCCTTCTGGTTCCGGCCGGCGCGCTGATTGAGGAGCAACAGATCGAAGCGATCGACAAGGCCGGTATCGACATGGTGCCGATCCGCTCCACGCTCACCTGTAAAACGGAAAATGGCGTTTGCGCTAAATGCTATGGGCGCGATCTGGCCCGTGGTACGCCGGTCAATGTCGGCGAAGCTGTCGGCGTTATCGCTGCCCAGTCCATCGGCGAACCCGGTACTCAGCTGACGATGCGTACGTTCCACATTGGTGGTGCCGCGCAGCGTGGTGCTGAACAAAGCTCGGTCGAAGCCGTTCTGGACGCAACCCTGCAGATCAAGAACAAGAACGTCGTCGCGAACAGCGAAGGCCGCTTGATTGTTATGTCGCGTAACTGTGAACTGGTTCTGGTTGATGCGACGGGCCGTGAAAAGGCACGCCACCGCGTACCATACGGTGCGAAGTTGCTGGCTGATGAAGGCGCAGCCGTCAAGAAGGGACAAAAGCTGGCCGAGTGGGATCCGTACACGTTACCGATTATCACAGAACGCGAAGGTATTGCCCACTACGCCGACCTGGTCGAAGGTTTGTCGATCCGCGAAGTGGTGGACGAAGCGACCGGTATCTCGTCAAAGAAGGTCACCGACTTCCGTCAACAATCACGTGGTAGCGACCTGCGTCCGCGCATCGTCCTGCACGATGACAAGGGCGAAGTGATCAAGCTGTCGAGCGGTATGGAAGCACGTTACTTCCTGTCCGTCGACGCCATCTTGAACGTTGATAACGGCACGCCCGTCCGCGCCGGTGACGTTTTGGCGCGTATCCCGCGTGAAGGCACGAAGACCCGCGATATTACGGGTGGTCTGCCGCGCGTCGCCGAACTGTTCGAAGCGCGTCGTCCGAAGGATTTCGCCATCATCGCTGATGTCGAAGGCCGCATCGAATACGGCAAGGATTACAAGATGAAGCGCCGCGTCATTGTTCGTCCGACCGACGAAACGATGGAACCGCGCGAATATCTGATCCCGAAGGGCAAGCACATTGCCGTTCAGGAAGGCGATCTGGTGCAGCGCGGCGATCTTCTGATCGACGGCAGCCCGGTGCCGCATGATATTCTGGCCGTTATGGGCGTTGAAGCTTTGGCGGAATACCTGATCAATGAAATTCAGGAAGTTTACCGTCTGCAAGGCGTGAAGATTAACGACAAGCATATCGAAGTCATCGTGCGTCAGATGCTGCAGAAGGTGGAAATCACCGACGGTGGCGACACGACGCTGCTGGCGGGCGAACTGATCGACCGCACGGAATTCCTGGCTGTGAACGAAAAGGCAGCTTTGGAAAACCTGCGTCCGGCGCAGGGCAAGGCGGTGCTGCAAGGCATCACGAAGGCCTCGCTGCAGACACGCTCCTTCATCTCGGCCGCGTCGTTCCAGGAAACGACCCGCGTCCTGACCGAAGCAGCGATTGCTGGTAAGGTCGACTCGCTCGACGGGTTGAAGGAAAACGTTATCGTTGGTCGCCTGATCCCGGCTGGTACGGGGTCGGTCGTCAACCGCCTGCGCCGTATCGCGGCAGAACGCGATATCGCGGCCGACAAGCTGGAAGCGGAAAAGACCGCCCAAGCCTTGGCCGAAGCGCAAAAGGACGTTGCCTAAGCCGTAACGCAAGTCTGAAGTTATTGAGGGGATACAGCTTTATGCTGTATCCCCTTGATTTTTATGGGGTGCGTTATTGTGCAACTAAATCATTGATTGATAAAATACGACTATAAATGTAAATTAATCGGGCATTTACTATCTGCAAGTAATTTTACTAAGGTAAGCCGCAATAATAGTTTCGTGGAGATTTGAGATGACCATT
>JAFALY010000007.1 GCA_019233975.1 Alphaproteobacteria bacterium | reverse complement strand
TTGCTCTTTACGGGTATCGGCGTGTGCATTGGCGCAAGTATAGGCGGCGCTCCTGGGGCTATTGCTGGCGGAATATGCGGATTTGGTGTTGGGACCTTAGCCGCAGCCGTTGCCAACCCCATCTACGGCTAGCCATCAAGTCCTCTGACGGGGCGGTGGCGATGATAGCCGCATCGGCGACTCTCGTGGCGGCTCCTGCGGGCAGCTCTGCCACAAAGCCCGCCTGGCGAAGCAATTGAGATGGTGCCCCAGGAGGGACTTGAACCCCCACATCGTTGCCGATAGTAGATTTTGAGTCTACCGCGTCTACCAATTCCACCACTGGGGCCCGGACAGCGTGCCGCAAGATGGTGGAGCCAAGGGGGATCGAACCCCTGACCTCGACAATGCCATTGTCGCGCTCTCCCAGCTGAGCTATGGCCCCTTCTTGCTGCCGCCTTAAAAAGGCGAGGCGGCAAAATGCGCAAAACCAGCGGGAAAGACAAGAAAAAAATGCGCCAAGCCCGGGTTTGGGCCCAAATGCCTGCAATTATTTATGAAATCAGGCGTTTCTGGTCCTCCAAAGGCCGTATCAGCCGAACAAGGGTCCGTCCAGAATGGCTTCCAGGCTTTTGGCCATCAGCCGCGCAATCCTCATGCGCTCGGTCGGCAGGGACAGAATACGCTCGTCCTGCGCGTTGGATAAAAAGCCGGTTTCAACCAGCATGGACGGCACGTCGGGCGCACGCAAAACGACGAAATTCGCGGCGCGTTGCGGATTATCCAAAAGGCGCCATTGCTTGCCCACCATATCGGCGAACTGTGATTTCACGTGCAGCGATGTGTTATGTGTACGCCGTGACGCCAGGTCATACAAGATCGCGTTCACTTCCTTGTCGGAACTCGGCACATCGACGCCTCCCATCAGGTCAGCCTCGTTTTCATGCTGCGCCAACGACCGCGCAAACGCATCCGACCCTTTTTGTGACAGAGTGTATAGGGACAGGCCGCGCGCGGTGCGATCAGGCGCGCTGTCGGCATGGACGGAAATAAACATATCGGCGCGCGCTTCGCGGCTGATCGACACGCGTTCTTCCAAGGGAATAAACGTGTCGCTGTCACGCGTCAGTTTCGCCGTAACGCCCGGCTTGCCGGACAAGGCATCCGCCATATGCCGTGCGATATCCAGTGTGACTTCTTTTTCGTAAGTACCGCTAATGCCAATGGCACCCGGATCATGCCCGCCATGGCCCGGGTCGATCATCAACAAACGCGGCGCGCGCGGCTTGTGCCCCGGCACCGGATGCGCGGCATCGCCCGCATTATCCAACGCCCACGCCGGCAGGGATAGCGACAACCCCGACAGGCCAGCAGCCGCAGCACCCGTCATCGACAGGCGCAAAAAGCGGCGGCGCGTCAAAAGGCGTTTATCCGTGATCATGGTCGCAAATCATTGTTGAGCCTGCGCCGGATTCTATGCCCAGCGATGCATCAAAACAAGCGTGGAGAAGTGACTTATTTTGCCAGCTTTTGAACCTGTTCGGTCGCCATACGACGCGCGGCGGCATCCAGTTCGGCCAGCATGGTCAGGTCCGTCAACGTGGAAACCGGCAGTGTATGCAGTACATGCTCATTCACGCGCTCGATATCCAAGAAGCCGATGCGGTGATCAAGGAAAGCCGCCACGGCAACTTCATTCGCGGCATTAAGCGCGGCAGGTGCTGTGCCGCCCTTTTGCATCGCTTCGCGCGCAAAGCGCAAGGCCGGGAACTTAACCGGGTCCGGACTTTCAAAAGTCAATTGGCCCAGTTTGGCAAGGTCCAGCTTGGCGGCTGGTGTCGCCATGCGGTCGGGCCAGGCAAGGCAATAACCGATGGGTATGCGCATATCGGGCGTGCCCATTTGCGCCAGCAGGGAGCCGTCGGCATAGTCAACCATGCTGTGAATAACTGATTGCGGATGCACCAGAACATCAATTTTCTCAGACGGCATTTGGAACAGGAAATGCGCTTCGATAACCTCCAGCGCTTTGTTCATAAGCGTGGCGCTGTCGATCGAGATTTTGGCACCCATGCTCCAGACGGGATGCTTGATCGCCTGTTCAGGCGTCATCTTGGCCATTTCATCGCGCGTGCAAGTGCGGAACGGCCCGCCCGACGCAGTGATGATCAGGCGCGAAATGGCATCGCGGCGTTCAAAATCGAAAACTTGCCAGATGGCGTTGTGTTCGCTGTCGACCGGTAGCAGGGTTGCACCGCATTCGGCCACCAGTTTCATCATCAAAGGCCCGGCACAAACCAACGTTTCCTTGTTGGCGAAAGCCAGCGTGGCCCCACGACGTGCGGCGGCCAGCGTGCCGGGCAGCCCGGCGGCGCCGACAATCGCGGACATCACCCAATCGGCATCTGCCTCTGCCGCCTCTACAACCGCATTCGCGCCCGCCATTACCATAATGTTGGTATCGGCCAACGCGTCTTTCAGCACCTGATACTGGCTTTCATCGGCGACCACAACGCGTTCAGGGTTTAATTGCCGCGCCTGCTCAACCAGCAGCTTGATGTTCTTGTTCGCTGTCAGGGCGACGACTTCATATTTCTCCGGCGCGCGCGCGATCAAGTCTATGGTCTGGCAACCGACCGACCCCGTTGATCCTAAAATCGTCACGCGGCGTTTCTCGGCCGCCGGGGATGTATCACGAAGAGAAATAACGCTCATGTTCAACCTGCTGTTTTAAAATGAATGCGGTACGCTGAATACCGCCTGCATCAAGGCCAGAAATAAGGCGGCGGCCACCAACCCGTCCACGCGGTCCAAAACGCCGCCATGCCCAGGGATCAATCCACCGCTGTCTTTTACACCAGCGCGACGCTTGAAGTGTGATTTGAACAAATCACCCATCTGCGCGACCAGCGTCGTACAGGCGGACAGCGCCAGCATCAGCCCCGACGACCCAAACCCGAACGCTGATACCACAGCATATCCCAGCAAGGCCGACAAGGCCATGCCGCCCAACAACCCCGCCCATGTTTTATTGGGGCTGATGGTGGGCGCGAGCTTTGGCCCGCCCAGGAATTTACCTGCCAGATATCCGCCTATGTCCGTGCCCCACACACAGGCCACCATGTAGGCAGTCAATGCCAACCCATCATGCGCGTCATGCAGGCGCAGTGCTTCCAGCGCCAGACCCGACCCGGCCATATAGGGGATGCCAAAGGCCAGCCAGAACGCCTGTTGCGGGTAGCAAAAGAGGCACAGCAGGAACAGCACCGGCGTTGCCACAAGTAAAATAGTGGCTCCTTGCTGTGCAGATAAATAGCCGACCACCATGGTCGCCAGCAGGGCAAACTGGAAAAGGCCGCGCAGCGGCAACGGCAGAACGGGAACAATAAGCCGCAGCCATTCGCGAAGACCAAGCGCCACAATCAATGTGATCAGAAGCGCATAGGGAATACCACCGATGTAAAGCAGGATCAGCGCCAAAGGGCCCAGCGTGAAGCCGGACACCATGCGTTTTTTGAAATTGGAACTGGTCAAAAAGGCGGGCGTATTAAGACTGGCCACACGTGGCTCCATAACGACGTTCACGGCCGCGATACTCTTCAATGGCGGCGGCCAAATGTTCTGTATCAAAATCCGGCCATAGCGTATCGATGAATACGAATTCGGCATAGGCCGATTGCCAAAGCAGGAAGTTGGAGATGCGCTTTTCACCGCTCGTGCGGATGATCAGATCGGGGTCGGGCATACCGCCCGTAAACAGGAATGACTGAAACACATGTTCGTCGATGGCATCCGCACGTAACTGTCCACGCTCCACTGCCTTGGCAAGGCCATGTGCGGCAGCCGTGATTTCCTGCCGACCGCCATAGCTCAACGCCAATGTCAAAGTCAGGGCCGTATTGTCATGCGTCAGATCTTCAGCATGCTCGATCAGGTCGACAATATCGGTGGGCAGGGCTTTGCGGTCACCAATGATTTTGACGCGAATGCCTTCCTTGTGCATGGAAGCGAGCTCGCTGCGCAGGTATAGACGCAACAACTGCATCAGCTCGCCCACTTCGGCGGCGGGACGGCGCCAGTTCTCGGATGAAAAACTGTAAAGCGTCAGATGGCTGACGGGCAAAGCCTTGGCGGCCCTTAATGTACGACGAACAGCCTCAATCCCTGCCTTGTGGCCCAGTGTGCGCGGAAGTCCGCGCGCACGCGCCCAACGGCCATTGCCATCCATAATGATGGCAATGTGAAGTTTGTTGTTGCCCGCCTCAGCATCAGACATGCGAGATTTCTTTTTCCTTGTTCGCCAACGCGTCGTCGATTTTCTTGATGGTTTCGTCGGTCAGCTTTTGCACCTTGTCCGACTGCGTTTTGTGTTCATCTTCAGACAAATCGCCATCTTTTTGCGCCTTTTTCAGGGCGTCCATGCCGTCACGGCGAACATTGCGCACGGCGACGCGTGCGGATTCCGCATATTTCCCGGCGATTTTCGCCAGCTCCTGACGACGCTCGGCGCTCAATTCCGGCACAGGCACGCGGACCAACTGGCCATCAGGTTGCGGGTTCAGGCCCAAACCAGCGTCACGGATAGCTTTTTCGACATTCTTGACTAGGCCCTTGTCCCAGACCTGTACGGTCAGCAGGCGCGGCTCTGGCACGCCAACCGTGCCCACCTGGTTCAGGGGCATCATGCTGCCATACGCATCCACCTGTATGGGGTCCAACAGGCTGGTCGAAGCGCGGCCCGTACGTAACCCACTGAATTCCTTACGCAAAGCGTCAACGGCGCCTTCCATGCGTTGCTTGATCTGGTCTAGGTTCATGTTATCCCTGCCTGTTCTTTTTTCCGGATTTTCAAAGCGCCGGACAGTACCACTAACGCGGAAATGCGTCAAAGCGATTGCTTTCACGTCATGCCAACCGTCATAAAGGGGTCCCTGTTAACAAAGTCGCGATCCGGAATGACCACAAATACGCCTAACGCGACCCCGACCAGCTATAGCGCCTACCTCTTGCATGCCGTTGATCAAGCACAGTCTTTGGGGCTTTGCCAACCGGACAAATTCGATTTGTTGCGCCGCGTTTACGCAGGCGCGGAAAATCAGCAGAGCCTTGTTCGCCGCATAGCCGACACTGCGCGGACGGAAGATTTGCGACAGGATCAAATCGCGCTCCTGATCGCGGTTGCTGCACATGCGGGACAACCACGACAAAGCCCGCATTGGGGTACCCTGCTGCCAAGCGATGAGCCCTATGTCGCACATGTCATGCGTGTTGCATTTCGTTTTGCAGAAACCGAAGTCAACACGCGCGCCGTTGCTTTGCTGCATGACGTTGTTGAGGATTGTCATGAAAAAGGCTGGACGCTGGACGCCCTTGCGGTCTGCGGCATTAACGAACCCAACATACATTCGATTGATCTTGTGACAAAAATATACGGGCCCGGTTTTTCAGAAGACGCGTATTTCGCCGGTATCGTCAGCGACCCCGTCGCGCTGGATGTTAAAATTGAGGATCATCGGGATAACAGTGATGTGGGCGAATGGATCAAGGCTGGTCTTTTCCCCACCGATGGCAGCCCGCCCACCCCAATCCAATCAGACGATCCGGATCAGGTCGCACACGGTTTTGGCGTTATGCGTGCCTATGTTCGCAAACAGCAATATCAGTGGCGCCGCGCCTATATGGAGCGCTGCCAGAAAGAAAAGGGCTATACGCCCGCACTGCGCGCCGGTTGATGAGCGGCCCGGTCTTTATTTCTCGTCTGTGATGATGGTGAAGCGACCACGACCCTGCATCACTTCGGCAAACATGCCGTGTTCGAAAATGGAAAACACCAAAATCGGTATACGGCTTTGGCGTGCCAGTGAAATGGCCGATGTATCCATCACCTGCAAATCTTGCGACAAGACGTCAAGATAGCTCAGACGCTCATAGCGTACCGCATCCTTGACCTTGGCGGGGTCGGCCGAATAAACGCCGTCAACCTTCGTTGCCTTAAGAAGCGCATCACACTGCATTTCAGACGCGCGCAGTGCTGCGGCTGAATCCGTCGTAAAGAACGGATTGCCAGTACCGGCGGCAAAGATAACAACGCGACCCTTTTCCATGTGCCGAATGGCGCGGCGACGAATATACGGTTCGCAAACCGCCGACATAGGGATCGCCGATAAAACGCGGGTTTGCACATCTACTTTTTCCAGCGCGTTCTGCATGGCCAACGCGTTGATCACGGTCGCCAGCATGCCCATGTAATCGCCCGTGGCGCGGTCCATGCCTGCGGCGGCACCCGACACGCCGCGGAAGATATTGCCGCCGCCGATGACGACGCAAACTTCAACACCACGCGCAACAGCGTCCTTGATTTCTTCCGCCACGCGATTGACGACTTGCGGATCAAGACCGTAATCACGGTCCCCCATCAGGGCCTCGCCCGAGAGCTTGAGAAGAACGCGCTTATAGCGCAGGGCGGGAGCTTCGGCCGTAGCAGTCGCAAGGGCGGTCATTTAATATCCATCTATGTTATGTGTATCGACGGCATTATAGAGGGGTCACGCGCAACCCGCCAGAGCAAAACGTGCAGATGGGGAACGGCGTTTTCCCTCAACGCATCCAAGGCTTAACGACGATCATGATGACAATTACGATCATCAAAGCCGTCGGCACTTCGTTCAGTATGCGGTAAAATTTCGCCGAATAGGTGTTTTTGTCCATGGCAAAATACCGGCGGCGGCGCGCCAGAAAGGCGTGCGTCAGGGTCATCAGCAAAACCATAGTCAGCTTTACGTGCATGTAGGGCTGATGCAGAAAATCCGGGTTCTGCATAATCATCATGATGCCAAAAATAAAAGAGGCGATCATCGCGGGGTTGATGATGAAGCGCAGCAGGCGGCGTTCCATGAGCTTCAACGTCTCGGACAAATCAGAGCCGGCAGACGCATCGGCGTGATAAACAAAAAGACGCGGTAGGTACAGCATGCCCGCCATCCAGGCCATAACCGATATAATGTGTAATGCCTTGATCCATTCGTAGTTCATACGCCGACCCTTTCCGGATGATCGCTTGTGATACAGTCATCAAACGCCGCCGGGCACAGGCGGCATTTTCTGTTCGATGTGCATTGCTGTCTGTGCTGGGCGGCTTCTATCACTTGCTGCGCCAGCCCCGCTATAAAGCTGCTGTCTGTCGCCACCGCGCCTGTATAGGCGTAATAAGGCACGCCCTTTTGTGCGGCCAGATGGCGATATTCAATGTCGATTTCAACCAGCGTTTCGGAATGTTCGGAAACAAAGGCTAAGGGCGCAATAATCACCGGAACCCTATCAGATGCAGCGCGGCGCACTTCATCATCCGTTGCTGGGCCAATCCACTTCAGGGGGCCAACCCGGCTTTGGTAACACAGTATCCAATCAAGGTCCGGAATGTTCAGCGCCTGCACAACTGCGGTGGCTGATTGTTCACACTGCCAGGCATAGGGGTCGCCCGCCTTGACGATTTTCTCCGGCAACCCATGTGCCGATAGAAGCAGGCGCGGTTTTCCGTGCGTGGACGCCTCGCCATACAATTTGGCAATGCGGATAGCGAGCGCATCGACAAACCCCTGCATTTGCGGATAGCAACAGAGGGATTGCGAGGGCACACGCAAGGACGCGCTGTCTGCAGCGTCGCGCCACGCTTCGAAACTGGAAGCCGTCGTGGTTGTCGAGAATTGTGGGTAAAGCGGCAATAAGATGATGCGATCAGGGCCGAAAGCCTTTACATCCGCGACCGTTTCATCCGCGAAGGGGTGCCAGTAGCGCATGGATACAAAGCAACGGTATGTGTTTTCCCCATCCTGCTGATTCAATTGTTTTTGTAGGGCTTCCGCCTGCTTTTCCGTATTTGGTAAAATGGGTGATCGGCCACCCACTTGCTGATAAATCGCGCGGGCGGTCTTTTCACGACGCCGGGATATCATCTGTGCGATCAAATAACGTAACGGGTTGGGCACGCGGATAATTGCCGGGTCATTGAACAAATTAAACAAAAACGGGCGGATGCTTTCCGGTTTGTCCGGCCCGCCGAGATTGAACAAAATGACAGCGATTTTTTGCGTCATGCCTTATGCCTTAAATCCTCGCGTGTGTTTCACAAGATCTGCGACATGCTCGGGGGGTGTTTGCGGCACAACCCCGTGACCCAGATTCATAATATGACGCAACCCCATTTGTTCGTAAATATGGTCCAGGCTGCGTTTCATTGCCTCGCCGCCCTGCACCAATAAATCGGGGCTTAAATTACCTTGCAGCGGCTTAATCGCCTGCAATTGCTTGCCATCAGTTGAAAGGCTCAGGGCATGGTCAACACTCATCGCATCGACACCGGTTTCACGAATATAGCGTTTGTAATGGCTCCACGCCTCACGCGGAAAACCGATGATTGGCACATACGGATGTTGTGCTTTCACACGGGAAACAATCGTGCGTGTGGGTTCTATCACAAAGCGACGGAACGCGGCTTCGTCTGTTATCAATCCAGCCCAACTGTCAAAAATCTGCAGGGCTTCTGCACCAGCTTCTACCTGTTTACAAAGATACCGCGCACTGGCATCCACCAGTTTTTGAATCACGCTATCCAAAAGCTCCGGCTGTTGAGAAGCCCATTGTTTAGCCTGCGCAAAATCGTTCTTGCTGTTGCCATCAATCATATAACAGGCAACCGTCCAGGGCGCCCCGCAAAAGCCAATCAGCGTCGTATGATCCGGTAATTGCGGTTTAATGCGTGTCAGTGTTTCGTAAACAGGATGTACTAAACCGTTGTTGTAGCTCAACCGTTCAATGCTGTGTTGATCCGTTACGCATTCAAGAATCGGTCCTTCGCCTTCTCTGAAATCCAGTGACAGGCCCAATGCCATCGGCACCAATAAAATATCTGCAAACAAAATCGCGCCATCCATGCCGAAACGACGTATGGGCTGCAGGGTTATTTCTGTCGCCCATTCCGGCGTCAAACACAGGTTAAGGAAATTTTTAGCTTTTGCGCGTAACTCTCTGTACTCAGGCAGATAACGCCCAGCTTGTCGCATCAACCAGACAGGCATGTGTTCCGGTGTTTTACCTTGCAAGACATCGAGAAGGGGCTTGGTCATCTATTCACCTGTTTTCTTTCTATATAATATAAAGAAAGATAGTTGAAGTTGTTTGCTTCAGGGAAAACGGGGATAAAATCCACGCCAGATCGATCGACAGATTTTTTAACAGATAGGCTGCGCATCAATCCTACACATCCTGTATAAAACTGTTGAACAGCAATCACAAACCCTGAATTTGCAGAGTGAAATACACCCTTGTGTATAACGTGTAAAATCTGTGTGTACTTATGCCCATCTTTCACAGGGAGTAAAAATCAGTTATACAAACTTTAATGATTTGTTAATCTGAGTTGCAACCCGTTCATAGTTTAAAGCCCAGGGGTATAACAGGTCGGCTTATCCACAATTTTGCGCTTGATTGTGGGTAAAGCCGGTAAAATAAAAACATGCCGGAACAGATTTATCACCTTCACCTGATCTCAGACGCAACCGGCGAAACGATCAATGCTTTGGCACAGGCATGCCTGGCGCAGTTTGATGCGGTTAAAGTCAGACTGCATTATTGGAACCTGATCCGCAGTACACGCCAACTGGCCATTGTCCTGGAGGGGTTAAAACAATATCCCGGTCTTGTTCTTTATAGTTTTGTCGATGAAGAAATGCGCAACCAGATCGAAATGATCTGCCGCAACATGTCCCTGCGTTCCGTTTCGGCGCTTGACCCCACACTTAAAATGATGGCGGCTGAATTCGGCATCGACTCCGCCCACATACCAGGGCGGCAGCATTCACTGGATAAGGAATATTTCGCACGCATTGAGGCGATGGAGTTCGCGCTGGCGCAAGATGACGGCCAGAATATGGAAAAGATGTATAAGGCCGATGTCTTGTTGCTCGGTGTTTCACGCACATCCAAAACACCGACCTGCCTCTATCTGGCCAATCGCGGGATCAAGGCTGCAAACATCCCCCTTATACCGGGGCAGGAAGTGCCTGTTGATTTGTCAAAGATGAAAGACACACTCCTGATCGGCCTGACCAAAGATCCGCATCAGCTTGTTGAAATACGCAAAAACCGCGTTGATCAAATGGGGGCGGGCAGTAACACCGCCTATATCGATATTGAAGCCGTACAGGCTGAAGTGCAGGAAGCGCGTCGTCTCTTCACGCGGCATGGCTGCTTTGTGATTGACGTGACCGCGCGGTCGATCGAAGAAACCGCGGCTGAGATTTTAATGCTTTTAAACCGGCGCGCGGATACACCGCCTGAACAAACCGGAAGGACGGGCGTATGATCATCATCGGTCTGACCGGCGGCATTGGTATGGGCAAAAGTGCTGTTGCCGATATCTTGCGTGATGCCGGCATACCCGTCCATGATGCGGATGCTGCCGTGCATAGATTGATGCAAAAAGGCGGCAGCGCCGTACCGGAGATCGCCCAATATTTTCCCGCCTGCGTAAAAGACGGCGCGGTTGATCGTGCCGCCCTTGGCGCACTGATATTCGGCGCAGAAGGTGGCGAAGCAGAGCGGCAGGAGAGACGGCATCTGCTGGAACGCATTGTACACCCGCTGGTGCGCGCGGAAGAGGAAGTGTTTTTGCATGAACACGAACAAAAGGGTGCGCGCGCCATTGTGCTTGAAATACCGCTGCTGTTTGAAACGGGTGCAGATAAGCGCTGCCACAAGGTTATTTGCGTGACGGCATCGTCTGACGTGCAGCGCGAACGCGTGTTGCAACGCCCCGGCATGACGCGCGAAAAGTTTGAGAAAATCGTGGCCGACCAAATGTCGGATTACGAAAAAACGGGCCGCGCCGATTTTGTGGTTCACACTGACCGGCCGCGCGAAGAAACACGTGAACAGGTGCAGCATATTTTGAAATCACTGGAGCTTATTTGATGCGTGAAATCGTCCTTGATACGGAAACTACCGGCCTTGATCCCCTGATGGGGCACCGTGTGGTTGAAATCGGCTGCGTGGAGCTGGTGAACCATATTGCCACCGGCCAGCATTTTCATGTTTACCTGAATCCTGAACGCGACATGCCGGCTGAGGCCGCGCGCGTGCACGGACTGACCGAAGAATTTTTGGCAGACAAGCCCGTATTTGCGCAGGTGGTCGATGATTTCCTGACCTTTATCGGCGATGCGCCGCTAATCGCGCACAACGCATCATTTGACATCAACTTTGTGAATGCCGAATTGGTGCGGTCCGGGTTCCTGCCGCTCGATAAAATGCGCGCCATCGACACGGTACAAATTGCGCGGCGTAAATTTCCGGGCGCACCTGCTTCACTTGATGCGCTTTGCAAGCGCTTTGGGGTTGATGCGTCCGCGCGCCAGCTGCACGGCGCATTGCTCGACGCGCAATTGCTGGCGGAAGTATATCTTGAATTGCGCGGCGGCAGGCAACCCGGGCTTGCCATGGACACACTTGCAGCCGTTACCAATGCCACAGAGGAAACAACCGGTCAGGCCGCGACACCGCGCAGTTTCCGCGCCCCCAGACCGCACGCCGCGACAGATGAAGAGCTAAGCGCGCATAATGCCTTTCTTGATAAGCTGAAAGACCCGATCTGGCGCACTAACTAAAATTATAAGATTTGCCAAATGGCGGGCATTTGAAGAGGGTAACCGCTTCTGGGCAGGACCGCCACAGTCACCGGATGCCCCACCGCCTGCGTCGCCAGAACCACACAACCAACAAGGCTGACGGTCAGGTCTTCAGGTTTTCGGCGAACAGCTTTTCTGTACGTTCGTTGGCAAGCGTTGCCGCTTCGGCGTTAAAATGAACGCCATTCGGGCGCGCAAAGGCATGATCGACATTTTCATAGATGTGGGCACTCACAACCGGATTGCGTGCGACAGCCTTTAGAATTTTCGTGCGCGCGGCCTCCGGCGTATATTCATCCAGCGCGGCGATGTGCAAGATCAAGGGTGTGCGGATGTCGTGGATCTCACCCGTCATACTCTCCAGCCCGACACCGTAATAGCTGGCGGTTGCGTCGATATCGAGGCGTGAGGCCACCAGATAGGCAAGCTTGCCGCCCAGACAATAACCGATGGCACCGACCTTGCCGCTGCAACTCGGCATCGCGCGGATATGGCCCAATGTGGCCAACAGGTCGCGCACGCCCGCTTCAACATCAAAACCTTTGTAGAATTTGAACGCCTGTTCCCATTCGGCGGGTGTCTGGTCGGTCAACTCAACGCCCGGCTGTTGCCGCCAGAATAAATCCGGACATATCGCGATGTAACCCAATGACGCGTAATGGTCGCAGATGGCGCGCATGCCTGCATTAACACCAAAAATCTCTTGGATAACGATCAACCCCGGCCCTGTGTCGCCTACGGGCATGGCGCAATAGGCGTCAAAGTTTTTACCTTCCAGAGATTTGATGCTGATCATGGGCATGGGGCCGTTCCTTGGGCATGTTTTCAGGGCGTCTTGCGGGGTTAAGTTAGGCAGGACGCACGGTTTTGGCAACCCTCGGCAAACAGGTGTTTCTATGCTATAGGCAGGACGTTCAAACCAAAAGGGGGAACAATGAAGGTCACCGTTAATGTTGAATGCTCGCCCGAAGAAGCGCGTGCCTTTCTGGGGCTGCCCGATGTGCGCCCGATGCAGGAAGCCCTGATGCGTGATCTGGAACAAAGGCTGCGTACGGGCATGCAGGCGATGGATCCTGAAAACCTGATGCGTACCTGGCTGCCCGTCAGTATGCAGGGGGCCGAACAATTGCAGAAAATGTTCTGGTCACAGGTTCAGCAAACCATGGCGGGTGTTACGCAGGCGACAACGCAGGCCATGAACAGCTTTGCCGACCAAAAGCCAAAGGACTAGGCATGGCGCGCTGCCTGCTGACCAGGGCCAGCATTCGCGAGGCAGAAAGTCATCTGGCCAATGCCGATGCGGTAATGGCCAGGCTAATCAGCGACAACGGTTCCTGCTCATTACATCTGCGGCGCAGCGACCCTTTTCATGCGCTTTCCTGCTCCATTATCAGCCAGCAATTGTCCGCGCAGGCCGCAGCGACAATCAAGGGGCGCGTTGCCTTGTTAGCGGGGGACCCGCTTGCGCCACGCGCGATCATGGCCGTGAAGGATGCGAAGCTGCGTGAGGCCGGACTATCTTTCGCCAAAATACGCTATATCAAGGAACTCGCAGAGACGGTTTCCCGTGGTGCACTGGATTTTGACGCGCTGCACGGAGCGGATGATGCAGCCGTTCTGAAAACCCTGACAAGCGTTAAGGGCGTCGGGCAATGGACGGCGGAAATGTTTATGATCTTTTCGCTGAAGCGGCCCGACATCGTTTCCTTGGGCGATGCGGGATTACAACGCGCCGCACGCCAGCTTTATACCGCGCGCGGCCTGACGCCCACTCTTGCGCGTCGCTGGAGCCCGTATGGATCAGTTGCTTCCTGGCATTTGTGGCGGCATCTGGATCAACCGCGCAGTAAAAACACCGCAACCATACTTCCTGTTAAAAAAGGATCGAAGAAAGCATGACAAGACAAGTCGATGACCCGAATTATTTTTACACCTCACATGTGTTTGTTTGCACAAACCGGCGGCCGGATGGCCATGAGAAGGGATGCTGCGCCAGCAAGGACAGCGAACGGTTGCGTAATTACATGAAGCGCCGTGCCAAGGAATTGGGAATAGAAGGCGCACGTATCAATGGCGCCGGTTGTCTTGATCGCTGTGAAAAGGGGCCGGCCCTTGTCATTTATCCCGAAGGCATTTGGTACAGCCCGAAAAACGAAGCTGATTGCGATGAAATTTTGACCACGCATTTACAGCAGGGTGGCCGCGTGACGCGGTTAATGATGGATCAATAACGGTTAAAGCGACAGCAAGTTCAATGAAGGAAGGTTAACGCAGGAAGCCGAGCGGAGTGTATGTCGGGAAAAGCCGATTAAGAAATCGGCGCTGAATACATTTTTTCAAAAAAAGCGCGGTATAAACGGAACTTGGAAAAAACAGGCTCTTGAATGTGGGATCTGCACTTTTTGTCTTGAGGATCTGCACTGCGTCTGCTTCGGCACTGAGATGGGGTAAGACCCGGGCCCGTGGGGGCCGGTCTTACACCGCTCTCTGGTGCGGAGGCAGGGTCATGCCAACTTCGTGCGCGGCGCGAACGATACGTTCACCGATGCTGCCCACGCGGGCGGCGGCGGCGGCGTAGCTGCTATTCGCACGACGGATGGCGGCCAGAGTCTTGTCGAGCGCGACAAGGTTGGTCTGGTTCGTCATGGCGACGAGCCGTTCGAGGGTTTCATCCGTCGAAGGCAGGGCATAACGAAGTTCGAATTCCTGTGCCATTGTTCGTGTTCCCATGTTTATGGTTAATGTGATTTCTGCACTTCTTTTTGTTTGTCTTGATAAGTTCACCTTAGGCGCGAATCTTAAATCCGAAGTTAATACGCCAAACTTTTTTCAAAATTTTTCAAAAAAAATGACACAAGAAACTTCATATTTTATTGGGGATTCTTGACGCTTTATTAAAGACGACGCGCTATGATGAACGCGATCACAGACAGCAGAAGTTGCAAAAAGTCCCGTGGTATAAGGGTTTTTGACGATGTCGGACGCTCTCACAATCGCTACCGAAGGTTTGCAAATCGCGTCGACACGCGTTGCTAACGCTTCAGCAAGTATAGTTAATGCTTCGTCAACATCATCTGCGAGCGACGAAAACGCACCCACCGAAGTGACGGATGATTTGGCCGCAAAGATTGTTGAGTTGGGTAGTGCCACGATCGGCTATGAAGCAGATGCCAAGGTTGTCAGTGCCGCCGCGCGTAACACCGGAAAGCTTATCAACATGCTTGCCTGATGCAGGCATGACCCCTATACATACGTATCTGTATGTTTAGTATCTGCGCCACCGCAGTTGGATGGGGGCAGAAACATCGCCTGAGCCAGAGTTTCCATGAAATATCTTCAGCCACACAACCTTGCCTTTATTATCCTGCTGGGCGCGCTGTCGCTTGTAACACCCTTTTCCGTTGATATGAACCTGCCCGCCTTACCTCTGCTGGCGCGCGATCTTGGCATATCGGCGATTGACGCTGCCCATACTATTGGCATTTTTATGCTGGGTTACGGCATGGGGCCATTGTTCTGCGGTCCGATGTCCGATCATTTTGGACGCCGCCCGCTTTTATTATTCAGCTTGTGTCTTTATGTGCTGGCGAGCATCGGCGCGACGTTTGCAAGCGGTTTTAGCGCCCTCATAGGCTTCCGCCTGTTACAGGGGCTGATGGCCGGCGCCGTTGTTACGATGCCCAGCGCCATTATCCGTGACAGTTTCGAAGGCAAAGACGGTGCCAAAAAACAATCCCTGCTTACGGTCATGATCATTCTTGGGCCGCTTTTGGCGCCTGTAATCGGTGCAGCCATTCTGAATTTTGGCAATTGGCGCACCATTTACGGCGTGTTGGCTGGTTTCGCTGCGACCCTGATTGTAGCAACCGGTCTTTTGCTGCCAGAAACGCTTCGCCATCATCACCGCTCACCCAAGGTGACCAATCTGCTGCATCGTTATGGCGCGGTGCTGAAAGACAAAGTGTTCACCATCACTATGGTGTGCCTGTCGCTGAATTTCGCCGGCATGTTCGCCTATATCTCATCCTCGCCGGTTATCTTTATTCAGGAACGCGGCACGGACAGCGGCTTGTTCAGCCTGTTTTTTGCTCTGACGGCATCCGGCCTTATGGCCGGGTCATGGGTGAACACGTACCTTATTCATAAAAACATCGCGCCGGTTGTCATTCTGCGTTGCGCCACATCCATCGGCTTTTTGGCGGCAACCTGTTTCTTTTTACTGGCCAGCACTGGCCATGCGACCGTGGCAGGGATTATCGGTAGCGTGGTTGTTTTCAACCTGTGCGGCGGATTGATATTTCCGACAGCGACGCATAAGGGGCTGGAAAATCTTGCCAATGCTGCGGGCAGCGGGTCCGCGCTTTTACGCTCTACCACCGTCCTGATGGGCGGTATTTCATCAGTGATCGTCCCGCTGCTTGGCCACCATGATGCGGCGTGGGGGGCGGCTACGGTCATGATTGTCTGCGCCACCTGTAATGTGGTTATCATCTACCTTACGCGCCATGTGTTAGCAGATAAACCCGATCAGACGGGGTAAACCCTATGCTGCTGCACGCCAGTAGTGTTGTCATGGATAACCGCGCCGTGTTGCTCACTGGCCCATCGGGCGCGGGCAAATCAGACCTCGCGCTGCGACTGATCGATGGCGGCGCCAAGCTGCTGTCCGATGACCAGACCGAACTTTTTTTATCATCAGGGGGGCAACTGATGGCCCGCCCGCCCGCCAGCATTGCCGGGTTGATTGAGGTGCGGTATATCGGCCTGATGCAATTACCGTTTTGTGGCGAAGCGCCGGTTGCCCTGCATGTTGTTCTGGCGCCAGAGGGGGCCGGGCTGGAACGTCTCCCGCAACCCGCCAGTGTCAACTGGCTGGGGCAAACTGTACCGGAATTAAGGTTACCATCCCTTGCGGCATCTACGCCGGCCAAGATAAGGCTATGGTTACAGCACGGCATTGCCCAAAGTTAACGATGTAATAACCCATTGTTTCTCAAAAAGAAACTATTCATTCATGAATCTGTGATTTAGTTTCATGTATCCATGATACATTTCGCGCGTGAAATTAGGCAGAAACTATTAACTAAACGAAACAATTACTTTCGGAGATAGATATGGCTGAACTGACAACCAATGCCCAGTCTGGGAAATACGAGAAAAAAACAATCACAATCGTTGTTCAGGAAGCTGATATCTGGGGCCATATGTCGTTGGTTGAGCGACAAATAGAAGTTTTTGTTCCAGTTGAAGTCAGTCCCGAAGTTGCCAATGAAAAGGGCGAAGTCAAATTTGACCCCAATCACATCAAGCAGAAAGCAGATACCCTGCTTGATGTAGATCCGAAAAATTGCCCGTTGGTCGAAAAATATTTAGAACAGTTGCGTTCCGGCACAATATTGGAAAAGCAAACAGGCATGAATAACCTCCTGCTTGCCGCCATAAAGAATCCAAAAATACTTTCCCAGCGCTTTGATTACGGCAATGAAGAAACACGCACTTTAGGCTTTCTGGTTGCCAAGCACGCGATCGATAATGTCAGCGATGGTGGCGAAGCCGTTATTGGACACCTGCGCAAAATCTACGACAGCGGTAACGTGACCCCGAATGAACGAGTGAACTTCTACAAGCATGTTACAGAAATGCTTGTGAAAGCCACGGAGTCGGAAATCGGACGTCCAAGCAAGAGCTTCAAACTGGCTGCCCTCTTTGGCAAGAACGGTAAACTCAAGGGCCCTGCCGAAGCCTATGTCGGCCTTTTGGCGGATATCATTACAGACGAAAAAACGCGTGATTGCTTCATCAATGAAAAGGGCGAGTACACAGATACCGCTAAAAACATCATGAAGATGGTGGAAAAAAACGACGTGCTTAGGGCAGTTCTGCTGCGGCGCGGCATTCTGAAGCCGGATGGCAAGAAGGGCTTCGCTCTTAATATTCCTGAAGCTGCAACGCGTCCGGTTGACGCGCAACCACAGGCCCCCGTTAAGGCACACACAGACGGTGTCGGCTAATACTGGCGACTAAACCCAATCTCCGCGCATTGCCTGCCAACACGTAAGGGCGGCAATCGCGGCGGTGTCGGCTCGCAAAATACGTGGGCCAAGGCGTGCGGCATGCGCGCCGGGCAGGGCGCAAAGCGCCGATAATTCATCCTCCGCGAAACCACCTTCCGGGCCCGTGATAATCGATACGGCGTGTGTGTCGTGCGCCAGTTTCTGACACACTTCCGCAATTGGCTGCGCATCGCCAAATTCGGCGCAGACTATAACGGTGCGATCTGCACGCGTGTTACGCCAGGCGGCGATAAGTGACGCTATTGCTTCCGGCTTGCCGATGGTTGGTACATCCAGCCGGTCAGATTGCTCCGCCGCCTCTACCATCATCGCGTGACACCGCTCGGTATTGACCTCGCGCACTTGCGTGCGCTGGGTCAACAGGGGTGTTATGTGACGGACGCCAAGCTCGGTTACCTTCTCCAGCATAAAATCAAAATGCGCTTTTTTAATCGGCGCGGCGATCAGCTCTATATCCGGCGCATTCTGTTGTGGCCGCAGCAACGACTGTACGGTCAACGCCGCCTGTTTCTTGCCGACATGCGACAGGGCGCCCAACCATTCGCCGTCGCGCCCGTTGAAAAGCCGCAACGCATCACCCACCTGCATGCGCAGCACATGCGCCAAATAATGTGTCTGCTCTGGCGTGACGGTGATGTTTTGCCCGGTGGCCAGGGGGGCATCGACAAATAATCTCTGTGTATGGCGCAGATTCAAGAGGTTAGCCCGTAAAAAAGGATCAATGGCAGTCTGTTGTTTGATTCATCGCCCTTTTTTGTGATAGAGTAAAGCCGCTGTTTCGGCAGCTATGGCAATAAACGCTTTGTGACATAAGCGACGTGGACCCGGGGGCGGTACCCGGCGCCTCCACCCCAGCACCGGCCCGTGATGAGCCGGATGGTGCTGCGGCGGGGGCGAAACAGGATCGACACGCGTGGTAAAGACATGGTTTTTGCTCGGCATGATACCGCCGTTATCGGGTCAAACCTAGAAATGCCAACGATAACTTCGTTAGCACGGAAGCTCGTATCGCCGCCTAACATTCGCTTTGCGAATTAAGGCAGTGATGTGACTTACGCGGCTCGGGGGGCGCCGGGCAACAGAAGCCCCCCACCTTGCTATGGGATGATCAAGGTCATTTGAGATGAGATGTTTGACATCACGCGCTCTGCGCCCGCCCCGTATATTGGCCGGTCTTCACGGCTGTTTTAGCGGGGGTGTGCGGTCGGCATCTGAACGGCTTGTTGCAACCACTCGTGACCTGCTTAAGGTATAATTTCGCTATTTCGGGCTTAGAACAGGCGGGGCTTGTGCAACCATGCCCGGACTTGCTATTCCTAAAAGCTGTTGTGTTTCAGGAAACGGACATGTCCGACGATCTTTTGCGTTATGATTTAATGATTGAGGCGGCGTTGCGCGATGTTGTGCGCGAAACCATTGCGACGGTGTCGCAGAACGGCCTGCCCGGCGAACATCACTTCTACGTCACTTTTGCCAGCACCTATCCGGGCGTGGAAATCCCCGACTATTTGCGCAAGCAGTATCCCGAAGAAATGACCATTGTGTTGCAGTATCAATTCTTTGGCTTGGCGCTTGAGGATGACTGCCTGAAGGTTACGCTCAGCTTTAACAATGTAAAAGAACCGTTGGTGATCCCCATCGACGCCATCACCACCTTTGCGGATCCTTCCGTCAACTTTGCGCTGCAATTCCAGACGTCGGGTGGCGACACCGGCGATACGGATCCAACCGACCCGTCTGATACGCCCACGGATGGTACAGATGCGGCCAAGGATGAAAAGCGCGGCGAGGTTATCAGCCTCGACAAATTCCGCAAAAAATAAGCTTTCTTTACAGTTGTTTTCTGGCACGCGGATGCGCTGCGCGATAGGTGGCGGCCAGTTTCTGGTCATCCAGACGCGTGTAAAGCTGGGTTGTCGATAACGAACTGTGGCCCAGCAATTCCTGCAAGCTGCGCAGATCAGCGCCCGCACCCAGCAAATGCGTCGCAAAGCTGTGGCGCAGCGCATGCGGTGTCACGCTGTCGGGCAGTTGCAGGGCGCGCCGCAACAGACGCAAATGCCGTTGCGCCATAACGGGGTTCAATTTATCGCCACGTGCGCCAACGAACAAAGGCGCATCGGCATCGTTCGCATAGGGGCATAGTGCGCGATAAGTTGCAATTTTCTCGTGTATGATGGGCAGTAAGGGCACGACGCGTTGTTTGTTGCCCTTGCCGGTGACCGTCAACCGTTCTTGCGGCTTTTTGCTCTTGCCGATATCGCCGCAGGTTAAGGACAGAGCTTCGCCAATGCGCAATCCTGCACCGTACAAAAGCGTGAACAGCGCTTCGTCACGGGCGGCGATCCAAGGCACATCGGCCACGATATCTGTGCCGGTAACAATTTTTTCAGCCTCATCCACCGTCACGGGACGTGGCAGACGACGCGCTGTCTTTGGCGTTTTCAAAAGATCAATGGCGGCGTTGTGCGCCTGACCCGTTCGGTCAAGCCAATGAAAGAAGTGCCGTACACCAGCAACGGCGCGTGCGCGGCTTGCAGCCTGCTTGGCTTTGATTGATCCCTGCGCCGATGCCGCATGCGCCAGCCAGGCGCGAAAATCACCCAGCGTCAGGTCCGCAAGAACGGCCAGCGTGGCAACGCCGCCGCGATAGTCGCGTAAAAACCGCAGCAAATCCTGCATATCATACAGGTATGACTCGGCCGTGCGCGGACTGGCGCGCCTTTCCTGCAGCAACCACAACTGCCATGCCTTGATGGCGTGACGCACATCATCGGCAAGAGGCAACGTGTCGAGGGGTTGCGCCATTTATATCAGGGAATGATTTTCTGGCCCGTCTTTGCCCAGTCGGCGACAAACTGCGCCAAACCCTTGTCGGTCAGCGGGTGGCCGAACAATTGACGAATGACAGCGGGCGGAATGGTCGAAACATGCGCGCCCATCTTGGCGGCCTGCACAACATGTTGCGGATGACGGACTGAGGCCACCAAGACTTCGGTCTTGAAATTCGGATAGGCCATGTAAATTTCGCAAATGTCGGCGATCAGCTGCATGCCGTTTTCGCCGATGTCATCCAGGCGGCCAACGAAGGGTGACACGAACGTGGCGCCGGCCTTGGCGGCCAGAATGGCCTGCGCGGGCGAGAAGCAGAGGGTCACATTGACCATGGTGCCTTTTTCAGACAATTCCTTACAGACTTTCAGACCGGCGGGGGTCAAAGGTACCTTGATTGCCACATTGCGGGGCAGATTCTTGACGAGGTACAGGGCTTCCTCGCGCATCGGCTCGTAATCGGTCGCGGCGACTTCGGCGCTGACGGGGCCGTCAACAATCGCACAAATTTCGCGGATCAAGTCCAAAAAATTGCTGTGACCCGACTTGGCGACCAGCGACGGGTTTGTCGTCACGCCGTCCAGCAGGCCCGTTGCGGCCAGGTCCTTGATCTCTTTCACATCGGCAGTATCGACAAAGAATTTCATAGTATGTTCCTTTTGGTGTTGCAGCCACCCGTGACGAGCCTTGGCCGAGAAGCAAATTCTGTGCTTTATATAGCGCATGTCTTCATCCGCCGCCACCCCTGCCGAAAAAACGCCGACATGGCGCGTTGTCGTGCCTTTGCCGCTTTCGGACGCCTATGATTATCTGCCTTTGGCGGGTGACCCGTTGCCCGCAGGGTCGGTGGTACAGGTGCCTTTTGGCGCGCGCACCCTGATGGGTGTTGTATGGGGCGCCGGGGCGGGCGATGTGCCGCAAGACAAGTTGAGGCCCGTTCTGGGCGCGACCACCTTTCCGTTCGTGCCGGATGATGTTCGGCGTTTTGTGGATTGGGTCGCGGATTACACGCTGTCGCCGCGTGGCGCGGTCATGAAAATGATGTTCGGCAGTATGGAACGCATGCAGCCGAAAAAGAAAGACATCGTGCCCGACTACGCCTTTAACCCCGATCATCATTTGCCGCAATTGACAGATGACCAGCGTCGCGCGGCGGACAGCCTGACTGCCAAAGTGGGGGAAGGTGGCGCGCATGTGACTTTGCTGGATGGCGTAACAGGGTCAGGCAAGACCGAAGTGTTTTGCGAAGCGATCGCCGCCTGTCTGCGGCAGGGAAAACAGGCGTTGCTGCTATTACCAGAAATTGCCATGACGGCGGCGCTGCTGGACAGGCTGACCGCGCGCTTTGGCGAAAGGCCGGTTGTCTGGCATTCCGACCTTACCGAAAAACAACGTCGCCTGAACTGGCATGCCATCGCGCAGGGCAAGGCGTTGTTTGTCGTCGGCGCACGTTCGGCTTTGTTTTTGCCTTACGCAAAACTGGGCCTCATCATTGTCGATGAAGAACACGAAGCCGCGTATAAACAGGAAGAGGGCGTCATCTATCATGGCCGCGACATGGCGGTTGTACGTGGTCACATCGGCGGTTTCCCCGTCGTGTTGTCCAGCGCTACGCCATCGCTTGAAACCCTCTTTAACGTGCGTCAGGGCAAGTATGAAAGCGTGCGCCTGCCGCAACGTTTTGGCGCAGCGGTAATGCCCAAGATCGAACTGGTTGATTTGCGAAAACAGAAACTGCGCGCGACGGAGTTTATCAGTCCGCCGCTAGGTGTCGCGCTGAAGGAAACGCTGGCCGCTGGACAACAGGCCATGCTGTTCTTAAACCGGCGCGGCTATGCGCCGCTAACACTGTGCCGTGCCTGTGGTCATCGTATGCAATGCCCGCACTGCACCAGTTGGCTTATCGAACACAAAAAAACCGGACGGTTGCATTGTCATCATTGCGGCATTGCCGCCCCTAAGCCGGAAACATGCCCTGCCTGTGGTGCCGCAGATAAATTTGCGGCTTGCGGACCGGGGGTTGAACGTGTGGCAGAGGAAGCGCGCGCGCGTTTTCCTGATGCGCGCATTGCGATCATGGCCAGCGATACGCTGGACGGCGCCGAAGCGGCGCAGGCGATGGTTAATCAGATGCATAATCGTGAACTTGATGTGCTGATCGGCACGCAGATTATGGCCAAGGGATATCATTTTCCACGTCTGACGCTTGTCGGCGTGGTGGATGGTGATTTAGGGCTGGCGGGTGGTGACCCGCGCGCGGCGGAGCGCACCTTTCAACTTCTGCAACAAATGGCGGGGCGCAGCGGCCGTGGTGATACGGCAGGGCGCGTTCTGCTGCAAACCACGGCGCCTGAACACCCGGTTATGCAGGCGCTTTTGAAAAACGACCGCGATGGTTTCATGGCGGCCGAGCTGGCGGAACGCGAAGCCTACCACCTGCCGCCCATCTGGCGCTTGGCCAGTTTGACGGTATCGGGAACCGATGCGCGGCAGGTCATCGCTTTCGCGGAACAGATGGCGCGCGTAGCACCTCAAATGGCGGATATCAAATTACTGGGCCCGGCACCTGCGCCCTTTGCTATGCTGCGCGGCAAATACAGGCACCGTTTGTTGATACAGTCTCCGCGGGGCAGCGCGCTGCACGCTTACCTGCGCGCATGGGTCAACGCCGTGCGCGTGCCACGCTCGCTTCGGTTGATTGTAGACGTTGATCCTTACAGTTTCCTGTAAAGATTAGGCGGCCA
>JAFALY010000015.1 GCA_019233975.1 Alphaproteobacteria bacterium | reverse complement strand
CGCCCGCCGCGTCAGCAATTGGGTGCTGCAACGGCAGCGGGTGTTCCTGCGCCGCAGGAAAAAAGGGTGGCACCGCCAGCAGCGGTAACGCCACCGCCACCGGCGAAGCGGGCCAGTCAGGTACAGATTAATTGGAATTAAGGACAGAAGTTATGGCAGACCAGAAACCAGATGATTATATCGCGTTATTCATCACCAACTTTTTGGGTGGCGCGGCCGTGTCTGACCAGACGCGCGCCGTATTGACTGCGCATCTGTCCGACCCGGCCTTGAAGGATTCGATTGTCAAATTCAATGACCGTGCCGCCAAGCATTTGCCGGCGGATGTAAAGTTATCGCCTGTGCAGAAAATGGATGCGGCCGACCCCAGCGGTAAACTGGTCAAGGCCGTGCAGGGTGCACAAGACGAAATTCGCCACAAACCATCATCGCAGGCTGCCCCCGCACAGGACGCGCCACAACAGGATACATCCAAGCCGGATATGACCGTTTTGCGTAAACCCGTTGAACATGTTGGTCATGCCGGGGCCCACATGGTTGCGATTGACGCGCATCAGCCGCCACAGGCCGCCTGTGTCGATTATGACAGTATGACGCAGGCCCAGAAAGACACGCTTCATCAGGGTGAGAAGGACCTGACGACAGGGTACGATGTCGATGGGTTTGGGCTATCGGCAGACCAACAAAAACAGATCGACGCACAACTGGGTGCCATGCAGGATATCGTCAAGGGCGGGCACAAGGTTCGCCTGAATGGCCGCACCAGCACGACAGGTAGCAAGGATCACAATACTGACCTGGGTTATGCCCGTGCCGAAGGTGTGCGCCAGTACTTGCTGACAAAAGGCTTTACGGCTGACCAGATCGAAGTGACGAGCGCCGGTAAGCAAGATCTGGAAAAGCCAACCGGCGACAGCGTTGAAGAAGCGGCAAACCGCAATGTGACCGTTTCAACAGGGTCGGATTATCAACCGAAACCGGCACCCGCGCCAGAGGCTGCTGCTGCGCCTGCAGTGCCTGTCGCCGCGGCACCTGCGCCTGATGCGCCGACAACTCAAGCAGCCGCGCCCCCGGCGGACCAGTCCGGTGCGGCAGTACCTCCGTCGGCTGCTGCTGCAACTTCCCCCACTGATTATGTGGGGCCACCTTCCGGTGGTTCTGGCATCCGTCAGCAAGGCGTATATGGTTGCCATGGCAATGGTTATCGCAGATGGCCGCCGCGTGGGTGGTTGCCTCAAGGGCCATGTGATGATGAAGGGGGTGGTCGTGGCGGTGATCTGGGCTCTTCCTACAGTGCGGTAGATCACCATGGTCGCGATAGCCATAGTCGCTATATGCCTGATCAAGAGACGCGGGACGAGATAGTTCCGCAATTTGCCGCTCACGACCAGTACTGGCGTAAAAATTACGGCGGGTCATCTGGTGGCGGCAGTGGTCCGAGTGGCAGCCAAGGGGGTGGTGGTCGCGGTTGGTCTGGTGGCGGTAGTCGTGGTGGCGGTGGCCGCAGTGGCCCTCGACGCTAACGCCTCTTAATCCTCAAAATCCGATGATGTGCCGAGCGCGCGTTTTGCTGTGTCGTAACTGAACCCGGCACGTGCAAGTGCGGCAATATCCTTGGCTTCGCGCTGGCGGCGTTCTTCCTTATCGCCTTCATCATTTTGCGTCTGCGTTCGGAAGGATCCCAGACGTTTTTTGCGCGCAAAAGTTCGGGCGGCCTGTAATTCGGCGTCGCCCGTATCACCCATCTGGTCACTGTCAAAACCCTGCAAAGCTTTTGCAACCGTCTGCTTGGCCACGCCTTTATGTGCCAGCTTTTGCTCGATGCGTCGTTTGGATGTGCCGCTGCGCCGCATACCGGCGATCTTTGTTTCGGCAAAAGCGGCATCATTTAAATTGCCCGCACGTTTATGGGCGGTGATCACGCTGTCGATCACCTGACGCAATTGCTGTTGCAGGGTGGTATTGGCAGCAAAATCTTTATCCAACATGGATTGCCGTAGAATGCGCCGTTCCAATGTCTTGCGCAGCGTGGACTCGGACGCGGCATAACGCGCCAGATAATCCAGTGCCGCCTGCTTCAGTTTTTCTTCGGTCAAAGGTGCCGGACGCCTGTGCCCCTTGCGACTGTGCCTTGGTTTCGACACAAGTCGTTCTTGATCCGGATCAAATGATGAAAGGGCCTTATTCATTATATGGTTTTTATGCCACAGTGATTCATAAGTGTAACGCCATAATTTATCCATTAAGCAATTTTAAAAGTTGAATTCCTAAAGTGGTTCTGTCATGCAGTACGGCGCTTTTTACTTGGGGTTACCTATGAATCGCGAGACTCATCGTTACTTTATTGAGTTAGAGCCTAAAGAAAATGCAGTGGTTACTGAGCCGATGACGCGCGCCCGTGAAACGGAAATCCGTCGCCAGCAAGCTGCTGAGTTTGTGGAATCCTTCAACGAGTGGCTGCGTAACGAAGCTTTGGAAACAAAGGTCGCCAGCCTTGCCATCACGGCACTTGGACAGGTGCAAATAACCTGCGAAGCCGACGTTATTCACCACATGCGCGACCGGGAAGAATTACCGATCGCAACCATACGCCAGGGCGCTGTTTATGCGGACCATCTTGGCCGTTTTGCTTTGGCACATTAATATAGGCCCATGAAAACCATTGTCATCAATCTGGCCCGCGCGACAGAACGTCGTGCGCGGATGGAAAAACAGATTGCCGCTCAGGGGCTGGATGCTGAATTCCTGCTGGCGACAGATGGACGCGCCTTGACGGCGGATGACCGCGCGATGGTCAACCATGCCGGGCGCAAATGCATTACACCCTATCCGTTGACGGATAACGAAGTCGGGTGTTGGCAAAGCCATCGCCACGCGATGATGCGCGTCGTTGAACTGGGGTTGCCCATGGTGGCGATTGTCGAGGATGATGCCGTGCTGGCCGTCGATTATGGCCGTGTGCTGACCGCGGTTGAACAGCAGATTGACCCCGCACATTTTGATGTTATCGACCTGCATCGTAAGTTCAAGAAGACAGAAATTTTTGTTGCCTGCCACCCGTTGTTGCCCGGCTATGCCGTCGGGCGCGTTGGCTACACGCATATGGGGGCTATTGGTTATGTTGTGACGCGGCAAGGGGCCGAACGGTTTTTGGCCAGTGCGCGCCAATTCGACCACGCGATTGATAAAGCCATGCATCGCTATTGGGCAAATGGTCTGGAGCTTTACGGACTTGAAAAACCGATTGTGGAACATGACGATGAAGGAAAGTCATTCGTCGATGAAACGCGCGGGCAGGACAGGCCGCAAGACCGTCCGCGGTACCCCGATGCCAATGCTTTGCCGTGGGTTGTCGGGCGACGTCTGACGCGCGCCTATGACAGTGTTATGAAACGGCTGGCATGGCCCGCCTATGTCCGGCGAGGTCAACGTGCCTTGGTTCCTTCGAAATAGGCGCGTGCCGCCTGGTGCAACAGGCCGACATGGCGTTCGCTCAGCTGCGTTAAAATAACATCCGGCGGGGTCAATAAGCACGCAAAACTTTGCTGCAGATGAATGGACTCGCTGGGGCAGAAGGGGGCTATGGCTTTTGCGGCATCGGCCAATTGCGCCGCATTTATGCCGTGGTCAATGGCGGTGGCGATATCCAGATAATCCGATAATTGCGTGCGTGCATTGACGGCAAATACCTTGAGTCCGATGACGTCCCTCACGCTGGCGACCGGTAAATGGTTGTTCATGCCAATGCGTTCATTGCACCCCGTTGTCTTGGGGGTGAAGATGAAAGACAGTTTAATGCGTTCAAAGTTGATTTTATAAGTACCCGTTTCCTGCTGTAAAAATGCATCGCGAATTTTTTTCTGTAGGTCGGGCGGTATTTGTCTGAAGTGATTGAAAATGACATCCGGCGTTTCATGACGGGCGTCCTCGCGCCAGCCGTCTGTATTCAGGAAAAAATCCAGGTCATCAGGTACGCGGTGACAAAAGTGATAAGCCGCCGCGCCGCCGCCATTCAAAGTCCAATAGGGCGAAAGCGCTTTCAGGCCGGTCAGTATGGCGCCGTGCGGTGGCTGTCTTGTAGCCTGCACGGTTACGAGCAACCGGGGTCAGAGTAGCAGTCCATCAAGTTACCGCAATTGTCATAGTCGCAATCCTGCCAATTACTGGAACCACCGAGGCAGGTTAGCGTATATGAATAAGTGCCACAAACCTGCTGGACGCAACTTCCGTTGCTCAAGACATAACCATCCGGGCAGGCGTTTGTTGCGCAACTGGTCGTGGCGCCGCCATAAGTGCCGGCACAAGTCCATGTGTAAGGCGGATTGCTCCCGCTCACGGCTGAAGCAGCACCCGTTGAACACAAGCCGCTTGTTGGCGCGCCAGCGGAATAGACGCCGTTTGAACTGCCGCAAACACCGGCGGTCGGCATAACCTGGCAGGAATACCAATCTGCATTATTGGTGCAATGACAATCATAATGCAGGCTGGCGGCGGTAAAGGGTGCGTCACACCAGAAATTGTTGCCCGTCCAGTTCCCATCCCAATGCGTTTCACCCGTCAAAGGCACGTAATTGTTGGGGCTGACCGTGCCCTGACACTCATACCAATCGGCGTTATTTGTACATCCGCAGTCATAATGGAAGGAAACGAGATGATAACCGGCGTCGCACCAGAAGTTGTCGCCCGTCCAATTATTATCCCAATGCAAAATGCCCACAACCGGAACATTGCCGGATTGAACGACGGATGCCGGCACTTGCCCCTGGCATTCGTACCAGTTTGCATTGTTGGTGTCGTTTTCATTAAAGTGCATGCTGACTAATTTATAGCCCGGGTCGCACCAGAAATTGTTGCCCGTCCAGTTGTTGTCCCAATGCAGTTGGCCGCGTGTAACGCTGATGTTGATGGCAAGATTGGCTGCGCACGACGCGGTGCCGCCGTTATTGCTGCCCGCGCAGGACCATGTCCATGGACCGGAACCGCTCAGGTTCGTTGCGGTACCGCTGTTGCAAAGATTGGTGCTTGGCGCGTTGGCAAAAGTACCACCGTTCGACGAGCCACATGTGCCATTGATAACGGCGACTGGCGCGTTGCAAAAAGCTGTCGGGCCACCGTACTGCCCGGCGCAGGACCATGTCCATGGGCCTGAACCGCTAATGCCCGATGGCGTGCCGACGCTGCACAGATTATTGGCGGGTGCCGAAGATACCGCCACCCCATTAGCCGCGCCGCATGCGCCATTAACCGTCTTGTTCGCTGTACACGAGGCATTGTTGCCGCCGTTTGTGCCCAAACATGTCCAGAACCAAGGGCCGGTCCCCGTTACTGCGGGCAATGAGCCGTCAGAACACAAATTACCGGTTGGCGCGGTCAAGAAGTCGCCAGTGTTCGATATGCCGCATGCGGCATCGATAATGACCGGGGCGGAACAGGATGTCGTATTGGTGCCATCGCTGCCGCCTGAACATGTCCATGTGAACAGATTGTTGGCTGCGGAAACAGACGAAGGCACACCGACATGGCATAGGCCTGTTGTTGGTGCCGCCCGGACAGATACGCCCGCGGCGCCACCGCACTGACCCGGAAAGCTGGTTGTAATGCCAGACAAAGTCCATGTTGTCGGTTGATTGGCCGATGCAGGTAGTGTCGATGAGGCGGGGTCTGACGCCATGCCGCCGCTGTAAGTACCTATAACTGTTTCCGTAAACGGGGTGCCATCGGCCGATCTGCAACTATAGCTGACGGTTGGTGTGGAAATCCATGTACTGTTTGCCGCATAGCGCCTATAGGGGGCAGTCGGCAAAGTTGCCGAATTCAAGATTGCATTATTGCACAGCATATTACGCGGGTCGCCTGCAAAAACTGCAGGCAGTGTTGTGACTTTGCCGCCACGAATGCACATATCCATGTGCAGGTCTTTATCATTTTGTGGAGCGATATGCGTAAAGCTGTTCCAGCCGTTGTAATCTTTGAATGGAATAACGATGCTGTTGGTGTTGTGAGTGTTGCTTTTATCGACATAACGGCAAATGCCATACAGGTCGATAGCGTGATCGGACATAACGCCCGGATCGATGCGTGCCAGGTCGAACATGCCGTCGCTACTGCCCGCCGTATGGACCCCTGTTAAATCAACGTTGTTGCCGAAGCATGGCGCGCTCGTGTTTGATGCGGTTATGGCGCACTGGTTGAAATCTTTGCCGGGTGTGTTGGCATCGTGTGTAAGGCCTTCATCGGGGCCGGACGTAGCAACCTTAACGGTGTTGGGTATTGTTGCTGGTTTTATATCGCTACTGGTATTCAGGCAGACATCATTGACCAAGATAGTGGCGCAATTGTCTGCCACGGCGTTGCTGATAAGAAACGCAGGGCTGCCTGTTGCCAGGGAAAGGCAAACAACCGAACATCGGCTGAATAACATTCTTTTATTGAAACGCATTAGGCAGATCCCTTGTCCCAAGGTGCTGATATTATCGGCAAATTTGATTGCTATAAGTTTAAGATCCCACGCCAATTATCCGGGTTATTTGTGCTTTGCCAAGACTTCTTCGACTTCCATGCCGAGCTTTTTCATAAGGGCCAGCAGAAGCGTATTCTGGTATTCCAGATGCTGTAGAATAACCCCAATCTCCTGTTCGGCCTTGACGTTGATCTCCAGGTCGTTTTCCGCCCGCTTTTCGGCATGCATGCC
>JAFALY010000030.1 GCA_019233975.1 Alphaproteobacteria bacterium | reverse complement strand
TAGGCCATGCCCCCGCAGGGCTTCCGGCCTAAGACGCAGCAGAATCGCTCTTTGCTGCATACCACTTCTCCTGACCAGTCCTTGGACCTGCCAGGCGGCAAAGCGTCGTTACATAAACCAGTGGGGAACGTAAAAGGTGGTATTCCTCCGCGTCCTTGGGCCAGTGGTACGTGCGCTTCGTGAGTCTGCTTTTAAAACTTTTTTTTCAGGGTTCAACAAAAAAATGCAGAGCGGCGCATTTTTTTGGCACGGCCTGTGTGGCGTGTGACACAATCCGGCGGCACGTGACGTTCATCACGTCGCGCGCACGCAAGATCATTGCTTGGTGTCAGCCTCGGGCACGACCGTATAGACCACATAATTATCTAAATTCTCGATGGGTACACGGCGCAGCCAGTTTGGCACACGACCTTCAATTAAACGCTGTGCCATGTGGGGCGCGAAGTCCCGCATAACAACGAAACCACCTGCGCCCGGTGTATCTTTTTGACCCGGCGTGCGCAGGTAGAAGGTCGGAATATAGCGGCATTCGATAATCAGATCGACATGGCGGCGGCGGACAATCTGCTCGGCCTCGCTCGGGAACGGGGTTGTAAAAAACCGCGTGGCATCGACATTACCTTGCACATTCATGTGATAGGGGGCTGACAGGACCGTGCTGTTGCTGCGGAACAGCAGCTCTGAGCCAAGGCTGAGGGCGCTGATAATCGTATGAGGCTTGTCGCCCAATATTTCGGGGTCGTTCAGGGCTTTTTCCAGATTGTACATCTGGCAGCGATCCGTTTCCGGGCTATAGCTGAACGGGAACAGAAGGACACCTTTGTTGAAGGTTCGGCCATCCATCAAGGCCGGGAACAGGACAGTCGTGCCGATGCCGACGCCAAGGATGAGGCCGAGCTCAGCCCAAAAGCGTTTACGTCCTTTCACGTTCCGTCCGACCCATTGCCAGCCTCGGTACAGGGCGATGGTTAACGGCACGACGGCCAGCATGCCGCACATGCCTGCAAAGCGGCGTTGATAGAACAGGCAGAGCGCCAGAACGGCCCCCTGCATCACAAAATGCAGGCCAAGACCCCAGCGATCTTTCTTGTCGCTCTTAACCAGCAGAAAGGCCGATACAACAAGCGCGATCATGGCATTCAGGACAAAAAAGCTGACTTCCAGCCAGTTGGTGCCGTCACTTTTCATCGGTTGCGCTTCGATGACGTTATCAAGGATGATGGCGCGCACTTCCGGCGACACGCCGCCATAGGGCCCGGCGATCAGGTCCGGAAACTGGTGCAAAAACAGGGCGCCCGTTGTGCCTGCGAACAAGCCGCCCGCGATCCAACGCCACGGGGCTTTGGCATTGCTGAACAAGTGTACCCCGCAAAAGGTGATGGCGATGCCGCCTGTCAAAATGACATAGACGACCGAGTACATCAGCAGATCAATGGTAAACAGATGCTCCGGCCCACGGTTCGCCAGCAAACCTGCGACACTGCCCAGGAACAGGGTCAGGGAATACAGAAGCCCCGCGCGGGTTGCTACGCCGCCTTTGGTTGTGGCCCAGAGGCCGATCCAGGCGCTGATTAATAAGATCCATGGCAATACTTCAAGGGCGACGGTCATGCCGAGGGCCAGCAGGCCCCCCACCAGTAACGGCCATAGCTTCCGTTCAGGCTCGTCGAAAAGGCGTAAGGCACAAGCAAGCGCCCAGGCGACGATAACAACGATGGTGCCGTGATGGTGAATATGCCCCGGCTGCAAGGCGAAAATGAGCGTTGTTGCCGACAGCGCGATATAGGCGGATGCCCCCGCCCAATCTTTGGGGATGTAGCGTGACGCCATCCAGCGCAGCGCCGCCAGCAGGCCGCCGAACAAAAAACTGGGATAGATAATCGCCATCAAGGTTGCGGCACCGCGATAACCAAAGCCCAGCAGATGAAAAAACATCGTGATGAGCATCATCGGGATCATCGTGACGTGTGAGAAGTGAATCATCACGCCGTTCGGTGGGTCGAGCCGATGCTGGACATTGTCAAACCAGCTTTGGCCCTTCAGCAGGTCCAGCATTTGATCCAGATACATATAGTCATCGGGGTCGATAAATTCCCCGCGCAGAATAAAGCTTTGCGGTGCGACCAGATACGCCCACAGCAAAAACAGAACGCAAAACAGGCCGAGGCCGTCAAAGGGCGGCGTGAAGATGCGGGATAATGTTTGGCCAGTAAGGGCGGCGGTATCGCGCAACCAGCGCGTACCGGTGGAAAGAGCAGAGCGGATCATGTGCGAATCATTGAACCATAGTCACAGGAAGAGACTGAGAAGACCTGACAAACTGGTTCGTGTCGATAAGAAAAGCAGGGGATCAGGAAACCGCGCAGACATATAGCGCTACGCTTCGGCAGCCCACTCTATACAATGGGGCTGCCTAGCTCAGTCACCTTCAGTCGATATGGCTCAGAATGTCTGCAAAAATTTCACGGAGTACTTCGCTGATTTGGCTTTGCTGGCCATCTTCGAAGGGAAGGCTTTCACCGGCGATATAGTCACGACAATTTGGTTTCTTCAGTGTTTCGGCAAGCAGGTCTGCTGTCATCGGGGGCTCCTTCTTGGGGGTGCACTGTGATGTCTTAATGTCTTGATACCTTTACATATGGCTTAATGGCTTTTTTATCACGCAATGTGTGGGAGAATCTGTTCGGTTACCCACAGGCTGAATGTCGCATTAATATATGTGGCGGTCAATTAAAACAATCACTATTCGTATGAAAAGTAATTATTTGAGCTCATTTGGAGGTTTTCTTGCCAAAAATTTTACCAGATTTTGGGGTGGGCTCGAATCTGGTTTGATGTATGTCCTGGGGTGTGTGCTGCAATTTTGCCATCATTCCGAACGCGGAAATAAAATAGCAATAAAATTGCGCATAATAGGGGTGATAAAAGTCTTTGTTTTTCAAGGCCAAGCCAAGGTTAATCAGGCTCATTTCGGGCTGTTGTCAAACTGTGGTTACATGGTGACAGTCACACGAGATATGGTATGATTGGTGTTCTACGCAGCTATATGTAGTGGAACCAGTCTAAGATTTACAGTACAATACGCTTGTTTCTTGATGTATTGCATGAAGCAATAGGTCTGAAACGAGGGAGAATGCCAGGGGAACGCGCATGTTTGATATGATGCAGGTAGAGCGGGGTACGCATGTTGTTGTGGATCGCAGTCGCGATTCCGAGCTTACCCGTTTCGGTATCGAAACGCTAAAAGATCGCTATCTGCTCCCGGGTGAAGGTCCGCAGGATATGTTTGCCCGCGTCGCCATGACTTATGCCGACGATTCTGATCATGCTCAACGCCTCTATGATTATGTCAGCAAGCTGTGGTTCATGCCGGCGACTCCTGTGCTTAGCAATGGCGGCGCCAATCGCGGCCTGCCGATCTCGTGCTTCCTGAACGAATGCTCAGACAGCCTCGAAGGCATTGTCAATCTGTGGAATGAAAATGTGTGGTTGGCGGCCCTGGGCGGCGGCATTGGCTCCTATTGGGGCAATCTGCGCTCGATCGGCGAGCCGGTTGGCCGCAACGGCAAGACGTCGGGTATTGTTCCCTTCATTCGCGTGCAGGACAGCCTGACGCTCGCCATCAGTCAGGGCAGCCTGCGCCGCGGTTCGGCGGCCTGCTATCTGCCGGTCAACCATCCCGAAATCGAAGAATTCGTTGAAATGCGTCGCCCGACCGGCGGTGATGCCAACCGCAAGGCGTTGAACCTGCACCATGGCATCGTTATTCCGGACGCGTTCATGCGCGCGGTGGAGCATGATGAAGAATGGGCGTTGCTGAGCCCGAAGGACAATGCCGTCATCAACCGCATCAGCGCGCGCGCTTTGTGGATCCGCATCCTGACGGCCCGCGTCGAAACCGGCGAGCCGTATCTGCTGTTCATCGACAATGTGAACCGCTCCATTCCGCAGCATCACAAAATGGCAGGCCTGCAAGTCAAGATGTCGAACCTCTGCAGTGAAATCACGCTGCCGACCGGTCAGGATAAAGACGGGCAGACCCGCACGGCTGTTTGCTGCCTCTCGTCGCTTAACCTCGAAAAATATCTGGAATGGGAAAACCATCCGACCTTTATCGAGGATTGCCTGCGCTTCCTTGACAACGTTCTGGAAGATTTCATCAAGCGCGCACCCGACAGCATGTCACGCGCCAAATATTCGGCCGCGCGTGAACGCTCGGTCGGCCTTGGCGTCATGGGCATGCACTCCTTCTTCCAAAGCCAGAATGTGCCGATCGAAAGCGTGATGGCCAAGGTTTGGAACAAGCGTATGTTCCGCCATGTCAAGGCGCAGGCTGACGAAGCCTCGGTCAAGCTGGCGCATGAACGCGGTGCCTGTCCGGATGCCGCCGATTACGGCATTATGGAGCGCTTCTCGAACAAGATCGCAATCGCGCCGACGGCGTCCATCTCGATCATCTGCGGTGGCGCCAGCCCCGGGATCGAACCCATGGCCGCGAACAGTTATCTGCACAAGACCTTGTCGGGCAGCTTTGCCGTACGCAACAAGTATCTGGCGCAGGTGCTGGAAAAGTACAACCGCAACGACGACGATACCTGGAGCAGCATCACGACCCGCGAAGGTTCGGTGCAGCATCTGGACTTCCTGAGCGACCATGAAAGGCTTGTCTTCAAGACGGCGTTCGAACTCGACCAACGTTGGCTGATCGAACTGGCCGCCGACCGCACGCCCTATATCTGTCAGGCGCAGAGCCTGAACGTCTTCCTGCCGGCGGATGTGCACAAGCGTGATCTGCACATGATCCACTTTACCGCCTGGAAGAAAGGTGTGAAGAGCCTGTATTACTGTCGTTCCAAGTCGGTCCAGCGTGCCGAGTCCGCACATGCCGCGCACAAGAACGCGCCGCAAGCGGAAACGCCCGTGCAGGATCGTGTCCTGAACGACCCGCCGGCCGAGGAAAACAAATACGAAGAATGCCTGGCCTGCCAATAACGGCCAAAGGGGGAGGGGAATATGGCGCTTGGTTTTTTTAAAAAATCACCGTCCTTCGGTTTGTCGCCGGAGCTCGTGCAAAAAATCGAAGACGCCATTTTGCTCGGCAATGTGCGCGAACTCGATGATGTGCTGAGCGACCTTGCCGACAACGAAGATGTCCCCACCGATTTTCGCCGTGATCTGGAAGCTCTGCGCCATTTTCGCGCGCATTATGGCGAAGGTGGCGAGGTTTCGGTAACGCATCCCTTGCAAAAACAGAAAGCCGTTGTCCTTGAACGTTCATGGAGCGCCGAATTGCTGGAACGTCTGCGCACGCAGGGCGACAGCAAGAAACGCACGGCTTGATCTAATTTCGGATAAAATTTTTATACTGTTCAGGAGAGAATGCTGTGGGTCATCAGGAAAAACCTGCTCTTCTGAAACGCACGATACAGGCAATAAGGGGATCATTCGTAACTATTGCTACTGCTTTTGCACTCGTGACAATTGCCGTTTTAATTGATGATTTGATCACCGCCTGGGTAACGCCCGGTGCAATGCCTGATCAGCCGCCGACTGCAGCCATTGCAAGATTTCCGGGCATGCTTGTTATGCTTGTGATTAATTTTGTGACGATCTCTTTGCCCTCGTATTTTCTGACAGTTGCCTACCTTCGAACGGCGGTTAAGAAAAATCCTCCGACATACAGTCTAGGCAATTGGTGGTACTGGTTTCGCAAAATAATGGCATGCGATCTGGTTATCATGCTTTGGTTCCTTATTCCTTTTATCGGCATATTTTTCTCGATGCGGGCAGATGCACGTTATAAAGCAGTGTCGCCTATGGCCATCCTGAGGCGGCCACAACCATTAAAAACCAGCCGGGAATTAGCCCAGGATGATTGGGGTAAGATCTTTTGGGGAGCGTTCTGTTTAAATTTTATCCTCTGCATCCCCATGATTGCGGTGTTTGGGTGGTTTGTACTGCCCGTGATAAAGGCGGTGATGGCGCACCCTGACCCGCAGGCCATGAAAGATGTATTGAAGACTATGATGCCGACAGAAAGAAGCCCTGTCGCCATGGTATTGCTAAGTGTATGGAAATCGCTGGGCTTTCTGGTGAACTCAATCTACGACTGTACTGTCTATGCCTTTCTTTTAAGGAAGCAAAAAGCACAAATGCAAGTCGCAGAGCAGGCCGCATAGAATCGTTGTTGACCACAGTAATTGAATGTAAATTGCCACGATCTTTTGAGAGGATGTCATGTCAGGATTGTTAACGCCGAACCCCGTTTATAAGCCCTTCCGCTACCCGTGGGCTTATGAAGCCTGGCAGAAACAGCAACAGGTGCATTGGCTGCCGGAGGAAGTGCCGATGGCGGACGATGTGCGCGACTGGCGCCAGAAACTGACGGCGGCCGAACGCAATCTGCTGACGCAAATTTTCCGCTTCTTCACGCAGGCGGATGTCGAGGTCAACAACTGCTACATGAAGAAATACGCACGCGTATTCCAACCGACCGAAATCCAGATGATGCTGGCGGCTTTTTCGAACATGGAAACCATCCATGTTGCCGCTTATTCGCATTTGCTGGATACGATCGGCATGCCGGAAATCGAATACTCGGCCTTCCTGCGTTACAAGGAAATGAAGGATAAGTACGATTACATGCAGGCCTTTAATTGCGATAGCCCGATTGAAATCGCGCGTACGCTGGCCGTCTTTGGCGGGTTTACCGAAGGGCTGCAGCTTTTCGCTTCATTTGCCATGCTGATGAACTTCCCGCGTTTTAACAAGATGAAGGGCATGGGGCAGATCGTGACATGGTCGGTGCGCGATGAAACGCTGCACACGCATTCCATCATTCGCCTGTTCCGCACCTTTGTCGAAGAAAACAAGTTCATCTGGACCGAAGCGTTCCAGCGTGAACTGTATCTGGCCTGCGATACTATCGTGGACCACGAAGACGCATTTATCGACCTTGCCTTCGAACTCGGTGGTGTGGAAGGCCTGTCGGCGGATGATGTGAAGGCGTATATCCGCTATATCGCCGACCGTCGCCTGACGCAGTTGGGGCTGCAGCCGATTTACAAGGTTGCCAAAAACCCGCTGCCCTGGATGGATGAAATGCTGAACGGGGTTGAACACGCCAACTTCTTTGAAGCGCGCGCGACCGAATACAGCCGCGCTGCGACCCGTGGCACATGGGAAGAAGCTTTTTCCATGGATGACGCGGTCTAAAGCCATAAAAAGCGCCTGTTAAAAGGGGATGCAGACGCCGCATACCCCTTGCTGCGCCTGCCGATAGTCTTTATCCTCCCGGCTATCGGAAAAACCATCTGACAGACTGTATTTTATGCCCTTGCCTTCCTTCCCGCCTTCATTGCCGCCCCCCCTCCTGGTCACAGGCAGCGCCGGGTTCATTGGCGCCAATTTCGTGCTCGACTGGCTGCGGCAAAATGACGTGCCCGTCATCAGTCTTGATAAGCTGACCTATGCCGGAAACAGGGTGAACCTGATGTCGCTGGACAATGACCCGCGCCATGTGTTTGTGCAAGGAGATATCGGCGACCGCGCTTTGGTGAGTGAATTGCTGGCAGCTTATCAGCCGACTGCGCTTATCAACTTTGCCGCAGAGTCGCATGTTGACCGCTCCATTCACGCGCCGGATGATTTTGTGCAGACCAATGTTGTCGGTACGCAGCATCTGCTGGAAGCTGCACGCAGCTATTATGAAAAACAGGATGCGGCGGGCCGTGACGCCTTCCGTTTTCTGCATGTCTCAACGGATGAGGTTTACGGTTCCCTGTCACCGACTGACCCGGCCTTTACGGAAACAACGCCCTATCAACCCAACAGTCCCTATTCCGCGTCAAAGGCGGCATCCGACCATCTGGTCCGTGCTTATCATCACACCTATGGGCTGCCTGTTCTGACGACGAACTGTTCAAACAACTATGGGCCTTATCAGTTTCCTGAGAAGCTGATCCCGCTGATGATCCACAACGCGTTGAAGGGGCTGCCGTTGCCGGTTTATGGTGACGGGCAGAATGTCCGCGACTGGTTGTATGTGGGGGACCATTGTACGGCGATAAGCCGCGTGTTGCAGGCGGGCAGGCTGGGTGAGACCTATAATGTCGGCGGCCACAACGAAATGAAGAATATCGATGTCGTACATACGGTCTGCGATATTCTGGATACGCTTTCGCCGCGCGCTGATGGCCGTAGCTACCGCGAACAAATCAACTTCGTCAAAGACCGTCCGGGGCATGACCGCCGCTATGCTATCAATGCGGATAAGATCGAACGCGAACTGGGGTGGAAACCGGCGGAAACATTCGCAACCGGCATTCGCAAAACGGTGGCGTGGTATCTGGCGCATCAGCCATGGGTGGAAAACGTCACCAGCGGCGCCTATCGCCAATGGGTGGCGACCAATTATGAAACAGGATTAAGGGCCACATCATGAATGTGATTAAAACCAAGATTGCCGATGTCTATATTCTGGAGCCGAAGGTCTTTAGTGACCCGCGCGGTTTTTTCCTCGAAAGCTATAACGCACGTACCTTGCGGGATGACATCGGCATTATGCAGGATTTCGTGCAGGACAACCACTCGCGCTCGGTCAAGGGCGTGCTGCGTGGTATGCATTATCAGATCCGCCGACCACAGGGTAAGCTGGTGCGTGTGACGCGCGGTGCCGTGTTCGACGTCAGCGTCGACATGCGCAAATCATCACCAACCTTTGGGCAATGGGTGGGGGTTGAACTGAACGAAGACAATCATCGCCAGCTCTGGATTCCGCCGGGCTGCGCGCACGGGTTCCTTGTTCTGTCGGACGTGGTTGATTTCCTCTACAAGGCCACAGACTTCTACGCCCCCGAGCATGAACGTTCCCTGCTGTGGAACGACCCCACGGTCGGCATTGAATGGCCGTCCATCGATAACCTGATCCTGTCCGACAAGGATCGCAACGGCAAACTTCTGGCCGAAGCCGAAGTGTACTGAGCCCCGTTCCAGGAGAGCCTATGTCATCTGCCGCAACCCAACCCTTGAAAGAAGGCTGCCTGCCCATATCGGCGGTGGTCATCAGCTATAACCGCGACAAACTGATCGCAGCGGTTTTGCAGGCGGTGCAGTTTTGTGACGAAATCATTCTTGTCGACAAATCATCCACGGATGCCACGCGTGACAATGCCGCCGGGTTGTATGACCGGTTGGTACAGGTGCCCTGGACACCAACCGCCGATGACACGCGTAGCCGTGCCATACAATTCGCCACGCATGACTGGGTTATCATGCTGGATGATGATGAGATTTTGAATCCCGAAGCGGTTGCCTGGATCAAGGAAGAAATGAAGGCACCCCGTGCCAATGTGTACGGCCTGCCGTTAAAGCATTACATTGCGGGCATATTTGATCCGAATGCCTATTACTGGCCTGAACGGCATACGCGCTTTTTCCGGAAGGGTGAGGTGTCGTTTGCGGGTGTCATCCATGGCGGGTTCAGCACCAATATGGATAAGGTTTTCTGGATCGATACGGAAACCGGTGTCGCCATGGAACATCTGTCGCATCCCAGTGTGGGGACGTGGATAGAAAAGACCAATCGCTACACTTCGTGCAAGGATCGCAATCATCCGGATGTTGCCGACCCGCATGCTCAAGATCTGGTGGCCTTTGCAAAAGAACGGCTGGATTTCTGGGTGAAACGCAGCCATGTGCAGGTGCCGGGGGATTATCCGCAATTGGCGGCCGTTCTGCGCGGCCTATATGATATCATCGACCGTCTAAAGGTCTGGGAAGAAGACCATGGCATCAGTGGCGCGGACATGTTCGCGGCACGCGCCGAAGAACTGACGCAAGCGAATATACAAGCGCGCGGCGGTGTAACGCCTGTGCGTGATGGTCAGTTTGTTGACGAAACCGGCGGTGCGGCAAAGGCCCCCGCTGCGGCACCGGTGAAGCAGGATTTGAGCGACGCGAAGGTTCTTCAGGCAAAGCTCAACCACGCGCAGGCGCGGTTGCATTATCTGGAATGTGAGAACCGTTTTTACAGAAATGCCATTTTGTGGCGCATTTTGTCGCCGGTTAAGGGCGTTATTTTCATCTTGAAGGCGTTGAACCGTCTGCTCAGCAAGCTGCCGCTGGTCGGGCGGGCCAAGACGCTCTTAAAGCGTCTTCTATCGCGCGGCGTGAAGTAACTAGAAGCCCGGCGGAACGGTGCCCGTCATATTTTGCCAGAGACAAAGCAGTTTGTCCGCAGGCAGGCAGAAGAAGATAAACGCCATACTGACGTAAAAGAAGGTAATGCTGGCGCTGCACGCATAGGCCACGCGCGATGTCTGCCACCATTGGGCAAACGGCCCCTTGAAATTGTAACGTTTCATGACTGCCAGAGAAGCCATGCCGACGCCGTGCATGGCGCCCCACAGAACGAAGTTAAGCCCTGCGCCGTGCCATATGCCCGAGAACAGGAATGTCGCCATCGGTGGGATAAAGGCCGTCATGTTGGGGTATTTGCGCAGGGCCTTAATGCGTTTCAGGTACAGGCTGATGGGATAAAACAGATAGTCGCGCAGCAGGAGGCTCAGCGTAATATGCCAGCGGTTCCAGTATTCCGCCAGATTGCGCGCGCGATAGGGGGCGTCAAAGTTTTCCGGCAGGCGGATGTTCCAGAAGCGCGCCAAGCCGATGGCGATATGGGAATATCCCGCAAAATCGCAATACAGATAGACGTAGTAGATCAGGCAGGAAGAGATGATCTGCCACGCATGCGCTTGCTGCAAGGCGGTGGCTGACATGCTGGCGATTGTCAGGCCGTGGATGCTGTCGGCCAGCACCACTTTCATAAAAATACCGATGATAAGCCGGCGTAGACCATCAAAAATACCATCTACATCAACTTTGGGATTTTCGCGTTGTTCCATCCAGTCCTGAAAGCGGATCATCGGTCCTGCAATCAATGACGGGAAGAAGAACATCCAGTTTAGAAATTCCAGAGTTTTGGGTGATTTAATATCACCGGCTTTGTAATCGACAATAAAGTGTATGAGCTTAAAGCCGATATAGCTGACGCCGACCATGGCGATGCTGGCGGGCTCAACATGGTAATAGATGGCATCCCGCACGGCGCCCCACATATCCAGAAAACGCGCGGGTATTTTGGGCGTTGCCGTGATAACGTAATAGACAACATCTGCCGGGAAATTAAGGCCGCCAAGGGGTAGAAGATATTTAACGGCTACCCAATATGTCATATAGAGGCCGAGGAACAGCGCCGCCGCGCGCTTTTCAAAGCGGTAACCGTATTCTTCTGCCATTTTTGTGAACACGATATAACCGCCCAGCGTGATCAACGCCATATTCTCGGCTGATGGACGAACGCCCGTGTAATGTGGCGCGATCAGGATCTGCGCGATCAGGAAAATAACCGCCTTGATGTGCGGATGGCATTTGGCCCGGGTGCTGAACCACAGAACAAGCAGCCCCACCAGCGAGGGCCATAGATAGGTCAGATAAAAGCTTAGATACATGGCGGGGTATAATCTGGCGTCAATTGTGTGTTGCTGGTTGGGCGGAAATGCTTATTTTGCCTTGGCTCCGATGGCCGAGATCAGTTCGCCAACATTTTGCAGGTTGGCGACTTCGCGTGTCGACAGGCGAATGCCAAAGGTTTCTTCAACGCTGACGATCATATCGACATGCGACAGGGAATCCCACTTCGTAACATCCTTGGCCGTCATGTCAGGGGTCAGATTTAACGCGGGGTCTTCAAAGACTTCACGAAAAACGGTGGTCAGTTTGCTGATAATATCATCCTGTGTCATGCGGTAATCTTTTCTATGAAGGTTGGCCGTGGCGTGTATTGGGCGGCATCAAGATACCAGATGTCTTTTCCTCCGTCACTGGCAACAAGCGTAAAGCCGAATTGCTTGTAAAAATCTTTGACCATCGCGTTTTTCGCGCTGGGTATGTACTCGCCGCGAATGCCCTTCAGGCCGCGTTGCGCGCATTCGGAAAAAAGATGGCTCATCAGATAATCCTCCACCCCGCGCTTCAGGACGCGGCAACTCATCACCAATTCGACGATGTTCAGCGTGTTGTCGGCGACTTCGCCGCAAATAACCGATATCAGGCCATAATCGCCGAATTTATCGCGCAAACGCGCCTGCACCGTGACATGGTCGCCGGACTTCATCATCCGTTCGCATTCCGCTTCGGTGACGCGTTGGGTGCGCAGGTTGAACTGGTTGCTGCGCTGGATCAATTGCGCGACCCGGGGCAGCTGGTCGGGTGCGAACGGGCCGCAATCGATCTTCATATCCAGCGCTTTCAGATAATCGTCGATGTTGTTGTATTTCAATTGTTCGGTCGTGCGTACGGCCTCTTCGCGATATTGCTGGTTACGCTTGGCGTCTTCGTTGGAATAACCCAGCGCTTCCAGATAACCGCTGGCTTCCAGTGTCGGGATATAGTCGGCCACGTCTTCGGGCATTTCCGGCACGCGCACCTGCGGCAAGGTCGTCGCCACCTGATTGCGTTCGAAGGCCGAGTCATCAATAAAAATAAGCGAATCCAAGCCGATATTCAGGACGCGGGCAATATACTCAATGTTGCTGGCCTTATCATTCCAGTTGGCCACGAAGACAGCGATGTCTTCCTCCTTGATGATCATTTCCGGATGCTGCCTGAAGGCGCTCAGGGCTGTGTCCTCATTGTTTTTGCTGCACACGGCAAGAATATAGCCACGGTTTTTGAGGGAGAGGATATACCGCTGGAATAACTGGTACGCTTCGCCATAGGCGTCGCCGCCTAGCGCAATACCGTCCAACCCGTCATCCCCGATGATGCCGCCCCACAAGGTGTTGTCGAGGTCAAGAACGAGGCACTTCGTCACTTTGCCCTTTTGCGTTGTCATGATGCGCGTCAGTGACCCGGCCCATTGCGGAAAATGACGCGTGGCGCAGATGTATTTAGAGCTGATCCACAATTTCTCATCAAAGAATTGCGCACCGCCGATGGTGTGCGACAGATACATAATATCGTTAACGGCGCAGCCTTTGCGTTCGGTAATGGCTGCAGACAGTAGGGTGTTAAAGCGAATGACGCTGCCATACAGGGATTGGCTGCTTTGCAGGCCGTAATTGCCGAACATACGTTCAATCGGCAGGGCAAAGTTATTGGCGATGACGGTCAAACCGCCCGCGCGTGCGGCATCGACCAAAGCCAGCAATTCATTGACATAATTCTGCGGCAGGACTTCGCGTTCCTGTGCGCTGGTGGTGCCCAGAAAGCGGTCACGGTATTTCTGCACAGCAAAGCTGATAACGACAAAATCCGGCGCAAACCCGTAAAGGGCGGATTGCCGATCGTAAATCTCAAACGCGGCTGTGCCGTAATCGGCTTCATAAATGTCAGGATAAAATCCTGCTTCTGCGATCGTCGCTTTCAGCACATGGGTCATCTGCTGCGTCGCGTGGTCGGCCAGCAGGGCGACCTTCAGCGGTGGCAGATTGTGCTCGTTGGCGTTCAGGGCGCGCCCTTTTTTCACAAGGTGTAGATAGCGCGCATTGTCAGTTTGAAACATCTGTTACTCCGGGCAATAAATGCTGCTGTTCCAAATGGTTGAAAATCGCTGCGGCGACTTTGGCGTTGCCATAGGCCGTTTGATGAAATCCATCATAAGTTTCATAGACGGGTTTCAGCGATAAGGAAACCAAATCCAGCATATTGATATTTCTGGCGCGCAAATAGCCATCATAACGGCCGCCGCGCAGTGAGGCCAGATAGGGCGCATTATGGCGCTGGTCGAACATGGGTGCAAAAACCAACAGGAACTGGCCGTGGTGGGTGGCCTGCTGTGTGCGGATGACGTCAAACCCTTGTAGATAGTCGGGCAAGGGGTTGGTTTCTTCCAGATCGCGGTCGCCCCGTTCAATCCATATTCTGCGTTGTGGTTCCAGAAGGACGGGCAGGGGTTGCGTGTCCATCAGCAGAACGTTGCGCATATGCCCAAGGGCGGCGACCAGTATATCGTTTAGGTTAATGTGATCGACGATGCCGGTGGCCTGTTGCGGGTCTGTATGGGCGTCAGTTTCCGGCACCTTGTAATTTGTCACATTCCCGCGACGGCTTAGAAAGCGGCTATAGGGTTGCCATATGGCCGCGACCGCAGGGGTTTTTGAAAACACACCGTCCATATAGGCATATAAATTGGGATCGAGGTATGAGACGCCGGCATTCTGCGTTTCGGCATAAGGGAAGCTGTCGATAAAGATGACGATATCGGGACGAAGCTCGGCGATCCGCGCATAGGTCAGTAATGTGCTGGCCAAACGGCTGGAGTCACAAGCCAGATTAAAGGCCTGCCAGTCCTTCAACCCTTGTTGTTCCAGCAGGGCGTTAAGGTGCCCCGTCACGGAACAGGCGATATGCACATTGCGTTCGGGTTTGCGGTGGGGGTTGGCGGAGGTCCAACTGGAATCACATCCGATTGAATCCGCGACACTGGACCCCATGATGACTATCTTTTTCTTCTGCCTGTTATAGGGGGCGAAAATCTCGTGCCGGTACAGTTCCTTCTGTCCAGGGTAGTACGGTGTGTAATCTATCAAATAGGCGGCTGCACCCTGTGGCAAAATTTGATGCAGGTCTATGCGTTGTTGCGGGCGTATGACAAAAACGACAAGACAGGCAATCAGTACCGCAGCCAGGTGGTGATAGGGTGACACCCGCCGCATCAGAAAATCCGTTGCGCCGGCGTGCCGGGTGCGTCGCCGGTGTCAGGCTGCTGGGCCAACGCGCTGCGGGGCGGCAATAAATGTTGTCGTTGCAGATAGCCAAATATCTCAGCGGCAATTCTGGCGTTTCCGGCTGGGGTATTGTGATACCCGTCATAGGTTTCATAAACCGGTTCTAGTGGCAAAAGCACCAGATCCAGAACGTTCAGATGGTTGTCCCTGAAATACTGCCCATATCGGCCTTCGTGAATGGATTGCAGGAAAGAGTCATGATGACGTTGATCATAAATGGGGGCCAACACCATAACGAACTGCCCACCATGCAGCGCCTGCATATCGCGAATAATATTAAAGGCCTGTAGGTAGCCGACATCCGGATTTGTTTCTTCCTGATCCGTATCCCCGACCTCTGACCATACGCGGCGCGTGGGGTTATAACTGACGGGCAGGGGGCGCGCGTCGATCATGAACACATTGCGCATTCGCCCGGCACCCGCGACCAGAATATCGTTCAGGCTGATATGGCTGCTGACCGCCGTTTTTTGTTTGTAATCCGGTGTGGGCGTTTCTATCGGCACTTTATACCCGGTTTCTTCGCCGCGGCGTGTCAGAAAGGCGCTGTAATGACGCCATGCGGCGGCAACATGCGCATCCTGCGAATAGACATGATCCAGGTAGGCGTATTGACTGGCGTCCAGATAGGTAACGCCTGCGTTCCTTGTCTCGGCGAACGGGAAGCTGTCGATAAATACAACCAGATCCGGCTTGAGCTCGGCGATCCGGGCATAAGTAAACAGCATGTTGGCCTGACGGCTGGCGTCGCAGGCGAGGTTAAACGCTTCCCATTCATTCAGGTCGTTCTTCTTTAGAATGGTGTTCAACTGACTTGTGATAGAGCACGAGTAATGAACATTACGATCAGGATGCCTGTGCGGATCAGGGCGCTGCCATGTGTAGTCACAGCCGATGGAATCCGCCGTGCTGGACCCCAAAATAACCAGCCGTTTTTTGTGCTGGTTCTGTGGGGCAAAAATCTCATGCCGGTACAGTTCTTTTTGTCCGGGGTAATAGGGGGTATAATCAACCAGATGGGCCGCAGTATCTTTCGGCAGCATCGGCTGCAAATTAATGGTGCGCTGGGGGTGCAGGCCAAACACGACCAGACATGCCACGATCACGGCCGCCATATGGTGTTGGGGTGTCAGGCGCGGCATTAAAACACGCGATATTCAAAATTGATCTTGGCCTCGCCGGTTTTTTCCTGACTGGCCTGAATGGCGGCTGACAGCAGGATAAAGACGACAATGTAGGCCAGGCTGAGACCGGCGACCTTTAAAAGATCATTTATTTTAAGGCGATTGAGCATGGACCTATATTCTGATTACCTTCTATTTTAGCTACTGAAACACCGGTTGTTTGTCAATGAACCGCAGGCCCGGTAGGGGGGAATATACCGCTTTTTCAAAGCCTTTTTTGGTGTTAAGAGTTCCCCTGACCCTTTGATTTATGCCCGTTCCCGTTATGTCCGATCATCATCCCTCGCGCTTTGCCCGGTTTCAGGAATCCCTACTGGCCCGCCTGCTGAAATATCCGGCTTTGTTTCATTTCGTTCGCCGTATTTTTCTGGTTTTCACGCTTTTGCGTGAACAACGCTTTCGTCAGCATTGGCAGAGTTTTGTGATCGCCAAACGCCGTGCCTTCCGCAATATGATGGACAAGCGCCGTTATCAAAAAGTGTTTTGGAAACAAAGCGGCTATGCCGACCTGCTGGAAACCCTTGCGGCGGGCAAGGGTGTGGCCCGTGCTGAAGATCTCGCATTTCCGCACGTGGAAAAACCAACCGTTTCCATCATCATCCCTTGTTACGGTAAGGTGGATTATACGCTGCGTTGTCTGACATCATTGGCCGCTGTGCCGCCGACAGCGTCGTGCGAAATCATCGTGGTTGAAGACGCATCCGGCGACCCCGAAGCTGCGCAATTGCATAAGGTCAAAGGCATTACCTACATCGACCGACAGCAAAATCTCGGTTTTCTGCGTTCATGCAACGAGGCGGCCACACATGCGCGCGGGAATTATATCTTCTTGCTGAACAACGACACCTATGTCATGCCGGGCGCCATTGACCGGTTGGTTGAATTGCTGTGCGCGCGGCCTGATGCGGGCATGGTCGGGTCGCGTTTGTTGTATGCCGATGGTGTGCAACAGGAAGCGGGCGGCATCATCTGGCAGGACGGCACCGCGTGGAATTACGGTCGTCGTGATATTCTGTGCAAGCCGGAATATTGTTATGTGCGCGAAGTGGATTATATCTCTGGCGCGGCCATAATGCTGTCACGCAGCCTGTGGAATGAGCTCGGCGGTTTTGATGAACATTACCTGCCCGCTTATTGTGAAGATAGTGATCTGGCCTTCCGTGTGCGCCAGAAGGGGTTAAAGGTCCTTTATCAGCCGGAGTCGTGGATAATCCATTACGAAGGCGTTTCACATGGCACCGACGTTAATACGGGCGTCAAGGCGTATCAGGTTGAAAATTCACGCAAGTTGAAAGAACGTTGGAAAGATGTTCTGGATCGCGAACATTTTGCTAATGCCACGCAGGTCATGCGCGCGCGTGACAAGGCCAAAAACCGACAGATCGTGTTGATGGTGGACCACCGCCTGCCCGAACCTGACCGTGATGCAGGGTCGCGGTCCATGCTGTCTTTTATTGACGCGCTACACGCATCAGGCCGTGTTGTGAAATTTTGGCCGCATGATCGTCTGGCTGACCCTGCTTACACCGACTTGTTGCAACGACGCGGGGTTGAGGTTCTACATGGCATGACCGGCCTCGATTTCAAAGGCTGGCTGCGCGAAAACGGCGCGGATGTTGATCTGGCTTTTCTGTCTCGCCCGTCTGTGGCCGTACATTATATCGACCTGCTGCGCCAGCATACGCTGGCGCCCCTTTTGTTCTATGGGCATGATTTGCATTTTGCGCGCTTAAAGATGGAAGCAGACCGCACGCATAATGTTCTGCAACACAAATTTGCCGAGCAGCAGTTACAGCAAGAACTAACCGTATGGCGCAGTGTTGATTGTGCGCTGTACCCGTCGCAGGACGAACTGGACGCCATCAATGCCCTTGAGCATGGGCTTCCGGTTGCGCATCTTTCTCCCTATGCCTTTTCTGTCGCACAAAATCGTGCGTCTGTGCCCGCCGCGCAGAGCGGCATTTTGTTTGTCGCCGGCTTCGCGCACGCGCCGAATGTGGACGCCGCCCTTTGGTTCTGCAAGGAAATATTGCCGCACATACTGGCGGCAAAGCCGGATGTGACCGTTACGCTGGTGGGGGCCAACCCGACGCAGGAAGTGAAAAATCTGTCGGGCGGCGCGGTTCGCGTTACCGGTTTCGTGACGGATGAGGTGTTGGCTGACTATTACGCCAAGGCACGCGTGTCGGTTGCCCCGCTTCGCTTTGGCGCAGGCGTCAAGTTGAAGGTCGTCGAATCCATGCAGGCAGGCGTGCCGATTGTGACAACATCCGTGGGCGCACAGGGACTGCGCGGTCTGGACGGGGCGCTGGAAGTACAGGATGACCCGGCCGAATTCGCGCGCGCCGTCCTGCGTTTTCTGGATGATGACGCTGCGTGGCGCATGCGTTCGGATCAACAGATTGCCTATGTAAACCGCACTTTTTCAGTGGCAGCGCAGCAGCGCGATATGGAATCCGCCATCGCCACGGCCACACAAAACCGGACTGCGCGGGTTAAACAGTAAAATTAGCGCGAATAAAATGTTCAGCCTGCACGACGGTTTCCGGCGTGCCGATGTCCAGAAATGGCGCCTCTTCGGGTGTGGGGTGCGCCATAATGCGGGCGCCATCTGTCAGCATTTGCGGGATGATGTCATATTCCATGCTGAGCGGCTTATCGGTCGGGAAGGCTTCCAACAGCTTTTTCCTGAACAGATAAATCCCGGTATTGATAAGTCCCGCGCCGGGGACTTTTTCACGGAAACCGGTCAGGCGTCCGGTTTCATCTACGGCCAGACTGCCGTAACGGCTGGTGTCCGGCACATGTTTGCCGACAATGACGCCATCCAGGCTTGTGTCCGTTAGAAATTGATGCAGGGCAGGACGAATATCGGCGATAACGAGGGAGTCGCCGTTGGTTGCCAGAATATTGTCGTGACAAAGCGGGGCGCAGGCGCGAACGCCGCCGCCGGTACCCAGCAATTCTTTTTCGCGATACGTTTGCCAATGCCCGGACTGCAGGGGTTTGGCGGTCGGCAACCAGGATTCAATTTTATCTGCCAGATGTCCGGTTGAGAAAACAAAATCCTGCAAACCTTGCCGCTGCGCCCACACAATGACCCAATGCAGGAAAGGCTGCCCGGCAACCTCGATCATCGGCTTTGGCAATCCGGGATAAAGCCCCGACAAACGCGTACCCTTGCCACCTGCCAGTATGATGGCTGAGATGGAGGGCGATGCCTGCGGCGTGTTTGTATTCGTCACGGATTATATTTTCCAAGCTTGTCGCGCATGCCATCCAGCATGCCGCGCAGCATCATGGCGATATGTTTGCCATGCGGTTTGCTAAAGACGGCATAGCTGACAAAGCGGATGGGGAAACGCAGCGCGTCGATCAACTTCCACTGTAACGGCACAAAGCTTTGCCGCCATAGCCAGATATTATTGCGGAACATGTAATAGTGGCGCAGCGGGCTGTGCAGCGCGAATTTATAACCGAACACGGTCGCGGTTTCATCGCCCAGATTATGCTGCATCTTGCCTGCAAAAACGCCGAAGGATTGATACCCCTTGGCATTCGCGCGCAAACCCCATTCCAGATCGACATAGTCGATGAACAGCGCGTCACGCATGCCGCCGACTTCATCCAGCGTCGCCATCGGGATAAGGCTGCCCGAGGTGATGAGGTAGATAACGGGCACAATCGGTTGTGCCGGGTCGTAAGCGCGGCGTTTCATGCGCAGGCCCGACATATACAAAAAGGGCGGTGGGTTATTGCGACGCGGATCGGAATAGCAAGGGCCAACGGCGGCGACTTTGAAGCCTTCAGCTTCTTTTTGCTGTAACGCTGCTATCAGGGTTGCGACCAGATCCGGCGCCGGGCCGCTGTCATGATCGAAGATAATGACGTATTTCGCGCCCAGATTATGCGCGCGGCGGATGCCTTCGTTATGTGCGGTGGCAATGCCTTTGTTGCTGTCGAGTGGATGCCAGATAATGTTGCGATCCCCTACCGCATCGATCCAGGTCTTGACGGGCACGGTAGAGCCGTTGTCGACCACGATCACATGGTCTACCTGCGGCACAATCGCGTTCAGGAGGGATGTGAAGCGGTCTTCTTCAGGGTTATAGGTGACGATGATCGCAGCAACCATGTCTGTCCCCCTTAATCTGTGCCTTTGCCGACTGCGTCGCGGCTGATTTCACGTACCGTGCCATGTTCCAGCTGAAAGAAACGGTTGCAGTATTGCCGCACAACGTCAAGGCTGTGCGACGCAAACACGAAAATGCCGACGGAGCGGATTAGTTTGATCATGCGCTCGCGCGCCTTTTCCTGAAATTCAGAGTCGCCCGTGCCGAACATTTCATCGACCAGCAAAATATCTGGTTTGGTGGATGTCGCGACGGCAAACATCAGGCGCGTGCCCATACCGGCAGAATAAGTGCGGACGGGCAGGTTTAGAAAATCACCCAATTCGGTAAACTCTTCTATATCTTTCAGGTTTGCCTGGATTTCGCTTTTGTTGAGGCCCAATAGCATCGACATGCGAGTAATGTTTTCATAGCCAGACAATTCCGGATCCATGCCCGCGCCGATATCCAGCATGGTTGCAATCCGTCCCAAGCGGTTGACGGTGCCTTGCACGGGCGTATAGACGCCCGCCATGGTGCGCAGCAGGGTGCTTTTACCGGCACCATTATGGCCGACCAGGCCGACCGCGTCACCTTCACGGATATCAAAGCTGGCGTCTTTCAGTGCAGTGACAATCTGCGTGTGCCCGGCTTCCTTTTCAATGCGGCCACCCGTGCTGATGCGTATCAGGTGGTTGCGCAGTGACATGTTCCGGCTGTTAAAGACGGGGTATTGAATTGTGACGTTGTCGAATGTTAAGCGCGCCGCCATGTTACACCCAAAATGCAATGCGGTTGCGCTTGGCGTTAAAGAACGCAAGCGTGATCAGGCTGCCGACCAGCAACATACCGGCATTGATGGCCAGAATATGCAGGGGGATGACCTGACCCAAAAGGGGATAACGGATAATCTCGATCATATCCGCAAACGGGTTCAACCACATGAAACGCGCCATGAAAGAAGGCAGGGCATCGGGGCGGTACATAACGGGTGTAAAGAACATCAGCAACGGCATAATCATGGGAATGAAATATTCCAGATCGCGGAAACGCGCGCCCAGTATGCCGATCAGCATCATCATCCAATAGATGTTCGCGGCGACAAGTAAAAAGGTTGGCAGCGCCAGAAAGACCGATGAAGTCAGCGGCGTGCCCAGCACAAGGGCCACCACAAAGAATAAGGGAATGTTGTGCGCCAGATTGATGCAATGGCGTAGCAACAACTGCGCGGGGTACAGTGACAAAGGCAGGCTCAGGTTGCGGATGATATTGGACTGCTTGTTGAAAACGGATGCCGCTTCGACAATGCCGTTGGAAATGAATTGCCACAGGATAAGGCCGACGCAAAGCGACGGCACATAGGTGGCGCGATCCATCTTGAACAGGCTGCTCCAGACAAAACCCAGACCGACGACGCCGATGGCGGTACTGAGCGTCATCCAGAAGGGACCAAGGACACTGCGCTTATAACGTGCGCGGACATCGCTCCACGCCATATAGAGGACGAGGTTCAGCTTGTGGCAGGTTTCTAAAATATCGGCAATACCAGGGGGCATGATGTTCAGGACCGGAAAATGACTTTCTGTTTTTCCTATCTTTTCAACCTGAACACAAGTCCCTTGATGCAAGACGCGACAAGATCAGGCGTCTTCCTGTGTTTCTTCAACGTCCAGGACTTCGTCATCATCCGCCAGCTCTTCGGCGTCTTCGATCAACGCGTCTTCGGCGTCATCGCCGTCGACAACGGGCAAATCTTCAATGACTTCTTCGGGGGCCGGTTTCGGCGCGGCGCGTCCGCGGCGGGTGCGCATTAGGTTTTCCGGGTCGAACGTGGTGCTGCAGCTTGGGCAGACGGGTGGGTTCTTTTTCATATCGTAATAACGGGCGCCACAACTTGGGCAAACACGCTTCAAACCCCATTCCGCTTTTGACACGTTCGAATCTCCTTGAAAAAGGCCAGCTTTTTGTGGCGCAGTCCTGTGCCATGAAAAAGGGGGCCTGTCAACGCAACGTTTGCCCCTTTTATGAAGGAGCTTTCACCGATAGGCGTGACAACAAATTAATGGCGGCCTGAACGACCGTATCAACCTCTAAACCCATCATTAAATTGGGACTATGGGCGCCGGGGTGGGGCAGGCGGGCCAGAAGCTCCTCGCGGCTTTCGGGGGTACGAACCACGGCTGTATGCTGCCCCCACGGCCCGTAGATATCCTCATACCCCGGCCCAAACAGACCAAGGGTCGGCACGCCCATGGCGGCCGCCAGATGCATAAGGCCGGAGTCATTGCCAATAAAAAGGTCTGCCAGCCCCAGACAGGCGGCAACTTTGGTCAGTTCTTCGCCGATCATCGGGATCAGGCGTTCGGGTGGAAACGCGTCGAACAGGGGCTGCAATTGTTCGCGTTCACGTGTGTCTGCCGGTACCAGTATCATCGCATTAGGTAACGGGCCGTCTGCGGCAGTTAACTTTTGTGCGAGTGCCGCAAATCGTTCAGCCGGCCATTGCTTGCAGGGCCAATTTGCGGCGGGCCCCAGCGCGAGTATGGGCTTGCCGGCCGGGATCATGGTGCGTGCGGCATCCTGAGCCGCTTCCGTCAACCACAGGCGGGGCGCAGGCGGCGTTGCCTGCTGGCCGATGATCGCTGCGTTCTCAACCACCTTATGGCGACCCTGACTGCGGTGATAGCGGTAACGTTTGTTGGACAGCAGCAGGCGGGAGATGGCTGAGTTGCGTATATCCACAATCATATCCCACCGCGTGCCGATACAGGCGCGCCACAATCCCAGCCAGTGCCGGTTGTATTTTTGCTTGTTCAGAATATAGAGGCGGCGTAGCCGCGGCACGCCACGGAACAATCCGGCGGCATAGGGGCCGCAGGCGATCATCACTTCGGCCTCCGGCATCCTCTCCAGCATGGCCGCCAGAATGCCCGTTGCCAGTACGGCATCGCCAACACGGTTGGCCGTGATGAACAGCAGTTTCGGTTTGCGCGGCGGGTGGGAGGTCGTCATAAAATCCTGTGTGTATCCGATCACGGTATTGCACCGCCCTCGCAACATGCTAAACCAAACCTATGGCTGTCTATACCAAAGTTTCTGATTCTGTTGCCGCAGATTTCCTGTCCGGGTTCGATATCGGCACTCTGGTCGAATTACTCCCTATAAAAAAGGGAGTGGAAAACACCAATTACATCCTGGCGACCAACCGCGCGCGTTATATCCTGACGCTCTATGAAAAACGCGTGAATGAAGCTGACCTGCCGTTCTTTATAGGTCTTATGCGGCATCTGGCCGCAAAAGGCATGAGCGTACCCGCCCCCGTTGCGGATAAAGAAGGGCGTTTGTTGCACCGTCTCGCTGACAGGCCCGCTGCCATCACCAGCTTTCTGCCCGGCGCGTCGATCGAAGGGCATGTGACGCCCGATGCCTGTGCCGAAGTGGGGCGTGCGTTGGCCCAGATGCATGTCGCCGGTGCCGATTACCATCAGCACAGCCGCAAAAACGGCATGGGAATGGAAAGCTGGCAAAAACTGGTGGCCGATTGTGCCCCGGACGCCGATAAAGTACAGGCAGACCTGCGCGCATTGATTGAAAATGAAATCACCTTTTTGGCGCAGGCATGGCCCGTTGGTCTGCCGCAGGGTGTTATTCATGCCGACCTGTTTACCGACAACGTGTTTTTTGATGCGCGTGAGAGATGCAGCGGCCTGATCGACTTCTATTTCGCGTGCAATGACAGTCTGGCCTATGACCTCATCATCACCATGAACGCCTGGTGTTTTGAGCATCACGCCGCCTTTAATGTGACCAAGGCGCGGGCGATGCTGCGCGCCTATCAGACGATACGTCCGTTGCAGGATGCGGAAAAGCAGGCACTGCCCGTGCTGGCGCGTGGTGCCTGCCTGCGGTTCCTGCTGACCCGCCTGTATGATGCCCTGCATGCTGACCCGAACGCGCTTGTCAGTGTGAAGGATCCGTTGCATTACGTCACCCGCCTGCAATTTCACCAACGTGTGAAAGATTGCGCTGCTTATGGAATCCACGAATGACGCAAACCGGTAAATTGGTAGAAATTTATACAGATGGTGCCTGCAGCGGTAATCCCGGTCCCGGCGGTTGGGGTGCGTTGCTGCGCTGTGATGGCACTGAAAAAGAACTATCCGGTGGTGAACGTGACACGACAAACAACCGCATGGAATTGATGGCCGCGATTATGGCGTTAGAGGCGTTGACGCGTCCTGCACAGGTCCAGCTTTATACCGACAGCCAGTATGTGCAGCAGGGCATGACGTCGTGGATTGCGGGCTGGCAAAAACGCGGCTGGAAAACCGCCGATAAGAAGCCCGTCAAAAACGCGGATCTATGGCAACGTCTGGCGCAGGCTGCCGCTCGCCACCGCGTGGAATGGAAATGGGTGCGCGGCCATGATGGCCATCCTGACAATGAACGCGTTGACCGTCTGGCCGTCGCCGCCGTGCCACGGTGACTTAGGCAAAAGACTGCGTGTCTGAGAAATAATAGGAAAAGTCGTGCATGTTGACATGCGGCTGACGCAGGGCAATGTACTTGTATTTGTGTATTTCATCCATTGTGGCGATGATGTTCAGGAAATCTCGCGCATAGTGGTACGTGGTGACGGCCATGTTCGGCTTATTTGCCTTAATGGTGTTGGCGGCACCGCGCAGGACGGATGTTTCATACCCCTCAACATCCATTTTGATGAATGTCGCATCCGGGACCAGATCGTCAAGCTTAACCTGCTTGACGACAGTATTGCCCTCCATCAGGGCGTTGCTACCTTCCGGTGTGTGGGGGTTGTTGTAGAAGCTGACCAAATCCTCCTTATCGCCAGCCAGATAGCGATAGGCAAAAAAGTTTGGCAGGATGTTCTGGATGTTGAGCAGGGCATTATAATTGGCTTCATGCGGTTCCAGCGCCACAATTTTTTTGTACTGCATGCGGGAGGCGTTCAGGAATTTGTGAACTGTGTCACCATTCGCTGCACCAACATCAACATAGACTTCGTCCTTTTTGGGTATGATGGATGCCTGTTGGAACAGGGCGTTCATATATTCCATTTCCTGCGGCATACGCGTTTGATAAAGAGGCGTTCTGTCGAAGTTGAGCATGACTTGCAGCCACGACATCAGCGTGCGTTTTGAGAGATCATCTGTCAGGCGATCATAGATCCGGTCATAGGCTTGCAAATTGTCGATGACGAACGCGCGCTCCTCCTGCAGGGGTTTGTAGAGCTGTATGGCTTCGTTAACCTCGAAATAGGCCTGCATAAAATCACAACGCGTTATGTTCGGATGTTCTGCCAGCTTTTTGCACCAGCTCATGGAAAAAAGGTCTTCGGAAAAATCAACCAGCGTGATTTTGTGTGTATTGGCCAGTTTCAATAATTCCAACTGTTCAATACATGTTGTTTCCACGCCCAGACGTTCACAGACATCGCGTGTTTCATGCTCGGAACGCCGGATGACTACGACTCCGTCAAAGCGCGGTAGCTTCTTGACAATACGGCTGCCCATCCAACCGAAAAGGTGTGACTTTTTACAAATGTAGTAGACGCGGTCGGCCAAGAGGGCTTTGAAGGTATCAGGGGTGCTGAGATTCTTGAAATCGGCTGGGCGTTGCAGCGTCATGACATTACCCGTGTGTAGGAGGAAATGCGAGGATAGGCTGCGGCACTATACGCCTAGGTTGGCCTAAGGCAAGGGCTGCATCTGCTGCAATGCGCACAAAATATACGCCTCATTAAAATTTGTGCATCATACTGTTGCCGGAATGAATCACTGGCCATTGAAACGTTATGTTTTCCGGCACTTATTAAGCCTTAGGGCTTGATCCGCTTGCGTGAAACATCGGGGGACGGCATAGTCAGTCCTGTTCTGACTTTCTTGATTCGTCATCTCTTTTCAAGGTTTTGCCGATGCGCCGCACTTGTTCTTATGCACGCCCGTTCGCTTTGTTGTTCGGGTTTTTGGTCGCTCTTGGTTTTGCGACGCTGGCCGGACAGGCGCAGGCCGCCGATCTGCCCTTTGCCGCGGGTTCGCCGCTCATTGGCTTTACCTTTGATGACAAACCGCTTCTGCTACCTCCGCAACAGAATTTCCAGATGGCGATGCTGACGGCGGGCAGCGAACTGGGCCGCACCTGTGGCAAGATGGAAGCCTATGGCTGGCGCATGAATCAGAGCGAGCAGTCGCGCGTCAACACCATCTTTAACGCGACCGTCGACCGCATGCGTGGCCTTGGTTATACGGTTGAACCGCAAACCCCCAATTCCGTGTCGCATGACATCACCATCTTTACGGCAGACCGCGTGGACCGTCATTTCCTGTTCATGTGGTCGGCGGGTGAAATCGGCCTGGTCATGACGCTTTGTGAAACCAACGCGCCGTTGCATGCTACACCGACGGCGGCGGGTATGGCACCTGCTGTGCAAACCTTCCCGGATGCAATCGTGCAGTCGCGCCTTGAAGCACCTTCACCCGCCACGCGTCAGGCGGCAGCCGGTAAATTCACACCGGTTGGCGTTTGGATGGGCGGCTATTCCTGTGCGCAGGGCTATACCGGCGGCACGTTGCAGATCAACCACCTGAGCGGCGAAAATTTCGACGGCGTGTTTTCGTTCTATCCCACGCCAAAGAACATGAATGTGCCACGCGGCAGCTATGCCGTTTATGGGCAGTATGATGCGGAGTCAAAGCGCATCCTCATCAACCCCGGCAAGTGGATTCAGCGCCCGCCGCATTATTACAATACGGTGATCGTCGGTGGGTTTGACAGCGTGAACAACAGCTTCAGCGCTTACTTCCAGGGCATCAATGGCTGCACCAGCTTTGAAGCGAAGTATGCCGGTACAGCCGCCGCCGTACCGCACGCCAGTGGCAAGGCCACCAGTGTGACCAAGAAAAAGGTCGTAAAGAAAAAGAAGAAGGCAAAGGCTGTGAAGAAGCCTGTCGTTGCCAAGGACGCCGCCGCGGCAACACCAGCCAAGGCTGCGGATACTAAACCACCGGAAGGCACACCGCAGCTGGCGATTGTTCCGGCGACGGCCCCCGCACCTGAAACGGCACCAGCCACGGCCCCCACGCCACCGCCCGTCACGCCTGCGCCAACGACGCCTACACCCTTGGCAGCGCCTGCTCCAACGGTAACGCCTCCTCCGGCTGCGCCTGTTGCGGCAACGCCTGCAACAGCACCTGCGGCTCCTGCGCCTGCCGCGACTGAAGCGCCAGCCTCTATCGTGTTGCAACCGGCTGCACCGGCTGCGACGCCTGCCGTTCCGACACCTGCGCCAGCGGCAACACCGGCCGCAGTTCCTGCTTCAACATCGACACCTGCGGCGGCACCTGTCGGTGCACCACCCCCGCCACCGCCTGCCGTTCCTGCCACGACACCTGTAGTGCCACCGCCTGCCACGCCTGCCGCAACAGGGCAGAAATCAGGTGCGGTTGAAACCGACCGCTCGAAATGGATCAAGGTTGCGCTGGCTACCGGTTATGAAAACTCCGGTCAGTGGGTCACGCCGCAGGCGCCACAGGCAGCACCGCCAACCATGGCCATGCAGCGCGGCACGTTGAATAATGTGCCGGTTGGCGTCAATCCGGCCCCACCGGCACCGGCACCGAACTATGTCAGCCCTGCGGATGTAGCGCAGCCGCCGACCATGATTTCGGGTTTGCCGCAACAGGCGGATGCCCCCGTGCAGGCGATGCCTGCAGCCATCAATGACCGTCAGGCACCCATGGCCTATGTGCCGGTTTATGCGCGTGACCAAGCTGACCCTGCGCCCGAACCGCAGCACGTTCCTGACTACGGCTATGGCTATACCCACCAATAAAGCCTTATCAATAGCCTTCCAGTATCTTCTTGCATCACCCGCCCGTCTGTTGTGTAACTGAGCCCATCCAGTTTGTTTGAGGGGCCAATGGGCGATCTTGTCCTTGTTACAGGCGGCGCAGGTTTTATCGGCAGCCATTTGACTGAAGGCTTGCTGGTACGCGGCTATCGCGTGCGTGTGCTGGATAATCTGATCTCCGGTTTCCGCGAATATGTGCCAGGTGCCGCTGAATTTGTGCAGGGCGATGTGGCGGATCTGGAAACCTGCCGCAAGGCGGCACAGGGGGCTGTGGGCATTTTTCATCTGGCCGCGCTGAGCCGTGTCGCGCCGTCGCTTGATGACGTGCAGGCCTGCACATACCCCAATATTATCGGTACACAGAATATCCTGATCGCTGCCCGCGAAGCGGGTGTGCGTAAACTGATCTACAGCGCTTCATCGACCCATTATGGCAATCTGCCCGCGCCGCATCGGGAAGATTTGCCGCCGCAGTTTTTGAACCTCTACAGCCTTACAAAACATGTGGGCGAGCAATACGCGTTGATGTTCGACAAAATGTACGGGCTGCCTGTTGTCAGCCTGCGCTATTTCAACGTCTATGGCCCGCGTCAGCAAATGACAGGGGCCTATGCCCTTGTGATGGGGATATTCCTGCGCCAATGGGCGTCGGGACTGCCCCTGACCATTCATGGTGACGGGTCACAAAGTCGTGATTTTGTCCATGTGCGCGATGTCGTTGCCGCTAATATCCGCGCGTTCGAAGGCGATGTGCATGGTGATGTGTTCAATATCGGCAGCGGCGTCAGCCATTCTGTGCGTCAACTGGCCGACATGATTTCCGCCGATCAGGTTTTCGAAGTGCCGCGCAAGGGTGACGCGACGGCCACATTGGCGGATATCAGCAAGGCGCGCGCGATCCTCGGCTGGGTTCCCGCTGTTGATTTCCGTGAAGGTGTTGAGGAATTAAAACGTGTAACCAAAGGGGGATGATCATGACCGCCGCTGTTGCCAAAAAGTTTGACAGTTCCGCCATAACGCCGGTTCCACTTTCGCTGTATGATCAGGATTTCGATGCTTTTTCGCAGGCATTAGGCGCATCGTTCCAACGTTACGGCTTTGCCGTGTTGTCTGAACTGTTCACTGCGCCACGCCTTGGTTTTGACAAAGCGTTTGTGGACCGTACGCTGGCAGCGACAAAGGCGTTCTATGCCTTGCCCGCGGCGGTTAAAGAGCAATATCACCAAAAAGGGCAGGGCGGGCAGCGCGGTTATACGCCTTTCGGTGTTGAGACGGCGAAAGGTTATGATCACAGTGACCTGAAGGAGTTTTGGCATATGGGGCGCGACCTGCCGTCGGGGCACCGTTTTGCCGATATTATGAAGCCAAATATATGGCCGGCGGAAGTCGCTGATTTTAAACCCGGCGTTACGGGGCTGTTTCAATCACTGGATCATCTGGGGAATAACGTGCTGCGCGCGATTGCGCGTTACCTGCACCTTGATACCGAATTTTTTGCTGATCCCGTCAAGGATGGGAACAGCATTCTGCGCCTGCTGCACTACCCGCCTGTTGAAAAGGAGGGACCGAGTGTCCGTGCTGGCGCGCATGGTGACATCAACGTCATCACCTTGCTGATGGGCGCTGAGGAGCCGGGGCTGCAACTGCTGGACCGCGATGGCACGTGGTTGCCAATTACGCCACCCGAAGGATGTATTGTGGTCAATATCGGCGATATGTTGTCACGACTGACCAACCATGTACTGCCGTCAACCATTCACCGTGTCGTGAACCCGGATCCGGAACGCGCGCGTTTTGCGCGTTATTCGACGCCGTTCTTCCTGCATTTTGCGCCGGACTATGTCATTAAAACGCTGTCCACATGCATCAGCGCCGACAATCCCGACCAGTATCCGCAGTCCATCACAGCGAATGAATTTTTGAAACAGCGGCTACGCGATATCGGTCTGACGAAATAAAATAGCCTGACATAAAAAAACGCCGGGGTGACCCGGCGTTCTTCATTCCGTTGCCTGATGTCTCAATCAGGCGGCCTTGGCCACGCGCTGAATAGCGGCGCGGATCATGCTCTTGGCTTCTTCGGCGTCGCCCCAGCCCAGGACTTCGACGAACTTGCCTTTTTCCAGATCCTTATAGCGGCGGAAGAAATGGTCGATCTGTTCGCACAAAGGTTGCGGCAGGTCGGTATGCGACTTCACATTCGCGTAAAGTTTGGTCAGCTTGTCTATTGGTACGGCGACAATCTTTTCGTCACCGCCTTTTTCATCCTTCATCTTCAGCACGCCAACCGGACGGCAGGCAATGACGCAGCCGGGCATAATGGGTTGCGGCGATACGACCAGAACGTCACAAGGGTCGCCGTCGTCCGACAGGGTGTGCGGGATATAGCCATAGTCGCAGGGGTAGTGCATGGGGGTGCTAAGATAACGGTCGACGAAGATCGCGCCTGAGTCCTTGTCGTGTTCGTACTTCAGCGAGCTGCCTTGCGGAATTTCGATAATGACGTTGATTTCGTCGGGCGGGTTCTTGCCGGTCGGAATTTTCTTGATATCCATAGCGCTTCATCCTTATGGGCTTGGTCGTTAACAGATCGGTTGCGGTTTTCATGCCCTGAAAGGGCCGTTTTGTCTATCCTGAAATGACAAAGCTATTAACCATTCTATACTAAAAAGCTGCTAGAACGAATCTGCCTTGTTATCGGCCATCCTGATGCTGCCCCTCGAACCGCACCAACCCAACCCACCACAATCGGCCAAACACCCGGCCCGCTCCGGCATTTTGTCGGGTATCGCAAAGCGCGTTTGCTATTTGATTATGGCCGGGTCGGCGCTTGTTCCCGCCTCCATTTTTGCGGGCCTTGTTATGCCGGGCCCTGCCGTTGATCCCGTAACGGTAGTCATTCCGCACGGCACATCAACTCGTGGCATGGGCGATTTGCTGGCCGCACACGGCGCGGTGCGATCCTCATTGTTATTCCATATCGGTGCCAAGCTGATGGCGGCGCATGTGCTGAAGGAAGGCGAATATCAGATTACGCCGCATGAAAGCATTGCCGATATCGTGCTGATGATCCATGAAGGCCGCTCGGTTGTGCATCGCTTTACCGTTGCGGAAGGGCTGACGGTGGCGGAGGTTGTGCACAATCTGAACGACATTCCCATTCTGGAAGGCGGTGTTGGCCCGTTGCCGGATGAGGGCAGCCTGATGCCTGAAACCTATCGCTATAATTACGGTGACACGCGTGCGTCCGTGATTGTGCGCATGCGCAAAGGCATGACGGATATGCTGGCTGATTTATGGACGCACCGTGACGCAAATCTGCCTTTGACAACACCACAGGAAGCGCTGGTTCTGGCCTCCATCGTTGAAAAGGAGACCGGTAAGGCGGCAGAGCGTCCGCGCATTGCCGGTGTTTTCTATAACCGTTTAAGGCAGCATATGCGCCTGCAATCTGACCCGACTGTTATCTATGCCATAACAAAGGGCAGGCAGGTTATGGATCATGCCCTGTCGCATGATGATTTGTCTTTCCCGTCACCCATCAACACCTACGCCAGCGACGGCTTGCCGCCGCAGCCCATCTGCAACCCAGGTCGTGCGGCGATAGAGGCTGTTTTGCACCCCGAAACGCATGATTATCTGTACTTTGTCGCCGACGGTACCGGCGGGCATGCTTTCGCCAGTACGTTGGATGAACACAACCGCAATGTTGCGCACTGGAATGATATCAATAACAAATAGGGTTGAGGCGAGCATGGCGTGGCGGTAGGCTAGTGCCACATTGTTGATTTGGGGAATGTGTTATGCCTATAGCCTACTATGACGGCCAGTTTGTCGACTCCTCCACTTTAAAGATTGGCGTGACGGATTACGGCTTTAGCCGCGGCATGACCTTGTTTGAAATGACGCGCGTCTATGGCGGCAAGCCATTCAAGCTTGATGCGCATATCCAGCGTTTTATGGCCGGTGCAACCGAGCTCGGCATCACAATCCCGTTGGACACCGCGGCACTGGACGCGGCAACGCGGCACATCATCGCGCAAAATAAATTTGCGCACAGCACGGTGCGGTACTATCTGACCTTTGGCGAATGTGGCCATGTGGGCGGCTATGGGTTCAAGAATGACAAGGATTTCAAACCGCATCTGATCATTCTGGAAGGCGAGGCATCCCCCAAGCAGACTGAAACCCCCTATGGGCATGACATTTATGCCAAAGGGTCAGGTGTCAAAACGGTGCCGTTTGCGCGGCATCTTCCAACGGTCAAAAGCACCAATTATGTATCGGGCGTTGTCGCAGCGCGTGCCCTGGACGGCACGGATTTTGACGAAGTTCTGTACGTCCACCCTGACGGCTATGTGACCGAGACGACCATCAGCAATTTTTTCTGCGTCATTGACGGCGTTCTGTGTACCCCGCGGCGCGGGATGTTGTATGGCGTGACGCGCGCGACGCTCATCGATCTGGCACGCGGTCTGGATATCAAGGTCGAAGAGCGCGATATTGCCACCACAGAACTTACCCGCGCGACGGAAGCGTTTACCTCCAGTACCTATATAGAAATGATGCCCATCCGCAGGATTGACGACACGCACTACGCGCAAACCCTTGCTGCACCTGTGTTTGCCCGGTTGCGGACGGCTTATACAGCCCATGTGCAGGGGTGTTGCGCCTGAAGCATAGTATTAACTATATGTTTTGAATTGATTTCAACCTGACGGCCTTCTATGCCCGTCATATACCTTTTATTTAATGCGATCTAAGGAGAATTTTTTATGAGTGGTGAAAGAAATAAACAAATCCCTAGCTTGGCCCCGTTTATGGCTCTGGTTGCCATGGGCATTTGTTATGCGGCTACGCTAGCAGTCCCGACGGTGCATGCCTTTTTGCTAGCAAATCCAGCGTTATTGGTCGCGGCATTTGTGTCATCGGCAGTTATAGGTGGTGTGGCTGGATATTTCTTGGGTAGAGAGCCTTCTGGTCCCCAACCTGGCTAACTGTAACCGTTGTTACAGGATGATCAAACGCTGTAATTGGCTGTTTTCCATAAGCAAATTGTATCCGGTACAGTGCTAGTGCCATTTTGATTTGCATCTGGCGGCGTGATCTCGTAAATTCCGCTTCTTAACAATTGTTTATGCCAAAGGTTGAAAGATGAAGATTGTCCTCGCCCAGCCCCGCGGTTTTTGTGCCGGTGTCGAACGTGCGATTGAAATTGTCGAGCAGGCCTTGGAAAAATTCGGCCCGCCCATTTATGTGCGCCATGAAATTGTACATAACCCGCATGTTGTGAAGCGTTTGGCCGACAAGGGCGTCAAATTCGTCGAAGAAACTGATGAGGTGCCCGCCGGCGCCGTCACGATTTTCAGTGCGCATGGCGTTGCCGAAAATGTTGAAAACCATGCCATGGATCGCGGTCTGCAGGTGATCGACGCGACCTGCCCGTTGGTGTCCAAGGTGCACACCGAAGGACAGCGTTATGCCAAGCAGGGCCGCGAGATTATCCTGATCGGCCATGAAGGCCATCCTGAAATCGAAGGCACGCTGGGCCGTATCCCGGGCGTTGTGCACCTGATCTCCGAAGTTGAAGATGTCGCCAAGCTGCAGGTCAAGGATGATGACATGCTGGCCTACATCACGCAGACGACCCTGAGCGTCGATGACACCAAGGCCGTTATTGATGCGCTGAAGGCGCGTTTCCCGAACATCGTCGGCCCGGCGACCAAGGATATCTGTTATGCCACGCAGAACCGCCAGGCGGCGGTCCGCGAATTGGCCAAGCATGTAGATGTTGTGCTGGTAATTGGCGCGCATAACAGCTCGAACTCCAACCGTTTGCGTGAACGTGCCGAAGAAGTCGGCGTTCCTGCCTACCTGATTGAAGACGCTTCGCACCTCCAGACCGAATGGGTGAAGGGCAAGGCGCGCATTGGTATTACCGCTGGCGCATCAGCGCCGGAAGATCTGGTTCAGGAATTGATCGAACGCCTGCGCCAGATCGAACCCGTCGAAGTATCCATTTTGCCGGGCGTTGAAGAGAATGTGCATTTCCGTTTGCCGCTTTCGCTGACCAAGGCCACAGGCCGTAAATCAGCCGACGACAGCGCGGTTGCGTAAAGAATACGGTGTCGTCGCATGTTGCTACCGGTTACTGCAATTATGGCGACATGTGTGGTAGCGCTCTATTTTGGTCGGAAAATCATAATTACCGGCCATCACAAAGAGCGCACGCGACCAACGGGTGATGTAACGGAAGGGATGGAAGGATATCGTCCCAATAGTCAGGGTGGAGCGGATGCAACACACGCCAATAGTTTGGGGCATCGCGGTTGGTTCTAATGTAGTCGTTTAACAATACAGGAAGAAGAAAATGTCAGTTCCCTTGCGTCAACAATTCGATGTTGCACTTTATATCATCAAGCAGAAGCTGAAGGGCAACAAGCGTTACCCGCTCGTGTTGATGCTGGAGCCGTTGTTCCGTTGTAACCTGGCCTGCGCCGGTTGCGGCAAGATCGATTATCCGGATGAAATCCTGAACCAGCGCATGTCGGTTGAAGAATGCCTGCAGGCGGTTGACGAATGCGGCGCGCCGATTGTCTCCATTCCGGGCGGTGAACCGCTGCTGCATCGTGAGATCGAACAGATCGTTGCCGGTCTTATCGCAAAAAAGAAATACGTCACGCTTTGCACGAACGCGCTGCTTCTTGAAAAGAAGATGCATCTGTTCACGCCGTCGCCCTATTTCAACTTCTCGGTCCATCTGGACGGCGACGAAAAAGATCATGACCGTTCGGTTTGCCAGGATGGCGTGTATGTGAAGGCCGAAGCCGCGATCCGCAAGGCGCTCGAAGCCGGCTTCCGCGTCAATATCAACTGCACCCTGTTTAACAACGCCGTGCCGGAACGCGTGGCTAACTTCTTTGACCGTATGATGGAAATCGGCCTGCACGACATCACCGTGTCGCCGGGTTATGCGTATGAACGCGCACCCGATCAGCAGCATTTCCTGACACGCGAAGCCACCAAGAATATGTTCCGCGACATCTTCCGCATGGGCAAGGAACGCGTGAAGCAGGGTAAGGCCAAGTGGCGTTTCAGCCAGTCGGACCTGTTCATGGATTATCTGGCCGGTAACCAGTCGTATGAATGTACGCCGTGGGGCCTGCCAACCCGCAACATCTTTGGCTGGCAGCGTCCTTGCTATCTGCTGGGCGAAGGCTATGCCAAGACCTACAAGGAACTCATTGAAACGACCGAGTGGGAAAAGTACGGCACGGGCCGCTATGAAAAGTGCGCGAATTGCATGGTCCATTGTGGTTACGAGCCGACCGCGGCCGAGGATTCATTTAACAATCCGCTGAAGCTGTTGAAGCTCGCTTTCACCGGCATCAAGACCGAAGGTGCGATGGCTAAGGATATCGACCTGTCGAACCAGCGCCCGGCTGAATACGTGTTCAGCCAGCATGTTCAGGAAGCGTTGACGAAAATTCACACGCAAAAAGTCCTGAAGCAGGCTGAAGAAAAGTCGACCGCCGCTGCTGAATAGGCTGAGGTTGTAAATAGGGGCTAGGGCCGCGCTGCCGCCAGTAGCGTGGCGCAAGCCTCCAGCCTTTGCAGGGCGATGGTCACGCCTTTTTGTACATCAATCAATGATTTGATCTGACGCGGGTAGCGCAACAGGCTAACGACCGCGCGGCCCACATCCGTTGAACCGTCTTCCTTAATGGCGTTCATCACCAACGGCGGCACGTTCATATGCGCGGCATCACATACGGTGCGCACAACAATCATCGGGACGCCCGATTGCGCGGCGATTTCAGCGGCGCACTGACTTTCCATATCCACCGACAGGCAGCGTGATTGATTATACAGCGCCAACTTTTCCTCGGCCGTGGGAACCAATGTTTCTGACCCCCATACGCCGCCCAACAACGCGTGCGGCATCAAGTCCGCCAGACGTGTTATCCAAGCCGGGTCGCAATTCCATGCGTTGTCATGGCTGACGATATGCGTTGCGATCACGGTGGATCCTACGGGAGCTTCGGATGACAGACCGCCTGCAATGCCAAAGCTCATCAGGCATGTTGCGCCCTTCGCGATCATTTCGCGGGCCAGCACACGCGCGCGCGCCGGGCGGGCCCCAGAACAAGTCACGATGCTGTTGGGAATTTTTCGCGCCAATGCCGCTTCTGTTTCCAAACCTGTCAGAATACCCAGCGTCATAACGTCACCGCAAATTGAACAGAAGGGCGATGTTGATGATCTCACCTTCGTTGCAGGCTGCGCCAATTTGCAGATCAGTCATGGCTGTTGCACCCGCCGTGCCATTATAAACTTGCCGCCAGTTGGGTGTTGTGCCGCGCACTTCAATACGGTGTACACCGAAATCAACCGGATCCTGGCCGAAAACGCTTAGCAAGCGATAGCAAATACGACCACTCGTAATGGTTTCCATACGCATCTGTCCGCCGGGGATAGACACAACGGTCACGGGTTGGTCCCATGGGTTTGTAAGGCTGGACAGACCATTGACGCTGCCCGTTGCCGTGATTTGCCCTGTACGTGCGACCGCGGCAATAAGATCGGTGCGGTTATTGATGCCAAACATATTATCGCGGCTGGCGGCATCACGAATGGCGCCGGTCAGGCTGACAATCTGCTGTACGGCCTGCCCGATGCGGATTTTCTCCCGAATCGACCCGCCGGAGATAATCAAGCCGCCGATCACCATGACAATAACGATGATCGTCACAATCCACACAAACACGTCGGTCCTGCGCTTAATAGGGCGCGATGTTTCAATCGACCCGCTGAATTTAAGGCCGGATATTTTGCCGTTGCGGGCGGGGGATGTATCGCGCGTGGGGCTCACTTGTTCTCCTTACATACCATGCATGACTTGCGTCGCATTGCCTTGCTTCAGGTTATGATAACGTGCCAGAGCCCAGGTCGGGAAAAACGACTTATACCCATGATAACGTAAATAGAAGACGCGTGGAAATCCGACGGCGGTGTAATATTCTTCCCGCCATTGACCTTGTGCATTCTGCGTTGCTTGCAAATAGGCGATGCCTTTGGCCACCGCTTCGTGGTCAACCTCACCCGCGGCCATCAGGCCCAGCACAGCCCAAGCCGTTTGTGAGGGTGTGCTGACGGCACATTCCCCCTTGGGTTGCTCCGTCCAATAGCTTTCGCCATTTTCGCCCCAACCGCCATCGGCACGTTGCTTGCTGACCAGCCAGTCAACGGCACGACGTACCATAGGCTCATTTCGGTCAATACCGATGGCGTTCAGCGCGCAGAGCACCGACCATGTGCCATAGATATAGTTGGTGCCCCAACGGCCAAACCAGCAACCCTCAGGTTCCTGTTCCCGGCGGAGATAGTCGACAGCTTTCACGATATTCGGATGCTGCCGTGAGTAGCTGAGCTGTGCCAGCATGCTGAGGCAACGTGCCGTTACGTCTGCCGATGGCGGGTCGAGCAGCGCACCATGATCGGCGAATGGTATGTGGTTGAGATAGTAATAGATGTTGTCGGCGTCAAAGGCGCCCCAGCCGCCATTCTTTGATTGCAGGCCCAAAATCCAGTGGGCCGCACGTTCTATTGCGTGGGCGTATTTGTTGCGATCCACCCGGTCGAGCGCCATTACGACGACGGCCGTGTCGTCAACGTCGGGGTAATAATCATTGGCGTATTGAAAAGCCCATCCGCCGGGGCGTACACCCGGGCGCCATTCAGCCCAGTCACCAACGACATCCAGAATTTGCTTGCTGACCAGCCAGTCGCAAGCCTTGCGGATAGCGGTTTCATCCGCGCCCGCGTCCAGCATTGCATGCGTGGCCAGACCGGTATCCCAAATGGGGGACAGGCAGGGCTGGCAATAAGCGCGCTTGACGCCGTCATCAACAACCAGTTTTTCAACCGAACGGCGTGCAATTTTCGCATCGGGATGCTGCGGGTCGAAATTCAGGACGTCGTACATCATGACCGCATTCGCCATGGCTGGGTAAATGCCGCCCAGACCGTCTTCGCCGTTCAGGCGCTCCTTGACCCAGGCCACGCACTTATCCATCGCCTTTCGGCGCGGGGCTGTGGGCATATGCGGTTCCGCCAGACGCAGAACGTTGTCGATCCAGCGGAAAACAGGATTCCAGATGGAACGCGTTGTGTTGCTGTTCCAATTCTTGACCTGACTGGGTGGTGTGACAAACAATTCATCAACAAAGACGCGGCGCGGATTGCGCGCCATGGGCTTCTTGGTCATCAGGATGAGCAGGGGCACAATCACCGTGCGCGACCAGTATGATATTTTGCTGAGATGGAACGGGAACCAGCGGGGCAGCAGCATAATCTCAACCGGCATCACAGGTACGGCATGCCACGGCACCGCGCCGAACAACGCCATTTGTATGCGCGTGAAGACATTGCTTTTTTCTGCACCGCCTGCGGCCAAAATCGCTTTGCGCGCACGCACCATATGTGGGGCATCAACCGCGTCGCCGACGCATTTCAGGGCGTAATAAGCCTTAACGCTCGCGCTGATATTCAGTTCGCCGCGATGAAACAGGGGCCAACCGCCATGCTCTTCCTGAATTTCGCGGAGGTAATAGGCCATGCGCTCATGCAATGGCTGATTAACAGTGCCCAAAAAATGGTCCAGAAGGATGTACTCCGCCGGTATGGTTGCATCGGCTTCAAGTTCAAAAACCCAATGGCCATCGGGGCGTTGCTGGCTTAACAGGTCGTCCGTCCCGTTTTTGATAGCGTCCTGTAGGCGGTCATGCGTGGGCTGCATTACGGCGGCAAGCGGTGCGGTCATAGTATGGTTTGTTCCTGAAAAAAAATGGGCTAAACAGGCCCAAGATGCGTAATTTCACCGCTGAAAACAAGCATTTATGCGTTTTTCTGCGTTATTTTGTGCCGTAGAAACGGAAAAACTTCATGCCCTGTTCCATCGCTGCAGTGCGGCGGTTCCATGTGTCAATACGCTTGGCCAGCGCCACCTTGGTTTCTTCATCGGGTTTTGCGCCCTGTGACAGGAAAACCAGCAATCTTTTCATACCGTTGGCGATTTCGGCTTTGTAAATATCTGTCAGATCCTCGCTGATGCGGATATTAAAGCCGACTTTTGCCCAAGCCTCTGCCATTTCAATCAGGCTGAACGGGTTGGCCCCCTTTTCCGAAGACAGCCATGTTTTGATGGCCGGCTTCTCGCGATCTTCCGGGTTCAGGATGTAATCCGTGAAAACGATTTGCGCGCGGGGCTTCGTGCATTTGCCGATGGCCTGTAAACAGGCGACCTGGTCCGGTACACGATAAAATGTTTCGCGCGCGATCACGCAGTCATAGGTGCGTGACACTTTCAAATGGCTGGGGTCGTAATGTTCAATGGGGGCTTTTTTCCCTTTGCCCGCTCTTACGGACAATTCCATGCCGCGTTTAGCGATCTCTGGGTCAGGCTCCAAGCCCGTAAAGTAAACGCCTAATTCTTCGGTTGTGCGTCGCATGCGGCCGCCAAGACCGGCTGACATATCCAGAACGCTCATATTCGAATTGAGCGCAAGCGGGATAATCAGCTTGTCGTACAAAAACAGATCCAGCGGGGCGACTTCACCTTCGCCCCACATTTTTTCCGAAATCTCGCCGGGCTGCGCATGCCAGGACGTTGTGTTTTTGGGCTTTGTGGCGGCTTGCGTATCAGTTTTTGTTTTGGTGGGTGAGGCCGCCGCCGCCACTGTTGCCGTTGCAACTGGGCCATCGAACGTGGCGGGGCGCTTCTGCAACAACGGATTCCACGGGCCGTCAAACCAAAAATCTTCGGCCAGATAGCGTAGATGCTGGCCCAGTTCTTTCCAGGTGTCTTTGCCAAGATGTGTTTCGAGGTAGGAAATAATCGGGTTCTGCATGGGGGCGATCTGCGATAATTATGATTCGCTAATCTACCACAAATCAGGCGTGGCCGACATCACCCGATAGCAACAGGGGGGTAATGCCGATTTTGGCCAGCGCGCGCTCCCATTTTGTGTCGATATCCTCACCGAACAGCAGGGCATCGTCCGCAGGTGCCACCAGCCAGCCATTGGCCTTGATTTCCGATTCCAACTGTCCGGCGCCCCAGCCGCTGTACCCCAGTGCCAGGACCAGGCGCGAGGGACCGTCGCCGTCGGCAATGGCCTGCAAAATTTCGACCGTTGCACTGAGTGCATAATCATCATCAATTTGCACGGTGCCTTCGCGGACAAAGTCGGTGCTGTGCAGGACAAAGCCGCGCCCTTGTTCAACCGGCCCACCGTAATGGATGTCGAGGTCAGGTGTGTTGAGCGATGTTGTGATGTTCAACTGGTCCAGCAACATGTCAAAATCCGCCTGTCCGTACAAACGGTTGACGACAATGCCCATGGCGCCGTTCGGGCTGTGTGAACAGACGTAAATGACGGTTTTCGTAAAATTCGGGTCGATCATGTTCGGCATGGCAACGAGCAATTGCCCTGTCAGCCAGCCATCGCCTTCGCCGCGGATCAGCTTGATGGAGGTATTTTCTACGTGAAAGCTTTGATTTTCGTCGTCTTCGGGTTCGTCAATCATTATGGCCTTCGTTTTTATGACTTACGGACCGAGTTTATTGCATGATAATATAAAGCGAAAGCTGTAAGTGGGGCTCATACACAGGAAAAAACATGCGGTTAATAAGGATATTAGCTAGTTCCGTAGTTGTGGCGGCTGTTTTGTTGTCAACCCAGTTGGTTTGGGCGGCCGCAGGGGCATGGCAGGGGGATGCTGATGCATCGGCCAGATTAATTGCCGCACGTAGTGGCGTGGGGGATGGCGACAAGGTAGATGTCGGTCTACAGATACGCCTTGGTGAAGGCTGGCATACCTATTGGCGCACACCCGGCATGGCCGGATTGCCACCGCAGTTGGACTGGACACAGAGCCAAAGTGATACCGGCAATGTGAAAACGGCGACGTTATTATACCCGGCACCCAAACGTTATACGGACTTTGGTCTTGAAACGATCGGCTATCGCAAAGGTGTGGTGTTCCCCGTCGATGTGACGTTGGCGCATCCGGGGCAGGCGGCGCGACTGCAGGCAACAGTCAACATTCTGGTGTGCAATCAAACCTGCGTGCCGAAGACGTTTAATCTGAGTTTGTCACTGGTATCCGGTGATGGCGATGAGGGGGCAGAGGCTGATGTGCTGAAAGCCGCCCGCGCTGCCGTTCCGCAAAGCCGGGTTGATGGTCTGACGATAGACCGTGTGGAGCGTAAGGCGGACAGCCTGTCCTTCCATGTTAAATCGGATGATGATTTGGCCAGCCCCGACATCTTTGTTGAAAACGACAAGGACATTGAATTTGCCGCGCCGCTGATTACTTGGGAAGAAGGGCATCACGCGGCAACGCTAACCGTCAAGCCAACGGATAAGCTACCCGATGGCGTCAGTTTAACAGGATTGCCGATCACTGCGACGTTGGTGGATGGCAACAGGGCGCTGGAAATTCATGATGATCATGCGGGGCCAGCTGCGCTGGTAACAAAAACCGGGGATGCGGCTACACCACCCACCCCATCCGCTACACAGGGTGACGGGGTGGGCGCGTCGACATCCGCCCCTTCCATCGGTCTACAATATGCACTGGTGCTGGCATTACTGGGCGGGTTCATCTTGAACCTGATGCCGTGCGTCTTGCCCGTTTTGTCGATCAAGGTTTTGTCGCTCATCAAACATGGTGGCGGTGAAGAAACACATGTCAGGCGCAGCTTTATTGTGACGGCGACCGGTATCATCTTTTCCTTTCTGGCAATGGGTTGTGCCACCATGATTGTGAAGCAGGCGGGGCAGGCAGTCGGTTGGGGCGTGCAGTTTCAACAGCCGGTTTTTCTGATCGGGCTTGTTTTGGTATTGTCGTTATTCGCCGCCAATATGTGGGACTGGCTGCAGATTCAACTGCCGTATCATCTGGCTGATCGCCTGGGCCTGTCTGAAAATCATCCGAAATTGTTGGGTGATTTTCTGACCGGCGCATTCGCGACCTTGCTGGCCACGCCGTGTACGGCGCCGTTTCTCGGCACGGCGGTTGGTTTTGCCTTGTCAGCCGGATCTGGGGAGATTTTGCTGATCTTTGCCGCGTTGGGCATCGGCATGGCGTCGCCTTATCTGGCTGTCGCGGTGCTGCCAAAAATCGCCGTCTGCTTGCCGCGCCCCGGTGTGTGGATGGTTGCGCTGCGTCGCGTGCTGGGCGTTGCTTTGGCGCTGACCGCGCTGTGGCTGCTGTGGGTGCTGGCTGCGCAGATAAGGCTGATGGATGTTGCTGTTCTCGCTTTTGGTGTTTCTTTGTTTGTCGCATGTCTTGTCTACGGTCAGGTAAAACCGGCAAAGCGGGCAGGGGTCGTGGCCATTGTCGCGTTGTTCTGTCTGGTCTTTGCGGCGCACGCCGGTGACGGTATGAAGCCGCAGGTGCTCGCGGACCATCAATGGCAGGTTTTCGATGAAAGCCAGATACCATCCGAAGTGGCAGAAGGTCGCACAGTGTTTGTGGATGTAACCGCCAGCTGGTGTCTGACCTGTAAGGCGAATAAGAAATTTGTTTTGTCGCGTCCGGAAGTTGCAGCACACCTGTTCGGTCGTGCGGACGTCGTTCCGATGCAGGCCGATTGGACCAACCCTAACCCGAAGATTGCAGCCTATCTGCAAAAATACGGACGCTTTGGCATACCGTTCGATATCGTTTATTCACCCCGGCATCCGCAGGGGGTTTTGCTGCCGGAATTGCTTTCCACCGACACGGTTTTGTCCTCAATCCAATAAATTCAAAAGGTTAGTCATTTGATCTATGTCATTGACGTGTATGGCCTTATGTTGTAAATGATAATCATTCTTAGTTAGAAAGATCGGGAATCAGATGTCAAAAAAGTTCGCAGTCGTTTTGGTGGGAATGATGTCGGTGCTGGCTGTTCACGCGCAGGCCGATGACATGCAGCAGATACCATTGCATATCAAAGACCACGCTTTTGTGCCGGCTGAGGTCAAAGTACCCGCCGACAAAAAATTTAAACTGGTCATCACGAATGATGACGACAACGCCGCCGAATTTGAAAGCAGCGAACTGAACCGTGAAAAGGTCGTGGCTGGCCATGGCGAGATCACAGTCTTCATCGGCCCCCTGTCAGCCGGGGCCTATGGCTTCTATGACGACTTCCACCGCGATACGACCGGCAAGCTGGTCGCGCAACCGTAATTGATAGATTGGGGATTAAGAAATGTTTGCAGCTGCTCTTGTTGTTTTTCGTGAAATTCTGGAAGCGTCGATGATCGTGACCATCATACTGGCCGCGACACAGGGTGTTCGCCATCGTGGCCTCTGGGTCGGGGCCGGTGTCGGCGCTGGCGTTGTTGGCGCGACGCTCGTTGGTTTGCTGACGACTTCTATCTCCGGCCTGTTTGACGGCGTGGGTCAGGAGGTTGTGAATGCGGCCATTTTGTTTACAGCCGTTGCGTTGATCGCCTGGCATGTTGTGTGGATGAGCCAGCATGGCCGTGAAATGGTTGCCGAGATGCAGCAGAAATGCGCAGGGATCAGCAATGGCGAAAAGCACATGTCCATGCTGGCCGTTATCGTTGCTCTGGCGGTCATGCGTGAAGGATCCGAAGTTGTTTTGATGCTGCAGGGGCTTTGGGCTTCGGGCGCCGTGACGAATGTGATCGGTGGCGGTTTAATGGGCCTCGCGGCTGGACTGGCTGTCAGCGCCCTGATGTATTGGGGATTTGTATCACTGCCGATCAACCGCGTTTTTACCTTCACCAACATTGTTCTGGTGCTGATTGCGGCGGGCATGGCGGCGCGCGCCGGTAATTTTCTGGCACAGGCCGGATTATTGCCCGAACTGGGCAATCGTTTGTGGGACAGCAGCGGCATCATCTCTGACCAGGGATTTTTGGGTCAAATGCTATCGGCGTTCACGGGTTATATCGCGCAACCGAACGGTATTGAACTGGTGTTCTATGTGTGCACCCTGTCGCTGGTCATCCTGCTGACCCGCCTAGTGGCGCGTCAGGCGATTACACCGGTTGCGGTTATCATCGCTGCGGTGGGGCTGTTGTCGGCGCATCAGGCCCAAGCGCTTGAAGTGCTCAGCCCCTATGTGGAAAAGGGCGAAGCGGAATTTGAGCATCAGGGTTATCTATCGCATGACAAAAACCCGGATAATAGTAATGATAAGGACGGCACGCTGGCGTTTGGTTACAGCCCGACCGACTATTACCGTGCGGAGTTCGAAGCTGAGTTTGAACGCCCTGCCGGCAATGGTGGTGACGATGGCGATAACAAGCTGCGCTATTCATCATTCAACATTGAAAACACGTTCCAGCTGGCGCAGCAGGGTGAGTATTGGATCGATCCCGCATTGTTCTATGAAATGGATTTTGCCCGTACAGGACCGAACAACATCATCTTTGGCGTTCTGGGTGGCAAAGATATCGGCAAGTTTAGTAACGTGACCAACCTGCTTGTGCACAAAGATTATGGCGCAGGCGATACGCCAACCGGCTTTATCTACAGCAACCAGTTCCGCTATCGCTATCACCACTTGTTCGAACCCGGTTTTGAATTGTATGGCAATACGGACGGCAAGGCGCGTTTTCAGGATCAGCAACTGGCGATCGGTCCGGCCATATTCGGTAAGGTTTATACCTTTGACGGGCAGGGTATCCGCTACGAAGTCGGCTACCTGTACGGCTCAACGCCTGCCACGCCCGACCATGCGGTCAGGTGGAAGCTGGAATATGAATTTGCCTTTTAGTCCGGTGTGTGGATAGTGGGGGCATGGCCGTTTTAACCCTTATCGACTTTGCCCCCGCGTTACCGCCCGCCCGCCCTTTGCTGGGGCTCGACCCCGGCTCGGTCGTTATCGGGGTTGCAGTATCCGACCCTATGCGCCGCGTAGCCTCTCCCTTGGTGTCGTTGAACCGCGCCAAGAAGTTTGCCGATGACGCGGCGGCCATCGTGAAAATCATCCGGGAGCGTCAGGTAGGCGGCCTTGTCATCGGCCTGCCCAAAAACATGGATGGGTCAGAGGGGCCGGCGGCGCAGTCCGCCCGCGCCTTTGCCCGCAATCTGGTCGAACGCGGTGGGTTGCCGGACCCGGCAATACCCATTCTGTTCTGGGATGAACGTTTTTCCAGCGCGGCGGTTGAGCGGATGTTGATCGCCGACGACATGACGCGCAAACGCCGTGATGCTGTCATCGACAAGGCCGCCGCCGCGTATATCCTGCAGGGCGCGCTCGACGCGCTGGGAATGCGGCAAGGACTATAGCGTGGCAATAAAACCAATCGCCGCAACGTCGCGCAGCACGGTGTCTGCTTCTGTCGTATATTTTCCATCGGCCTGATGGAGCACAAGCGGTTGGCAGATCGTCACACACGCCCCCCCTTTTTGTGCGCGGATGATGATGCGTTTTGGTTCTACCCCAACTTTGGGTAACAGGGGAATAATCCTGATATCCGGCCTACGTGGCGATAGCATTTCTACCAATTCATCCTGCCGGTCGGCGCGGTGTATGATGGTGATCGTGCCCTTGTCGCCTGCTAACTGGTCGGCTTTTTCGATCCATGCCTGCATATCGGCATTGTCGATCATGTGCGCCCGTAGTTTCTGTGGGTTATCCGGCCCATCATGCCGTGCGGCGTCGTGATAGGGCGGGTTCATCATGACATGGTCATACGGGTGTGGGGGCGTATAGGTCAGCACATCATGTTCGATGACGCGCAGACAGTCGCCGCCCTGATTGCGTAGAATGTTACTTTGGCATAACTGCGCGAGCTCCGGTTGAACCTCAATGCCGTCGATAGAAAGGCCGGGTACGCGCGCGGCAAGGCACAGAAGGGCACCGCCCACGCCGCAACCCATATCCAGAACGCGTTGCCCCGCCCTTGCCGGAACGGCAGCGGCCAGAAAAATTGTGTCGATTGCAATGCGAAAACCCTTCGTGGGTTGTTCCACTGTAACGCGTTTATTTAACAGTCCGTCTTGAGTTGTGTCTTGTTGCAAACTGGCTATACTCCGGCCGTACGAATGAAACGGGTTATTCTATGGCTACCATTATTCCGCTTGAACAGTCACGCCGCAAATCGGCCGATCGCGCACTTGAAGTCCTGACCGGACTGGTGGCCGATGATGTGCGCGCTGTCAACCAGCTGATTATCCGCCGTATGGAAAGCCGTGTGCCGCTGATCCCGCAACTGGCGGGTCACATCATCGCGGCGGGCGGCAAACGCCTGCGCCCCATTTTGACGCTGGCTGCATCCAAACTGTGCGGTTATGACGGACAACGCCATCTGAAGCTGGCCGCGTGTGTTGAGTTCATTCATACCGCGACCCTGTTGCATGATGATGTGGTGGACGCGTCCGATCTGCGTCGTGGCGGTCCCTCGGCCAATGCTTTGTTCGGTAACGAAGCCAGCGTTCTGGTTGGTGACTTTCTGTTCAGCCGCGCTTTTGAATTGATGGTGGAGGACGGCTCCATTGATGTGCTGCGTATACTGTCCAATGCGTCGGCGGTGATTGCGGAAGGTGAAGTGCTACAGCTTTCGACCGCGCATAACAGCGCGACCAGCGAACAAGCCTATCTTGAAGTTGTGCGCGCCAAGACGGCTGAGCTTTTTGCCGCGGCGTGCCGTATCGGCGCCGTTGTCGCCGGACGTCCGCAGGCGGAAGAAGAAGCGCTGCGCACCTATGGCCTCAATCTCGGCATCGCGTTCCAGATTGTGGACGATGTTCTGGATTACGCCGCCGTACAGGAACGCCTTGGTAAAACCGTGGGTGATGATTTGCGCGAAGGTAAAATGACCCTGCCGGTTATTCTGGCCATTCATCGCGGTAATGAGGCGGAACGCAGTTTCTGGCGCCGCGTTCTGGATGAAGCCGATTACAGGGATGGCGACCTGCCGCATGCGCAGGACCTCATCCGCCGTTATAACACCCTGCGTGACGCAATTGATCGCGCCCGCCATTACGGCGCCATTGCGCGTGACGCGTTGGGTCTGTTCCCGGACAGCCCCGTACGGCAGGCCCTGCTGGATATCATTGATTTTACAGTGGAGCGCGAATTTTAAGCCTGTTTTTGGCATCCGGTGGCGGTTTTATTAATTATTGCATGCGCCTGCCCAAGCGGCTATAAACACCGCTCTTCACGGCTCGGAGAGTAGCTCAGCCTGGTAGAGCACTGCCTTCGGGAGGCAGGGGCCGGAGGTTCGAATCCTCTCTCTCCGACCATCTTAGCGATGTCGATTGTTACCGGCACTCTTGATGCAGCTTTTATCCCCGCACTTGCCATAACAGGCTGAATTTATTGCGCCAATAGGTGTGCAAACCACAGCCGTGTGCTATTCAAAGAAGAGCAAATGCCCGTCATTTTGCCGTGTGGCGCATATAGATATTGTTAATCTTTTTTGTGCTATCGGTCTAAACGGGACCAAATAAGTCCGATCCGTAAGCGCGCGCCATCATCAACAAAAAACAACGGGTGACTTATGAGAGCAAAAGACCTTTCTCTTGCACACAAATTGATCGTGGCCAATGTCCTGCTGTTTGTGCCTGTTGTTGTTATGGCGTATTTTCTGGTGATCGAGAAAGACGGGCTGATTAATTTCGCCAAACACGAAATTCGTGGCGTTCATTATCTGGAAGCTGCGCAAAAGGGACTTGTGGCCGCCAGTAGCGTCAGCGTAGATGCTGCCGCGGCCAAGTCTGCGGCTGCATCCATCACCGAAGCTGAAAAGAATGATAGCGGCACGCTGGGGCTGGCAACGCAGGCGCAGGAGGCTTCCACCGCGTTGACATCATCCGCTACAACTGCCGCAGGGAAGTTATCGGATTTAATCAGCCTTGCGGCTGACAACTCCAACATTACGTTGGATCCTGACCCGGACTCTTATTTTGTCGGTGATATGATTGCCAATCAAGGCGAGCTGATTTTGCAAAAGAACAAGGATCTGTTTGCCGCTGCACAGAAACTCAAGGGCGATAAAACGCCTGAGGCTTTGCAGGCTTTTGCCGTGGCCCGTGATGGGTTAGCTACGGCTGCTGCCGCTTTAAAGACGGACTATACAAAGGCTGTTAAGGCCAATGCTGATGGTGCGTTGGAAAAACATATTGGCAGTGCCACGTCTGACCTGAATAAGGTGCTTGATAAGTTGTTGAGCGCCGCCAGCGCCGATAATTATGAGTCCACCCTGGCAGCTGCCCCGCTGGCCGAGGCGGCGGTTGCTTCGACGTTTCCGGTTCTTGACGCTGAAATGGAACGTCTTTTGGATGCGCGTATCGACGGGTTTCATGGTGTCGTCATCAATCGCCTGATTATCTGTTTCATCTTTACCGCGATTGGACTTCTGGTTGCCTTCCTTGTCATGCGGTCGACAACCAAGCCGGTGCAGGGGATCACGAAGGCGATGGAAGAAGTCGCTAACGGTAAGCTGGATGCCAGCGTCGAACGTGATGACCGCAGCGATGAAATCGGGCGCATGATGCGCGCCTTTGAGGCCTTGCAAAGCGGCCTGATCAAGGCACGTGAACTTGAAGCGCAAATTAGCCGCCAGAAAGAGGAAGCGGAAAAGCGGCGCCGTCAAGACATGCAGGATCTCGCGCAGAAGCTGGAAGCCAATGTCGGCGGTATTGTGGATATGGTGGCGTCGTCGGCAACAGAATTGCAGTCCAGTGCCGCAACCATGGCGGCGGCGGCGCAGGAAACCCAGCAGCAAAGCGCCACGGTTGTAGACGTGACGCAGCGGGCATCCGTGAATATACAGGCTGTTGCCGGCGCCACTGAGGAATTGACCGCCTCCAGCAACGAAATCGGCCAGCAGGTCACCAAGGCATCGCATATGGCAGGTGAAGCCGTGCGTGAGGCGGAAAAGGCGGGTGTCATTGTTGATGGCCTTTCTCGCGGTGCCGAGAAAATCGGTTCGGTCGTCGAACTTATTCAGCAAATCGCGGGACAGACAAACCTGCTGGCGCTGAACGCGACCATCGAAGCCGCGCGCGCGGGCGATGCCGGTAAAGGTTTCGCCGTTGTGGCGAGCGAGGTTAAATCACTCGCGAACCAGACGGCCAAGGCAACAGAGGAAATTGCCGCGCAAATTGGAGGCATTCAGACCGCCACTGGTGAAACTGTCGGCGCTATTAAGGGCATATCGACTTCTATCGGCGCGATCAGCAGTGTCTCAACCGCCGTTGCTTCTGCGGTGCAGGAACAGATTTCCGTCACGACAGAAATATCGAGCAATGTTCACAATGCGGCGCAGGGAACGATTGAGATCTCGAGCAATATTGCCGGTGTTGCCGATGCTGCCGGTCAGACGGGCAAGGTCTCTGATGCGGTTTTGACGGTTTCACAGGAATTGTCCAAGATGGCCGAAAACCTGCGTAAAGAAATGCAGAATTTCCTCGCGGCGCTCAGGGCGTCGTAAGGATTGACCGCGCCTTATGGGCTTGGGGGATTATCTGCCGAAATGCAGCAGGGGTTTCTTGTGCTGCGTGGCAGCCAGAACATGCTCGGCTTTAATGCGTTCGATGCTCATCTCAATGGCTTCCATCGCGCGGGCATAGGGTTTAATCTGCCGCTCAACCATTTCATGCACGGTGTAGTATTGTTTTACCTGTACCGTGTGTTTAATCACGCGACCATGATGGTGTTGGACAACAGTCTTGGTCACAACGGTGTAGGCATGGTTACGGTCTGCGACATCCGGGGCCATAACCTCATGCGTCACTGGGGCATGCGGGTTATGACGGTGGGCGATCAGCAGTTTTTCCGCCGCACCCATACCCAGGTAATTGATAACGCGCCCCACATTGTTGCCAAATAGCTGGTGACAATCGGGATGGCGGTCAATAAAGCCGTCAACGTCGTGCTGGTTGCTGGTTGCCTGCAAGGCCATGACAACCATCCAGTTTTTATGCAGGGCTTGCGCACGGGTTTTGAAGGCGGGCGCAACGGTATAATGTAAACCGTCGGTTGAATGCGTATGGGCTGCAACGGTGCGTAGCTCTTCGGCTACGGCGCGCATATGGCGGGCTTGCGTTTCGTCTTTTATCCTGTCGGCATAGGCGGCCATCTGGCCGGCAACCTTGTGGCCATAGTGACCCAGAAGACCGGGCATAGCCAATTCTGTTACCTGCATCGCCGATTGCGCGGCGCCGTTATCGAATTTGGAATGTCGGCCGCTCGTCTCGGCAATAATAACGGCCAGCATGTCTTCGATCGGCACGCCCGTTATGTTGTACACCGAGACCAAATCACGCACGAGGGATTCATCATGCGTAATGCGTTTAATGTCGGCATAAATGGCCGCTTCGGCAGGCGTCAGGCGATGGTGTAAAATATCACGCGCTGTTTCGATATCTTCCTGCGAGTAGGCGGGTGGATGCGCCCGCACGGTGACGGTCGGCGGACTGTCCGTCGAGGCGATTAAAGGCACATCGCTCAGAATATCATGTTGCACAACATGGCCGTGGGGGATATGTCCGGCAGGCATATGGTCGCTGATGGCCTTGGCCGCTATCAGGGCAACACAGACAACGCTGCCTGTCCAGCATACCGCCGTTGCCACTTCCGTTCTCGTCGCATGACGCATGGCGACGACTTTACGCGGACGTCGTCCTGCAATTTCACTGGAGGCTTCTTCGCGTAAATTAATAACCGGGTATCGATGCGGATAACTCAAAAAACTACCTTATATTCTCTTGTTAAAATGATCCGCGGTCTTTATACATGAAACTAAAATATATTAATAGTTTCTTTTACAATATATAATGATTACAATGGTTTACAAAATATCATTTATTAAAAAAGGTCCACGTCACCGCTGCTTTCCTCGACACTCTTATTCTGGTTCTGAAGGACCTGTTGTATCGCGCCACGCATGGTGTCGACGTGTGTCGTTACCGTTTGTGCAGAGTTTGCGACTTCGTTGGCTTCTTTCTCTGCCGACCGGGTGGAGTCACCAATTTTTGCAATGCTGCCTGTCACCTCGGTAATGCACTCAACGGCGCGACCGGTGTTTTCCACAATCTCGTGTGTGCTGTTTTCCTGTATGGTCATCGAGCTCAGAACATGCTCCAAAGCTTTGTCTATTTCAGCAATGACATCCGTGATCGTTTTGACTTCCTCCAACGCCTGACCGGTTTGTCCCTGAATATTCTGAATATGGGTGGATATATCGTAGGCGGCTTTTTCAGTCTGCCCCGACAGGACGCGCACTTCTTGCGCGACGACGGCAAAGCTGCGGCCAAAATCACCGGCGCGCGCGGCTTCAATCGTCGCATTCAATGCCAGCATACGTGTTTGTGCCGCGATTTTGTGAATAACGGTCAGGCTGCTACTGATCTGCTGGGTCGCTTCTGTCAGTACGTTCATGCGGTCGCGTAGCACGTGCGACTCTGAAACGGCCTTATGTGTAATATCGGTGGATTGTCTGGTGTCGTGCAACACGACGCCAATGGTGCTGGAAATATTGTCCGTGCTGGCCTTGATCGCCATAACAGCATCCTGCATTTCCCGGGTCAGCATCTTCGCATCGCTGGAACTGTCGGCAATTTGTGCTGATTGGCTTTGTAGCAATGTGGCGTTGTTGTTCAATACTTTGCAGGCTTCCTGCAGCGTGCCGACTTGCTTGTTGATCTCAAATTCCAGCGCATCTTCCAGTTGTATCGCAACAATGCGCTTGTTGGTTTCCGTGTGTGTTTCCTCCTCCTTGGCTTTAATCACCGCATCGGTCGCGTCCATATAGTGTTTGTGAAATGTTACAATCGCGCGTGCCAGAATGCCGATTTCATCCTGCCGTGCATCATAAGGGGAAAGGTGGATGTCACGCTCAGAATGATTGTGGTCCAGCTGTTCGATAATTTTCTCAATGGGCGTGATGGCGTGGCGTCGCGCTGCGTAGAACAAGGCAATCAGCGCCAACAGTGTGGCGGCCAGTACGGCAATGGTGGCCTTTGTAAAATAGGTTTCCGCTTGAAAGATATTCGCAATTGCATCATTGATGTTGCTGTGAATTTTTGTGCTGGTATCGGTGACAATACTGATAATATCCCCCATATTGCCTGACTGGGTCCGCAATATGTCCAGCCATTGCCCCGCGCCGACTTCAGGGGGCTGTGTTGCCGTGTTTAATGTCGCCAGTGCCTTATCGGATTCCTGTAAACGGCGTATGACACCGTTCTTGTCCGCAAAGACATTCAGTGCAACCGCTTGTTCCAACATAACGTGGTTAAGTTGTTGAGCATTGCGGATGGCCTCCACTGCGCGTTGTGTCGTTTCTTCGTCGGCGCTCGGGTTTTGCAGGGATGTTACAACCTGGTTCAGGCTGTGCTGGTAATCTTTGGCATTCTGCCCGAATTGATAAAGCAGGGTTGTGTGCTCGTTATACATATCCGTAAGGTTCTTGAATTTGCTTTCTTGTACGTGCGAATGCCACGCATCACACAGAAAGAAAATCAAACTGATAACCAGTGTCATAACCGTTATTGCGGTAAATTTTTGCGACAGGGTCATATGAAGCCGATCATGAAGCATGTGCAGGCGCGCGACGTGGCTAAGTTAAGAATTAGGTATAATACATATGTATTACTTCGACATACTTTAGAATAATATGTATTTACTTATTTGTTAAATTATTTCTAATATCCAGCCCAATAAGTTCCGTTGTGTTTTCTTATCGTCTTAGTGGGGGCTGTATGATCAAGGCGCCTGCACGTGCGGATGTTGCGCAAATGGAGGCTTTCGCGCCTCTTGTCAAAGAGGCGTGCGATGCCGGTGGCACCTTGTCCATCAATTGCGCAGAGATGACATATCTAGGCGCCGCCATGGCGCAGCTGCTGCTCGCCTGTCAAAAAACAATCGACACCAAGACCGCAAGGATTGAATTGCATTCGGCATCGGAGAGCGTGCGCCACGATTTCGAAACACTGGGCCTGTCTGCACAACTCAGGGAATGGACCTCACATGGCTAAGACTGTTCTGACTGTTGATGACTCTAAAACCATGCGTGAGATGGTGTCTTTTACGCTGAAGCAAGCCGGCTATAACGTGCTGGAAGCGGAAGACGGCAAAATCGGCCTTGGTGTCATGGCTCTAAATTCCATCGACGTCATTATCACCGACCTCAATATGCCTAATCTGGATGGTATCGGCCTTATTCGCGCGGCGCGCGCCGATGCAAAATACAAATTCACGCCCATCTTGATGTTGACGACAGAAGGTGATGCCACCAAGAAACAGGATGGCAAAGCGGCGGGCGCCACGGGGTGGATCGTCAAACCCTTTAATCCGGAAAAGCTGATTGAAGTTATGAAAAAGGTTTGCCCCTGATGGTCACGCTGGATCGCTTCCGCGAAACCTATTTGAATGAGTGCGCCGAGCTGCTGGCGGACATGGAGGGACGTCTGGTTGCCATAAATGTGCAAAGCGCAGATGTAGGGGAATTGAATGCCATATTCCGGTGTGCGCATTCCATCAAGGGCGGAGCCGGGGCCTTTGGCTTTCACAAAACAATAGCTTTTACGCACAGATTGGAAACGCTGCTGGATAAATTGCGCGATGGACGCCTGCCGGTAACAGACGAAGCGGTGACGGCGCTTATCAAATCTGTGGATGTAACAACCGCAATCCTGAAGGCAGAAAGTCAGGGGGAAGCAATCCCTGAGGATTTCGGCGCTGATCTGGCGCAGGAGCTGGACAAGCTATGTGGTACTGAAGGGCAGGTTATCGCAAACCCCGGTCTCGTGGAAAAGAGTGAGGGCGAAAGAAAACGAGAGACCTACAAAATCAATTTTGCGCCGCATGACAACATTTTCATGACGGGCAACGATCCGCTGCTGATCTTGCGCGAACTGGGCAAACTCGGCGACATGCATGTCGCCTTGCATGATGAAAGGCTGCCGCAGTTGCCGAACCTTAATTACGGGCAGTGCTATCTGTCATGGACCATTGAATTGACGACTGACAAAGGCGAAGCCGCCATTGGCGAGGCCTTCGAATTTGTGGCCGATGAATGCGATCTGAAAATCGAGAAGATTGAAAAAGCAGTACAGGATGACGTGCCGCGCCAGACTATGAACCGTCGTGCCTCTGACGCGATTGATGCCAATCTGGCTGTGACATCCATCCGCGTTGATCTGGAAAAGGTAGACCGGCTGGTCAACATGGTGGGTGAGCTGGTGATAACGCAGGCCATGCTGCAGGTACAGACGCGTCACCTGTCCGTTGAACAATTCCCGGAATTGCTGCGCGGTGTTGATGAATTATCCCAGCATATGCGCGAACTTCAGGAAGCCGTGATGTCTGTCCGGATGCAGCCGGTCAAGTCGGTCTTCTCACGTATGCCACGCATCGTGCGCGATATTGCGCATCAATTGGGAAAAGACATCGCGTTGGTCATGACCGGCGAGGCGACAGAGGTCGATAAAACGATCATCGAGCTTTTGGCCGATCCGCTCACCCACATGATCCGCAACGCCGCCGATCACGGCATTGAACGGCCAGAGGTGCGTCTGGCTGCGGGCAAATCTGCGCAGGGCACCGTGCATCTGAAGGCATCACACCAGAGCGGGCAGATTGTTATTGAGGTGTCGGATGACGGCGCCGGTCTGAGCCACGAGAAAATCCTGCAAAAGGCGCGGCAGAAGGGTTTGATCGCGGCAGATGCCGCCCTGTCCGTTGACCAGATTGAACAGCTGATATTCCTGCCGGGCTTTTCGACGTCGGATCAGGTCTCCAATATCTCGGGTCGCGGGGTGGGGATGGATGTCGTGAAAAAGAACATCGAATCCATCGGTGGCACCATTCAGGTGCGCAGCGAATTCGGTAAGTCTACCAGCATGACCATCATCTTGCCGCTGACACTGGCCATTCTGGACGGCATGATCGTCCGTGTTGGTGCTGAAAACTACATTATTCCAATCACCAGTATCATTGAAACCCTGCGCCCCAAACCCGGTGCCGTTCATGCTGTGCCCGACGGGCAGGATGTTCTCAATGTGCGCGGCGAGTTTATCCCGATTGTCTATCTGCACGCCGTATTTGGTGTGGCAAATGCCGTCCATGACCCGGCGCAGGCACTGGTCGTTCTGGTTGAGGCGGGTTCGCACAAACTGGGCGTTGTTGTTGATGAGCTATTGGGACAGCAGCAGGTCGTCATCAAAAGTTTGGAAGCCAATGCCGATCCGGTCGCTGGCATTTCGGGCGCCACCATATTGGGCGACGGCAAGGTGTCGCTGATCCTCGATATCGGTGGGGTGAATGGCATTCTGGATCGTGAAGACGCAAACCACTTATTGAGGGAGGCGAGCTAAATGAATATGGCAGTAGCACAGGATCACAGCATCGCGGACATGGCCGCCGCTGCTGATTTGGCAGGCGCAGTGCAATTTCTGACATTCCGTGTCGATGATGCCGAATACGGCGTGGACATCATGTCCGTGCGTGAAATTAAGGGGTGGACGGCGGAAACGCGACTGCCCAACACGCCGGATTATATGCGCGGCGTCATTAATCTACGCGGATCGATCATTCCCATTTTCGATCTTCGATGCCGTTTCGACCATGGCCTGACACAGGCGCACGCCAAGAACGTCGTTGTCATATTGGCGGTGGGGCATCGCAATATCGGCATTCTGGTTGACGCCGTTTCCGACATCGTGACGGTTGAATCGGGCGCCATTAAACATACGCCACAGGAAGCCAGTCACGGCATCAAGGAACGCTTTGTCGACGGTCTGATCTCGTTCGAAGAACGCATGATCATCCTGTTGAATATCGTGCAGCTTTTTACCGCCGATGCGGAAGCGCTGTCACAGCACATCGCCCCAGAAACACAACAGTAAGGAGGTAAACAATGTTGAATTCTCTCTTGTCAATCGGTCAGTCACGCAGCACAGAGCACAATAAACTGGAGGCGCTGAACGCCATTAGCGCCAACCTGATGGTTGCCGACGCTGATTACAACATCACCTACATGAACCCGGCGGTTATGTCGTTCCTACGTGAGGCGGAGTCCGACATACGCAAAGATTTGCCGAATTTTAGCGTCAACGGCCTGATCGGCAGCAATATCGACGTGTTCCATAAGAACCCGGCGCATCAGCGCGGCATGTTGAACCGCCTGACGCAGTCGCATAAAGCTACCATCAATATCGGTGGCCGCATGTTCGACCTCGTAGCCTCGCCCTTGTTCGATAAGGCGGGCAAGAAAACCGGTATTGTCGTTGAATGGAACGATGCGACGTTACGCATTCATAATGCGGAGTCAGTCGCGCTCATCACCGCCATCGGTAAATCTCAGGCGATGATCGAATTTTCTGTGGATGGCACAATTTTGTATGCCAACGGAAACTTTCTGGATGCCATGGGCTACACGCTTGATGAAATCAAGGGCAAGCACCACGGCATGTTTGTGGATCAGACGTACAAAAACAGTTCGGAGTACAGACAGTTCTGGGACAATCTGGCGCGCGGCCAATTTCAGGCGGGTGAGTTCAAACGCTACGCCCGCGACGGTAAGGAGGTTTGGCTTCAGGCTTCCTATAACCCGCTGCTGGATGTAAACGGCAAGGCGTACAAGGTGACCAAATACGCCTATGACATTACGCAGCAGAAACAGGAAAGTCTGGCGGCTATTCGCCTGAAGCTGGCGCTCGACACGTCAACAGCCAACATGATGATGGCGGATGACAAATACAACATCAACTATATGAATGAATCCCTGAAGGGATTCCTGCAAAACGCGGAAAAGGATATCCAAAAAGATTTGCCGCGCTTTAATGTGAATGCGCTGATGGGACAAAATATAGATGTGTTCCACAAAAACCCCGCCCATCAACGCGGCATGTTGGAAAAACTCACCACGCCTTATAAGACATCCATTTTGGTGGGTGGACGTTCGTTCAACCTTGTCGCCAATCCGGTATTCGGGCCGAATAATGAAAGGCTGGGTACGGTTGTTGAATGGCAGGACGGCGCAGCGTTGGGCCAGATAGAAGCCATCAATAAATCGCAGGCTGTCATTGAATTCCTGCTCGATGGCACGATCTTAAGCGCCAACAGTAATTTCCTTGCTGCCATGGGTTATTCACTCGACGAGGTAAAAGGGCGTCACCACAGCATGTTTGTGGATACAGCCTATAAAAACAGCCCTGAATACAGGCAATTCTGGGAAAGTCTGGCCCGTGGTGAAGCGCAAACGGCGGAGTTCAAACGCCTGGCCAAAGGTGGGCGCGAGGTCTGGATACAAGCCACCTATAACCCTATTCTTGACCTGCGCGGCAAAGTCGTGCGTGTCGTGAAAACGGCGACGGACGTCACGCAAATGGTGTTGGCACGAACCGAAAATGAAAAAGGCATGGCAGAGGCCGTGGAAGTATTGCAGGGCGTCTCAGCCGGCAACCTGACGCGCAAGATGGAGGGTGAATACCACGGCACGTTCGCGGAAATTAAAAAGGCCATGAACGCCACCATCGACCAACTGACGGAAATTGTTATGAACATCATTTCATCAGCGGATGCGGTCGGCAGCGCGGCCAGTGAAATTTCGACCGGCAGTGCCGACTTGTCGCAACGCACGGAGCAGCAGGCCTCCAACCTTGAAGAAACGGCTGCGTCGATGGAAGAAGTCACCGGTACGGTTAAGCAGAACACCGAAAACGCCAATAACGCGAAAACGCTGGCGCAACAAGCCAATGAGGTGGCGGAGCAGGGCGGTACTGTTGTCAGTAAGGCCGTGTCGGCGATGGGTGAAATCGAGCGCTCGTCACAAAAGATCGCGGATATTATTGGCGTCATCGACGAAATCGCGTTCCAAACCAACCTGCTGGCGCTTAACGCTGCCGTCGAAGCTGCGCGCGCTGGCGAAGCGGGTAAGGGCTTTGCGGTCGTGGCGCAGGAAGTGCGGTCACTGGCCGGACGTTCTGCTTCGGCGTCGAAGGAAATCAAATCCTTGATCAGCGAAAGCGTCGGACAAGTTAAATCCGGTGCCGAGCTTGTGAACCACGCGGGTGCGACCCTGAAGGATATTGTGGGGGCGGTACGCAAGGTGGCGGACATTATGAATGAAATCGCTGCCGCCAGTGTTGAGCAATCAACCGGCATTGAAGAAATCAACAATGCTGTCGCACAAATGGACCAGATGACGCAGCAGAATGCGGCTTTGGTTGAAGAAAATACCGCGGCAGCGGGGTCGTTGGTAGATCAGTCCAAGGCGTTGGAAGAAATGATCGCCTTCTTCAAAATCGGCGAGGAAGCAGGTCAAAGCCGACTGGTTGCCAATGCTGGCCCGGGGCGCGCGGTACAGGAAAGGAAACCTGCGCCAAAACTGCTGGCGCGCGGCCCGTCGCAATCGCTGCACGTCGTGCCACGTGGCAAGAACGTTGCCGCGCAAAGGCCGACTGGTAAAATAAATGCCGGACCAAAACCCGGCGGCAACCCTAATGAGGCGGGTTGGGAAGAATTCTGACCCTGACCCGGGCATACTGCGATGGACAGAGAATTTATATTCACCGACCGGGACTTTCAGCATGTTGCGTCATTGATACATGAACAGGCGGGCATACATCTGCCCTTACAGAAAAAGGATATGGTCTATGCCCGCCTTTCCCGCCGCTTGCGTAAATTAGGATTACAGAAATTCCGCGACTATGTTGCGTTCCTGCGTGACCATCCGCAGGAGGAGTTGGAAGAGCTGATCAATGCGATCACGACTAATGTGACGCACTTCTTTCGGGAAAATCATCATTTTGACCATCTGGCTAATACCATGGTGCCGCATCTGTTGAAAAACACGGAAAGCAAGCGTGTGCGTTTGTGGTCGGCAGGCAGTTCACAGGGTATGGAAGCTTATTCCATCGCGATGACGTTGCATTCTCATCTGCCGAAGACCGGGTGGGATATTAAAATTCTGGCCACCGATATCGATACCAATGTTTTGGATATAGGGCGCGCCGCCGTTTATGAAAAAACGCAGTTGGACAATGTGCCGCGATCCTACACGACCTATTTCGAGGATGGCCCGGAAGGGGACACTATTCGCGTCAGTCAGGAAATACGGCGTCTGGTGCATTTTAAAACACTGAACCTTCTGGAGCATTGGCCAATGAAGGGACAGTTTGACGCCATCTTCTGCCGCAACGTGGTCATTTATTTCGATAAGCCGACACAGGCTAAACTTTTTGCGCGATACGCGGATATACTGAAACCGCAGGGGTGGCTTTATATAGGGCACTCGGAAAACCTCAGTTCCATTTCTGACCGTTTTGAAACAGTCGGACGCACAATTTACAGAAAGGCGTCCTGATGCACGAACAACGGCGAGAAGAGGCGGAAACACATCAGGTCGGCGACTTTTTTCATGGTGAGAAGCGCTATTACGACCGCAACTTTGAAATTACCGTCGTCAAAATATTTTCAGGCGATTGTTATGTGACGCACCGACCAGATGAAATGATGGTAACGGTTTTGGGGTCCTGCGTGGCCGCTTGCGTGCGTGACCCTTTGACGGGCATTGCAGGCATTAATCACTTCCTGTTGCCGGGGGCGCCGGGTAGTTTTTCGCGCACGCATGAAGCGGGCGCACGTTACGGCGCTTTTGCCATGGAGCAGTTGATCAACAAAGCGCTGGCGCTTGGCGCCAGCAAGGACAGGCTGCAGGTCAAGGTCTTTGGCGGCGCAAATGTCATTGATAATTCGGCCATGATCGGCGGCCGCAATGTTGAATTTGTTCTCGACTTTCTGGCGCGTGAAAATCTGGCGATCACAGCCAGTGATCTGGGTGGTGATGAACCGCGGCGCATCCATTTTTATGCCGGCACCGGCCGGGTCATGATGCGTAAGTTGCGGCGCAAGGGCGATCGCCGCATTATTGAAATGGAAAGACAGTACGAAAGTCAGATCAATAGCGATACGGTGGATGGGGATGTCGAGCTCTTTGTTTAGCCATGGTAAGCAGGTTCGGGTGTTGGTCGTGGATGACACGCAGTTTTACCGCGCGTTGCTGTCCGGCATTTTGTCTGACCATGGCGGCTTTGTGGTGGTCGGCACGGCGGTGGATGTTCCGGATGCCCGTGAAAAAATTAAAAGCCTGAACCCTGATGTTGTGACACTGGATATTGAAATGCCGGGCATGAACGGTCTGGACTTTCTTGAAAAGATTATGGCGCTGCGCCCTACGCCGGTAGTGATTGTTTCTACATTATCCGGCCCGGGAACCGATATCGCCGTGCATGCGCTTCAATTGGGTGCGGTTGATTGCGTGGGCAAACCGGCGGCTGATAAAGTGTCCCCCGAAGCCATGGATGGGTTTGCCTCTACTTACATTGAGGCGGTTCTGTCTGCGGCACAGGCATCCGTTCGCGCGCTGCGTCACTCACCTAAAACAAAGGCATTGATTGAATCCAGGCCACAGGCGCACATGCACTCGACAAAGCTGATTGCCATCGGCTCATCAACCGGCGGGGTAGAGGCGTTGACCAGCATCCTTTGTCAATTGCCGCCTGAATGCCCGCCCATTGTTATCGCGCAACATATGCCGGCGGGATATACCCATTCTTTTGCGACCCGGCTGTCCATGATATGCGCCATCAATGTTCGCGAAGCATCCGATGGTCTGCCGCTTAGCAACGGCATGGCTGTTGTGGCGCCGGGCGGACAGCATATGAAAATCGCGGCTGGTCGCAGTGGTTTTGTCGCAAAAATATCCGATGAAGCGCCTGTTAACCGGCATAAACCATCCGTTGATGTTTTGTTCGCCTCTATCGCCCGCTTTGCGGCGGCCAAGACGTTGGGCATTATCTTAACCGGCATGGGCAGTGACGGTGCGCAGGGTCTGTTGGACTTGCGGAAGGAAGGGGCTTATACTGTCGCGCAGAACAAAGACAGCTGTGTTGTCTATGGTATGCCGAAATCAGCGGTGCAACTTGGCGCGGTTGATGAAGAAGCATCGCTTGATGAAATGCCCCACGTCATTATCAGGAGATGTTTTGCATGATGCGTCTGCTGAACAATCTACTGCGCTGGACGCCGGTTGAAACGCCGCCTGCGAACGACACCAAGCAGCCCGAAGGTGTCGTGCATCACGCCGACCATCATTTGATTATCCGCATCTGCTCGGATGCGCTGTGCGACCTGCTGGCGGAAGTCATGGTCGACATTGAACGTTCCGTCACCGGTATTCAGGATGACTTTAAGACATTGGCGCAGATTGCCTATCATCAGGGCGATATTCTGTCGCATTTCAGCCAGACGATCGGCCATTTGAGCCATAAGGATCAGGAATTATCGTTCGAGGATTTCGTCAGTATGATCGCGGCGCAGGTCAGTGCGCCCATGCAGGATATTCATAACCTGTCTGAAAACACTGTGGGTCTTATTGATGCTACCAGGCACATGATGGACATGGTTGGCGGCATTCAGAAATCGGTGCACGAGGTGCACCGCATTAACGGTCAGACGCGCGTTCTGGCCATGAATGCGACGATTGAAGCCGCACGTGCAGGCGAACACGGGCGTGGGTTCTCGGTTGTTGCGCGTGAAGTTAAGACGCTGTCGCAGGGTATCAATGCGATGGCGCAGAATATCGAGCGTGAGATTAAAGAATTGTCCCGCGCCATCGAAGCCGGGCAAAACGCGCTGGAGGCAATCAAGAAAGTCGATTTTTCTATTTATCTGGTTGTGCGTGACGAAGTTAACCACATGACGGAAAGCTTGCATCAACAAAGTTTGGATATCAGTGCTACGATACAACAGGCATCCGCGGCTGTGCGCGAAGTGTCTTCCCGCATTGACACGTTGAATATGAATATCCAGTTTCAAGACCGCAATGTGCAAATGATAACGGCTGCCATGGGGATATTGCAGGCCATGTCCGTGATGATGCGGCCCGAGAATCTGGCCATTTGTGACGCGAATATCGAAGATAATTTCCAACACATACTCGACAAGGTGCGGCTGTCCAAAGTACAGAATATGCTCTATGCCCGGGCTGCGGAAAATGGCCTGACGCTTGTGCGTAAGGGACACATTACTGGCGGTGCGCCTGTAGAAGAAACGCCGCCGCTTGAAAATGGCGCAGTAGAGCTTTTCTAAGCCCTGTACCCTGTTTCAATCCCCATGGTTGCGCATCAGATGGCATTGTGCAATCTGATAGGGATACGGACAGGTTCATCATGACAAAAAACACATCCAAACAATCTTCCGCCAATCCCATGTGGGGCGGGCATTATGCGACCGGACCGGCTGAGGTTATGGAGCGGATAAACGCCTGTATTGACGTCGATCAACGCCTGTACAGGCAGGATATTCGCGCCTCTATCGCGCATGCGGAAATGCTGGCGGCGCAGGGTATTATTACAGATACCGATGCGCGCAAGATTGTCAAAGGACTGCGGCAGGTTGAAAAGGAAATTGCTGATGGCCGTTATGTGATGCGCGAAGCGCTGGAAGATGTTCACATGAATGTCGAAGCACGCCTGACGGAAATTATCGGCCCGGCTGCCGGACGCTTGCACACCGCGCGGTCGCGTAATGACCAGGTGGCGGTTGATGTGCGCCTGTGGGTCCGTGACGCCTATGATCGCATGGATGCTGTGCTGCTTGACCTGCAAAAGGCACTGGTTGAACAGGCGGAAAAAGAAGCGTCGACGGTTATGCCAGGTTTTACGCATTTGCAGCCCGCGCAGCCCGTCACCTTTGGACATCATCTGCTGGCCTATGTCGAAATGTTCGGGCGCGACCGCGGCCGCTTTGCTGATGGTCGCACGCGCGCGAACCAATCGCCACTGGGTGCGGCAGCGCTGGCGGGTACCGGCTTTGCGATTGATAGAAACCACACGGCCCGCGCGTTGGGTTTTGACGCGCCTATGGCAAATTCGCTTGATGCGGTTTCAGACCGTGACTATGGCATGGAATTTCTGGCGGCAGCCAGCATGACAGCGGTTCATCTGTCGCGTCTGGCTGAGGAAATCATTATCTGGACCTCACCCTTTTTTGGTTTTGTCAGCCTGACGGAAGCGTTCACGACCGGGTCATCGATCATGCCGCAAAAACGTAATCCGGACGCGGCTGAGCTGATACGCGGCAAGGCGGGCAGCATCATCGGCGCGCTCAATGGCATTCTGGTGACATTGAAGGGGCAGCCGCTGACCTATAATAAGGACATGCAGGAAACAAAACTGCCGGTCATGGATGCGGCGGATCAGCTTTACCTTATGGTGGCCGCCATGGCGGGCATGGTGCGTGATATGCAGGCCGATCGTACCCGCATGGCTGAGGCTTGTCAGCGCGGCTATCTGACGGCAACCGACCTGGCCGACTGGCTGGTGCGTACGACCAAGATGCCGTTCCGGCAGGCACATCATGTGACGGGCCGCGCCGTGCGTCTGGCCGAAAGCCGGAAATGCCGTTTGGATGAACTTTCTCTGGCCGATTTACAGGCGATTGAGTCCGCAATTACGGCGGATCTATTCAAGGTTCTGACGCCGGAGGCTTCCGTCAACAGCCGTAAAAGCTATGGCGGTACGGCGCCACAGCAAGTCAGGGTGCAAATCAAGCGTTGGAAGAAAGCATTGGCGTGAGACGCAGGCCGGGGTATCTTGCCTCGTTTGGCGGGCGCAGGGCCGCAGATAGTTAAAGGGAGTGATATGTCAGTTTCACAAGTGTCTGTTTCGCAAGGGACGCGCAAACCTGTTTTTGTTCTGATCGGTGGCACGGGTGATTTAGCCCTGCGCATGCTTTACCCATCGCTTGTTATGCTGGATCAGGACGGGTTTCTGCCCCATGATTTTCGCGTTATCGGCTGTGCGCGTGAAAAACTGACGCGCGAGGCATTTGCTGAACGTGTGGCGGGTGCGCTTGACCTGCGCCTTGGCAGCGCGCTGCACGCCGCCGCGCGCGAACGCTTTCTGGCACGTTTGGATTATGTCGTTTTTGACGCCAATGATGCGGCATCCGGTACGCGGCTGAAGGCCGCGACGGGTGAACCGCAGGATATAGACCTGGTCGTCTTTATGGCGACGACGCCGTCCATTTATAAACCTATTTGTGAAACGTTGAATGCAACGGGCCTTTCGTCGGCACCTGCGCGCGTGATTATCGAAAAGCCGCTGGGGCGCTCGCTGGAAAGCTCCAAGGTTATCAATGACGCTGTCGCAGTGGCTTTTGACGAAAGCCGCGTGTTCCGAATTGACCATTATCTGGGCAAAGAAACAGTGCAGAATTTAATCGCGCTGCGCTTTGCTAACGCGATCTTTGAACCGCTCTGGAACAATACGGTTATCGACCATGTGCAGATAACGGTTGCGGAAACAATCGGCGTAGGTGAGCGCCTGAGTTACTATGATGATTACGGCGCCATCCGTGACATGCTGCAAAACCACATGTTGCAACTGCTTTGCCTGTTTGCCATGGAACCGCCGTCGAGCCTTGACCCCGATGCGCTGCGCGATGAGAAGCTGAAAGTTTTGCGTTCGCTGAAGGCAATCAACAAAACCAATGTGCAGGAATTGACGGCGCGCGGCCAATATGGCGCTGGCAAAAACAACGAAGGCGAAACCAAGGGGTATGAGGCTGAAAAGGGTTCACCCTCAAACACGGAAACTTTTGTGGCTATGCAGTTAGAAATCGCCAATTGGCGCTGGCATGGTGTGCCATTCTATCTGCGTACGGGCAAACGGCTTGACCGGCGTTGTACTGAAATCATCGTGCAGTTTAAAAAGACGCCACATCAGATATTCCCGTCGCCGCCGCCCGCGAACCGGCTGGTTATCAGCCTGCAACCGGATGAAGAAATATCGCTGCGCCTTATTAATAAGACGCCCGGCCTGACACAGGATGGCATGCATCTGCGAGGCCTGCCGTTGAGCCTCAGTTTACAGGAAGACGCGCATGTGCGCCGGCGCATTGCCTATGAACGGTTGCTGTTGGATGCCCTGAAGGGTAACCGCACGCTGTTTGTGCGTCGTGATGAGGTTGAGGCTGCATGGAAATTCGTCGATGGCATCATCGAGGGTTGGCAGGCCACAGGCATGAAGCCTGAAACCTATGTGACTGGCAGCCACGGCCCGAAGTCAGGCGATGATCTGGTGAAGCGGTCGGGTCGTTGCTGGCACGAATAAAAGTAGTTACGCCTGCCACTTAAACTTGTGCGCCTTTTGCGCGTGGTAGGGCAGGCCCTCTACCACAAACACCTGTCCCGCCAGCGGATGTGCGGTCAACTCAGCCTCTGATAATTGGCTGGCGCTGGTTACATATAATGTATTGCCCGACCTTCCGCCCAGTGCGACACTGGTTGTCTGTGGTGCGGGCAGGGCGATGCTGTGCGCCAGTCGGCCATCCGGCGTATAGATTTCAACAGTGCCTTCGCCCCAGATAGCAACCAGAATATGGCCGTCATCGGAAACGCATAGACCGTCGAACCGTTTGCCGGTTGCAAAGTCACGTTCATGGCTGGGCGTACCGGTGACGACGTGGTAATCAAACTGCATGATTTTGCGCAGACCGGTGTCGATGTAATACATCGTCTTCTGGTCAGGGCTCCAGCCAATGCCGTTTGAAGTAAAAACACCCTGGCGCAGTTGGGTAACATGCCCATGCGTGTCCATGCGATAGAACGCGCCGGTCGGCTCGCGCTTGCCATCCACGCCGGTGCCCAGATTCATCGTGCCTGCAAACAGGTAGCGTCCATCCGGGGATGTCTTGCCATCGTTAAAGCGGTTGCGTGCGTCGGTATTGCATCCGTCCAACAGATTCCATGTGCCGTCGTGATAACGATATATGCCGTCATCCAGCCCGGCGATTATCGAGTCGTCCCCGGCCAAAACGGCAAAGCCCACCCGCGTGGGTGTGGGGATCGCGGTGTGATGTTGCGATGCAAAAAAATAGATGTGAACGGCTTTGCCTTCAATATCCACCCACAAAAGGCGGTTATTATCACCATCAACATGCGGCCCTTCGCCTAAGATGCAGCGGGGCATGTTGGACATCAGCGGGGTAATCGTGCGCGCAATTGTCATGGCGGGGCTTGGTCAGTTGTGGTTCTTGTTGCAGAATGCCTATGAAACGCATAAACCACCCCCTTACGTTCGTCAATTTCCGGGTTACTGATGTCTGATTCATCCAAGCCGACGCTTATTCTGGCAGACTGGGGCAATACCAACTTACGTTTTTATCGCGGCAGTGTAGGCGGTGCGTGGGAAAAGCGCATTGTGAGCCACAGCGGCGTTCACCAGTTGAATTACTACATGCGCACAGACCGCCCGAAAGGCGAGTTGTATGCCGCGCTGGCTCAGGAACATATTGGCGACTGGTTGAATGAATATCCGGATATGCCGGTTTTGATGGGCGGCGCCATCGGAACAAACGAAGGATGGTCTGAGGCGCGACATATGTCATGCCCGGCGACGGTTGAAACGGTTGCGCAAAATCTGCACTGTATCCCGGACACGGAGCTTGGTGCGCTGCGCAGCCGCAAGATTTATATTGTGCGCGGACTGAAGGTGACACTGGAAGGCGAACGCCGCCATGTGATGCGCAGTGAGGAAAGCAAGTCGTTTGGCGCAGTCGGCCTGCTACCCGAAGGGCGGCATGTTCTGGCCATGCCGGGCACGCATTGTCAGTGGACGCATTTGGACGGCCAGACGATTGATTATTTCTGCACCTTTATGACAGGTGAGATTTACCACACCATCTTGAAGCATGGCTGCATTGCATCCTGTATCCCCACAGAAGAAGCTGAAGACCTTGCTTCGTTCGAACGCGGCGTCACGATTGCCATGCAGGGGTTCGACCTGTTGGCCGACCTGCATATGATCCGCGCGCAGAATGTATCAGGCGATAATCCGCCGAAAAGCTTCCACAGCTACGCCTCTGGCGTCCTGATCGGCCATGAATTGATGGGGGCAACGCGCTTCTTTGGGCGCAAAGACCCGCTCACGCTCGTGTTGGATAAGGGGGCCAAGCGTGATCTGTATGTGCGCGCGCTTGAAATTGTCGGCTGGCCGCTGGCTGGTGAATTGTCGGCAGAAGAAACCTATCTGCGCGGATTGCAGATGATTGGCGCCGCTTTGCTGAAAGCCTGATCAGCCTTTAACGGCGGCCACAAACTTACGCGCACGGTCTGCCAGATCTTCCAGAGAACGTCCGGGGCTGTACAACTCGCCGCCGATATTGATGCCTGCCGCACCTGCCGCGCGATACAGAGGCGCGATGGTCCAGTCGATACCGCCGCTCGGGTAAATCGGTGCGGGGCAGAAGCTGACCAGCGTTTTGACATAGGCCGGCGCGTGGCGGTAGGTGATGCTGCCATCTGCTTCGCGCATGACGCACGGGAATAGCTTTAACGCGCTGGCGCCTGCGGCCAAAGCGGCCTTGGCTTCGGAAACTGTTTCAATGCCGGGAATAAAGTCGGTGCCCAGACGTTTGGCTTCGGTCACGACGGCGGCGTTGAAATTAGGCGCAAGGCAGTCACGGATACCGATTTTCTGCAAAGCGGCAATATCACCGGTTTCCAAAACGGTTCCGGCGCCGACATTGGCGTCAGCACTGCATTCCTTCATCAGGATACCCAGGCTGGCCAACGCATCCGCATCCAAAGACTTAAAACCATCTTTCTTGGAGCGAACGGGAACTTCCATACATGTGAAACCCGCTTCAACCAATGTGCGCCCTACTTGCTTGGCTTCGGTCGGGTTGATTCCGCGCAGTACGGCGATCAGGGGAACTTTTTTTACGGATTCTGCGAGTGTCATCATGGCCTTGTTTCCATAAATTTCATGCCAGATGATATAAACGATACAAATTACAAAATCCAGTGTATGGATTTATACGAATTATGTGCTGCGCTGCAGCGACTTATTTAATTGGGCCTCAACCTGAATTCTGGTTTACTGCCGCGCAGTTTAAGCCAATGGGGTTCTCTATGGTGTCCAGCACGTTTGAAATCTTCAAGCTTGGCGTAGGTCCTTCCAGTTCACACACCATGGGACCCATGACGGCGGCGGTTCGCTTTCTGGGTCTGCTGCACACTGAAAAACTGTTGGGCCGCGTGACGCAGGTTACCGCTTATCTGTATGGCTCGTTGGCTTTGACAGGGAAGGGGCACGCAACAGATACCGCAAGTATGCTGGGCCTCATGGGGTATGAACCTGCCTTGCTGGACCCGGATGCGGGTGAGGTTGCATTGTCCAAACTGCGCGAAGAAAAGGCCTTGGTGCTTGGCGCCATGCATCCCATCTATCAGGGACCGCGCATTGCCTTTGATGAAGTCAGGCATATTGTGTGGCAAGGGGACGTCCGTCTACCCCAACACGCCAACGCCGTTAAATTCAGCGCCGTTATCGGTCAGCACGAAGCCCTGTTCGACAAAGTCTATTATTCAATCGGGGGCGGATTCGTGCTTGATGATCAGGAAATACTGCACAATGCGCCTGAACAATCCGGGCCGCAGGATACACTGCCTTATCCCTTCACGTCTGCTGCCGAGATGCTTGCCATGGCGGAGCAGGCGGGGCTGCGTATTCCTGAACTGATGCTTGCGAATGAAGTGGCGCGCCGTCCTTTATCGGAAGTCGAACAGAAACTGGATGCGCTTATCAGCGCGATGCAGTCCTGTATCGACCGCGGCATGCGTCAATCAGGCAGTTTGCCCGGCAAATTGCAGGTCAAGCGCCGCGCGAAGGCGTTACATGAAAAACTGATGCAACGTGCTGAACAACAGGTTGTTGATCCGATGAGCGGGATGGATTGGGTCAATGTTTGGGCGCTGGCGGTCAATGAAGAAAACGCGGCAGGCAGTCGTGTCGTCACGGCGCCAACCAATGGCGGTGCGGGCGTTGTGCCCGCCGTCCTGCGTTACTATGACCGTTTTTGCAACGGCACGGTGCAAGGGCGTCGTGATTATATGCTGACTGCTGCCGCTATTGCCGCACTCTACAAACGTAACGCGTCAATCTCCGGCGCGGCGGTGGGTTGTCAGGGCGAAGTCGGCGTCGCCTGCTCCATGGCGGCAGGTGGTCTGGCGGCTGCCCTTGGCGGGACCAATGCCCAGATTGAAAATGCCGCCGAGATAGGCATGGAGCATAATCTTGGCCTGACATGCGACCCCGTCGGCGGGTTGGTTCAAATCCCCTGTATAGAGCGTAATGCGATGGCGGCGATCAAGGCAATTGATGCGGCGCGTCTGGCGTTGGCGGGCGACGGTTCCCATTATGTCAGTCTGGATCAGGTCATCCTGACTATGAAGCGCACGGGTGAGGACATGAAGGATATTTATAAAGAAACATCGCTTGGCGGGCTGGCGGTTAATTTCGTTGAGTGCTAACCTGACACCTCACTTTGCAGGGGGATAACCCATGTCACAGTCTTTCCTTGATCACGTATCCAGCACGCTCGCCGACATTGACCAGCAGGGGCTGACCAAACCGGAGCGCATTATTGTCTCCCGACAGGGGGCTGATATTAAGGTGCGCCGTCCCGATGGGCGCGTGACTGATGCCATTAATTTCTGCGCAAACAACTATCTGGGTCTGGCGGGGGATGAACGTATTGCACGCGCGGCGCAGGCGGCAACCGAACAATGGGGCGGTGGCCTGTCATCCGTGCGCTTTATCTGTGGCACGCAGGCCATTCATAAAGATCTGGAGCAAGCGATTGCCCGCTATACCGGCCATGAAGACAGCATTTTGTTCGCCGCGTGCTTTGACGCGAACGGCGCGGTATTTGAGCCCCTGTTTGGGGAAGAAGACGCGATTATCTCCGACAGTCTGAACCATGCATCGATCATCGACGGTGTGCGCCTGTGCAAAGCCAAGCGTTATCGCTACGCCAACAGTGATATGAATGACCTTGAAACGCAGTTGAAAACGGCGCGTGCCGATAAGGCGCGGCATATTATCATCGTGACTGACGGCGTGTTTTCGATGGATGGCTATATCGCTAAATTGCCGGAGATTACGGCGCTCGCCAACAAATATGACGCGCTGGTGATGGTGGATGACTGCCACGCCACGGGGCATATAGGCGCAGGCGGGCGCGGCACTGCGGCCCTGCATCAGGTCGAAGGCCGTATTGATATTCTGACAGGCACGTTCGGCAAGACGCTCGGTGGCTCAATGGGCGGATTTATTGCTGCGCGGCGCGAGGTTATTGCGTTGCTGCGTCAGCGGGCGCGGCCTTATCTGTTTTCCAATGCGTTGGCGCCTGCTATTTGTGGTGCGAGCCTTGAGGCCATACGCATCGCGCAATCGGAAGAAGGCGACAAGCTACGCGCACAATTACAGGCGAATACCAAGCGTTTCCGAGAAGGCATGCAGGCGGCGGGGTTCGAAGTGTTGCCCGGCGTTTCGCCGATTGTGCCGGTGATGCTGGGTGATGCGCGCCTTGCACAACAACTGGCCGCGCAATTGCTGGATGCTGGCATCTATGTCACCGGATTTTCTTTCCCGGTCGTGCCGCGCGGTCTGGCGCGCATTCGTACACAATTATCCGCTGCACACAGCTTTGCCCATGTGGACAAGGCGATTGCAGCGTTTACGCAGGCTTACCAACAAGTCAAGGCAGCATAGGGGTTATTTCATGCGCGCGCTTTCTAAACTTCATGCACAAACGGGTCTCTGGCAGGTTGAGGCGCCAACACCCGTCTGCGGGCCCGAAGATGTAATGATCCGCATCCACAAGACGGCGATCTGCGGCACAGACCTGCATATTTATAAATGGGATGAATGGGCGCAGGCGACCATTCCCGTGCCGATGATTACCGGCCACGAATATGCCGGTGAAATTGTCGAAATCGGCAAAGCCGTGACGCGACCGCTGAAGGTCGGGCAACGCGTGTCGGGCGAAGGGCATATTATCAATTTGCATTCGACCGCCGCGCGTGCGGGGCAGTTCCATCTGGACCCGGACACCAAGGGTGTCGGTGTAAACCGTCAGGGCGCGTTTGCCGACTATCTGGTGATCCCGGCTTTTAACGTTGTGCCGTTGCCGGATGATGTTGATGACGAAATTGGGTCGATACTCGACCCGTTCGGCAACGCCGTTCATACAGTGCAGCAATTCAGCATGTTGGGCGAAGACGTCCTGATCACCGGTGCCGGACCCATCGGCATCATGGCCGCCGCTGCTGCGCGTCGCGCTGGCGCGCGTACCGTTGTTCTGACGGACGTCAATGACTACCGGTTACAACTCGCTGCCAAGCTTGCGGACATACGCCCTGTGAATGTGACCAAGGAAGATTTGCGTGATGTCATGGCTGCCGAAGGTATTGTGGACGGGTTTAATGTCGCCCTTGAAATGTCAGGCAGTCCGCAGGCTTTTGATCAGGCTGTCGGTGCGTTGATTATGGGCGGTGGGCTGGCCTTGCTGGGCTTGCCTGCGCAACCTATGCCCGTTCAATGGTCGAAAATCATTTTAAAGGCGCTGACGATCAAGGGTGTGTATGGCCGCCATATGTTTGAGACATGGCGTCTGATGTTCGGGCTGATTAAAAACGGTCTGAATCTGAAGCCGTTGATTACGCACCGCCTGAAGATGGAAGATTTCCAGCAAGGCTTTGACGCGGCCCTGTCCGGACAGGCCGGAAAAGTCGTTTTAGACTGGAAATAAGCGGTTTCGTGAGGGGTACCCGCCGCTTGCCGAATCGGTTAGGCTCGGCGGGCAATCTAAATCTACTGATGATGAGGTGACCATGTCAGGGGCAGAGGCGCAAAAGGTTGATGTTTTGGAAAGAACGCCACTTTACGCCCTGAATCTGGAACTTGGCGGCAAGATGGTCCCGTTCGCCGGTTATGAAATGCCGGTGCAGTTTCCCGCAGGCATCATCAAGGAGCACCAGCATACACGTGAACATGCGGGGCTGTTCGACATCTCGCATATGGGGCAAATTCTGGTGACGGGCGTCGCCGATGTTCTGGCGCAGCTTGAAAAACTGATGCCCGGCGATTTTCAGGAACTGGTGCCGGGTGAAGTTCGTTACTCGTTCCTGCTCAACGATGAAGGCGGAACGTGTGACGATCTGATGGTCACGCGCCCTGCATCGCCCGATGAACAAAATCAGGCGTACATTGTCGTCAATGCTTCATGCAAACATGGTGATCTGGCGCGGTTGCAGCGTGGCCTGCCGGGCCTGAAGGTTGAGATGTTGCATGACCGCGCATTGCTGGCGTTGCAGGGGCCAAAAGCCGCCGCCGCGCTGGCGCATTTCTGTGACGCGCCGAATGCCTTGAAGTTTATGCGTGCGGGTAAATTCAACATCGCGCAAATGGGTGAATGCTGGATCAGCCGCTCCGGTTATACGGGCGAAGATGGTTTTGAGATTTCCGTGCCCTTGGCAACGGTTGAAAAGTTCGCGCGCCTGCTGCTGACGGTTGATGGCGTGATGATGATCGGCCTTGGCGCCCGCGACTCCTTGCGTCTGGAGGCCGGTCTTTCCCTTTACGGTCACGAATTGACGGAAGACATCACGCCGATCGAGGCCGGGCTGACCTGGGCCATCGGTAAACGCCGCCGCACGGCGGGCGGGTTTGTTGGTGCGCGCAAGATACAGGCGCAACTGGCGGATGGCGTGCAAAAGAAACGCGTTGCCCTGCGCCCCGAAGGTCGCGCTGTTGCGCGTGAACAGACACCCATTCTGGACACGGAAGGCAACACTATCGGTATTGTGTCCAGCGGCACATTCGGCCCCAGTGTGAATGGCCCCGTGGCGTTGGGTTTTGTGCCCCCCGCCTTTGCCAAGGTCGGCACGCAGGTGCAGTTACAAATTCGTGGCAAGAACCATCCGGCCACAATCGTCAGCCTACCCTTTGTCCCCCATCGTTATTTAAGGAGTTAAGTATGAGCCGTCTTTACTTCACCAAAGATCATGAATGGTTGCGCGTTGATGGCGATGTCGCCGTTTGCGGCATCAGCGACCATGCGCAGCACGCGCTTGGTGACATTGTTTATGTGGAATTGCCGGAAGCCGGTGCGAAATACGCGCAAGGTGATCAGGCCGCTGTCGTTGAATCAGCCAAGGCAGCCAGCGAAGTTTACGCGCCGGCTGGAGGTGAGATTGTCGAGGTTAACGGTACACTGGTGAATGATCCTTCGCTGGTGAACAATGCCGCAATGACGGATGGCTGGTTCTTTAAGCTAAAGCTCAGCGATGCGGGCGAACTGGGCAGCCTGATGGACGAAGCCGCTTATGATGCCTATGTGAAATCACTTTAAGCCTATAAGGAAACAACCATGCGTTACCTACCGCTGACTGAAAAAGATCGTACTGATATGTTGGCGGCGGTGGGTGTCGCATCGGTTGATGACTTGTTTCGTGATGTGCCGCAGGCCGCGCGCCTGACGGCACCGATTTCTGGCCTGCCGAACCATCAGCCCGAATATGAAGTGGATCGTCACTTGTCCCGCCTTGCAGCGAAGAATGTCAGTGCTGGCGCGGCGCCTTTCTTCTTGGGCGCTGGGGCTTACCGGCACCATGTGCCGGCCAGTGTTGACCAACTGTTGCTGCGTGGCGAGTTTCTGACATCCTACACACCCTATCAGCCCGAAGTATCGCAGGGCACGCTGCAGATGCTGTTTGAATTTCAGACGCAGGTTTGCATGCTGACCGGCATGGATGTGGCGAATGCGTCGATGTATGACGGTTCGACAGCCTGCGCCGAAGCGGTGCAGATGGCCAACCGTGTGACCAAACGCAGCCGCGCGGTTCTGTCCGGCAACCTGCATCCACACTACCGCGATACGGTGGTGACGACCGCCGACCTGACCGGTTTTGAACTGACTGCCTTGCCGCCCGCGCCAGCGGGTGCTGAAGATCTGGCCAAACAACTGACGCCTGAAACCTCATGCGTTGTTGTGCAGAACCCCGACTTTTTTGGCCGCACGCAGGACCTCAGCATGCTCGCCGAAGCGTGTCATGCCGTTGGTACCTTGTTGGTTGTTGTGGTGACGGAAGTTATTTCATTGGGTGCGTTGGCATCCCCCGGTTCGATGGGCGCCGATATTGTAGTGGCCGAAGGGCAGGGGATCGGCAACGGTCTGAATTTCGGTGGCCCCTATGTCGGCCTGTTTGCGTGCAAAGAAAAATATATGCGCCAGATGCCCGGTCGTTTGTGCGGTCAGACCAAGGATGCCGAAGGGCGCCGTGGTTTTGTGCTGACGCTTTCGGCGCGTGAACAGCATATCCGCCGTGAAAAGGCGACCAGCAATATCTGCACTAATTCCGGCTTGTGCGCGTTGGCTTTTACGATGCATCTCAGCCTGCTGGGTGAGACGGGGCTGCGCCACCTTGCGGCGCTCAATCACGCACGCGCTTGCCAACTGGCTGACAAAATCAATGCAGTCGCCGGTTGCAGTGTGCTGAACGAAACGTTCTTCAACGAATTCACCGTCGCCTTGCCCAAGGCCGCCGCACCGTTGGTTGATGTCTGGGCGAAGAAACCTTTGCTGGCCGGTGTGCCGGTCAGCCGTCTGCACCCCGGGCAGGCAGGCGTTGAAAACCTGCTGCTGGTGACCGTGACGGAATTGACGACAGATGCCGATATGGATGCGCTGATTGCCGCGCTGAAGGAGATTGCACAATGACCATGAACACGCACGGACGTCCGACACAACCCGCCGCACCGACAGGTCACGCCAACACAGGTGAACATCGCGGCATGATCCTTGAAGAACCCTTGATCTTCGAACGCGGCACGCCGGGCCGCATCGGTGTCGATCTGCCGCCTGTGCCAGCGCATAAATCACGTTTGGGCAGTGCGTCGCGTCAAGGCCAGATTGGTCTGCCCGACCTTGCCGAACCGCAGGTTGTGCGGCACTTCACGCGCCTCAGCCAAAAAAATTACGGTATCGACAGCGTGTTTTATCCGCTGGGTTCATGCACCATGAAGCATAACCCGCGCCTGAATGAGAAAATGGCGCGTCTACCCGGTTTTGCCGACCTGCATCCCCTACAACCAACGGCAACGACGCAGGGTGCGCTGGGGCTGATGCACGAACTGGCGCATTGGCTGATGACGCTTACGGGCATGGCTGGCGTCACGCTGGCGCCTGCCGCCGGTGCACATGGGGAATTCTGTGGCATGGCCGCCATCAAGGCCGCCATTCGTGCGCGCGGCGAAAAGCGTACCCGCGTTCTGGTGCCGGAGTCGGCACATGGCACAAATCCTGCCACGGCAGCGGCACTGGGCTTTACGGTTGATGCCATTCCGGCGACGGCTGAAGGGCGCGTTGATCTGGACGCGCTAAAGGCAAAGTTGGGGCCCGATGTTGCGGGTATCATGCTGACAAACCCCAACACATGTGGTCTGTTTGAACGCGATATCATTGCCATCGCTGACCTTATTCACGGTGCTGGCGGTTATTTCTATTGTGATGGTGCCAATTTCAACGCGATTGTCGGGCGCGTGCGTCCGGCGGACCTTGGCGTCGATTGCATGCATATCAACCTGCACAAAACATTTTCAACGCCGCATGGCGGCGGCGGCCCCGGTTCAGGTCCCGTTGTGTTTTCCAAGGCGCTGGCGCCGTTTGCGCCGCTGCCCTTCGTGCAGAAGGAAGGCGAAGCCTGCCGTCTGATTGAAAGTAAGGCAGATAAGGCCGCCGGCCAAAGTTTTGGCCGCATGAAGGCTTTCCATGGCCAGATGGGCATGTTCATTCGCGCCTTGTCGTACATACTGAGCCACGGCGCTGACGGCCTGCGTCAGGTTGCGAATGATGCCGTGCTGAACGCCAACTATATTCTGGCGCGGCTGCAGGATGTCATGTCTGCACCCTTTGCGGGACCGTGCATGCACGAAGCCTTGTTCGATGACCGCTTTTTGAAGGATACGGGCGTCACCACGCTTGATATCGCAAAAATGCTGATCGACCGCGGGTATCATCCCATGACCATGTATTTCCCGCTGGTTGTGCCGGGCGCGTTCCTGATTGAACCGACGGAAACAGAAAGCAGGGAAACGCTGGATGGGTTCATCAAGACCATGCGCGATCTGGCGCAGCAGGCGAAGGCGGGCACAGGCAACGCAAACGCCAATCCGTTCAAACAGGCGCCCGAACACACGCCGCGCCGGCGCCTGGATGAAACGACAGCGGCACGTCAGCCGATTTTGAAATGGAAGCCGGAGGCTGCACCGGATTACATCGCCTCGGCGGCGGAGTAACCTAAGCCGCTGTTTTCAGTATCGCCTTTGCGGCTGCAATATTTCCTTCGGTCGCAATATCCTCGCGCCATTCCAGTGGGCCGTGTGTATGTGCCGTAATGGCGTCCTTGATACGGTTGCGCGCTTCTTCAAGGGTCGGCGCAGTTGTGCCGATGGCTATGCAACGCGACGTGCCAACCGTGCGGAATAGTGTTTTATCCGCCCCTTCCACACGTTCGGATGATGCGAAAAAGACGTGGCACCCTGCGGCCTCTATCGCCTCAACATCCAGATGAAAGTCAAGCGGCGGGCTCTTGCGGCCATAACCATAGTCGGGGGCGACCAGATAAATAACGGTTGAGCATGCGTTTTTGAAACGCACGGCGGCTGGGTTCAGTTTCTGCGCTGCGATGTCTTTCAGAAGATCGACAAAATTCCCTTCCAGCATCATCATGATATTCATGCATTCGGGGTCGCCAAAACGCGCGTTGAATTCAATCAGTTTCAGCTCGCCCTTGTTTGTCAGAAAAAATCCGGGGTACAAAACGCCGCTGAAATGCCTGCCTTGCTGGCGCAGTTCGGTGATAACTTTGCGTGAAATATCGATGGCCTTGTCATAATGCGCTTGTGTCATAAAGGGCAGGGCGGGTGTGCTGAGGTTATACGAGCCCATGCCGCCTGTGCCCGGCCCCGTATCGCCGGCAAGGCGATAAGGATAGTCAAAGGTCGCGGGCGGCGTAACCAGATGAACGCCGTCGGTGATGATCTGGATGTTAAATTCAACGCCGGTGATTTTTTCTTCGATAATCACCGCAGCACCGCCGCCGATGGCATCGGCAATAACCTGATGCGCGTAGGCTTTTGCTTTCGCTGCGTCGGCCAGGTGCGGGCCCATAACCTTGACGCCCTTGCCGCCTGTCAGGCCAGACGGTTTAACGGCGACTTCCATCGTGCCGATTTCATCGAAGATGGCGTCAATTTCGGCAGGCGTATGTGCGATGCGGAAAAATGGATTTACTTCAGGTGCCACTTTTTGAACCAGATCACGGCTGTAGGTTTTGCTCCATTCAATTTCGGCGCCCGCCTTCGTTGGGCCGACGCATGGGATGTTGGCGGCGCGCAGCGCATCGATAACGCCTGCGGCTAACGGATCATCCGAACTGACCAGGGCCAGCTCTATCTGCTGCGCTATGGCGAAGTCACATACTGCTTGCGGGTCGGTCGGTTTGCCGATTGCCCACACACCGCCCGTGCGTTCAACGTGATGAATGATGGTTGGATTCTTGTGTGCGATAAACGCACACAACGTGCTGTGTTCCGCCATGCGCCACGCGAGCGAGCTTTCGCGTCCGTTCTGACTGACAATTAGCGTGCGCATGCATGGCCCCGTGTGCTTGATAAATTAACTAAACTGGCACAGAGTAGTGTTCTCACGTAAAAATCACAAGAAGTGCTTGAACAATAGTAGTAATACTGCTTTGCACTACATCTTAACTTCAATTACCTTGTAAAAAGACAGTGGTTGTAGTATTGATTGAAGATAACTGAGGGGAAGTATTTATGGCGCTTCCAGGGATCAGAAAACCGTCGCATCGCGACTGGACGCACACCATGCAGGTGGTCATTGATCGTCTGACGCAGGCGGTGCATACATACAAACGCCCGCCTTTTGATGATGTATTTATGTCCGAACGCGAAAGACAGGATAAAACGGCGCAGTGTGTCGAGCTGCTGCGCCGTGTTCATACCCTGACGGACGACACGCAAACGCCAACAGATTCACTGGCCGATGTGGCACGCCATGACGAACGCATTGTTTCCGGCCTGATGGTGCTGGCGCGGCAGACGCTGGATGCCTTGCCCACAGTCTCCAAGGATATGCAGAAATTGATGAAATCGCCTTGGCACGACCGCTGGACCAGTCGCGCCGCGATGGAAATGTTCCGTGGGTTAAAGTCGGATGGCAGCGAAGGCATCGGGACCGGCCTGCCTGAACATGGGCGGTTGCCTGAGGTGCTGAGTGACTTGATTGAACGTGAAACCGTAGGTGAAGGCCGGGAACCGCGCTCGGCCCTGCACCGCCATGGTGAAGATGGCGAAGGGCGGGACACCGAAGATACGACCCCTATACGCCATACGGCGCTGCGCCGCCGCTGGACAGACCATACGCGCCAAAGCTCGTCGGCGTCTGGCGGCATGGAATAAGCAGGAAATATTAAGCATTTAGCTTTAGCCTCCCGGGCTGGTGATCCCTCTTGCCAGCGGGCCGGAACTCGATCATTTTAGGGCGTCATTTGTAATAAAGGCTTGTCATGGCAAAGAAATATAGCGAGCGCGCTCCCTTTAACGACTGGTGGTACTGGTCGGAATGTCTTGTAAAACGCCTGCGCACACTCGCCGATCTTTATAAGGAACACAACGAACCGGAACGCGCGTCGGTCGCATCCGACTGGGCCAAGAAACTGAAAGACAATTGCATGAAGCCGGTGATGGCGGCACGCAAAGGCATGAAAACACCTGAGCAGAAGTCCGAGCTGAAAAAACTGGAAGAAGACGCCATTTTCGAAGCGGCTGGCATGTTCCGCGAATTGCTGGTCAACCTGCCCTTTATGTCGAGTGCCATTCAGGATTTTCTGGGGGTCAACTGGCGCGACTGTGAATGGGAAGATCCGAAGGCGCAACCTGAACTGGATCCGGATACCGGCCTGCCGATCAAGAAGAAAAAAAAGAAGTCGGGCGACACACGCGTGACCGAATTATTTTGGGGCCCGAAATCGCGCCAGGATGAAGGTATCCGTAGTGGCGAAGTGGCTGATGGCGGCCTGCCAGGCATTTTGAGCAATCTGTTGCGTGCTGAACGCGGCTCCAGCAGTCGCGCGCCGACGGAATATGGTCAGGCGATGTTGGCAGCGGCGTCCCAGCAAGGGCTGGCGACCAGCATGGCGCAAATGGAAAAAGTGGGCGTTCAGGTCAATTTCAAACCCGGTGGCTCTATCTAAGTCTCGCATTATCTCAGGAACAGTTGATGGAACACGAAGCCGATCCCCGCATTGTCATTCACGGTCCCGCCGATTTCGCCGCGATGCATCGCGCCGGAAAACTGGCGGCCGAAGTTCTGGATTACATAACGCCTTATGTCGTGCCTGGCGCGCGCACGGGTGATCTGGATGATATGTGCGACGCCTACACACGCGAACGCGGCGCCATATCCGCCCCGTTGGGGTACAAAGGGTATCCGCGCGCAACCTGCATTTCACCCAACCATGTTGTCTGTCACGGCATACCGGGCGACAAACGTCTGGAAGAAGGTGATATCGTCAATATCGACGTGACCGTTATTCTGGATGGTTGGTATGGCGATACCAGCCGGATGTTTTTTGTCGGCGATAAAGTCAGCGTCAAGGCACGCAAACTGGTTGATGTCACTTACGAATGCCTGATGCTCGGCATCGGCGTTGTTAAGGCGGGCGCAACATTGGGCGACATTGGCCATGCCATACAAACCCATGCCGAAGCGGCAGGGTTTTCCGTTGTACGTGATTTCTGTGGTCATGGCGTTGGGCGCGTTTTCCATACAGCCCCATCCGTTTTGCATTACGGTGAATCCGGCGAAGGTTTGGTGCTGCAACCGGGCATGATTTTTACCATCGAGCCGATGATCAATGTGGGCCGCTATGACATCAAGGTTTTGGCGGATGGCTGGACGGCGGTGACCAAGGATAAATCCCTGTCCGCTCAGTTCGAGCATTGCATCGGCGTGACGGAAACAGGGTGCGAGGTTTTTACGCTGTCGCCCAAGGGGCTGCACCGTCCGCCCTATACCCTATCCAATGACTAAGGCCGCGGTGCAGGCCAAGGAAGGCAAACCCCATTATCATGGGCATCGTGACCGCCTGCGTGAAAAATTCTTTACGGCAGGCGCCGACGCTTTTCAGGATTACGAGCTGCTGGAATTGCTGCTGTTCACCGCAATTCCACGCCGTGATGTGAAGCCGTTGGCAAAAGAACTGCTGGCTGAATTTAAGGATCTGTGGTCGCTTTTGAATGCGCCCGCTGACCGGCTACTCGCTTTCGGTCTCAGCGAAGCCGTGGTTGCGTCGTTGCTGGCGACGGGGGCTGTCGCGCTGCGCGCGCACAAAACATCTATTCGGCAAACAACACTGCTGAACAGTTGGCAACGCATCGTCGATTATTGCCGCGCCGCCATGGCGCACGAAGGACAAGAACAGTTCCGCCTTTTGTTCCTTGACCGCAAGAACCAGCTTTTGGGGGATGAAGTGCATCAACGCGGCACCATCGACCATGCCGCTATTTACCCGCGCGAGGTTGTGCGCCGGGCGTTGGAGGTTGGGGCAGGGGCGTTGGTTTTGGTGCATAACCATCCCAGCGGCGATCCGCAGCCAAGTCGTGAAGATATCACCTTGACGCAGGCCATCGTTGAAGCCTGTAAACCGCTGGGCATCGTTATCCACGACCATTTGATTATCGGGCGGCAGGGGGTTGCCAGCTTTAAAAACCTCGGCCTTCTGTAAACCGTGCGATAATTGGCAACAACCAGTTGATTTTATACAAAAAATCACCAATGATGATCACGATTCGACGCGCGCCGTTTTCGGCCACTTCAGAGGGAGCCTTTTATGCGCTTTGGTTTGACAATTTCCGCCCTGCTTCCGCTTGCCGCGCTTGTGGCGTTGGCCGCCTGTACGCAAGGTAACGTCGCGCAATTCTGGCGCCCGATCAGTGAACCGAATATCCAACTGCCGCTTGATAAAGCGCAGCGCAAACTGAACTTTGATATCAGCCAATGCCATTGCGGTATTTATCCGACCAGCACGCCGCGTGATGAGGGGGTTGAGTTTCAGGAAGACAAGCAACGTCTGGCCGAAACCGGCTTGACCGTCGCTACCGACAAAGACAATCAGTGCGTTCAGCAACCCAGCCTGATCGTCAGCGAATGCATGCGTCAACGTGGCTGGGAAGAAACCCATTGCTCAGGCCGCATGCCATTGGCGGGTGGCGGATCGCTTTGCTCGGCCTATCTGCCGCCTAGCGAATAACCCATGCCGACGCAGGGCCACTTACCGCATATCCTGTTTGTGGGATGCGGGAATATGGGGTCGGCGTTATTGCGGCGGTTCGCTGCGAACAAACTCGCCGCGTCACTGCGCGTCATTAAACCGACACCCCTTGCGCCGGATCTGCACCCGCTGGCCGAATGGCATTCCGGCATTGATGGTCTGCCCGTCGGTTATACACCCGATATTGTAGTCTTGGCCGTTAAGCCGCAAGTGATGCCGGACGTTATTCCTGTCTATGCGCGTTATAGCGGCGCGCTATTCCTGTCCATTGCTGCCGGTGTGCGGCTTTTCCAATTGCGCCACATGCTTCAAGGCGCGGCGCTGCTCGTGCGTGCAATGCCCAATCTGCCGTCGGCAATCGGGCAAGGCATGACAACGGTTGTGACTGATGCGTCCTTGCCTGCGCTCCATCACGCATGGACACAAGATCTTATGGAAAGCCTCGGCCGTGCTTTGTGGGTAACAACCGAAGATGACATGGACAAGGCTGGCGTTGTGGCCGGGTGTGGTCCGGCATTTGTGTTTGCGGTGACAGAGGCGCTGGAACAGGCGGCTTTATCTTTGGGCCTCGCGCCGGACGTAGCCGCGCTGTTGGCACGACAAACGATGGTAGGCAGCGGCGCGCAACTGGCCGCATCGGATGTAACGCCAGCACTGTTGCGTGAGGCCGTCACCAGCAAGGGCGGTAGCACGGCGGCCGGTCTGACCGTTTTAATGCGGGATGTGGGTGCGGGCGAAGGCGCTTTACAAAATCTGTTCAGGCTGACGACGGAAGCCTCCCTGCGCCGTACAAAAGAATTGGCGGGTGGCAAGCCATGATCCGCAAGAAACAGAAACAATCAAAAATCCATACGCAGCAGCGTGTATATCAGGCAGCGCTGGACCTGATTGCGACCGAAGGGTGGACGACATTTTCATTAGAGTCAGTTGCGCGGCGATTGAAGATTCCGGTTGCGCGGGTTTCGGCTTTTTTTCCTGATGTGTATGCTGTGGCGCAGGCATTGTCTGATGATCTGAACAAACGCGTGCAACACAGCGCTGCGTCCATCGGCGAATTATCACTGCGCGAAGGCGTATTTGAACTGTTGATAACGCGCTTTGAATTGATGCAACAGAACCGCCTTGTATTTCTGGCATTGATAACTGGGGCCAAGGCAGACAGGAAACTTGCGTGGCAGGGCGTGAACGCAGCTCATGTTGCAATGCGGCAAATCCTGACTTTGTGCGGTCATGATGCGCAGAAAAGCAGGGACAGATTGCTGGTTTTTGGGCTTATGGCGCTCTATGCGCGAGGACTCTGCGCGTGGCAACAGGATGCATCCAAAGACTTGTCCCGGACCATGGCGGTCATTGATCGTTTAATGGCTCGGGCCGAGACTTTCTCATCCCTTATTTCACCTGCATGTAACCCATTGAAATAATTCATGGTTAATATCAAAAAATCTGAAGTAAAAAGATAGTGACAAATATTAACAAATAAGTCATAAGGATCTTATTCGACGCCGTTGCCGTCGTGCCAGATCGTGAATAGCTCAGCCTCAGGGCATGGATGTCACGACTGCAGGTTTTCAGCTTCTAACAGGAGTTTGCCATGTCAGAACAGAGCACGAACCCATTTGCAGACCTGAGTTTCTGGAAATGGATGGATCCTTCCAAGGCCGCCGGTGAATACAAGATTCCGAATTTCAACTTTGACGCCGTTATGTCGGCCCAGCGCCGTAACGTGGAAGCGTTCAGCGCTCTGAACAAGGCCGTGTTCGAAAGCTGGCAGAGCCTCGCGCGCCGTCAGGCCGATGCTGCCCGCCAAAGCTTCGAAGAAGCCAACAGCTTCGCCAGCAGCTGGGCCTCATGCCCGACAGCCGAAGAAAAGGCCATTCGCCAGGCCGAAGCTTCCAAGGCTGCTTTTGAAAAGTGCCTGACCAATCTGCGCGATGTCGCCGAAACGGTCGCCAAGTGCAATAATCAGGCTCTGGAAACCGTCAGCACGCGCGTGAGCGAAAGCGTTCAGGAAGTGCGCGAGATCATCAAGGGTGGCAAGGCCGCCTGATCGTCACTGATCAAGAATAAAAACGCGGGCTTGCCCCGCGTTTTTTTATGCCTGCTGAACCAGACGGGTCAGGGTCTCAAACTGTGCTACGGTCAGATTTTCCGCGCGCAATGTCGGCTCAATGCCTGCCTTCATCAACAAAGCTTCTCCGCCTAATGGCTTGAGTGAAACGCGCAACATCTTGCGGCGTTGTCCAAAGGCAGTCGCCGTTATCCTCTCCAGCACATCCAGTCTGACGTCGGCAGGTCTGTCGTGGCGTGGGGTCAGGTGAACAACGGCCGAGTCAATTTTGGGTGGCGGGGTAAAGGCGCGCGCCGGAATATCCATCACCCGTTCAGCGTTACAGCAGAATTGTGACAGCACCGACAGGCGGCCAAAGGCTTTGCTGTTGGGTTGGGCGGTAATGCGATCCACCACTTCGGCTTGAAACATCAGGGTCAGGCCGTTCCATGCTGGCATTTGCTTTAACCAGCCGATGAGCAGCTCAGTACCGATGTTATAGGGCAGGTTGGCAATGACATAACGCGGGCGGTCCATGGCTGCTGCAGGCAGGGCAAGCAGGTCAGTGCGCAGCGCGTCGCCCTCAATAACGTGCAACCTGTTGTCCGAAACGGCGGCAATGTCTGCCAATGCGCTCAGGCAACGATGATCTTTTTCAATGGCAACAATCTGTGCCGCATCGGAGTCCACAAGCGCGCGTGTCAAACCGCCTGGCCCCGGCCCCACTTCGCAGACCAGACTGCCTGACAAGTCACCGGCCTTGGCCACAATAGCGCGTGTCAGGTTCAGGTCACAAAGGAAATGCTGGCCCAACGCTTTACGCGCAGCCAACTCATGGCGGGCAATGACGTCGCGCAAGGGGGGCAGGGTATCGGTACGCACGCCGGGCCTAATTGCCAAAGCGGATGTCGATATAGGCCGTGCGGCGCAGGTCGCGCATCAGGCGGCGCGCTTGTAGCTCCAGTTTTTCTGCCCCGATGCTGTTGGTCAGGCTGTCACGCAGGCCAGATGTATCCGTCGAATGGCGGCCGCAGACAAACATGGCCAGAACACCTTTGTCCGTGGTGATGGGGGCGCTGGCCTTGCCAATCGGTAGGTCATGGATTTTTTCGTTCAGCCATGCCGGAATCTTATTCGCCGGCGTTTCACCCAGATCCTGATACTTCCATTCGGGGAAACTGCTGGCCACCTTGTTGCGTAACGCATCGCAACCATCGACTTGTTGTGACAATTGGCTCAACTGCGCCAGAACGGCAGCCCTATCTGTTTTGGAGTCAAATGGGTGGAAGATTTGCTGCATTTGTATTTTGCTTTCACTGGCACCTGCATCCGCCGTGATGGTGCGTTTGTCGCGCAGGCCGATGATATAATAACCGCTGGCCGCGCGGATTGGCCCCGCAACCTGGTTGGTATTCATATCGATAAGGGCTTTGTTGACCTCAGGCGCCATTTGGCCTTCCTGCACCCAACCGATATCGCCACCGGCAGCAGCACTGGTGTTTTGTGAGAACTGATGTGCGATGGCGCCAAAACTGGTGCCGCTCTTCAATTGCTTGACCAAATTATCAGCCAGCTGGTGCACCTGTTCTTCATCCTTGGGGTTGTCGATGCCCAGGTAAATTTCGCTGACCATAAATTCCTGCTTGCCGCTGTTGGCGCGCAAGCGTTCCAGCGCGGCGTCAACCTCGTCGTCGCCGACATCCACGCGCGGGCGCAATTCACGTTGTACAACCTTGTTCCAGGACAGGCTGGCGCGGATTTGTTGCTCCAAGGCGCCTGACGCGATGCCGTGCTGTTTCAGATAATCATCCATGCCGCCGATGATGTTGTTGTCATGGGCTATGCGTTCCAGCGTTTGCTGTATTTCGGCCTTGTTGACGTTGATTTCCAGTCGCTTCGCTTCCTGCATCTGCAATTGCTCATCGATCAGGCCACGCAAGACCTGCGGTATCAAGTGAGATCGAACTTCGTCATTATCAGGCAGGTTGGATGACAGAATTGCCAACTTGTAGCGCGAGAAAATATCGGCTGTCGTCACGATGTTGTCGTTTACAACAGCGGCGATTTTATCCTGTGCCCCGCTTTGTTCGGCTTGACTGTTCAGAGCTGACTGGTCCACGCGCTGCGCCATCGCGGTTACGGGTATCAGCATGAGGGCGAGCGTCAGCGGAAATTTACGAAGCCAGAGTTTCATCTTATCCATCTTCCATATGAAGCAGAACGGCGTTGCTAAGGAACAAGGCAACCAGGGGTATGCCCCAGGCCGCCAGTGTGACGGGCAGGTTTTGATTGGCGCCAAGGGCCGTGACGATATTATTCAACACGAAAACGCCCACGCCCAATACGGCGCCTAGCAAAACCGTCTCCATGATGCGTCCGCGGCGCGACATGCGCAAGGAAAACAACGCGGCGAAAAACACCATGGCGCATAGCAGGATAGGTTGCGCCAGCAGGCGCTGGAATTCCAGTTCATGCCGCACGGGTGGCAAGCCTATGGTCTGTAGGGCTTCAATAAAGGCGGGCAGTTCCCAGAATGAAATGGTATTAGGTGGCGCCATGCTTTCCTGAATTTTATCAAGCGTCAGGGTAGTCGCCAGATGGTAATGCTCTACCGCCTGTTGTGCTTGCTGGTCCATGTTCATCCAGCCGCTGTCCATTTCCCAGTACCCGTCACGTAAAACGGCAGATGGTGCGTCAATGCGGCCCTGATAATGGTCGTCTGTGTCAAAGATGAAAACGATAACTGGCGTCAGGGTCATCGGGCCCTGTGTCACATGGTCTGCGTGGATCAGATAGCGATGGTCGTTATCGCGTTGGCGGAGCCAAAGGCCGGCGCCAGTCAGCTCCATCAACGGTGCGTGTTCCAGGTAACGCATTTCCAACTGTTTGTAGCGGCTGCTGAAATGGGCGCCCAACGGGTTGATGATGGACAGGTTCAGGCCGCCGAAAATCAGCGTCACCATTAGGGCAGGCGCCAAAAATTGCCAGGCTGACAGGCCGACCGCGCGCGCAATGGTCAATTCCTGACTGCGCGTCAAGCGCCAGAATGTGAACATGCCTGCAAACAATACGACGAAGGGCAAAACATGCTCTACCGTTTCCGGCAGTTTATACAGGCCCATACGCAGCAGCATGCTAAACGGCGTGTCGCTGTGCGCGGCGCGGCGCGCCAGTTCGGCGACTTCGAACAGATAGATGATACTGGCCAGCGTTCCCAGAAATACACCGAACCACAGCAGATATTGCCGGGCCAGATAATGGCCTAATGTCATGCGGTTGATCATGATGCAGCCGCCGTCTTTCTGCTGCTGCGCACCGGGCGTAGGCCCAACAGGCTGAGGCACAACGGCACGGGCATCAATGCCACAACATAGAGGATTATCCCCATCTTTTCATGCTTGGCGATAAGGTGGCTGAGCGACATAAAACTCGCCTGTGTCAGGATGATACTGGCCATAGCAGTCAGAATGCGGTTTCCCATGCCACGGCGGTTAAACTCGCCCGCCAGCAGTGCCGTCAGGCCGATCAGTGCGTAGGATATTGCCAAAAGGGGCGACGCCAGACGTTGGTGAAGTTCGGCAATCAAATAGGGTTCGGTTGCGCGACGTTGTAACATGTCTTCGCTGGGGTGCATGAGTTCCGAAAGCGTTTGCTCGCGCGGGTCAGGCAGGCGGCCCGTTTCGGTTCCACGCAGCGAATCCAGTTCTAATACATACTGGTCAAACGCCAATTCGGATAAGCGGCCGGTTGTAGGATCCATTTCCTGACGGCGGCCGTTAAACACAACAATCTGTTGCTGGCCGTTGCGTGAGACGATCTGTCCCGTATCCGCCATAATGGTGATAGGCATTTCCGGTTTGCGAATATCGTGGATCAAAACACCTTCCAGCCCGCCATTATCACCGCGTTTGCGGGTAAAGAATGTCAGGCCGTCCGTTATGTCGTTAAAACTGCCGGGGCGGGACAGGAACACGGCGTAACTGTTGCGGACCTTGTATTGCAGGTTCACAAGGTCGCGGTTGGCCTTGGGCGTCAGCCAAAGTGTCAACACGAAACACAACCCCACGGTGATAAAGGCCAGCACCAGCCCCGGCAACGCTTGCGTCATGGGGCCAATGCCTGCCGCGCGCATAACGACCAGTTCGCTGTCGACTGACAACTTGTGATAAACAAACAGGGTGGCAACGCCAAGACTGATGGGCAAAACCAACGGTAAAAAGGTCGGGACCGACAAGCCCAGCAATTTACCAAAGACCCAGAGCGTGGATGCGTTATTGATAACAAGCGACAGCAGACGGAACATCTGTGAAAACAGCACGACAAAACTGATCGCGATAGCCGCGAACAGGAAGGTTCCAAGCAATTGCCGGAAAAGGTAAAAAGCCAGTCTATTCATTCCCAGAAGGCGCATCTGTCACTTTCGTCCGGCCACAAACCCCGGGGCGGCCCACCCCATTAATTCATATAGACAAAATGCATAGTCGGTTTAATCTCATTGGGCAAATGCCGTTTTTGCGTCCCGCCTTAAACCGTTAACAGGATATCCCCATGATAAAAATCAGCTTTGCCGCCGATACAGCTATCCCCAGCAACCACAGTCTGGTCGTGACCGTCGCCGAATCGCAGAAATTGGGCAAAGCGGGCGCCAAGTTGGATAAAAAACTGGGTGGATTGCTGAAGCGCGCCATGAAGGATGGGCACTTCACCGGCGCGGCGGATAAGACACTGACCATCCTGTCGCCTGCCAAGACGCGTCTCAGCCGTATTATTCTGGTCGGTATCGGCAAGGCGGATGCCGTTACAGACCAATCCGCAAAATCGGTAGGTGGTGCGGCTTATGTGGCAGTGGGTGGTAAGGAAGCGCAGGCGGCCCTGTTGGCTGATGACCATGCAGGCAACGCGCTATCGCTTGCAGATTTTGCCGCCAATCTTGGTGCGGGCGCCAAATTGCGTTCGTTCCGTTTTGACAAATACATGACCAAGCAAAAGCCGGAACAGAAGCATCAGTTGAAATCTATCAGCATTCTGTCCGCCGATTTTGCTGAGGCCCGTCGTGCCTATGTGGCACAGGATAAGGTTGCCGATGCCGTGCATCTGGCGCGTGAACTGGTCAGCGAGCCCGGCAATGTGATTTTCCCGGACAGCCTTGCCGCGCAGTGCGCCGAGCTGGAAAAGCTGGGCGTCGAGGTTGAAATTCTGGACGAAGAGCAAATGCAGCAACTGGGCATGGGCGCGTTGCTGGGCATCGCGCAGGGCAGTGAAAAGCCGCCGCGCCTCGTGACTATGACATGGACCGGCGACCCGCACAGCCGCGACACGCGGCCCGTCGCACTGGTTGGTAAAGGCGTGACCTTTGACACGGGCGGTATCTCCCTGAAACCGGCGGCGTCTTTGATGACCCACAACATGAAGTACGACATGGCCGGTTCGGCGGCGGTTATCGGCACGATCAAGGCGTTGGCCGGGCGCAAGGCCAAGGCGAACGTCGTTGGGGTTGTCGGTTGCGTAGAAAACATGCCTGATGGCAACGCGATCCGCCCGGGTGATATCGTGACATCTATGTCGGGGCAGACGGTTGAGGTTCTGAACACGGATGCCGAAGGTCGTATGGTTCTGGCGGATGCCGTCTGGTATGCGCAGGATCAGTTTAACCCGCGCTGCGTCATCGACCTCGCGACCCTGACGGGGGCCATCATCATCTCGCTCGGCGGTGAATATGCCGGTATCTTTAGTAATGATGATAAACTCAGCGATCAATTGACCGCAGCGGGTAAGGCTGTGGATGAAAAGCTGTGGCGCTTCCCGTTGGGTGATGCCTATGATAAGCAGCTCGACTCCACTGTTGCCGACATGAAGAATATCGGCAATGCAGGCGAAGCGGGCAGCATCACCGGCGCACAGTTCATTAAGCGTTTCGTTAAAAAGGGCACGCCCTGGGCGCATCTGGATATCGCCGGTGTGGCGGATCAGGGCAAGGATTCGACCCTGTACGGCAAGGGTGCAACGGGGTTTGGTGTGCGCTTGCTGGACCGCTTTATTGCCGATAATTTCGAAGCGAAGTAATCGGGCACGTTGCGCGCATGGCGGATATTCACTTTTACCACATGACGCGCACCGCGTTGGAACAGGCGCTGCCTGAACTGCTGGAAAAAACGCTGGCGCGTAGCTGGCGGGCGGTTGTGATGACAGGCTCGACGGAACGGGCGGAAGCATTGACGCAGCATCTCTGGACATGGAAGCCGAACAGTTTCCTGCCGCACGGCAATGCGCGTGACGGACACGCCGTTGATCAACCTCTATGGTTTACGGCGGATGACGAACGCCCGAATGAGGCGGAAGTGCTGTTTATGACAGATGGTGCCGTCTCAACGCATGTCGCGGATTACATGCGCGTTTGCATGATGTTCGACGGCAACGACCCGGATGCCGTGACTGCTGCGCGGGCGCGCTGGAGTGAATATAAAAACAGCGGCCACGCCCTTACTTACTGGCAGCAAACCGATAAAGGCTGGGAAAAGCGCAGTTAGGTGCGTGCGCCGCTTTGCTGTTGCAGTTGTTTGCGGTGGTGCCTGTGATGGTGATGATGCACCTTCGTGCCGCCCACAATCCTGGCGGGCACTACAACGCCTGCCTTGGGCAGTGTCGTCACACACAGATGATGTGCGGAGGCGTAGTTCAGTACACCCGTTGCGCCACCACCGTTAAACGCAACTTCCAACCCCTTCATATCATCAACTGACAAATTGGGGTCATGCCCGGCTGGCGCGTGCATGAAGACTTGGCCGGTTTTGGGGTCAACAGGGTCGGCCGCGCTGACCATAAACCCGCCGCCATTGCCATAACGCACAACGACCGAGTTGTTATCTTTGTCTTCCGTCGGATTGATATGCAGCTGCTGCGCGCCGTCTGCGGTTTTATCCAGATGCATATCCTGCGGCACATTGGCGGCCTTCAGGTCATTCAATGTAACGCCGCGTGAACGCGCGGGCGGCAGGGTGCTTGTGGTGATGGTGGTATCAGCGGGCTTGCCTGCTGCCGGTGTAGGTGATGCCTGAGCGGTCGCTGCTTTCGACTCGGGCGTGGCGGATTGGGGGGCTGCGCCTACGGCTTGCGGCGCTGCACCTTGCGTTGTGGTGACCTGCTGTTTTTTTTCGGTTGTTGTGTCTGGTGTAGCGGCATCGCCAGATTTAACCACAACCGTTGACGTGTCTGGTGAATCCGTTGCTGCCGTAACTGTTAATTGATCGGGTGAGTCGCCAGCTTGGAAGATAACTCTGGCTTCCGCTTTATCCGCGGAGACGACAATCTTCTTCTCACCACCAGTCTGCGCGACAACTTTCGTTTCAGCCCCGGCTTGTGCAACGACAGCTGTTTCCTGACCAGAAGTAACAGTAACACGCTGTGATTGAACGGTTTTATTAGGGGCTTCGGCCATCATATCTCCTGAAATCAAACGCTGCACAAAAGGTTTCTTGGTATAAAGCGCTTCCTGCTGACAGTAATTCTTACCAAAATGTTAAGCACAGGCTCAAGTATCATCATAATAGAAAATACTTTCATGTTGGTAAAAAATATTTGCATTAACCATTTTTTGGAATTGCTTTCAGGGTCGCCAAAAATTTATAGATTTTTTACGAACGGGTAACCTTTCGCTAACCACATTCGACCGGAGAATATTATGGCCCAGGAAGCACAAGCAAGCGTCACGATTGAGACCAGCGAACCAAATACTACCGAACATACTGGCGTTCGCAAGCACCGGCGCTCGCAACCCCAATCAACCACGGCTGGGACAGCTAAGCCGCGCCAAACGGCGCAGGCCGAGCGCACGGTCAGAACATCAGGTCCGACAGTTGTTAACGTGAATGTTGGCGCTTCCGCAGCAGCCAGTGCCCCGACTGCACAACCACAGGTTACACCTCCCGCCCCGGTCACAGCAGCTGCACCGGCGCCGCAGAACATCAATATCTTTGCACATTTCACGCCCGAGGAAGCGGGTCGCCTGAACAAGTTCATGGATGAAATGAATTGCGACCTGGATATGCAGACTCATGTCGCTGGTGCGTTCGTTGCCATGAAGCACTATGTGGGTCGTAATGGTGTGGTCGAATCCATTGACCTGCTTGAGCGTATGCCGAACCTCAGCGTTCAGGAAGTGTGTGACCTGACGAATGTCATGGCGCGTAACCCGGGCTTGATGCATCAACTGGGTAAAATTACAGACAATGGCATGTTGCAAGATACGGCAGATAGCCTGATGGATGCCGCCAGCAGCATGGACCGTCGCGAATTTGATGCGACAGCCAAGCTGTTAGGCAAGTTGCCACCGGAAGCTATTAAGCCGACGGTTGAGAAGTTGATGCATGCCCGTTACTCGATGGCTGCGCATGGCATGTCCGAAGATGATTATGTTGGTATGTGCGACCAGTTGGCTGGTGCCGCCAACGGCATGGCCCCCGGTGACCGTGTGCAGGCCGTTCAGGCGTTTATTGACGCGCGTCCGTATATCACCAACGCCACGTTCGGCAACATGGTGAGTGACTCCACCAACCCGACGCTGTTGGTTCAAGATGAAGCGACATTGTCTGCTGATGCGCAACGCGGCCGCAAGGACGACAAGAAGATCGAAGACGCCTATATGAAGGCGCGTGCCGATGGTCATTACAAGGCGGGCACCATGACGGTTGGCCCGAATGGCGTGTTCGACTATTCGACCAGCAACATCTGGGCGCAGAACATGCATTATGACCAGGATGGTCATCCGGCCGGTGTGACGCAGGGCGGTGGTACGGCTTTCGTCAGCGCGTTGGGCAGTTTTATTGCCGATACAGGCGTTCTGTTCCAGGGGCTTGGTGTTTACAAGGTCGGTCAGGCTGCCAGCCGTGGTCTGCTGCGTGACCAGGTGAACAGCAACAACACAAACAGCGGCAACACCGTTAACAGCAATAATACGAACAGCAACAACCGCACGAACAACAGCAACAATACCGCCACAGGCCAATCAGTTGTTGGCAGCGGTACAGCCGGTGACCTGAATTCAGGTGGCGGCAGCATCGTAAAGGGTAATAACGGCTCTGCTACGGCGTCCAGCAATAACGGCACCAGCTATCAGGCAGGTGGTGATAATGTGCTGGGTACCAAGACCACAACTACAACAACGACTGCGTCAGGTCAGGCTTCGGTTAATACCGGCAGCGGTTCGTCAACGGGTGGTACCGATAACAGCAACGGTGGTATCAACCAAGCTGGTTCAACCGGTGCAACTGCCAGCGGTGGCCATGACAACAACCATGACAATGGTAACGATGTCGGTAACAATGCCGGAAATAATAACGGCAGCAACTTTGGTACCGGCACAGTGAGTGGTACAACGACAGTCACGACACGGACTGCGGCGGGCCAAAAAGTAACCCAAGGCATGTAAAAGACAAGCCGCAAGGCTAAGCAAGAATGGCGGGAACTTCGGTTCCCGCCATTTTTTTATGCGCAGACTGTGACTGTGCGGGTCAGTATTCTTCCGGCTCCTGACCAAAGCGGCGTTCAAGGTCTGAGAAGCGCGTAAACGCACCGTCGAAATGCAGTTGCACGATGCCGATGGGGCCGTGGCGTTGTTTGGCGACCACGACTTCGGCGATGTTGCTGATTTCCTCGCCGCGCTGCTGCCAATTCTGGTAACGCTGGTTGAACTTTTCGTCGCCTTCGTCCTGGCGGCGCGTGGGTTCGGCGCGTGCATGGTAATATTCTTCACGATACACAAATAAAACAACGTCGGCGTCCTGTTCAATCGAGCCGGATTCGCGCAAGTCAGCCAATTGCGGCCTTTTGTCTTCGCGCATTTCAACGGCACGCGACAACTGTGACAGGGCCACAACCGGAATATCCAGTTCCTTGGCCAACGCCTTCAAACCGCGCGTGATTTCCGAGATTTCCTGCACCCGGTTGTCATCACGCTTGCCGGAACCGCTCAGCAATTGCAGATAGTCGACGACGATCGCGCCCAGATGCGGCACCTGGCGTTTCAGGCGGCGCGAGCGGGTGCGCAGACCGGCGATGGTCAGGCCCGGCGTGTCGTCGATATACAATGGCGCGCGCGACAGGAACTTGGCCGCCTCAAAGAATTTTGAGAAATCCTCGGTTTTCACCTCGCCACGGCGGATCTTGTCGGACGGCACTTGCGCGTGTTCACCCAGCAAACGGGTGGCGAGCTGCTCGCTCGACATTTCAAGCGAGAAAAACGCGACGGCTGAGCCTTCCTTGCCTTCGCTTTTGTACCACGCGTTCGCGGCGTTACAGGCGATGTTGGTTGCCAGTGCGGTTTTACCCATGGACGGACGACCCGCCAGAATAACAAGGTCGGATTTCTGCAAACCGCCCAGTTTGCGGTCCAGATCGCGTAAACCGGTCGTCACGCCGGTGACGTGGCTGTCGCGCTTGTGCGCTTCTTCCGCCATCTTGAGGGAGCCGAGCAGCGCTTTCTCAAGCTTCACAAAACCACGATCCAGCTCGCCAGTACGTGCCAGCTCGAACAGACGCGTTTCTGCCTGTTCAATCTGCCGCGCGGCGGGGTTGTCCAGATCATGACGGTAGGCTTCGTTGACCGTGTCCTCGCCAAGGATGATGAGCTGCCGCCGTGTGTAAAGTTCGTGGATCAGGCGGCCATAGTCTTCGACATTGATGATGCTGATGACACTGGCGGCCAGATCGCCCAGGTATTGCGCGCCGCCAAGGTCGGACAGGGCAGGGTCATTTTCAAACAGACCGCGCAGCGTTTTGGGGTCGGCTATCTGCCCACGATTGATCAGTGTCGATATCGCGCCGAAAATACGGCCATGGACCGGGTCGTAAAAATGTTCGGGCTGCAGCAATTCGCCGATGCGTTCAAAGGCGGTGTTGTTGATGAGGATGGCGCCAAGGAGGGCTTGCTCCGCCTCGATATTATGCGGCGGTGTGCGCTGAATGGGGACCAGATCCGTGCCCGTGCTGCGCAATGCTGGGAAATTGGTAATGCTCTCGGCCATGTGATCATCCCTTAACAGGCGACCATCTTAGCCAAACCCAGCGAAAAGGCAGAGCCTTATTTAACCCTGTCTGTGGATGCTGGGGATAAATTACCCAATATTATCATAGGCCTATTAAACAAGTGGTGCACCTACGTCGCTGACCATCCACCGGCTGCGCAATTCCGTGCGGTGCATCGCGAACCACTGCATGGCGATAATAGTCTGGGAGTCGCGGAACTGGTTATTGAACAACATGCGTATCGCCGCCGTCGCCGGAACAACATGCACGCGGATATCTTCGTTTTCGTGCGCAAGACCACCGGTTGCGCCGTGCTTTGGCGCGTGTATGCGTCCGGCGAAAAGCGTGATGTGTTCGGTCGTGCCGCCGGGGCTGTCAAAGAAGCTGAATATTTTTTGTATCTCCAGCACGTCGCAACCCGCTTCTTCTTTCGCTTCGCGGCGCGCGGCTTGTTCGATGGTCTCACCGACATCGACCATGCCCAAAACGACTTCCGTCATCCACGGATCTTCGCCCAGAGCCAATGTTCCGGTGCGGAATTGCTCGACCAGCACGATCATATCTTCGATGGGGTCGTACAGTAGAATACCCGCCACGTGGCGGCATCGGTCAAACACTTCGCGCGTATAGGGGGCGCCCATCGTGCCGTCAAACCGTTCGTGCTGGACATGATAACGGTCGACGCGGAAATAACCCTGAAACAGGGTTTCACGTTGCAGAACCTGGTATTTTTTGTCTGTCATACTGAATGGGTGCCGTATTGGTGTGTGAAGAGAATAAACACTAGCGGCTGAATCAATGACCCTCAAGGCGTAATCACCCCGGCTCTATTGATCAAATGCTGCGTAATATTAAGGACGGCTTAAGTAATAATCGACAAAATTCAGCCCAGTTGGTCCTTTATATTCCCAAATGTCAGGGCGGCTGGCGGTTCGTTTGAACTGGTTTTCGTTCCTGTAATCAACAACTGCTCTGAAGGAGATGCGAATGGATAAGTCCAAGCTTCTGGTTGCCGGGTTGCTCAGCGTCATGATGACTGTACCTGCTTTCGCGCAAACGACTGACACGGGTGGACAACCTCCGCCCCCGTCACAAGGCATGCAAGGTGGTCCGCAGGGTGGCCCGCCACCGCAAGGCGGATTTCAGGGCGGTCCCCAAGGTGGTCCGCAAGGCGGCCCGCCGCCACAAGGTGGGTTTCAAGGTGGCCCGCAAGGTGGACCTCCTCCGGGGCAGCGTTTCCATAATGAAATGCGCCGCGATGATCAGACCATCCGTCAGGATAACCAGAATGTAAGGCAGGATAACCAGCGTATCCGTCAGGACAACCAGACGATAGGGCAGGATCGCCAGCAATTGCGTCAGGATATCCAGAACAAGGACTACCCTGATGCCAGGCAGGAAAGACAGAAACTGCATCAGGACGAAGGCCAGCGCCGACAGGACAAAGCGGAGCGCCGTGAAGATCGTGAAAAGCGTCGTGATGCCTATCGTGATCGTCACGAAGATCGTGAACGACATGAACAGCGTTCTGATGAAAGACGTGAACACCGTAAGGATCAGCGTCAGGATCGGCGCGAACAGCACGAAGACAACCGTGGCGTAGCGCACTAGCACGGCTAGCTGAAAAAGAAACCCCGCCAATCTTGTATGATCGGCGGGGTTTTTTATTAGAACCTGTCCATTTTCTTGACGACGTCCAGCGCTTTATAAAAGGGCTCGCTGAAATCGCCTTTGTCTTCACGTTTCACGGCACGGATCTTTTTCTTCGGCTTTTTTTCTGCACTTTTACGGTTCGCTTTTTTGGGGGATTTTTGAGTCATGTTAGCCTCCGCAATACAGAAAGAATGCCCAGAGAGAACCTGTCGCGACAAGACCCAAAATGCGCGGCTTTTCCCCGGTATCATGCCGTATTGTTTTTCATTATGCGCCCCATACGTAAAATAAAAGCCAATAAATGAGGGGGGATAAAAACTTTTGACGCATAGCGGCGTAGGTTATCACTGTTATGCCAAAGCAGGGCTACACACGCATGATAATTGTTGGTAGTTTTCTTTTGCAAATGACTGGGCAGATCTAGCCCTTAACATACTGGGGTATGCGTTTATGCTGGATTTCTATCCGCTTGTGCGGCCATTGCTGTTTCAGCTTGATCCTGAGCGCACGCATGGACTTGTGATCAAGGCTCTAAAGGCCGGGTTGTTTCCTGCTGCTGCACCAGTGAATGACCCTGTGTTGAACACCGCGGTTTGTGGCCTTTCTTTTGCGCATCCGTTGGGCATGGCCGCGGGTTTTGACAAGCATGTTGAAGTCATAGCGCCAATCCTGCGCCTGGGCTTTTCGTTTACTGAAGTGGGGGGGATTACGCCGCGCCCACAACCCGGCAACCCAAAACCACGCCTATTCCGCGTGACGGAGGCCGAAGCCATTATCAACCGGTTCGGGTTCAATAATGACGGAACAGACGTTTGTGTAGGACGCCTTAGGCATTATCGTGAAACCGGGGGCAGGGGAACAGTAGGCATCAATATAACGATCAATAAAGATACCACTGATCCCATTATGGATTATGTCATTAATCTTCGTGGGTTTGCCCCCTTGGCGGATTTTCTGGTCGTCAATGTATCATCACCCAACACGGCGGGCCTGCGCAACCTGCAGGGGCGCGATCAACTGAACAACCTGTTGCAACATGTTTGTGAAGCGCATCAGGCAGAAGTGCGCAAGCCGCCGCTTTTCGTCAAAATCGCGCCTGATCTGGATGAAGGGCAGATGGAAGATATCGCTACCGTCGTTCTGTCTAACAAGATCGACGGGTTGATTGTTAGTAACACGACAATCTCAAGGCCCGATGTCGTGCCAGCGTGGTATGCCGCTGAGGTGGGCGGGCTATCGGGACGTCCCCTGTTTGAACCCTCAACCCGCATACTGGCACGAATGTATCAATTAACTGAAGGAAAGTTGCCGCTCATCGGTGTCGGCGGTATCGGGTCGGGGGCTGACGCCTATGCAAAAATTTGCGCGGGCGCTTCGTTGCTGCAACTTTATTCCGCCTTGGTCTATCAGGGGCCACGGGTGGTCACGCGTATTTTGCGTGATCTGGCACAATTGCTTCGCCGCGATGGTTACGCACATGTGGCTGATGCGGTGGGGTCGCGCGTCAAAGATTGGGCATAATCGGTGGGTTAATCCTGCCTTGACCGTTTCCGCCGGGTCGGGGAAACTGCATGCATTGGTCGAATCGAACGCGTTACAGGAGGCGTTGCATGGGCAAATTATATAACAATGCGGTTGAGGCGTTGGCTGGCTTGCTGCGGAATGACATGACGATCGCGGCTGGCGGTTTCGGCCTTTGCGGCATTCCCGAGCATTGCATTGAGGCGATCAAGCAAACCGGCGTAACAGGCCTGACGATCGTCAGCAACAATGCTGGGGTTGACGGATTTGGGCTCGGCAAGCTGATGGAAAAAGGGCAGATCGTCAAAATGATCTCGTCCTATGTCGGTGAAAACAAATTGTTCGCTGAACTGTACTTATCCAAGAAACTGGTCGTTGAATTTAATCCGCAAGGCACGTTGGCAGAACGCATGCGTGCAGGTGGCGCGGGCATAGCCGGGTTTTATACCAAAACGGGTGTTGGCACTCAGGTGGCCGAAGGCAAGGAAGTTCGCGAGTTTGACGGCCACACTTATATTTTGGAACGCGGCATTGTGTGCGATCTGGCGATTGTTAAGGCACAAAAGGGTGACCATGAGGGTAACCTGATTTATCGCAAGACAGCACGCAACTTTAACCCGCTCGCGGCCATGTGCGGTAAGGTCACCGTGGCGGAAGTTGAAGAGCTGGTGCCCATCGGCGCGATAGAGCCAGACGCCGTACACACGCCCGGTATTTTTGTGCAGCGTTTGTTCAAGGGTGCGCAGTTTGAAAAGCGCATTGAACAACGTACCATCCGCACCGCTTAAGGAGATTACCATGCCCTGGACACGCGAAGAAATGGCTGCTCGTGCAGCGAATGAATTGCAGGACGGTTTCTATATCAATCTTGGCATCGGCATTCCGACGCTGGTTGCCAATTATATACCGAAAGGTATGCATGTAGTGCTGCAAAGTGAAAACGGCATGCTGGGCATCGGCCCGTTCCCGACGGAAAGCGAAGTGGATGCTGACCTGATTAACGCAGGCAAGCAGACTATCACGCAGTTGCCGTATTCCAGCTATTTCGACAGCGCGACTTCGTTCGCCATGATCCGCGGCGGTCATATCGATCTGACTATTTTGGGCGCGATGCAGGTTTCGGAAAAGGGCGACATTGCTAACTGGATGATCCCGGGCAAGCTGATTAAGGGCATGGGCGGCGCTATGGATTTGGTCGCCGGCGTGAAGCGTGTCGTCGTTCTGATGGAACACAACGCCAAGGGTGAGGCGAAGCTGGTCAAGCAGTGCAGTCTGCCGCTGACAGGCACCAAGGTCGTGAACAAACTGATTACTGACCTGGGTGAATTCGAATTTATGCCCGAAGGGTTAACGTTGGTCGCGCTCGCTCCCGAAGTAACGGTGGATGAGGTTAAGGCGCGGACCGAAGCAGAATTCCGCGTCGGCTTGCATTAATCCTTATCTGACCACCACGCTTCGCGGACTGTGCCTGTGATGGGCGTCACGTCCGGGTGATGCAGCTTATTCCAGTACGCCACATTGTCGGCGCCTGCGTAGAAAAGCGGGATCATGTAATGCCCGGCCAGCAAAAGCCTGTCGAGTGCGTGCGTCATGGCGACCAGATCTTCGCGCCTCTTGGTATTCGGTATGGCGGCGACCAGCGCATCTATGGCCGGTGATTTGATGCCTGCATAATTGCGGCTGCCTGGTTGATCGGCGGCGGCTGAGCCCCAAAAAACCGTCTGTTCATTGCCGGGCGACAGGGAGTTAATCCATCTGCCGCTGATCACATCAAAGTCGAATTGCGCCAGGCGCGCCTGATACTGCGCACTGTCCACTGTGTGAACGCGGGCGGATATGCCGATGCGTGCGAGGCTGCGCATCCACACCAGCGCAAGTTTTTCCTCCGACGGGTCGCTCAGCAAAATCTCGAACGTGACGGACTTGTCGCTGTTGGGTGCGTATAATTTGTTGTCAATGAGGGTATAGCCCGCGTCGTGCAACAGCGTGCTGGCTTCCAGCAGGTTTGACCGCGCGGATTCCTCTGTTCCATCTGTGTCGGCAGGCGTAACCGGGTCAGTGAAAAGATCAGGCGGCAATTGCGTTTCATAGCGGCGCAGGATTGATTGCTCTGCCGCATCAGGCAGTGTGGGGGCTGCCAGCGATGTGTTCGGGAAGTAACTGCTCACGCGGTGATACAGTCCATGAAACAGGTTGCGGTTGATCCAGCCACTGTCAAAACTATACATCAACGCAGCGCGGAATTTCGGGTCGGTAAACGGGGCGCGGCGCGTGTTGAAGATAAAACCTGTGGCAGGTTCGGCACGACTGTGCACCATGGACTCCATTTTCACGCGGCCGTCTTTTGCGGCAGGAAAGTCATAGGCTGTGGCCCATCGGTTGATGTTGCTTTCAAAACGCATATCAAACTGCCCCGCCTTAAAGGCCTGCAGCGCGACGCCGTCATCGCGATAATAATCCACTTGTATCTTGTCGAAATTATCCAGGCCGCGCATGACGGGCAGGGCGGCAGCCCAATAATGCGGATTGCGGGCATAGGTTATGCTGCGCCCTGTATCCATGGCGTTGATGATGTAGGGGCCTGACCCGACAGGCGTGCGTAATGTTGTCTGGTTAAACGGGCGATCTTGCCAGTCATGGCGTGGCAGGATGGGCATCAAGGCCATGATCAGGGGCATTTCGCGGTCTATGCTGCCGTCCGCATTCGGTTTGAAGGTGAAGCGGATACGTTGCGGGTCCAGGACTGCGGCTTGCGCAACCTTCTTGTAATAAGTGCGGTGGTTGGGGCGACCCTGGCTTTTCAGCGTTTCGTACGAAAACAAAACATCGTCTGCCGTCACCGGCACGTTGTCGGACCAATGCGCAGACTTATTGATATGAAAGGTTATGCTGGACCTGTCATCCGCGATGTCAACCTTGTCAGCCAACAGGCCGTAGAGAGTAAGCGGTTCATCGGCGCTGCGCATCATCAGCGGTTCATAAACCAACGACATCAAGCCAGTGTTCAGTCCCAGCGGCGGTTGCCCGCGAACGATAAACGGGTTCAGGCTGTCGAATGTCCCTGTTATGCCAAGGCGCAGCGCGCCGCCTTTCGGCGCGTTCGGGTTCACATAATCGAAATGATCGAAGCCATCCGCGTATTTCGGCACGCCATGCATGGCGATGGCTGTTGTTTCTACGGCTTGTGCTGCGGTGGTGAAGCACAACCCTGCGCTTATTCCGATCAGGAATACCAGCAGGGTTGCGCGACCTATCCTCACTTCTTGCGGTCCACCACAAAGCGGGCGACGTCTTCCAGATGCTGTGCGCGGCCTTCGAACACGGACAGATGCTGGATCGCTTGTTCCGACAGAAGCTTCGCCTGCTGGCGGGCGCGGTCTGCACCCAGAATGGTGACAAAGGTCGCTTTGCCTGCTTGTGCGTCGCGGCCAACAGACTTGCCGGTTTCCTCTTCTGTGCCTTCGGCGTCCAGCAAATCATCGATGATCTGGAATGCAAGGCCCAGATCATGCGCATAGGCGCGCAACGCATTGCTGTGCTGCAACGAAGCTTTGCCCAAAATGGCGCCGGCTTCGGTTGAGAAAGCAATCAATTCGCCGGTCTTCAGGCGTTGCAGGCGTGTGATCGCGCCGATATCCAGTTGCGTGGTTTCAGCGATCAGGTCGAGCATTTGCCCACCGACCATGCCGTGTACGCCCGACGCCTTAGCCAATGCGGTCACAAGGCGGCAGCGTACCTGCGGGTCTTCGTGTGTGCGTGGATCGGCCAGAATTTCAAAGGCGAGCGTTAGCAGCGCGTCGCCCGCCAAAATGGCGGTGGCTTCGTCATATTGCTTGTGCGTTGTCGGCACGCCGCGACGCAGGTCGGCATTGTCCATAGCGGGCAGATCGTCATGGATCAGCGAATAGCAATGAATGCATTCAACCGCTGCGGCAGCGCGCAGGGCGCATTCGTCCGCGACGCCGAAAATCTTGGCCGCGCTCATCACCAGGAAGGGACGCAGGCGTTTGCCACCATTCAGGGCGCCGTAGCGCATCGCGTCGAATAATTTGCGTTCGGGAAAATCGGATTTGGGCAGCAAACGTTCCAGGGCATCGGCAACGGCTTTGGCCGAGTCAGACATGGCGGCGGCAAGATTAGGGCTTACGGAAGGCATAGCTATACCAGATTGTTACGGGTTGAAGGGTGTCGTCGTGACGTTGCCGTCGGCGGACAGGCTGATCTGTTCGATCTTGGCTTGTGCGTCGCGCAACTTGGCTTCGCAATGGCGCTTCAACAGGGCACCGCGTTCATAGGCGGTGATAGCGTCATCCAGCTTGGCCTTGCCATCTTCCAGTTGCCGCACGAGTTTTTCCAGCTCAGTCATCGCTTCTTCGAAGCTGAGTTTGGCGATATCGGCGGGCAGGGCAGAGGCATTTTTTGACATTGGGGCAGACCTTAAGGCTATTTCTTAAGATGGGCAAGGATTATGAAGGTGGCATCTGGGGTTATGGGGTGGGGCTGCCCGTAGCCATGTTACACGTGGCCTGTGGATAATTTTGATCACAGTCGTAATCTTTATTTGATTTCATGGTCGCTTTTATATGAAAATGAACGCGAGGCAGTTTTGTTGGTTAGTTTTGATCGTGGGTTGGTGGTTTTATGAAGGTATTTGGTAGTAGTGAAGGTCCCCTCAGTGGTGAAGAAATTGAGGACATTCGTGGTAGGGCAAAATCCGGTAGCTTGAGTGATCTTGTGAAAGCATTGCTCGAACCTGTACTCCCTCAGCCCAGTCCACCGGAAGGGTTTGACGACAGAAGCTGGGATGCTCTTGAATTTTAAGCCGATTTGCCGCGCTTGATTCGCCTTATTGTGAGGCATCAAAGGCGTTTCTGGCTTTCTCAATCTCCGGCCAGTTTCCTTCAACCCATGTCACGAGTGATTTAACGGGGATCAGCAGGCTGCGCCCGCGCTCCGTCAGGGCATACTCCACGCGCGGCGGCACTTCGGCATAAACGCGCCGTGATATGACGCCGTCACGTTCCAAATGACGCAAGGTCGTTGTCAGCATACGCTGAGATATTCCATTAATATTCCGCATTAACTCAGAGAAACGGCAGGGATTTTCGCCTGCCTTAGCTAAGGCCATGATGGTCAGAAGGCTCCATTTATCACCAAGCCGGCTGAGCAGTTCACGCAAGGGGCAGGGCTTGTCACCGGTGCATTCTGCAGTATCCATGTTCATATCACTTACCTTTTTGTAACTTACAAATCTATATATGCCTACTTTTAAGCATGTAAGTTATTATATATATTATAGTATATAAAATCAACTAATATCATCACATACAACAAGCAGTATGTGATTCGACTGAGTGGGGAAAAGATCATGAAAATCGCAGTTGTTTATCATAGTGGCTATGGCCACACGGCGGAGCAGGCTAAGGCTGTTGCGCGTGGTGTTGGACAAGTCGACGGTGCTGAAGCGTTGCTGGTGCCAGTTGCCGACATTGAACAGCATTGGGATGGTCTGGAGCAATCACAGGCCATTATTTTTGGCAGCCCGACCTACATGGGCAGCGTGAGTGCCGACTTTAAGAAGTTCATGGATGCGAGTTCCAAGATCTGGTACGGCGGCAAATGGAAAGACAAGCTGGCTGCGGGTTTCACAAATTCCGCCAGCCAGAATGGCGATAAGCATAACACGCTGAACACGTTGGCGGTCTTTGCTGCCCAGCATCAAATGTTATGGGTCAGCCTTGGCTTGCCACCCGGTAATAATAGCAGCAAAGGCTCGGTCGAAGATCTGAACCGTCTGGGCAGTTCGCTGGGCGCCATGGCACAGTCAAATGCCGACCAGGGGCCCGAACACGGCCCTATTGCCAGCGACCTGAAAACCGCAGAACATCTAGGCCAGCGCGTGGCAAGCCTTGCCGCCCGTTTCAAGGCCGCCTAATCCCACCCCGCACGAAAGGAACACAGCATGACCAAATTTTTAACATCGACCGTAATGACATTGACGTTGATGATCGCGGCGCCGACCCTTGCCGACACGTATAATTTTGATGCGTCGCATACGGCCGTGACATGGCATATCAACCATTTTGGTTTTTCCAACCCGTCGGGCAAGTTCATGAGCGCGAAGGGGGCCTTGGCGCTTGATGAAAAAACGCCGGACAACAGCAAGGTCGAGCTGGACATTGATGTGACGGCCATCAATACGGGCGTGGCCAAGCTGGACGAGCATTTGAAGACCAAAGACTTCTTTGACGTCGCACAATTCCCGACCGCGCATTTTGTCAGCACAAAGGTTGAACAAACGGGTGCCGATACGGCAACCGTGACTGGCGACCTCACCCTGCATGGTGTTACCAAGCCCATCACACTTGCGGTTCATCTGAACAAGATCGGCCAGAACATGATGGGCAAGAAGACGGCGGGCTTTACGGCATCCGGCAAGCTGAAGCGCTCCGATTTCGGCATGACGACCTACATCCCGAATCTGGGCGATGAAGTGACGATCGATATCGAAGCAGAAGCCAACGCGGGTTGATCGGTAACAGTTGATTTGGCTTGATAAAGTGCCAGTTTAATTCTATCAGGGAGGGGTGGTTGGCGCGGCCTGCTGCCCCTTTCGTACTCCTAATAAAATCACAAAGATTAATCTGGACTAAATTGGTATAGATTGCTAATTTACGCTCATGATTAGATTAAGCCGACTTACAGATTATGCCGTTGTTTTGCTGGGGCAGATGGTTCGCCATCCCGCACAGCTTTTGGCTGCCTCCGATTTGGTAGAACAGACAGGCCTGCCCATGCCGACGGTTTCCAAAATCATGAAGCAACTGGCGCGTACCGGCCTTGTGTCGGCGCAACGCGGCGCTGCGGGCGGGTACAAGCTGGCGCGGCCGGCGGGCGAGATCAGCATCGCTACCCTCATTGAGGCCATCGACGGTCCGATCGCCATCACCGATTGCGCCGAAGGCGCCGAGCATGATTGCCAGATGAAAAAAAGCTGTCCGATGATGGCGAACTGGAACCGCGTTAATATCGAAATCCGCCGCGCGCTGGAACGTATTTCTCTTGAAGATATGGCCGGGCCATCGCTTGGCACACAATGGTTGGCGGCATTTCCGGCCTCGCCTGTCACACAGACAGAACGGGTTTAAGGGGCGGCCATGAATGCATTGACCAAAGAACGCGCCAGCGCGATTGCCGAGCAATCCTATAAATACGGATTTGTGACGGACATCGAATCCGAAGTGGCACCTGCGGGATTAAGTGAAGACACCATTCGCTTTATTTCTGCGAAGAAGGAGGAGCCGTCATGGCTTCTGGAATGGCGGTTAAAGGCCTTCCACCATTGGCAGAAAATGGCAGAGCCGGATTGGGCGATGGTCAAATACCCGCCGATTGATTATCAGGCTGCTTCCTACTACGCCGCGCCCAAGCAGAAAAACAAACCCAAGAGCTTGGATGAGGTCGATCCGGAACTGCTGCGCACCTATGAAAAATTGGGTATTCCGCTGCGTGAACAGGAAGTGCTGGCGGGTGTAACGCCGCGTATTGCGGTTGATGCCGTGTTCGACAGCGTGTCGGTCGCGACAACCTACAAGAAAACGCTGGAAGACGCAGGCATCATTTTCTGCCCGATATCAGAGGCCGTTAAAACACACCCCGAACTGGTGCAGCGCTATCTGGGTTCGGTCGTGCCGGTGACGGATAATTACTTTGCTGCGCTGAATTCCGCCGTGTTCACGGACGGCTCGTTTGTCTACATCCCCAAGGGGGTGCGCTGCCCGATGGAACTGTCCACCTATTTCCGCATCAATGCAGAAAATACGGGGCAGTTTGAACGCACGCTCATTATCGCCGACGACGCGGCCTATGTCAGCTATCTTGAAGGGTGCACGGCGCCAAAGCGCGATGAAAACCAACTGCACGCTGCTGTGGTTGAGCTGGTCGCGCATGATGATGCGCAGATTAAATATTCAACCGTTCAAAACTGGTACCCCGGTGATAAGGACGGCAAGGGCGGCATCTATAATTTTGTGACCAAGCGTGGCGCGTGCCGTGGCAAGCGGTCGAAAATTTCGTGGACGCAGGTCGAAACCGGTTCCGCCATTACGTGGAAATATCCCAGTTGCGTTTTGCAGGGGGATGACTCGGTGGGCGAGTTTTATTCGGTGGCCATCACCAACAATTATCAGCAGGCCGATACCGGCACGAAGATGATCCACATCGGCAAGAACACGCGTTCGACTATCATCGCCAAGGGTATCAGCGCGGGGCGCGCGCAAAGCACGTACCGTGGCCTTGTGCGCATGCTGCGTACCGCCAAGGGTGCCCGCAACCGCACACAGTGCGACAGCTTGCTGATCGGCGACCAATGCGGCGCGCATACGGTACCCTATATTGAATCACGGCAACCTTCGGCGCGTGTTGAGCATGAAGCGACCACGTCAAAGGTCAGCGAAGACCAATTGTTTTATTGTCAGCAGCGCGGTCTGAACGCCGAAGAGGCGATGGCCCTCATCGTCAACGGTTTTTGCAAAGAAGTGCTGGCGGAATTGCCGATGGAATTTGCCGTCGAAGCGCAGAAGCTCGTCGGCATCAGTCTGGAAGGAAGCGTAGGTTAAGTCATGTTGAGCATCAAAAATCTTCACGCCGAAATTGATGGTAAGCCGATCCTCAAGGGCCTTGATCTGGAGATAAAGGCGGGCGAGGTACACGCGATCATGGGGCCGAACGGCGCAGGTAAAAGCACGCTGTCCTATGTCCTGTCGGGGCGCGATGGCTATACGGTTACAGAGGGGCAGGTTCTGCTGAACGGGCAGGATGTTCTGTCTATGAAGCCGGAAGAACGTGCAGCCGCCGGTGTGTTTCTGGCCTTCCAATATCCGGTTGAAATTCCGGGTGTTACCAACATGAATTTCCTTAAGACCGCGTTGAACAGCATCCGCAAGGCGCGCGGTGAATCTGAACTGGATGCCATGCAAATGCTGAAGCTGCTGCGTGCCAAGGCGAAATTGCTGGGTATGAGCGAAGAAATGCTGAAACGCGCCGTCAATGTCGGTTTTTCGGGTGGCGAGAAAAAGCGTAACGACATTCTGCAAATGGCGGTGCTGGAGCCCAAACTGTGCGTGCTCGATGAAACGGACAGCGGCCTTGATATCGATGCGTTGAAGGTTGTGGCCGAAGGCGTCAACACCCTGCGCGCCGCGGACCGCAGCATGCTGGTCATCACGCATTATCAACGCTTGCTGGACTACATTAAACCCGACTATGTGCATGTGCTGGCCTATGGCCGCATTCAACGCTCAGGCGGGCCGGAACTGGCGCTGGAGCTGGAAGCAAAAGGCTATGCAGCCTTTGCGCCGGAGGCCGCATGATTGCCGGGGTGTTGCCATGACGCTTGCCGCCCTGATTGAACGCAGCCGTGTACAAAAAGAAAGCTGGCGCTACACGCCGCTTGAAAAACTATTGGCGACGCCGATTTCTGCGCCGGACACGGCTGTGCAGCCCTTGGTCGGCGAGGCGGGGCATCCTGTTATTGCTTTCCGGAATGGCCGCTATTATGCAGCCACATCACGCCTTGAAAAATTGCCTGTCGGTATGTTTCAGGTGGAGGGTGACAATGCCTGCCGTATAACGGTGGGTGGTCGTCATTGCCTGGTGACAACGCCGGTTGAGCTGCATTTTGCCTATGACAACACTGCGCAGGCGGAACCTGTGCAGTTGTATATCGAGTTGGGAGAGAGCAGCAGCCTTACCCTCATTGAGCATCATGCTGGCAGTGCTACGGCACCGCATGTTGTGGAAATGAATGTCACGCTGTCGGCGCAGGCTAAACTACGACACAGCAAGTTGATGCATCAACAGGCCGTTGCGGTACACCTGACGCGGACGCAGGTATCGGTTGCGAGCGGCGCGCATTATCATCATTTCGCGCTTCTGAAAGATGCGCGCCTGACTCGCCATGAAGTGGATGTGCGATTACAGGGGCTGAACGCACAATGCAGCCTGTCGGGTGTCATGCTGCTGGCGGGCCATGAACATGGCGACGCGACATGGCGCGTGACGCACGAAGCGCCGCAGGGCACCAGTAATCAGCTTTTCAAAACTATTTTGACCGAAAGCGCGCGCGGCGTGTTTCAGGGCAAGGTCATCGTCGCGCCGGACGCGCAAAAAACGGACAGCCAGCAGTTAAGCCGCGCCTTGTTGCTGTCGGATCAGGCGGAAATGAACGCGAAGCCTGAACTGCAAATCGACGCAGATGACGTTTCATGCAGCCATGGCAGTACGGTTGGTGACTTGGACGACAACGCGCTGTTTTACCTGCGTTCGCGCGGGCTGTCTGATGCGGCTGCGCGTCGCTTGCTGCTGCGTGCCTTTGCCGATGAAGTGGTTGAAAATCTGCATGCGGGTGAGGGGCATGAAGTCGCCGCCGCTTTGCTGGAGGAATGGTTTCATGAAAATGTCTGAACGTCTGGAATTTCCACCGGAACATAATCTGGCCTATGACGTTGACGCGTACCGCGCCGATTTCCCTATTTTGGCCGAGAAAATTCACGGCAAGCCGCTCGTGTATCTGGATAATGCAGGCAGCACGCAACGCCCCGCACAGGTAACGCAGGCGATGGTGCAGTTCGAGGCGCATGCCTATGCCAATATCCATCGCGGGGTGCATGAATTGAGCGTGCGCGCGACCGAACGTTATGAAGCAGCACGCCAGACGGTTGCACGTTTTCTGAATGCAGCCAGTCGCGATGAAATCGTCTTTACGCGCGGCGGTACGGAGGCCATCAATCTGGTCGCTGCCAGTTGGGGGCGCAGTCAGCTGCGCGCGGGCGATGAGATTATTCTGACCACGCTGGAGCACCACTCCAACATCGTGCCGTGGCAAATGGTGGCAGGGGCTACCGGCGCCGTCATTCGCGTTGCCCCCATCAATGATGTGGGTGAGGTTACGGTTGAAGCGATCGCGGGCCTTTTGTCGCCACGCACGCGGATGGTTGCGTTTGCGCATGTGTCCAACGCGCTCGGCACACTACTGCCCGCGCAAAGAATCATCACCGCCATTCGCGCCTATGAAAAGAAGGATCAGCCCATTCGTGTGTTGATCGACGGGTGTCAAGCTGTTGCTCGCATGCCGGTTGATGTGCGCGCGCTGGATGTGGATTTCTATGCTTTCTCAGGACACAAATTATATGGTCCAACGGGCATTGGCGTTTTGTATGGCAAAAAAGCTTTGTTAAACACCATGCCGCCCTATCAGACGGGTGGGGGGATGATCGCCTCCGTTTCCTTTGAGGGAACCAGTTTTGCACCGCCGCCCGGCCGGTTTGAGGCGGGCACGCCTGCCATTACGCAGGCGGTTGGCTTGGCTGCCGCTATTGATTATGTGACGGGTATCGGCCTTGATCGTATCGCGCATTACGAAGACACCTTGGTACGCTATGCGTTACAGAAACTGACGCACATTGATGGACTGACAATCATCGGCGCCGATGCACAACGCGCCGGTGTTATCTCCTTTGTCATGAAGAACGCGCATCCGCATGATGTCGGCACCATTTTGGACAGGCAGGGCGTCGCCGTGCGCGCGGGCCACCATTGCGCGCAGCCTTTGATGGAGCACCTGGGTGTGCCAGCGACGGCGCGCGCGTCCTTTGGCCTTTATAACACACACGAAGAAGTCGATGCCTTGGCGCAGGCGCTGCACAAGGTGCAGGAGATATTTGCATGAGCGACGATTTACGCGACCTTTATCAGGACCTTATTCTGGATCACAGCAAGCATCCGCGCAATTTTGCGAAGCCGGGGCAGGTGAATCATGAAGCGCTGGGCCACAACCCCCTGTGTGGTGACAGGCTGGCGCTCTATCTCTATGTCGATGACGGTAACATCATCCGTGATATCGGCTTTCAGGGCAGCGGTTGCGCGATCTCTGTCGCGTCGGCCTCCATGATGACGGAAATGCTGAAAGGCAAACCGGTGCAGGAAGCCGAACATTTGTTCGATTACATGCACGCAGCCTGCACGGGTGGTGAAACAAACGACGCGACCATTGACGAAGATGCGCGTGACCGTATCGAGGCTTTGGCCGGGGTGCGCCATTACCCGATGCGCGTCAAATGCGCGACATTACCGTGGCACACGTTACAGGCCGCGTTGAAGGATGAACAAAAGGTATCCACGGAATGACGCAGGAAAACGCAATACAGGCACCGCTGACAGAAATGGCTTCACCGGAAGCCGTTATGGATGTCGTCAATACCATTGGTGAAAAAGTCATCAATGAAATACGCACCGTTTTCGATCCCGAGATCCCGGTGAATGTCTATGATCTGGGTCTGATTTACGCAGTCGATATTAAGCCGACCGATGGTGGCAAGGCCGATGTTGCCATCACCATGACGTTGACGACGCCAAATTGCCCTGTCGCGGGGCAAATGCCCGCCATGGTGCAGCAGGCTGTGCAGCGTGTGCCGGATGTCGGCGATGTTCAGGTTGAACTGGTTTGGTCGCCGCCGTGGGATAATTCGCGCATGACGGATGAAGCCAGGTTGCAATTGAATATGTTTTAAGGGGGGCGCATGACGATCGACAATATATCCGGGCCGGAACAGGCCACCATGCCGCCTTTGCAGGCGCCGCCGCAGATATTGGTCATTACGCCGGCTGCCGCCGAACGCGTGAAATATTTATTGTCGCAAAAATCACCGCAGCCGGAGGCCGTTATCATCGGGGTCACCAGCAAGGGTTGCTCCGGCCTGCGTTACGATCTGCAATATCTTGACCATCTGGCTGACAGGCCGAAATTTGCCGATGTCGTCACACAGCATGGCGTAACGGTTGTGGTTGATCCCAAGGCCACGCTTTATATCGTCGGTTCCACGATGGACTATGTTGAAACGCCTACACGCTCAGGCTTCGACTTCATCAATCCGAATGAAACGGGACGCTGCGGTTGCGGCGAAAGCTTCACGGTTACCTAGGGCACGTTAAATCTTTTGTAAGGTTTAAGCGTTCTAACATTACCCGTTATCTTTTGGGGAAATTGCCATGTCTAAACTCATCGAAAAACGTCTGGCCGACTATACACCGCCTGATTTTCTAATTGACCAGGCCGTTGTCGATATCGACATTCGCGATGACCATGCCCGCGTTACCGCGCGTTACAACATGCGCCGTAATCCCAAAAGCAAAAACAAGAACGCGTCGCTGGTTTTGAACGGTGAGAAGCAACGCCTGATGGGCGTGACGCTGGACGGCACGGTTCTGTCGCACAAGGAATACAAACTGACAGACAAGGATTTGACGATCCCAAACATCAAGGCGCGCGCGTTTACACTTGAGGTCGCCAGCACGCACAACCCCTATGAAAACACGGAATTATACGGCCTGTATGCGGCGGGTAATATGCTCAACACGCAATGCGAATCCGAAGGGTTCCGCAAAATCATCTATGCGCTTGACCGTCCGGATGTGCTGACCGTCTTTACGGTTACGCTGCATGCTGACCGCAAAAAATATCCCATCCTGCTGTCGAATGGTAATCCGGTCAGTACCGGCAAGGAAAAGAATGGTCGTCATTTTGCCGTGTGGCACGACCCGTTCCCGAAGCCGTGCTATCTGTTCGCCGTTGTGGCGGGGGATCTGGACAAGGTCACGGATAGTTTTGTCACGCGTTCACGCCGCAAGGTTGCGATTGAAATGTATGTTGCAAAGGGCAAGAAGCCGGAAACGGCCTTTGCCATGCGCGCTATCAAGCAGGCCATGAAATGGGACGAAGACGTATTCGGCCTCGAATATGACCTTGACCGCTTTATGATCGTGTCCACGCCTAACTTTAATTCGGGGGCGATGGAAAACAAAGGGTTGAACATCTTTAACGATGTATGCGTTCTGGGGCGTGCCGAAACCGCTTCGGATAACATTATCTCGTTCATTCAGCGCGTCGTCGGGCATGAATATTTCCATAACTGGACCGGTGACCGCGTCACCTGCCGCGATTGGTTCCAACTGAGCCTGAAGGAAGGCTTGACCGTGTTCCGCGAACAGGAATTTATGGGTGACATGAATTCCATCCCGGTCGAGCGTCTGGGTAATGTACGCATGATGCGTAACGTTCAGTTTGCCGAGGATGCGGGCGCCATGTCGCACCCCGTGCGACCCGACAAATATCAATCCATCCGCAATTTCTATACGGCGACCGTGTATGAAAAGGGATCGGAAGTCATTCGTATGATCCAGACGCTTGTGGGCAAAAAAGGGTTCCGCAAGGGCATGGATTTGTACTTTAAACGTCATGACGGACAGGCCGTGACCTGCGACGACTTCGTCAAAGCCATGGCGGACGCGAACAAAATAGACCTGCGCCAGTTTATGCTGTGGTACAGCCAGTCCGGCACGCCGACCGTGACAGTGCGCAGCCGCTATGACGCCAAAACGCGCAAACTGCATCTGTCTGTTAAACAGAAGACAAAACCCACGGCAGATCAGAAAAAGAAGCAGCCGCTACATATCCCGCTGGCCGTTGGCCTGCTGGATGAAAAAGGTCGGAATATGATTCCGACCCGCATTCTGGAACTGAAGAAACCAGCGCAGGAATTTGTCTTTAACAACGTCAAGACCAGGCCGGTTCTGTCACTTTTGCGCGACTTCTCGGCGCCCGTGCGCCTCGATTATCCGTATACGGATCAGGAATTGCTGTTCCTGCTGGCGCATGACAGCGATGCGTTCTGCCGTTGGGAAGCAAGCGTCAAGCTTCTGACCAAATACATGCTGGCGCTCGCGAATGGCAAAACAGTTGCCGAGAAAACAGCGGATGCGTTGATGGACGGTCTGCGCGCCGTTCTGCGCGATGAGAAATTGGATGCCGATTTCCGCGCTATGGTTCTGTCCTTGCCGACCGAAGGCGAGTTGGGGCTGGCGCAGGTAGCAGGCGGCCAGAAAATCGACCCGGATGCTCTGGTTGATGCGCGCAAGGCCATGATGTTGCGCATTGCTTATGCCCTGCGTCCGGATATCGAACATGTTTATGGCCAGCTTAAAACCTTGTCGTCCAAGGCGACAGACGGCGTCAGCATGGGTAAGCGTAGCCTGAAGAATTTGTGCCTGGCTTATTTGGCGCAGGATGAAGAGGTCGCAACGCGTAAACTGATTATGGCAACCGCTATCCAGTCAACCAATATGACGGATCAGGTTGCCGGTCTCGGTATTTTGTCCAGCACAAAGACCGTCGAACGTGATGAAGCCTTTGCGTTGTTTGAAAAGCGTTGGGGCAACGCGCCAACCATCATGGATAGTTGGTTTGCAGCACAGGCGCGCGCGAAGCGTAAGAATGTACTGAAGGATGTGCGTCGCCTTACAAAACACCCGGCCTATGATGGTAAGAACCCGAACCGCATTTCGGCCTTGGTTGGCGCGTTTGCCAATAACATTGTCGGGTTCCATGCGGTGGATGGCAGCGGGTACAAGTTTGTTGCGGATATGATTGTGCATATTGATGCGTTCAATCCGGACAGCGCGGCGCGACTGGCGAAAGGCTTTGCCCGTTGGCGCGATTATGAGCTGAAGCGGCAGAAGTTGATGCAGACCGAGCTGCGCCGCATTGCAGCGCACAAGAAGTTGTCGTCCAGCGTATCGGAAATTGTCAATAAAAGTCTGAAGGCCTAAATGCACCCTTGCCAGCAGGCGGGGGATGGGCACAATGTCCGAACCTGATTCTTGCGGGGCAAACATGGTGCGCATTATAGGCTGGATGTTGCTACTCATCTGTGGGTGCGTATTGCCCATGTCCGTACAGGCGCAGGCCATACGTCAAGCAGACCTTTTTTCCTTTAGCGTCGGTTATATGGACTTCGATAAAACCGAGAGCCATAGAGAATCCGCAGATTTTCGTTTTGAATATCGTTGGGGTACATCCCTGTTGCCCATGTTGCAACCGTCATGGCAGCGTTGGGACCATTCGGTGCAGGTACATCCCATCTTTGCAACAGAAACCACTAGCCGCGGCGCCCTTTACGGCATGGGCGGGCTTGGCATGGACCTGTATATGGGGCCGCATGGCATTTTTACATGGAGCGAGGGGGTGGGGTTATTCTATCCCGGCGCCATGCAGCCGATGGGGTCCGTGATAGAATTCAGGTCACAGGCGGAAGTCGGTTGGCGTTTTACGGATCAGACACGCCTGACGTTGCAAGCCAGTCATATATCAAACGCCCATATCACTGGGCGCAATCCCGGTGCTGAAATTGCAGGTATCTATCTGCATGTGCCGTTAGATACGCCGCATCGTTACTGATTAGCGTTGCGCGTTCTTCAACCACTCTTGTACTTCAACCAGCTTCTTGCTGACTGTCGAGCGGGAAACGGGCTTGACGATATAGCCAGTGGCGCCAGCCTTGATTGCACGAATGACATCGCTTTGATCGGCGGCGGCTGTCAACATGACAAAGGCCGTTTTGTTGAACCGGCTGTCGGCGCGGAAATGGGCTAGGACATCGATGCCTTCCATGCCCGGCATATTCCAGTCTAGAAACACGATGTCATAGGGCTTGTGCTGTTCGAAAGCGTTGCAAATGGCTTCCTTGGCTTCGTTGCCGTTGGTGGCCGTATCAACCGCTTCGATGTTGTGTTCGCGTAGGACGTTGGTGACAATCTGGCGCGCCAGAAAATGATCATCAACGATCAGGATCTTGAGTTGTTGTGATGAATGCATAGGATTTAAATCGGGTTGTCAGACGGATGAGACTCATATCATAACCATAATCCTTAAAGAAAAGGAAAAGCTTATGACCACGTCACAATCTATAGATTTTTTTATGCAGGGACGTTTGGTCGTGGCCACGCATAACAAGGGCAAGGTCAAGGAATTTGGGGCCTTATTGGCCCCTTATTGGCAAAGTTTTGTATCCGCTGCCGAATTAAACCTGCCTGAACCGGAAGAAACAGGTCAAACCTTTGCGGATAATGCCCTGCTGAAGGCGCGGGCCGCAGCCGGGGCAGGGTATTGGACCCTGGCAGATGACAGTGGGCTTTGCGTCAACGCCTTGGGTGGTGACCCCGGGCTTTATTCTGCCCGTTGGGCGGGACCCCAGAAAGATTTTCAGATGGCGATGCGGCGCGTACATGATGGGCTCGCTAACACCAATGATCGCAGCGCGTATTTTATATGCGTTCTGGCACTCATCGACCCAGACGGCAGGGAGCATGTTTTTGAAGGACGGTGTGAAGGCGCCATGACATGGCCGCCACGCGGCAGCTTGGGGTTTGGTTATGATCCATGCTTTGTGCCCCAGGGGGATATGCGCACATTCGGTGAGATGCCAGAAGTAGAAAAACACACCATAAGTCATCGCGCGCAGGCGGTTGCCCTGTTGGCGGATTACATGCGTAAGGTTTCAGAAGTTTTGTAGAAGACGGTCGATATAGTCGCGTTCAGAACGCGAACGGCCCTGATCGCCTGAACGCTTTTGCAGCTCATCCATAATCTGCCGTGCGCGCAGGGCATTCATATGTTCAGGCACAACGGGCTTACCGTTTTCCGGCTGGAGCATGGGGCCACCACGCCCCAGCGGGTCATTATCCGCCATGCCGGAGCCGCCGTTGGGTAACATCAACATGTTTTTCTGCAGGTCATCGGCCAATTGATCCGCCGCCGCTTGCAGAGCCTTAAGGGCTTCGCCCTGTTGCTCTAGGGCTGGCTGACCCTGTCCTTGTCCCAAAGACTGGCTGGCTTCATGCATGGATTCCATGCCTTGTGCTGCGTTGCTGCTCGGTGCGGCGTTCGGCATCAAACCTTTGAGTGCCTTGAGTAGATCATTCTGCTGCGCCTGCAAGGTGCGATCCAGTTTGCCCTGTTGGCTGCCCTGGAAGGTCTTATCCATCAGCTTTTGCTGCTCTGCTGCTATGGCGCGCAGGCCGCGTAGGCGTTCCAGCGCCGCTTGTTGTTGCGCGGTCAGCGGTTGCGGTTCGGTGCGGATGTTTTCCAGCATCTGCTGCAGGCGGGCCAGCTCCTGTCTTGCGGCGTCACGGTTACCGCTGGCGGACAGGCCACGCATCTGGTTCAGCATCTGGTCAAGATCGTTTGGTGTCAGCATGTTTGTGCGTTGACCCAAAACGGGGGCCAAATCTTGGGGGATGCCGGGCTGGTGCGCCATGCGTACTGATAATTGCGAAAGATATTCGGCCATCGCCTGATGCAGGCGGTCGATCAGCCGTTGTACTTCTTTTTCGCCGGCATTACGGTCCAACGCATCACCAAGCTCGCGTTGTGCGTCGCGCAGGTTCTGCTCGGCACTGCCTGTGCCGCCATCTTCAAGACGGGTTGCCGTTTGCCACAGGATATTGTCGACCGTTTCCGTGGCTTCCTGATTGGGTTCCAGCAACAACCGCACGGCGCCGGCGCGTAACGCCATGACGCTCAGCGGGTCGTTGTACAAAGTACCCGGATCATTGGCGAGGCCAGCCATCAGGTTTGCGGCTTCGTTACGTGTGTCATTATCAAAGGGGGTCAGCATAAGATGATGCCGCTCATCAATCAGCGCCCGTGCAACGGGGTGGAAGAAGGTGCGTTCGGGAAGGACGACATTCACCGTATCGCTTTCTGAACGGTGCCCAACGGCATCGGTAGCGATCAACTGTATATCAACAGGAATGCCTGCCCATGGGCTGGCGGTCAAGTCAACATAGGCCGTGCGTTTGATATGCGCTATATCGGAGGTACTGAGTGTTATCTCCTGTGGCGCATCGCTAACACCCGGCATCGACTGGCGTGGTGTAATGCGCATCAGAACATTGGTGACGCCGTAATCATCATCGGCTTCAAACGCGACGCGCAGGCTTTTGCGTTCGGTTTTGTCCGGCGTGTCTGTAAAGGCAATCTGCGGCGCGCGGTCGGTTACAACATTGACATGCCATGAACCCAAGGTGCGCCATCCGCGGCGCAGACTGATGCTATCGCCCTTGGTAATAACTTGCTGGGCTTCGAAATCCTTGCCGTCAGAGGCGGCCAGATCAACGGTTGTATCATTGACAGACAAGACCGGGGTTGTGCCGTCTTTTTCCGCCAGATGGATGGAGAGCAGGCTGCCTTCGGGTACATCAATAACCTCGTGGGTCAAGTTAATGCCGGCAGCGGTGGCAATCATGATCGTGGGTTTATGCGTGTACTCGGGTGGTGTGATCCATGCGGCAACTGTGGGCGCAGATACCGGCATAATAGCAAGAGCGGGGTTTAGAGCCGCTACAACACGGCCGCCCAAAACGCCCCAGCCTGCAACGCTACCCAACGCCAGCAGAACCAGAACAACATAACGCAGATGGTAGGGGTCGCGTTTCTTCCAGTCGACATGCAGCGCAGGCCACGCCAAACGGCGAATGCGTTCACGTGTCTGGGCGACGTAATGTTCCCAGATTTCCAGTTCCTTTTTCCCTGACGCAACCAGTTTGTCGTCCAGTATGTCGAGTGGGCGGTGTTGAAGTTTGCTGGCCGCCTCCACGCGACGGCGTGCCTGCGATGCCGTAACCGGGCGCCATTTCTTCAGGCCGTGGCCAAAACTGGTGAAGAAAGCGCCGAGGAAGGCGGCAAGAAGGATCAAATGCACCCAACCGGGTATGTCCGAGAAGAACCCGAAGCAGGCGAGTACCAGAAACGCGAGCACAAGGGCCATCGCGCGGCCATATGCGTGGAGCAGATTTTCAAGAGTGAGGGCGAAATGTGCGAGGGTGAGTTTGAGGCTGCCGAGCAGTTCGGTTTTAATCTTTGTTCGGGGGTTATTGTTAACTTCCATGACCTACCCCGTTTCCTTTTCCGAAGATCAGACCCTGCGCCTAACCTTCTGAAACCCTTGCACTCACTGTGCCAGAAAAAGTTAAAGAATTCGTGAGCATTTAAGATAAAAACAAAGCCGTATCAGGCTGTTGCAGCGCAAACAGTGTTAATGCGTTGCAACATTAGCCCAATCAGGCACGCTTTCCCAGTCAATTTGTTCCTGTATAGCAATGCGCCTGCGCACAACGGCGTATTGATTGCCTGACACCATAACTTCTGGAATCAGAGCTCTGCCGTTATAGGTGCTGGCCATGGCGGCGCCATAGGCACCCGCCTGCAGTATGGCGACCAGATCACCCGTCCCGACACCCGGCAAACGATAATCGACGCCGAACAGGTCGCTGGTTTCGCAAACCGGACCGACGATATCGGCCAACGCGGTCTGTTCTGCGCCTGACTGTTTAACGGGAATAATGCTGTGACGTGCTTCGTACATCGCGGGGCGGATCAAATCGTTCATGCCCGCATCCAGAATAAGAAAGCGGTTGCTGTGTCCCTGTTTGTCGTAGGTGACGCGGCTGAGCAGAATACCGGCATCGCCAACCAGACGGCGGCCCGGCTCAAACGCGATCTGACAGCCCAGATTGCCGACGGTTTCCCGCACAGTGCGCGCATAATCGGCAAACGGCGCCAGACTTTGCCCATCATAGGGAATGCCGACGCCGCCGCCCAGATCCAGACGTTCGACGGTGTAACCCCGCGCGCGCCAAGCATGCGTCAATTCCGCCAGTTTCAGAAAGGCTTCGCGGAAAGGTTCATAGTCATAGACGTGCGAACCGATATGGACCTGAAATCCTTTGAAATCCAGCGCGGGCAGTGTCTTGAACAACGCCATCGCTTCTTCTAACTGCACCATATCAATGCCGAATTTGGTGCCCAGCTCGCCGGTCGATGTTTTCTTATAGGTTCGCGCTGAAACATCCGGATTAACGCGCAGTGTCACGGCGGTTTTTTTGCCCATTTGCGCCGCGACTTTGTTGATAGCGTGCAGCTCAGGCATCGACTCGACATTGAATTGATAAATATCGGCCTTGAGAGCAGCGGCAATTTCGACCTCGGTTTTTCCGACGCCGGAGTAGATAATGTTCTGTCCTTTGATGCCCGCAGCCAGCGCGCGTTCCAGCTCGCCACCGGATGTAATATCGGCACCGGCGCCACAGGCGGCCAGTACACGCGTGACGGCCAGATTAGGATTGGCTTTGTTGGCATAATGGATGTGGATATCCATGCCCGCAAAGGCGTCGCGGAATTCCTTGTAGTTATGGCGCAGCCGTTCCGCAGAGTAGATATAGCAGGGCGTCCCCACTTCGGCGGCAATACGGGCAACGTCAACTTGTTCGGCATGCAGGATGCCGTTCACATAGGTAAAGCTTTCGGTCATTGTTTGGTCTTGTCTTGCGTTGTTGCGTCGGGTGTCCAGGTCGGCTTGGGGTCCGTGCTGACATCGGGGTAGCTGGCGGGGTATGTGTCATCTTCAACCCATGGTGGCGGGTCAACCGACCCGGGCTTTTTTCCACACCCCGTCAAAGTCAGGGCGGCCACCAATGCGGCTGCGCCCCCCAACGTGACAAGGAGGCGTGACTTTGCGCTCCGTTTGATTATGATGTGTTGCATCAGCTTCTTTCTCTTAGCCTGTGGTCATTAAAGATGTTTTTTGGACATGATGCAATGCCTGTTCGCCAAAGATTATACCTGCTGACGCTGCTGCTGACATCGGTGATGAGCAGCCGTGCGGCCATGGCTGATGAGGTCAAAGGGTCATTTCATGTGCTGGATCAGGCGGCCCCGGTGCCTGCGCTGGTGTTTGAAGACAAACCCGGCCATCAGGTAGCGTTACAGGATTTCAGGGGCAAAATTGTCCTGCTGAACTTGTGGGCAACATGGTGCGGTCCCTGCGTCAAGGAAATGCCCGCTCTGGATCAATTACAGGCCGCCCATGGCAGTCCGGGGTTTGAGGTTTTGGCCCTGTCGGAGGACAGCCGTGGGCAGGATGCCGTTGATGTTTTCTTTAAGAAACACCAGCTAACCCATTTGAAAATCTATATTGATGCATCGGGTCGTGCGCCCTCTGTTTTGCATGCAGATGGCATGCCGACGACTTTCCTGATCGGCAAAGATGGCAAGGTTATAGGTTATTGGCAGGGCAGCATTGATTGGACCGCGCCCGAAATTACCACCACCATCCACGAAAAAACCGGCGCGTTCTAACCCGCCGTTTTGGTTTGTCGGGTGAGCAGGGGTGACAGCTCTACCATCAGGACGCCCAGAAAAATCAGGCCGCATCCGGCCATGCCAAGCACGGACAGCTTGTCGTCAAAGAAGATGGCGCCGGCCAGCGCGCAAAACACGCCCTCCAACGACATAATGACGGCCCCTTCCGCCTCTGGCGTATAGCGCAAGGCGATGCAGGGCAGCGTAAAGCCGATGGCGCTTGATAACACACCTGTGTACAGAAGCGGCGTCATGGTCAGCGACAGATCATGCCATGTCAGCGGTTTGCCGAATAAGCCCAGCGCGATACCAATGGCCGCCGTCACAGCGTATTGAACGAAGGCGATCCAGAGCGGTTGTTGATCCAGCTTAACCGCGCGGGCAATAAAGATAATCTGTAATGCCCAGCCGATATCCGACACCAGTGTGATCAGGTCGCCAGTGTCAAAGCTAATCGACTGCCCGTTGGTGCTGAGCAGCCACGCGCCAGCTACGGCGATCACGGCCGCCAGTGTGGGCAGCAGGCGTAACGGTGTTTTGTTGATGAACAGCGCCGCAAACGGAACCATGGCGGCGTAAAGCGATGTTATGAAACCGCTGTTCGTCACGCGGGTCATCGTCAGGCCCCATTGCTGTATAATATTGGCCATGGCAAGGCAAAGGCCGATAGCGATATAAAGCCAGAATGACGCTTGTTTGATCGGTGCTTTTGCCCGCTCGCGGTACGCAAACGGGGACAGCAGCAGGGCGGCGATGGCAAAGCGGATCCCCACAAACATGGAGGGATCAATCTGCGCATTGCCAAATTTCTGGGCAACGAACGCGCCGCCCCAGACAATAGTCGTAAAGAACAGCAGGCCATCCGCCTGAAGGCGGGTCAATTTCATGCGGCGACCTTCTTACGACCGGACCAGCGGTTTGTATTTGATGCGATGCGGTTGGTCGGCATCGGTGCCCAGACGGCGTTTGCGGTCGGCTTCGTAATCTTGATAATTACCCTCGAACCACACGACCTGACTGTCGCCTTCAAAGGCGAGGATGTGCGTGGCGACGCGATCCATAAACCAGCGATCGTGGGTAATAACGACAACGCAGCCGGGGAAGCTGACAATCGCGTCTTCCAGCGCACGCAGCGTATCGACGTCAAGATCGTTACTGGGTTCGTCGAGCAGCAGGACGTTCGCGCCGGATTTTAACATCTTGGCCATATGCACGCGATTGCGTTCACCGCCAGACAGGACGCCGACCTTCTTTTGCTGATCGACACCCTTAAAGCCAAACGCGGCGACATAGGCGCGGCTCGGCATCGACTTTTTGCCAAGGTCGATAATGTCCAGTCCATCCGAGATTTCTTCCCACACAGTTTTGTCGGCGCGCAGGCTGTCACGGCTTTGATCGACGTACCCCAGCTTAACCGTTTCACCAACCTTGATGTTGCCGTTGTCGGGCTTTTCCTGTTCGGTGATCATGCGGAACAAGGTGGATTTACCCGCGCCGTTCGGACCCAGAATGCCGACAATACCACCGGGCGGCAGTTTAAAGGACAAATCGTCGATGAGCAGCCTGTCGCCATACGCCTTGCGGATATGGTCGCCGTCGATAACGTTGTTGCCCAGACGCGGCGGTGTCGGGATGATAATCTGCGCTGTATCTGGCGCAGCCTCACCGCTTTGCGCCAGCAGGTTTTCATAGGCGGTGATGCGGGCCTTGCTCTTGGCCTGACGTGCCTTGGGCGAAGCGCTGATCCATTCCAATTCGCGGGCCAGCGTTTTCTGGCGGCCTGTTTCTTCACGCGCTTCCTGCTCCAGACGTTTTTGCTTCTGCTTGAGCCACGACGTGTAATTGCCTTCGTAGGGGATGCCCTTGCCGCGGTCCAGTTCCAGAATCCAGCCCGTGACGTTATCCAGAAAGTAACGATCGTGGGTGATCATGACGACCGCGCCGGGATATTGCCCCAAATGGGTTTGCAGCCACGCAATCGATTCCGCGTCCAAATGGTTGGTCGGTTCGTCGAGCAGCAGCAGATCGGGTTTCAGCAGCAGCAGGCGGCACAACGCCACGCGGCGGCGTTCACCGCCCGAAAGATTGGTGACGAGCGAGTCACCCGGCGGGCAACGCAGCGCGTCCAGCGCAATCTCAACCGTGCGGCCCAGATCCCACGCGTCGGCGGCGTCGATCTTTTCCTGTAGCGCGGCCTGTTCATCGATCAGTGCCTGCATTTCATCGGGGTCGGTCACTTCGCCCAGTTTGTTGCTGACTTCTTCGAACCGGTCCAGCAAGCCCTTGGTTTCCGCCAGTGCGGACAGAACGTTCTGCTCAACCGTCAGGTTGGGGTCCAGTTGCGGCTCCTGCGGCAGATAGCCGACAGTTGCGCCTTCGGCAACCCAGGCTTCGCCCGCAAAATCGGTATCCAGACCGGCCATGATTTTCAGCAACGTTGATTTACCCGCGCCGTTCGGGCCCAGCACGCCGATTTTGGCGCCCGGATAAAATGACAGCCACACATCATCCAAAACCTTCTTGCCGCCCGGCCACGCCTTGGACAAGGATTTCATGACATAGATATATTGATATGAGGCCATTTTTTCACCGCTGTTCAAAAGGTTGCCCAGCGGTTTTACAGGGATGGGGGCAGGGTGGCAAGGGACGCTTTTACGCCCGCAAACGCTTATACTTTCCGCACCTGCATGCGAATGGGGCCCTCGGCGCGGCCATGGATGAACTGGTCGACATAGGGGTTGCCTGAATGGTCGATATCCCGCTTTGGCCCCTGCCAGATAATATGACCTTCATGCAGCATGGCGATACGGTCAGCGATTTTGCGCGCGCTCGCCATGTCATGCGTTATGGTGAGCGTCGTCGCCCCCAGTTCGCGCACGCATTTGACGATCAGTTCATTAATGACGTCCGACATAATGGGGTCGAGGCCGGTCGTGGGTTCGTCGAAAAAGATAATCTCTGGTTTTGCGGCGATGGCGCGGGCCAGAGCCACACGTTTTTGCATGCCACCAGAAAGTTCAGCAGGATACAGGTCGCCCACAGCGGGGCTGAGGCCGACAGAGCCAAGCGTTGCAATTGCAAGGTCGCGCGCTTCTTTCTTTTTCATGCCTTGCGCCTGGAGGGGACGAAACGCGACATTCTGCCATACGGGCAGGGAGTCAAACAGGGCGGAGCCCTGAAACAACATGCCAAATTTACGCAGATGCTTGTCTTTGGCACGACCGCGCACGCCGACGACATCCTTGCCGTCGATTTTAATGTTGCCTGACTCGGGATGCAGGATGCCCAGAATGCATTTCAAAAGGACAGACTTGCCGGTGCCCGACCCGCCGATGACAACAACGGATTCAGACTTGCCAATAGACAGGTTGACGCCGCGCAAAATCTTTTTTTCGCCAAAGGATTTATGGACGCCGGTTAATTCAATCTTCGGCTGATGATCGGGATGCGCGGTTTCGGTCATGCTATTTGCCAGAGAAGAAAATGCCGGTCAGCAGATAGTTGCTGACCAGAATAAGGATGGAGGCCGTGACGACGGCATTGGTGGTCGCAGCGCCGACACCTTGTGCGCCGCCCTTGGAATTAAACCCGTTAAAGCAGCCCATCAGTGCGATGATGAAGCCGAACACGGCGGCTTTCCAAAGGCCGGATGTAACGTCGCGGAATTCCAGATATTGCCATGACTGGCTGATGTAATTGGCTGCGTTGAATTTCAGGCGGTAAACGCAAACCAGAAAGCCGCCAAAAACACCGATGATATCGGCGATCAAAACCAGCAGTGGCATAACCAGCGTGCTGGCGATCAGGCGCGGCGCGATCAGGTATTTTTGCGGGTTGGTTGAAAGGGTGGTCAGCGCGTCGATCTGTTCCGTCACGCGCATGGTGCCAAGTTCTGCGGCAATCGCGGCGCCGATGCGGCCCGCGACCATCAAACCCGCCATGACCGGACCCAGTTCGCGTGTGATCGACAGGACGACGACGGTTGGAATGGCGCTTTCTGCATCAAAGCGTGAAAAGCCGCTGTAGCTCTGCAGGGCCAGCACCATGCCGGTGAACAGGGCCGTCAATCCGACGACGGGTAATGAGAAGTAACCGATGTCAACAAACTGCCTGCCGATTTGCGACCAGTAGAATGGGCGGCGAAAGCAGTGTGAAATGGAGCGCGACGTAAAATGCCCCAGACGGCCAGTGGCTGCCAGAAATTCCAGAAAGGTATGACCGATAAGAGCGAGGGGATTCATGGGAACCGCAAAATCACGAAGGTTTTGCAAAACTATAGAACGGGTTTGCCGGAGTCAATGCGGGTGGGATGGCGCAAGACCCAAAAAATCGTGTAAGAAGAGGTTGTGATTGTGCCCCTGTGATTCTCTGGTAACCGCTTATGTCCGATAACGCTGCCCCTGCACCTGAAATCCATGTGATGCGCCAACCGGAGTATCTGAAGCTCTGGATCGGGCGGCTTTGCGCCTATATGGGCTATTATGCGCAGGCCGTCACCATCGGTTGGCAGGTTTATACTATTGCGCGCCTGACTCGCGGGGTGGAGGAAAGCGCCTTCCTGGTCGGCATGGTGGGTTTGGCGCAGTTTTTGCCACTGTTTGCACTCAGCTTTATTTCCGGCGAGATGGTGGACCGCCATGACCGCCGTCGTATCCTTGTGCTTTGCTGGGGTTTTCAAACGCTGGCCTCTATCGCCCTTATGGTTATGGCGTGGATGGGCGTGCGTGAATTGTGGCCTGTGTTCCTTGTGGCCGTGGTCGTGGGAGCGTCGCGATCATTCACATCACCTTCAACATCCGCTATTCAACCCATGCTGATCCCGCGCGATATGGTGACCAAGGCCGTCGCATGGGGCATGTTTACCGTACAGGGCGGGCGCGTTTTTGGCCCGTGGCTGGGCGGGTTGCTTTGCGCCGTTTCGGTGACGGCGTCCTATGCCGTGTCCGGTGTCTTGTTGCTGGGTGCGGCGACGGCCATCGCGATGATTACGGCGGATACCAAACCCCGCCACAAACCGACCGGCAACCGTCTGGAAATGATCCGCGAAGGGCTGGATTATGTCTGGAAGAACAAGCTGGTTCTGGGGGCTATATCGCTGGACCTGTTTACAGTCTTGTTTGGCAGTGTTGTCTCCTTGTTGCCTGTCTACGCACGAGACATCTTGCAGGTGGGACCAGAGGGCTTCGGGTTATTACGCTCTGCCGACTCTATCGGCGGCGCCATTCTGACGACTTATATTACAACGCGGCCCCTGCGCCGTAACGCGGGGCTTTGGATGTTGGGCAGTACGGTGGTCTTTGGCGCGGCAACGCTGCTCTTTGCCGTATCAACCAATCTGTGGTTTTCGGTTGTGATGATCGCGATTTTCGGTGCGGCAGACGCCGTTTCAAACTTCATTCGCCACAGCCTGTTGCAAATCGCCATACCGGATGCCATGCGCGGGCGCGTTTCAGCGGTGTCCGGCGTGTTTGTGAGCGCCTCCAATGAACTGGGTGAGTTTGAAAGCGGTGTTGCCGCACGCTTTATGGGTCCGGTCGGCTCGGCATTGTTCGGGGGCGCTATGGCGATGCTGGTGGCCGTTGCATGGGCCAAAATATTCCCCGCCCTGCGCAAGGCCGACACGATCGAGGCGGCGGAATGAGCAGCTTTCCCCAAAGCGATATCATCGTCGTTGGGGCGGGTTTCTATGGCCTGACAATCGCGCATCTGGCAGCCAAGCGTTTGGGGCTGCGCGTGCTGGTGCTCGATAGGCGCGACCATACAGGCGGTAACGCGCACAGTTATACGGATGCCGATACTGGCATTGAGGTGCATCAATATGGCTCACATCTGTTCCATTGCAACAGTGGCGATGTTTGGGATTTCCTGAACGGCTTTACGCCCTTCACGGATTACCGTCACCATGTGCAGACGCGCTACAAGGGGCGCATCTATCCGATGCCCATCAATCTTGGTACGATCTGCGACTTTTTCGGACGTGCCTTCACGCCGGATGAAGCGCGCGCTTTGATCGCCGAACAAAGTGCCGAAATTAAAACTGTCGATGCCACTAATCTGGAAGAAAAAGCGATCAGCCTGATCGGGCGTCCCTTATACGAAGCTTTCATTCGCGGCTATACGGCCAAGCAATGGCAGACAGATCCGCGTGCCTTGCCTGCGGATATCATTACGCGCCTGCCGGTGCGCTTCACCTTTGATGCGCGGTATTTCAACGACCGTTACGAAGGGCTGCCTTCCGAAGGTTATTACACAATCTTCAAGCGCATGGTTGACCACCCTAATATCGAGGTGCGACTGAAAACCGATTATTTCGCCGTGCGTGACCAGTTGCCGCCTGCGAAATTGACTCTCTATACGGGGGCCATCGACCGTTATTTTGATTACCGTCTGGGGGCGTTGTCGTGGCGCACGCTGGATTTCGAACGCGCGGTTATGCCGACTGGTGATTATCAAGGCTGCTCGGTCATGAACGAGGCGGACGAAAACATACCCTACACGCGCACGCATGAATATCGCCACCTGCATCCCGAACGTGATTATCAGCGCGAACGCACCATTATCTTCCGCGAATATTCGCGCTTTGCTGGGCGTGAGGATGAACCTTATTACCCAGTCAACACGTCGGCGGATAAGACGTTGTTTGGCGCCTATCGCGCGTTGGCCATGCAGGAAAAGACGGTTTTATTCGGTGGGCGGCTGGGTAGTTACAAATATCTGGACATGCATCAGGCGATAGGCGCCGCTTTCAAGCGGTTTGAGCAGCAGATAGCACCCTATTTCACAAACCATGTGCCGCTTGATCTCGCCGACAATATCTAGGAAACTGCACGGGCTTCTTTCACCGGCTCAGGTGCACTTATGACTTCTGCGGAACGTTTTGCCTTTCTCGTCATCGACGGCGTAACGGCCTATAATAGCATCGGCGCTTTTAATCGCGAACTGGGGCGCGTTCTGCAAAATATCGGCTTTGATGTCATTTATCTGGATGCTGATAATCCCGAACTGTTCAATCAGGTTTTACGACAGGCTGTGCAGGATTACCCGAAGCGCATTGCCGCCTGCCTGAGCTTCAGCGGTTTTGCCGTTGAACTGGGTGACTGGACCGAGCAAGGGAATTTATGGCAACGCATGGGCATACCCATGTTGACCATTTTACTGGACCATCCGTGCTATTTCCTGGCGCGACACAAAACGCCGTCGCCCGCCGTCATGCGCGTTTACCCGAATGCGAACTTTATGGCATTCCACCGCGACTATATCCGTTCACCCTACCGCACATCTTACTGCAAGTTCGGGGCGATGACGTATGGCCGTCCGGCAGTGCGTCGCGAACCCAAGGCGGGGCAGCAACCCCTGATTATCTTCCCGAAATCCGGCAGTGATCCGCGCAAGATCGAAGAAGTGTGGGCGCTCCTGCCGCGGCTTATGCAGCGGGTCATTCATGACAGTATCGACCATTACTGGGGGCAGACGGCGCGCAGCGGTCCGGTTGAGGCATCCGTTCTGGCGGCGGCCGACGCGGCAGGGTTGGAGCTGCGAAACGACCTGACCCTGTTCACTTTTTTCATTACGCAGATCGACGACTATATTCGCAAAAGTAAAGTCAACATCATGGTGCGGCAGTTGCTCAGCCAGCCGGTGCATATTTATGGCAGCGGGTTGGATTATATCGACACAACCGGCGCGCGCGGGCAGATTTTGCCGCCGCTCGGCTATGACGCGCTGATTGATAAATTCGGCGAAGCCTTTGCCATCATCTCCATGAACCCGAATATTGACGATGAATGCCATGATCGCCCTTATTCCGCGATGGGGGCGGGGGCCTTGCCGATCTCCGACATCAATCCGTGGTGGGAGAAAAATTATCCCGATCTGATGCCCTATAGTTTTGACTTCCGCGATCGTCCCGTGGCTGCTGTTGTTGAGAAGGTACTGGCTGATCCGGTCACGGCGGCGAATGTCGCGTGGCAAGTATCCGAGCGGCAATTGCGCACGCGCACCTTTGACACGATGGTGAATGACATTGTGGAACTTGCTATTATGCACAGCTATTTCACTTTCAATTTCAAGCCGCCCCAACCCTATTTCGCGAAATGCGGCGCATAATATTTCATTAAATCAATGACTTGCCGTGTCGCGTGGCCGGTTGCGCAAGATTATATCTTTTTGTGCGTATTTGTCTTATACTCAGACCGAGTATATTGAAACGGCGCCGGGGCATGGCCCCTTTTCTTGGCGACGTATTATGCTCAAAGGGAGTATAAATAGATGGGTGTCCTACCGCCGCGCACTGTCGAAGCCTTGCGCCAGACCATGACCATATATGACCGCGTCCGCCATGTGATACCGGAAGTGGAGTGGGCGACCTTTGCTGAAGATGTCGAAGCAATCGTGCGTCTGAAAAAAGAACGGAACGCCATTATCCTGGCGCACAACTATCAAACGCCTGAGATCTTTCACGGCGTGGCGGATATTCGCGGCGACTCCCTTGCGTTGGCGCGTGAGGCGGCAAAGGAAAAGAATGCGGATGTCATTCTGCTGGCCGGTGTTCACTTTATGGCCGAAACCGCAAAACTGTTGAACCCGTCGCGCACGGTCCTGATCCCCGACACGGAAGCGGGTTGCTCGCTGGCGGAATCCATTACGGCGGATGATGTGCGCCTGTTGCGTCAACGTTATCCCGGCGTGCCGATTGTCACCTATGTCAACACATCGGCGGCGGTGAAGGCAGAGTCGGACATCTGCTGCACCTCGGGTAATGCGGTGCAGGTGGTTGAGTCTTTGGGTGTGCCCGAAGTCATTATGCTGCCTGACGAATACCTGGCGCAAAACATTGCCAAGCAAACGAACGTCAAGATCATTACCTGGAAGGGTCATTGTGAAGTGCATGAACGCTTCACGGCGGATGACATTCATGCGTTCCGCAAGCAGCATCCGGGTGTTGTCGTGCTGGCGCACCCGGAATGCCCGCCCGAAGTGGTGGCTGCCTCTGACTTTGCCGGATCAACCGCCCATATGATCGACTGGGTTGGCCGCGAAAAACCGGCGCGTGTTGTTTTGCTGACCGAATGTTCCATGAGCGACAATGTCGCGGCCCAACATACCGATGTGGAATTTGTGCGCCCGTGCCAGCTTTGTCCGCATATGAAGAAAATCACGCTCAAGAACATCCGCGCTTCGCTTGAGAATTTGACGCATGCCGTGACGGTGCCAGATGACATTGCAGGCCGCGCGCGTCAGGCGGTCGAGCGCATGATCGCGGTGGGATGAGGCGATTTTATGAAACCTGTCATTATCGGCGCAGGATTGGCAGGAGTAAGCGCGGCTTTGGCTATGGCGCCACGGCCGGTTATCCTGCTGTCGCCCCGGACGCTCGGTACGGAATGCAGCAGCGCATGGGCGCAGGGTGGTATTGCGGCGGCGGTTGGCGCGGATGATGCCGTTGATCTGCATATCAAAGACACGCTTTCTGCCGGTGCGGGCGTGTGCCATGCCACGTCGGTTACTCATACAATTCAGGCAGGCGCATCGGTTATCGAACGGTTGACGCAGTACGGCGTTGCGTTTGATCGGGACACAGCGGGGCAATTGCGACTGGGGCTGGAAGCGGCGCACAGCCGCAAACGCATTGTGCATGCGGGCGGTGACCGGTCGGGTGCTGTTGTCATGGCGGCACTGGTTGCGCGTGTTTTGGCGACACCGTCGATAGAGGTCATGCAGGAAACCGTTGCCACTGAAATTGTGGTGCGTGACGGTGCGGTACAGGGTGTGTTTTTTAAACATCACGGCGTTACAGGTTATGTGCCGACCCATGCCGTGTTACTGGCCACCGGCGGCGCGTCTGCGTTGTGGCAACATACAACCAACCCGCATGGTTCGTGGGGCAGCGGTCTTGCGCTCGCGGCACGCGCAGGCGCTGAACTCGCCGACCTTGAATATGTGCAATTTCATCCAACCGCCATGGATGTAGGGCGCGACCCCATGCCGTTGGCCAGCGAGGCGTTGCGTGGTGAAGGCTGCACGCTCATCAACGAAGCGGGCGAACGCTTTATGGCAAGCTATGCGCAGGGTGAGTTGGAGCCGCGTGATATCGTGGCGCGCGCTATTTGGCAACAACGTCAGGCAGGGCATAAAACCTACCTGGATGCACGGCAGGCGTTAGGCTCTCGTTTTGCGCAAAGGTTTCCGGCTATCTATGCGTTATGTCAGGCGGCGGGTATCGACCCCGTAGCACAGCCGATACCGGTTGCGACAGCGGCGCACTACCATATGGGCGGTGTTCGTGCTGACACTGATGGACGTACCAGCATTGCTGGACTTTGGGCCTGTGGCGAAGTGGCGTGCACCGGTTTACATGGCGCAAACCGCTTGGCCAGCAATTCGCTATTGGAAGCGGCGGCCTGTGGTCATCGCGCGGGTGAGGATATTTTAGGATACGCTACGCAATCTTTACCCAGACGGCGCATGCCGAAACCGACCGTACGCACCTCTGTTTCCGATAGGATTCAAGATATGCGCGCGGTTATGACGCGCGATGTCGGTGTTGTGCGCGATGCGTCCGGTCTGGCGCGTGCGATTGGGTTCATGCACCCCCACAGCCATGTTTCAGGTCATGCGCTGGTCGGTATGATGGTCGCCGTTGCCGCGCATAACAGGCAGGAGAGCCGCGGAGCGCATGCGCGTACCGATTTTGCGCAAACATTGCCGCAACCACCCGCGCAGCAAATTTGGACACTGGATAGCACCAATGACTACGTTCAGAATTTGGGATTGCACCGCCCATCCCGACACATGCGAAGCCTATAAACAACAGAGGTTCCACCTATGACGTTACAACCCTTACCCGATGTGATGCTGGAGCCATTTGTGCGCATGGCGTTGCTGGAAGATTTGGGCCGTGCCGGGGACATAACGACGACATCCATTATCCCGGCAACGAAGAAGGGCGAAGCCATTTTTGTGGCACGTAAAAAGGGTGTTATTGCCGGACTTGATCTTGTTCGCTTGGCCTTTCACGCTGTTGACCCTGCGGTGAAAGTCACATGCTGCGTTGAAGATGGGCACGCGGTGAAGGCGGGCGACGTGCTGGCGATTGTGAAGGGCAGTATGCGTTCTATCCTTATGGCCGAACGCGTGGCTTTGAATTACCTTTCACGTCTGTCGGGCGTCGCGACCGCGACACACGCGCTGGTGCAGGCCGCGCGTCCGCACAAGGCGCGCATTTGCAGCACGCGCAAGACAACCCCCGGCCTTCGTACGCTTGAGAAATATGCTGTCCGCGCGGGTGGTGGCAGTAATCACCGCCTTGGGCTCGATGACGCAGTGTTGATTAAGGACAATCATATTGCCGTAGCTGGCGGTGTGCGTCCGGCCATTCTTGCGGCCCGCGAAGTCATCGGACACATGACCAAACTGGAAGTAGAAGTTGATACGCTGGATCAACTGCAGGAGATTCTGGACCTGCCTGTTGACGCCGTACTGCTTGACAACATGAAGCCTGCGCAATTGACCAAGGCCGTTAAGATGGTCGCAGGCCACTTTGTGACCGAGGCATCAGGCAATGTAACTATCGACACGGTAAAGGCCATTGCCGCCACCGGTGTTGATTTCATTTCAAGTGGTTGGATCACGCACAGCGCGCCCATTCTTGATGTCGGCCTCGATATCGCCTGAAATATTGGTTAATATTCTCTTTACTTGCAGGCTTCTGTGATACTTTACGTATGACATTTGATTATTGCATTTGAAGAGAGAGTTTTTAAATGGCGGACAATAACAAACCGAAAGATTCCAGGGACGAATTTATTCAAAAATGCCTTGGCGCGGAAGCAGTAACGGTTGAAGTCGATGGGGGAGTCCATGCATCTGGACGCTTGTCGGATAACCCGGGGTCCGTATTAAGTGCTTCCGGATTTGAGAAAGAAATCAAGCTCATTCGCGATGTTATCGCTGAGCAGGCTGCGTCAGGTCGTGATACCGTTAAGGTTGTCAACCTTGTTCTGAACACGCCCGGCGGTGGTGTAGCAGATGCAAACGCCATCATTGAGCAGATCAAAGCATTCAAAAAAGATCATCCGGATATTTTGATTATCATGCATGGTAATCAGGTTGCGTCCGCCGGTCTTATGATTGCCGCGCACTGTGATGAAGTCTATTTACGTCCCGAAGGCGAAGTGGGCTCCATTGGCATCATGGCGACATTGCCGGAAGTCTCCGATCCAGAGGTGGTGATTGCTTCGACCGATGGTAAAGGGCAGGCTACTGATCTGGCCGCACATTTGGGTCGTGAAGATGTGCAAGGTAAACACGCGGCCTTTTTCTCTGCTGTTGCCGACCACTTAACCCGCAAAGGGGCCAAGGTTGACCTGAAAGCCATGCAGGCATTGCGTGATGAAGTCGTTGCGGCGCAGGTGATTGCCGAAAAATACGCCATCGAAATTGTTCAGGCTTATTCGGATTCGCAAAAGCAAGGCGTTCTGTTTGTGGCGCCAGAATTGCCGGCTGAATTGGCAGGTATGCCCAGCATTCAAAAACATCTGGCGACCATTCAACAGCAGAGTGATTGGGTGGGGCCGGATGGCAAAACGCTTTTGCAGGCTGATACGATCAAGCCGAGTAACCTGATTAGGTCACTGCGCCTGAAGGCAGAAAAAGATATCGTCTTGCAGCGTAACGCTGATGATGTGTTGTGGTACTGCTTCCTGTATAGTTCGGACATGATGTCTGCCCAGGATGCGGCACGACTTGGTGTTGTTGACGGTATTCTGGATACGGCGGGATATGATAAGATGCTTGATGAGCGTTTCCATATTACGCCTGAGCGTGTTCTGGTCCGCACCGTTAAGACGAACGGGGTTATCACGGCATTCCCGTCTGCGCCCGAACCCGTGGCCGCCAACGACGACCATCAGATCGAGCCGCCCAAGAACGCCGCCGCTTAAGCAAAGGGAATAATGGTGGACAGGGAAGGATTCGAACCTTCGTACTCGTGAGAGGGCAGATTTACAGTCTGCTGCCATTAACCACTCGGCCACCTGTCCTTGATGCCGCCTGTTGGGCAGGACAGCGTGCGTACGGAATTTGCCGCCAAAAGTCAATGCCGCAGATGGAAAACCCCGTTATTTAACGTTTTTATGGCATAAAGCCGTATCTTTGCAGCCTGAACTGCCTTATGTTGGCGCCATGAAACACAAATCTTCATCCGGGCGCGGGCGTTTTGCCCAACGTGCCGCAAAAGCTGATTCCAAACCCTATGGCCGTCGTCAGGATGCGCGTGAGGGTAAAAAGGCCGAGCCACAACACCGTGGCGACAAGCGACCTGCGCGTCATGGTGATAAGGCCGCAACAGGCGGTTACGAAGGCCGCAGATTTGCTGGTGGCGACCGTAAGGCACAGCAAGCATCCCATAATACCAAGACCAAACCCGCACGTTCAGTGCGGCCCGAACCGCGCCATGAGGCACGCCGTGAAGAGCCGCGTCGCGTTGAGGGCAACCTGATATGGGGTTTGCATGCGGTTCGCGCTGCATGGCTAAACCCCGCGCGTCGTTGCCACCGTTTGTGGCTGACAGAAGCAGGCCGCACCAGCATGGAGCAAACCATGGCCGATGGACGCGAAGCGTTGCTGAAACGTCCGGATGCCAAACTGGTGGACCGGCAGGAATTGGATCGTCTGACGCCGCCCGGCACCGTGCATCAGGGCATCGTGATGGAAGCCAATGCCCTGCATGAACCGATGTTAAGTGAATTAATCGCTGGCGACACACCGCCGGATGCCTTGTTAATGCTGGATCAGGTAACCGACCCGCACAATGTCGGCGCGATTTTGCGTTCAGCGGCGGCGTTTGGCGCAGGTGGCGTCATTATGACCGAGCGTAACGCGCCGGGTACAACCGGCGTACTGGCGAAAACTGCATCAGGCGCTTTGGAGCATGTGCCCCAAGTACATGTCGTCAATCTGGCGCGTGCCATGGATGAATTGCAACAGGCGGGATACTGGTGTGTCGGTTTGGCCGAAGAAGGCGAACGTGACCTGGCCGAGCTTGATCTCACGGGTCGTACAGTTCTGGTCATGGGGGCAGAAGGCGACGGCCTACGCCAACTGACGCGTAAGAAATGTGATGAACTGGCGCGTCTGCCTACAGGCGGTGAGATCGGCAGCCTGAACGTCTCTAATGCCGCCGCTGTCGCGCTTTATGAATGGAAGCGGCAGAAGACCAGAAAATAAGCTGTCACCTATGTCCAAAGCCTTCACCAAAGAAACCGATGGCGACGAGGCGGATGTTGAAGAAGCCGACGCGTTGCCTGCCGGACAAAAAAACTACATGACTCCAACGGGGCTTGCTGCCTTGCAGGCGGAGTTACGGCATCTGATGTCGGAAGAACGTCCCAAGATTGTCGAGGTTGTTTCGTGGGCCGCCGGTAACGGTGACAGATCTGAAAACGGTGACTACATCTATGGCAAGAAGCGGTTGCGCGAGATCGACCGCCGTGTGCGTTATCTAACCAAGCGTATAGAGGGGGCAGAAGTTGTTGACCCCGCGAAGCAACAACACCTGAAACAGGTTTTCTTTGGCGCGACCGTCTGCTTTGTGCGCACCGATGACACGGAACAGACCGTGACGATTGTTGGCGTGGATGAAGCGGATTTGACGCAGGGTAAAATCAGTTGGCTTTCACCCATAGCACGTGCGTTGATGAAGGCGCGTGTGGGGGACACTGTCGAAGTACGCACACCCGCCGGGCGCGAGGCGTTGGAAATCGTCACTGTCAGCTACGTCGTATAAACGTGGCTATAGCAAAACCAGATGCAGCAGCATCGGCAAGCCATGATGCAACAGGCCTGTCAGAACGGGGGCCGCAACATGACCCACGGCAGAAACGCCACTTGCCATGCTTTGTGACATGCTACCGAAGAATTGCGTGACAGTCAGTGTCAGGCTCTGCGCCACATGCTGAAACACTTGCGCTACGCCACCCATCGCATTTTGCAGCGATAGCCCGAGCGATGTGCCAGGTGGTTGGGGGAATCCCTGAAACCTTTGTGCCCACAGGGGCGCGTCTCCCAGAAAACGCCAGCCGTACAATTCCCCCAGCTTGGCAGTGTAATCCAGGATTTTGACTTCGGTGGCCATATAGGCGCTTAGTTCTGCGCCTTTAAGGATGAGATTGCCCTTTTTCTGATTAATCCACCGCGGCACGATGCCGAGATTATGCACATCATCCAATCCGCCATTGCTGACAGGGTCCAGATGTTCCAATTCCCAATTATTGCCGGTCAGGAAACCAACAAAATCACGGGCTTCTTTAAACCAATGCAAAAACGGTAGATAGAGGAGGGGGGAACGTTGATATTTGCGACGCTCATGACTGCTCATAAAATAACTCCACAGACAAAGATCCCCCGTGCCCAGAAGCGGCAACGCTCGGGATGGTAAAAAGGCTTAAGACGTCAGAAAGTCAGAGGCAGTGCGCGCTCAGTCGAGCCGCCACCATCTATGTCTTGTTTTATGGGATATCTGCCCGGCTAAAAAGGGTGGGCAGGGTAGGGATGCAGAAAGAGACGCGACATATAAAAAGGCGGCTGCTGTCGTCATCTGGAGCTCCTTTGGATAGAGTTTCAGGTACGGCGAGACGGCTGCTTCACTGTTTGTAGATGAGAGACTGCTTGGAAACGGAATCGGCACTAGAATATGCTTGCGATATATCAGAAACCTATTTTGGTGCATACAGCAGTCTGAGACATATTCTTGCTATTTATTGCGCCGCAACAAACAATATGTAATATGGAGATTGTTATTAAAAAAATACATATATATCAATGTTTTAATTGATATTTGTGCCGCTTATCCAATAAAATGAGGTCAAAGGGCGCAGTTTGCTTGCATTTTGCCGCGCTGTTCCTTAAAACTCCGCGTTCCAGGAAGGTAGATAACAATGAAAAACGAAACGCACCCCGATTACCACGAAATCACTGTCATCATGACGGATGGCACGCAGTTTGTGACGCGCAGCACCTATGGCGCGCCCGGCGCGAAGCTGCATCTGGATATTGATCCGAAAACGCATCCGGCTTGGACAGGACAACATCGTCTGGTGGACCGCGGCGGTCAGCTCGCGAAGTTCAACAAGCGCTTTGCCGGTATCACTGGCAAGAAGGAAGAAGGCGCTGCGGCTACGGACGCAGCTCCGGCTGAAAAGATCAAGGTGACCACCACGGTCAAGAAGAAAAAGGCCTAATCACCTTACGACAAAAGAAAAGGGCGCACGTGGGTGCGCCCTTTTTTTTGTTCATGCAGTATGGGTTTACATCATGCCGCCTGCAATGACCGGCCCGCCGGCCAGCATGGCAAAATTCGGCACTTCACCCGCTTCCATTTTCGCGCGCACCATGGAGTCCAGACGCTGAATGCGTGAATACAACGCATGACTGCGCTCCAGAAGGCTACGTAGGCCTGGCGGCAAATCTTCCTGATCCTGCCCGGTGGTGTTTTCGCATTCTTCGCTGCGCGTAAACTGGTATTGCGGCGCTGCAAATTGTTCAGGGGCTATTTCACCAGCCAGTAACGCCTTCATGGCCAGCAACCACGTCATGCATTGGATCAGGCGCGCCGAAACGCGCGTGTGCTGGTACCCGACCTGCAGACACTGGTTCAGGTCCATTTCGCGACGATCCGCCTGTTCGTGATAGGCGATGTAGTTGCGCACTTCGAGCGTAAGCGCGACACCTTCGTCGAACGTGCGGTCGATCAGGCTCGTGGATTTGGCGGTATTCATGGGGTGTCCCCTCTGTAAAAAGCTGTATGGCCTCACCTCCCTCGATACAAGGTTATCGTTAAAATCAGGTGTAGTTTGATTTAACAGGGGGTTAACGGCACAGATGGCCCGTTTACCGAAAGACTTGCCAGCCGGGGGTTCACCCGCTATAGATGGCGACCCTTGGATGGGTGCAGATTCCCCTGTATCTTCAGGCCGATAGAGCCGACCATCCATGTGCGTCGATTGGGGCGTAGCCAAGCGGTAAGGCAGCGGATTTTGATTCCGCCATTCGGAGGTTCGATCCCTCCCGCCCCAACCATTTTAAAATCAGTGACTTACAAGCTGCCTATAATATTGGCCAGATCAGCTTCGGCGCGGGTCAGGTTGTCCTGTAATTTCTTATAATTCGCCGTCAGTTTTTTCTGATGCACCGGGTCGGCATCGCTGGCGAAGCCTTCGGCAATTTCGCCTTCCATCACATGTTTCTGCTGCGTTAGTTCGGCAATCAGAACTTCCAGACGCGCGGCTTCTTTTTCCGGATCCGGCGCGGCGTTTTTCTTGGGTGCACGCGCTTCCTGTTTCACCTTCTCGCGCTCCATGCGGCGCTGACGGATGACCTGCTGACGATAGGCGTCCAGATCATCGTCAAACGGCACGCATTTGCTGTCGGCCACCAGCCATAACTGGTCCGCCACGCATTCAACCAGATGGGTGTCGTGGCTGACCAGAATGATAACGCCGTTATAGTTGTTCAGGGCCTGCATCAACGCTTCGCGCGCGTCGATATCCAGATGGTTTGTCGGTTCGTCCAGCAGCATGATATGCGGCGCGTCAAAGCTCATCAGACAAAACAACAGGCGCGCTTTCTCACCACCCGACAGGCCGCCGACCAGCGTATCGGCCTTGTTTTTATCGAAACCAAAGCGGCTGAGCATCGCGCGAACCTTGACTTCCGACGGCTCTTCCATCGCCACGCGCAGCGTTTCAAACGGCGTCAGCGTGACATCCAGTTCGTCGGTCTGGAATTGCGCGAAATAGCCGATTTTCAACTGGCCGGATTTATAGATTTTACCCGCCATGGGGGGGAGGCGACCCGACAAGATCTTGACCAGCGTGGATTTACCGTTGCCGTTGGCGCCCAGCAAAGCGATGCGGTCGTTATTGTTGATGGTCAGGTCCAGCTTGCGCAGGATCGGCTGCCCTTCGATATAGCCTGCATCCACTTCCTCCAGACGGATGAGCGGCGACTTCATTTCTTTGGGTTCGGGGAAGGTGAAGGCGGTCACGCGCTCTGCAATGACGGCATCCACAATATCCATGCGTTCGATGGCGCGCAGGCGGCTTTGGGCCTGCCGTGCTTTGCTGGCTGTCGCGCGGAAGCGATCAACGAATTTCTGCATATGCGCCTTTTGCGCCATCTGCTTTTCATGCAGCGCCTGCTGGTTCAACAGGCGTTCGGCGCGGCGGCGTTCAAACTGGTCGTAATTGCCGGTGTAGGACACCAGTTTTTTGTTTTCCAGATGGACGATGTGGTCCACCGTTTTGTTCAGAATATCGCGGTCATGGCTGATGATGATCAGCGTTTGCTGATACCGCATCAGGAAATTTTCCAGCCACACCATGGATTCAAAATCCAGATGGTTGGTTGGTTCATCGAGCAGCAGGATATTTGGTTCCAGAAACAGGGCGGACGCCAGCGCCACACGTGCGCGCCAACCGCCGGAGAATGAAGAAATAGGGCAGGCCTGTGCCGCCTCGCTGAACCCCAGACCGGCCAGAATGGCGGCGGCGCGGGACGGCGCATCATAGGCGCTGATCTCCGTCAGACGTTCATAGATATAACCCATGCGGGCGGGATCTTCGACCGTTTCCGCTTCGGCCAGCAAGGTGGTGCGTTCCTTGTCGGCCTGCAGCACGACATCCAAAATGGACGTGTCGTCATCCGGCAGGTCTTGTCGTACGGTGCCGAGCGTGGCGCCCTTGATAAAGGCAACATCGCCTCCATCGGCTTCCAGCTCGCCCGTAATCAGGCGAAACAGGGTGGATTTACCTGCGCCGTTCGGTCCGACCAGCCCCACGCGCCATCCCGCCGGAATATTCAGCGAAACATCGTTCAACAGCGTGCGGCCCGCAACGCGGTAAGTGAGGCTCTGGATGGACAACATAAAGGCGAAACGTCTTTCTTAACGATAACAGGCATGGCGTTGGTGGTTGGCCAGCGTGACTTTGTAGCGGTCAAGGCTGCCCGGACCAACAAGATTTTCATGCTGAAACTGATTTTCTGGCGATTTAAATTGAACAAATGCCCCTTCGTCTGGCAAAACAACGCCTATGTTACGTCTGACTGAAATCAAATTACCGCTGAACCACCCGCCCGAAGCCATTGCTGAGGCTGCTGTCAAACGTTTACGGATCAAGCCGGAAGAGCTTCTGTCCTGCACGGTTTTTCGTCGTGCCCATGACGCGCGCAAAAAATCGGCCATCCATCTGATTTATTCGCTGGATGTCGAGGTGCGTGACGAAGCGACTATTTTAAAACACGTGGCAAAAGCCGGGACAAAAGGTGGCGGGTTGATTATGCCCACACCGGATATCGACTACCGTTTTGTGACGCGCGCGCCGGATGGGTTTAAAAATCGTCCGGTTGTCATCGGCGCTGGTCCATGCGGCCTGTTCGCGGGGCTTGTGCTGGCGCAGATGGGGTTCTGCCCCATTATTCTGGACCGCGGCAAGGTTGTTCGCGAACGCACAAAAGACACATGGAAATTATGGCGGCATTCGAAACTGAATCCGGAATCGAACGTACAGTTCGGCGAAGGTGGAGCCGGTACGTTCTCAGACGGTAAATTGTACAGCCAGATAAAAGACCCCCGCCACTTGGGGCGCAAGGTTCTGACCGAATTTGTGAAGGCCGAAGCGCCGCCTGAAATATTGACCGAGGCGCATCCGCATATCGGCACATTCCGGCTTGTGAAAATGGTGGAAAACATCCGCGCGACGATTGAATCGCTGGGCGGTGAGTATCGTTTCCAAAGCCGCGTCACCGACCTTGATGTCGAAATCGATACAGACGGTGCGCGTCGTGTGCGCGGCGTCGTTTTAGAAAACGGTGAGCATATCGCCGCTGACCATGTGGTGATGGCAATCGGCCACAGTTCGCGCGACACGTTTCAGATGCTGTATGATCGCGGCGTGTATGTTGAGGCAAAACCATTTTCAGTCGGATTTCGCGTTGAGCATCCGCAATCCCTGATTGACGCTGCGCGCTTTGGTGCCTCTGCCGGGCATCCGATTTTGGGCGCGGCGGACTACAAGCTGGTGCATCATGCCAGCAATGGCCGTGATGTTTACAGTTTCTGCATGTGCCCGGGCGGCACCGTTGTGGCGGCCACGTCGGAAGAGGGGCGCGTCGTTACCAATGGCATGAGCCAATATTCCCGGGCCGAACGTAACGCCAACGCGGGCATTGTCGTCGGCATTACACCGGAAGATTACCCGGATGGCCCGCTGGCCGGTATCGCGTTCCAGCGCAAATGGGAAACGGCTGCCTTTATTGCGGGGGGCGGCACGTACGCAGCACCGGCCCAACGCGTCGGCGATTTCATTACCGGTGTGCCGTCAACAAATCTGGGTAGTGTGATACCGTCATATCGTCCGGGCGTAACGCCCACGGACCTGTCCTCCTGTTTACCGGATTACGCCATTGTCGCCATCCGTGAAGCGCTTACGGCCTTTGGCCGTCAGATACGCGGGTTTGACATGACCGATGCCGTCCTAACCGGCGTTGAAACGCGCACATCGTCGCCGATACGCATCAAGCGCAACGATAATTTCCAAAGCCTGAATACGCGCGGTCTATTCCCGGCAGGCGAAGGTGCGGGCTATGCGGGCGGCATTCTGTCGGCGGGTGTTGACGGCATTAAGGTTGCCGAAGCCGTCGCGCTCAGTCTGGTGGCCGGGTGACGCCGGCGTTTGACGTTATTGTCATTGGTGCCGGTGCGGCGGGCCTGATGTGCGCCCTGCGCGCGGGACAGCGTGGCCGCCGTGTCTTGTTGCTGGAGCATGGCGACAAGGTCGGTGCCAAGATTTTAATATCGGGCGGTGGGCGTTGTAATTTTACGAACCGCGATGCCGTGCCGGAACGGTTTTTGTCCCAGAACCCGCATTTCTGCAAATCGGCTTTGAAATCCTATACACAGCATGATTTTATAGCGCTGGTTGAAAAGCATAACATCGCCTATCACGAAAAGACGCTGGGCCAGTTGTTTTGCGATCATGTGGCGCAGGACATCGTCACCATGCTGGTGGAGGAATGTCGCACCGGCGGCGTCAAAATCGGATTAAATCAACCTGTTTTGTCTATCACCAAAGGTGACCTTTTTGAGGTGGAAACACGCGAAGGCATCGCTACTGCACCGTCTTTGGTGATGGCGACCGGTGGGTTATCAATCCCCAAAATGGGCGCCACGGATTTTGCGCATCGCATTGCCGCACAATTTGGCGTTCCGGTAACCGAAACGCTGCCTGCGCTCGTGCCGATGGTGATGGATGGCGCGTTACAGAACTTCACAGGTGCATTGAGCGGCATCAGTCTAGAAGTCATTGCACAGTGTAACAAACGCGCGTTTCGCGAAGGCATGGTCATGACGCATCGTGGCTTGTCCGGGCCTGCTATTTTGCAGATTTCATCTTATTGGCGCGCGGGGGATACCCTGACGCTTGATCTGCTGCCGGATGTGCAAGCCGAAGCATTCCTGTTGGAACGCAAAAAGACGCGACCCAAAGCGGAAATCAAAACCATTTTGTCCGAAATTTTGCCCCAACGGCTGGCGCAGGCTATTGCTGCAACCTACTTCGTCAATGAGCCGATTGGCAACTGGACAGACAAACGCGTCAAAGAACTGGCGGGGTTCCTGAAAAACTGGCGCGTAGAGCCTGCCGGCACCGAAGGCTATGCCAAGGCTGAAGTGACGTTGGGTGGCATCGACACGACCGCGCTATCTTCCAAAACCATGATGGTGACACAGGTGCCCGGCCTGTATTTCGTGGGCGAGGCGGTGGATGTCACCGGCTGGCTCGGTGGATACAATTTCCAATGGGCGTGGTCCAGCGGCTGGGCCGCAGGCTCGGCCGTTTGATGCGCCAGGCATGCCTTAAAACATCTTGGGGACAGGCAACCCTTGGCGGCGGTAGGCGGCTATCACCGTGTTGTGCATGAGGGTCATGATCGTCATCGGGCCGACACCGCCCGGCACAGGCGTCAGGGCGCCAGCAACCGCTTGTACGGCAGCAAAATCCACGTCGCCGACCAGCTTCTTTTTCCCATCAACCACAACGCGTGTTGTGCCGACGTCAATGACCGTGGCGCCGGGCTTGACCCATGCCGCCTTGACCATCTCCGCCTTGCCGACGGCGGCCACGACAATATCCGCCTGACGGACTTTGTCCGCCAGATCACGCGTGCGTGAGTGCGCCATGGTAACGGTGCAGTTTTCATTTAACAGCAACTGTGCCATTGGCTTGCCGACCAGAAGCGACCGGCCAATGACAATCGCGTTCATACCTGTCAGGTCGCCCAATTGATCCTTAAGCAGCATCAGGCAACCGAGCGGCGTGCAGGACACAAAGCAGGGCAGGCCTGCGACCAGACGCCCCGCATTTTCAGGATGCAAACCATCGACATCTTTGGCCGGGCTGATGGCCGAGATAACGGTCAGTTCATCAATCTGTTTGGGCAGCGGCATTTGCACGAGAATGCCGTCAATTTCGTTATTGGCGTTCAGCTCCGCAACAACGCGCAGCAACTCTTCCTGCGTCGCGGTATCGGGCAGGACATGCTCAAAACTTTTCATGCCCAGCTCGGTTGTTTTCTTCACCTTGCTGCGGACATAAATCTCGCTGGCGGGGTCTTGGCCGACCAGAACAACCGCCAGACCGGGCACGCGCCCTGATTGGGCTTTGAAAGCCACAACCTGCGTTTGAATTTTGGTGGCCAGACCTTCAGCATAGGCTTTGCCGTCAATGATTTTCGCGCTCACGTTTGCTCCTGCCTGCACAATGTTGACGCGCTGTTTATAGCATGTGCGACGCACAAAGCCATGGGGTAAGGGGGAATGGAAATGCAAGAAAAATGCCATCACATGGGTGATTTCTCCTTGTTTAACGGGCAGGGCAGTTGTGAAAGTAAAACCAGGATATAACGCCTTGTTTTACGGTTGCGGTGGGATTAGGTATCATCGATTAGTCAGTTATAGAGATGTTGTATGGATAGCAGGACGCGTTCAACTTTTCACAGAAGCCAAGCTTTGCCGTCCCAGCACGGCCAGTATGAATCGGGCAGAGGCTGGGGCATGTGTGCGCTGTTTGGGGTGGCGGCGATGGCGGCCCTGGCCGGTGTGGTTACTCTTGCTATGACGACACCGCTGGGTGCCATGATGACGGGCCTGAACGGGCCGGGGCTTGCATTGGCATGGTTCGCAGCGTTGTTCTGCGTTTCGACGGTTGGCGTGTCATGGGGAGCAAATACCCTGTTTTGGTTGATGATGAAGCCAAGTAATACAAAGGGTGGATTAACAGGTTTCCTGGGCGGCATGGGATGGATTGCCAATATGCTGTCATTGCCGCCAAAACTGGACGCATAATTTCTGAATATTAGCGATTAAGTTTTAGTACGAAGGATCGTGTTGTGACGGATAGATTTGTAGAACCGCTTTTTTATGAAGGTGGCGATGGTGAAGGCGATGGCCGCGGCGATAAACCTACAAGAAAAGCGCACGGTACCCTTGAAGATCGTGTGCTGCCTGCCAATCATGGGCAATATCAGGCTGGCCTGATTGTAGGCAGGGCGGCCAGTTTTATACAAATAGCGCCTGCGCTTATTTTCTCCTTTAAGATAGCAGGGGTTGGACTGACAGCAGCCAATCTGCCGCTCGCATTCGGTGTGTTTGTGGGCATACTGGTGCTAAGCCAGATTATCGGGTTTGGTATCGAGGTCTTGTCGATGGTCGCGGCAAGGAAAAATGAAAATGGTGCCGGATTTTGTGCTGGGTTTGGCTCCGGCTTAAATTCAATCGGCAGGCTGTTTGGGTTGCGTCGTCTGGCGTCGCGCCTGTCGGCCTAGTTTATCGCGGGCATAAAAAAACCGCCGCTGTTGCAGCGGCGGTTTCTTCATTTCAGGCAAAAGATGGTGTTAGTGCCCTTTGCCAGCTTCAATGCCGACACCTGTTTGGGCGCGGACATATTGTGCTTCGTATCCGTCGCGGTCCAAGATAGCCCGTGTTGACTTGTCGGTTATCGAGAACAGCCAGATACCAATGAAGGCCACAGGCATGGAGAACAAGGCCGGGTATTCATAGGCAAAGACCGGTTTGTCAAAGCCGAAGACGCTGACCCAGATTGTTTTGCTGAGAATCATCAAAACAAGCGTGGTCAAAAGCCCCAACCACCCACCGACAACTGCACCACGCGTCGTCATGCGCGGCCAGTACATCGACATCAGGATGATGGGGAAATTGGCGCTGGCGGCAATCGCAAAAGCCAGGCCGACCATGTAGGCGACGTTCTGCTTTTCAAATTGCAGACCGAGGAAAATCGCTAGTATGCCGAGCGCCACTGTGGCGATCCGCGATACCTGTATTTCCTTCTTTTCGTCATGCGTGCCTTTCAGGAACACATGGACGTAAAGATCGTGCGATATGGCCGACGCGCCTGCCAGTGTCAGGCCTGACACAACCGCAAGGATGGTCGCGAACGCCACGGCTGAAATAAAGCCGAGGAGCAGGTTCCCGCCCAGCGCGTGCGCCAGTTGTACAGCAGCCATATTACTGCCACCCACCAGCTTGCCATCCGCCCCGACATAGGCCGTGTTGCCCGTCAGGTAGATGATGGCACCAAAGCCGATGATAAAGGTCAGGATGTAGAAGTAGCCGATGAACCCGGTGGCATAGAAGACCGAGCGGTTGGCTTGCTTCGCATCACGTACCGTGAAGAAGCGCATCAAAATGTGCGGCAGACCTGCTGTGCCGAACATCAGTGCGAGGCCCAGCGACATGGCGGAGATTGGATCCTTCACCAATGTGCCCGGGTTCATGATCTTGGCGCCGTTCGCGTGCTTGGCGATGGCGGCTGTGAACATGTCCTCAAAGCTGAAGTTGAAGTGCGCTAACACAAGGAATGACAGGACCGTCGCACCGCCTAACAGCAGACATGCCTTAATCACCTGCACCCATGTTGTCGCTAACATACCGCCGAAGGTCACATAGGCGACCATCAGAACGCCGACAATGACAACTGCGCTGGCATAGGGAAGGCCGAACAGGACTTCGATCAACTTACCCGCCCCCACCATTTGCGCGATGAGGTAGAAGGTGATTGTCGACAGAGAGCCAATAGCCGCCAGAACGCGGATCGGCTTCTTATCGAATCTATAGGAAGCAACATCCGAGAAGTTGTAGCGCCCAAGGTTGCGTAGCGGCTCTGCGATCAGCAGCAGAACAATTGGCCACCCCACCAAAAAGCCGATGGAGTATATCAACCCATCGAACCCGGAGGTGAAGACCAGCCCGGATATGCCAAGGAACGATGCCGCCGACATATAGTCGCCCGCAATTGCCAATCCGTTTTGCAGGCCTGTAATGCTGCCGCCAGCGGAATAAAAATCCTTGGTTGTTTTAACACGCTTGGATGCCCACCAAGTGATGAACAATGTCATTGAGACGAACACGAGGAACATCAGAACCGCGGTGACGTTCATATGTGCAAAAAAGTTATCGAGTGATGGCATGGTCATTACTCCCCAATCTTCTTGTGAATAGTGTCAATCAGACCTTCGAGCTTTTGATTGGACTGGTGAACGAAAACGCCTGTGACAATAAAAGTCAGCAGGATGAGACCAAAACCGATTGCAATCCCTAAGCTGGTGACGCCGCTGCCGACCTTCTGGCTTAATACATCTGGTGCAAAGGCAATGGTCAGAATAAAGCCGAAATAGGCCAACAGCATAATGATGGTCAGAGGAAGGGCTATAGCTCTTCGCTTCTGTATCAATTCCTTGAATTCAGGGAGTTGGGCAACCGGTGTAGTCATAAATACCTCCATGGCGGTGACTGCGCAGTAAAGAGAGGCTGATTCTTCTTAACTGTACGTTAAATTGGTTGATTAAGTATTTTAGAGAAAATGATAAAGTGTTGTGCGGCGCAGTATAGATGTGCAGCGCACCATTATAATTACTGTTAGTAATAGTGGCTTACGCGGTAAAGGCACACCGCAGCGCACCCCAATGTTTGCCGCTTACCTTAATCGGGCAAGATATATGCTTCATCAGGACATACTGTCCGCCACCCATATCACGGCGATAGATTTGCAGCAGAAAAGGTTCCGTGTTGCGGCCTGATGCCAGGCCCACGCGATCATCAAAGATGCGGCGATTGCGCGAATTGGCGGTGTTCCATACGGGGTCCGCGCCCTGAGGCTTCGAAAATTTCAGGTTATGTGTAGCAATATAACCATTGCGGTCGCAGCAGCAGGCGAACACAATTCTTTTATCAAACGCCAAAAGGGCTTCCTGAATTTTGGGCAGAACCATGTCCGTAAAGCTGGTGTGGCGCGTTATATGCTGCAACGGCGTCGTGCCGCGAATGGGTTGGTAATCATCGTCGAATAAATCGTCCAGAACGACGACGCGCTCATCGACTGAACGCTGGAAGACTCCCTGAATCTCTTTTGCTGCGCTTCTGGTCGCTTCGATGATGGGCGTGTCATCCGTCGCAATGCCGGTCTTTGCGATATCCCATAGCGTTGCCTCGGCCATATCATTCAGGCCGCCCAAATTATGGGAAGCTTTGGCGATTTCACCGGAGGTTGTAATCAGCGACTTGCTCACCTTGCTGATAATATCGGTCAGGCGGGCAAAGCCGGCTTCATTGTCGGCGGTGGTTTGAATGATATGCGATGACTGATCGCGTATCTGGTGCAGGGTGTCAGCAGCATCTGCGGTCATCTGGATGATGGTGGACGTGTCACTGGAAACATCGGTGGCAATCTTGGCGTTCTCAGCCCCCTGTACAATCAAACTGCGTGCGGCACCGGTAATCTGTTCCAATGCCCGGTCTATTTCCTCGGTTGCCGTTTTTGTTTTATTGGCGAGCGTTTTAACTTCGCCTGCAACGACGGCAAAGCCGCGCCCCATTTCCCCCGCGCGGGCGGACTCGATGGTGGCATTAAGGGCCAGCAGGTTGGTCTGTTTAGCAATCGACCGAATTTCCTTGGATGTCTGACTGGCTGATTGAAGTGATGTTTCAAGACTGGATAATAGAGTTTCGGCAGACCGGACTGAACCAATCAGCTTTTCCGTTTTGGACAGGGATATGCGGATTTTTTCACTGGATACATCAAGGCTGGCGGCAGCGACGGCGATTGTGCCGGCTACCTGCTGCATTTCTTGCGAAAGGTTTTTGGTCTTGCTTGAAAACTCCTGAGCCAACCCCAGCAATTCTTCGGCGCTTTTGCTGCCTGCTTCGCTTTCCTTGGTAATGTTTTCGGCATTGCCGACTATATCGGTCAGCAGGATAGCCAATCGGCTGACCTGTTGGTTGATTCCGACGAGGACCTTCTCAACTACCGAGGAATCAATGACATCGACATCTTTCTTGGCCTGACCGAACATGATCATGCGTAACCCCGTGCAAGGTGCGTGGTAGGAAGGGCGTCTGATATTTGTACCTTACTCTAAAGTGCACTGTTTTATGTTAACTAATATTTTGCAATAGTCATTAAATAAATTTAAGACCCCTTACACCAGTAACGGTTGATATGACGTCTGACCTGCTTAATCGCGCCTTCGCATTGCATCAGAAAGGATCGGTGGATGAAGCGGCTGTCCTGTACAAACAGGTGATTGCCACTGACCCGCATCATCCGGATGCCCTGCATATGTTGGGGATCATTGCCCATCAAAAGGGGAATGAAGAACTGGCGCTGGGGCTGGTTGAGGCTGCGTTGGGGGCCAACCCCAACATGGCCATGGCCTGGCATAACCGTTGTTTGATCCTGCGTATTCTGGGGCGTCGCGATGATGCGCTTTATTCAGCAGAACAGGCGGTTGCCATCGATCCGGTCTTTGCCGAGGCTTGGGATATGGCCGGTTTTCTGTGGCGCGAGAAGAAGGAATTGGAACGCTCGCGCCTGTGTCATGAACGCGCGGTTGCTCTACGTCCCGATGATCTTAAATTTCTGGGTAATTATGCGCTTTTGCTATACGCGTTGGGTGATTTGCAGAAATCGCACGCGGTCATGCGCCGTATAGAAAGCGAAGCACCGGACATGATGCTGCAAACGCTGGGGAACATCCTGAAGTCTGCTGGATATCCCGAAGAAGCGTTGCGTTATTTTGAAAGAACCTGCGCGCGCAGTCCGCATAATCATGAGTTATGGAGCATGGCGGCAATGGCTCATCTGCAAATCGGCGACTTTGCCGAAGGTTGGTGCAAATGGGAAAAGCGCGGCGATATGGATCAGCGTTTCCAACATGTGCCGCTATGGCAGGGGCAGCCTGTTGGGCATTTGCTGCTGCATGAAGATCAGGGGATGGGGGATGCGCTGCAATTCTTGCGCTATATTCCGCTTCTACGCCTGAAAGCCAAGACTATTACCTTGCAGGTAACCCCACCGCTTGTCCGGTTGCTGCGCCATAATCTGCCGGACATCCATATTTTGTCATTGGATGAACCCGTACCGCAGGCCGATGCGCGATTGCGTTTGATGAGCCTGCCACCCTTGTTCGGCGGAACACTGGACGATATTCCGGTTTTCAAACCCTATCTTTCGGCTGATGAAGCGTGGGTCAAACCATGGGAACAGCACCTGCAAGGCGTGGCTGAACCCCGTATTGGTTTTGTCTGGGCAGGCAACCCGGATCATCTCAACGACCGCAATCGTTCTGTGCCCTTCGCGGAACTCGTGCCACTGCTGCGGGTGGGGGCCGGTTATGGTGTCTCGTTGCAAAAAGGCAGGGCGAAAGCGGATATAAGCGCGTCATCCTATCCATTGCTGGATGTCGATGCGTATCTGGGCGACTATGCCGACACGGCTGGATTGATGACCAAACTGGACCTGCTCGTCACGGTTGATACATCGGTCGCGCATCTGGCGGGCGCGATGGGGCGGCCTGTGTGGTTGCTGCTGCCCTTCGACCCAGACTGGCGATGGATGCTGGGGCGCGCCGACACGCCATGGTACCCGACCATGCGCCTTTTCCGGCAGATGCGACCGGGGGATTGGTCCGTACCGATTGATTATGCCGTCAAGGAGCTTTCACGCCTGCTTTTGGGTGACACATCCGTGCTCAAACCACATCAATGGCACGGCGGCATATTGCGTCAGCATCCGCAGGCCGTTGTGTTTGAAGTGGATTAAGCGGCCACCATCGGCGGCAGGGCGGTGAAGCTTGCGGCTTTCTCAAGCGCAGATGCTGCCTTGAACAATGTTTCTTCGTCAAAGGCCCGGCCAACCAATTGCAACCCGAACGGCAAACCGTTTTGTGCGAGGCTGACGGGCACGCAAATGCCGGGCAAACCGGCCAGGTTCAAGGTCACTGTGAAGACGTCTTCCAGATACATCTGGATGGGGTCGTCCATCTTCTCGCCAATGCCAAACGCGGTTGAGGGGGAGGCGGGTGTCAGAATGGCGTCGCATTTTGCAAAGGCTGTGTCGAAGTCGTTGCGAATGCAACGGCGGACACGCTGCGCCTTCAGGTAATAAGCGTCATAATAACCGGCAGACAGGACATAGGTGCCCATCAGAATACGACGACGCACTTCCTTGCCGAAACCCGCGCCACGCGTGTTTTCATACATGCCGTTCAGGCCTTCGCCTTCGACGCGCACGCCAAAACGCACGCCATCATAACGTGCGAGGTTTGATGACGCTTCTGCCGGAGCGATGATGTAATAAACGGGCAAGGCGTATTTGGTGTGCGGCAGGCTGATATCGATGATTTCAGCGCCCGCATCACGCAGCATATCGGCGCCTTTTTGCCACAGCGCGTTGACTTCCGGGTCAATGCCGTCAATGCGGTATTCGCGCGGAATGCCGATGCGCATGCCCTTGATCGACTGCCCGCACATGGCGGTGAAATCGGGGACTGCCTTGTTGGCCGAAGTGGAATCCTTCGGGTCATAACCTGACATTTCGCGCAGCATCAAAGCCGCATCTTCAACCGAACGTGTCATTGGGCCTGCCTGATCTAGCGAGGAGGCAAAAGCTACAATACCCCAGCGTGAGCAACGGCCATAGGTCGGTTTAATACCGACCGTACCGGTCAGTGAGGCTGGTTGACGTATCGAGCCGCCCGTATCGGTTGCAGTTGCAGCCATGGCGATGCGTGCGGCGACGGCGGCGGATGAACCGCCCGACGACCCGCCCGGCACCAACTGGCGGTTGGCACGTGCCGGATCTTTGCCCGACCATGGATTAATGCTGGTGCCATAGGCGCTGGTAATCGTGGTGGAACCCATGGCGAATTCGTCCAGATTTGTTTTGCCCAGCATCACGCAACCGGCATCGAACAGTTTCTGCGATACGGTTGACTCATAAGTCGGCACAAAATTGTCCAGGATCTTGCTGGCCGCCGTTGTGCGCACACCCTTGGTGCAGTACAGGTCCTTCATGCCGATGGGCAACCCGTCCATGGCGCGCGCATCGCCCTTGGTATAACGTGCGTCGGCGGCGCTGGCCTGCGCCAGTGCGAGCTCCGGCGTTTCAGTGATATAACTTTTTGTGCCGCGTGCGACTTCGGTCTGCATGGCGTCGATATGCGCCTTGGTCAGTTCCGTTGCGGTGAAGGCCTTGCTGGAAAGCCCTTTCAGGGCTTCGGTCATGGTCAGGTTGGTCAGCTTTGTCATGGGATATCCAATAGAAACAGGTGTGTTGTGCAGAAGGGGGTTATTCAACAACCTTGGGCACAGTGAAGAAGTCGGCCGTCTTGGCGGGAGCATTGGCCAGAATATCCGCCGCTTTGCCACCGTCATTGATGACGTCGTCGCGGCCGCGCAACGCTTCGTCATTGACGTTTGCCAGAGGTTCAATGCCCGTCACATTCACTTCGTTCAACTGCTCAACCCAGGCCAGGATCTTGTTCAGTTCGCCTTGCACCTGTTGCAATTCGGTATCCGGTATTTTCAGGCGGGACAAATGGGCGATGCGTTGGACTGTTTTCAGGTCGATGGACATGGTTGTTCCGGAGAATTGAGATGAAGGTCGCCATTTAACCTGTTCCCGCAGCGCAGCGCAATTTTTTGTTGACCGACCATGCGAACTAAAGTAGAACATTCATGTTTTGTTCTTCTTGGAGCTGATACTATGCTCACACGCAAACAGAAAGATTTGCTTGTTCTTATCCGTAACCATCTGGACAAGGACGGCGTGCCACCTTCATTCGATGAAATGAAGGAAGCACTCGGGCTGCGTTCCAAATCCGGCATTCACCGTCTGATTACAGGGCTGGAGGAACGCGGGTTCATCAAACGCCTGCCGCATCGCGCACGCGCGTTAGAAATCCTCAAACTGCCGGATGGGCTGGATACAGGGAAAAAGGCGAGCAGCCGTGCGGTTCCCGCAGAAACTCCATCGGCCGCTGTTATTGCTGCGTCGAGCCTTAGCCTACCCTTGTATGGGCGTATTGCGGCTGGCACGCCGATTGAGGCGTTACGCGATCCCTCAACGCAAATCGATGTGCCTGCCGGATTGCTGGCGTCACGCCGTGGGGTAGGGGATGCATCAGAACATTACGCGCTGGAAGTTGCGGGTGACTCGATGATCGAGGCCGGGATCATGGATGGTGACCATGTCGTTATCCGTAAATGCGACACGGCTGAAAACGGCGCAATTGTCGTGGCGCTGGTCGATGAAAGCGAAGCAACCCTGAAATACATCGAACGTCGCGCGGGTAAGATCGCCCTTATACCGGCCAACAGCCGGTACGAAACCCGCTTGCTGCCGGCAGATAATGTCCGCGTGCAGGGCAAGCTTGTGGGGCTGGTGCGCAAATACTGAACGGCTCAGGCTGCAAAAGCCGTATAGGTTTTGCCCAGCGCCTCAGCAACATGCGGATGCGTGATGGTGCCGTTCGCGACATTCAAGCCGTTGCGGAAACCTGCATCATCGGCCAGAGCCTGCTTCCAACCCTTGTTGGCCAGCGCCAGCGTGTAAGGCAGCGTGGCATTGTTCAGTGCAAAGGTTGAAGTGCGCGCAACGGCGCCCGGCATATTGGCGACACAGTAGTGGATAATGCCGTCAACCGTGTAGACTGGCTCCGTATGCGTTGTCGGGCGCGCGGTTTCAACACAGCCACCCTGATCGATAGCGACGTCCACAATAACGGCACCCTTTTTCATGCGGCTGATATGGTTGCGTGTGACAAGCTTGGGCGCTGCTGCCCCCGGTATTAGGACCGCACCGATAACAAGGTCGGCGGCCAAAACTTGCTCCTCAATCGCGCCCGCTGTCGCATAGATGGTGTGCAGGCGGCCCTGATAGATGGAATCCAGTTGCGCCAACCGGGGCAGGGATTTATCCAGTACTGTGACATCCGCGCCCATGCCGACAGCAACAGCCGCCGCGTTTGAACCGACAACGCCGCCGCCGATAACAACAACCTTGGCCGGAGCAACGCCCGGCACGCCGGACAGCAACACGCCACGCCCGCCATGCGCCTTCTCCAGAAAATGTGCGCCCGCATGGATGGACATGCGTCCGGCGACTTCTGACATTGGTGCCAGCAGGGGCAGGCGATTTTGTGCGTCCGTCACGGTTTCATATGCAATCGCGATACAGCCGGATTTCAAAAGCGCTTCGGCCTGTGCCGGATCCGGCGCCAGATGCAAATAGGTGAACAAGATTTGACCGGGGCGCAGCATGGCGCATTCCGGCAATTGCGGTTCCTTGACTTTGACGATCATGTCCGCGTCGGCAAAAATGCTGGCCGCGTCGTTGGCGATCTTGGCGCCAGCGGCGCGATAGGCGTCATCGCTCAGGCCAATACCTTCGCCTGCGCCCGTTTGAACGGTAACCTGATGTCCGCCGGATGTCATCTCGCGCACAGCATCGGGGGTCATGCCGACACGATATTCATGCACTTTGATTTCTTTTGGAACACCAATACGCATAGCAACCTCTCTGGTTAGGGTAGGAAGGGTAGGATGAGTTTTGCGAGAAACGGCATGATCTTCGGACGCAACAAATGCGGATTAAACGGTGCCATGCGCCGCGTATCTTCGGCCAATGCGGTTTCAATGAGTTTGCGCGGGGTCAGGCCCATCGTCAGCGTTTCACCGCCGACGACAACAAAGTTATGGCTGCTTTTGCCGTGGTCTTCTGCCGCGCTGGCCAGGCTCAAACGGTTAAAGGCGGCGCGCCCCAGGGCGTACAGGCAACGCATGCGGAACCACAGGCGCGCAAAAAACGGTTTGTTGGCTGCATTCCATGCGACCCAATTGACGAAGAACATAATGTGACGTGCTTCTTCCTGAACCACCGGTTCGAACACATCGATAAGTTCCGATGGAAAGTAGCCGGAGTCCTTCGCCAGCTTGAAAAGACCAAAGGCAAAGAAGCTGTCAAAACACTCTCCATAGCCGGTGCGGATAAACAGGGCTTCGGCATTCTGTGGTGTGCTGTAAGGTTTTTCTTCCTGCAACGGAATGCCATAGAAGCGCAGCATGTTGCGGATGACGAGCTTATGCCTGCCTTCTTCAAAGGCGTTGAGCGACAGTGCTTCTTTGATCGTCGGGTCAACAATGGTGTCGGCCATGGCCTGCATGCGTGATGATGCAAACCCCTCTGTTTGAACAGCGATGTTCCAGAACGGCAGTGAAGTCAGGCGTTTTTCTGCATCCGCTGATAATTTTGGCCATGCCAGAACGGACGGCTTATAGGGGTCGAATACGTCGATCAGTACGCTACAGAACGCGCGTTTGTGGGCATCTGACCCAACTTTGAACGCGCCGGATGGGCTGCGGTCCAGTGCGGGTACGGGTGCTGTATGCGTGGCTGTATCGTATATGGCTGAGGCAAACATTCAAAATCTCCGGCCCCTAAGGGACTATTTTCCGGGCAAGGGGTCAAGGATGCCCTTTCGCACTGGCGAACAGGCAACAATATAACAATTTCTTGATCGTGAACGAGAAGAATGTTCAAACTCCTGCATGATTCCAGCTTTTCAAAATAACAGCTCTTTTGAGACGATTCTTCTTATGCCGCCGCGTGGACACCGCGCGCGTAAACTGGCGTTGTTTTTCCTTTTTGCGATGCCGTTCTTCTTTGGCGTGCTCGCGCTCTGGTTAGGGCAGGACGCGAACTGGGATTTGCGTAATTACCACTGGTATAACGCGTACGCCTTTCTGAATGGCCGGTATGATGTTGACCTGCTGCCCTCGCAAACACCGTGGTTTTATAACCCGACACTTGATGTTCCCTATTATCTGCTCGCAACGCATGTGCCTGCGCGTGTGGCTGCCTTCATTCTGGGGGCTGTACAAGGGATAAATTACAGCCTTCTTTTTATGCTGTGCTATGCCGCGCTGGTTATCAACAACACGCGGCAGAAAGTTATTGTGTCCGCCGTGCTTGCCTTAATGGGAATGTTGGGCGGCGGCGGTATCGCCCTTATCGGCACTAATTTCGGCGATAATATAACCAGTCTGGGCGTATTTACGTCAGCCTTGCTGCTGCTACGTTATCAGGGGCAGTTATTCAGTACCGCATGGTGGCGCGCCATTCTGCTGGCGCTTCTTTTTGGCCTGCCCGCGGGCGCAATGATGGGGTTAAAACTACCCAGCGTCACTTTCTGCGTCGGTCTATGCGGGGCGATTGTTGCCATGCGTGGCCCGTTGATGCGGCGTGTGTTGATTGCTTTTGGCTTTGGCCTTGGCGTTTTAGCAGGTGTTGCGCTCGCGCTGGGGCATTGGGCACATTTCCTGCAAACGCATTTCGGCAGCCCGCTGTTCCCCTATTTTAATCAGATCTTCAAATCGCCCCTTGCGCCGTTGTCCAGTGCCCGCGACACACAATTTGTAACACGCAGCTTGCATGATTTTCTGCTGTTCCCATGGGTGTTCACGGACAGCCCCTACCGCGTGGGTGAGATTGAATGGCGTGACTGGCGGTTGCTGGCGCTTTACATCCTGTTGCCGCTCGGTGTTATTTTGCGCCTGATCTTCGGCAAGGATCGCGCCCGCGCCGATGGCGTTGGGCAGGCTGCCGTTGCGCCGTACCTGATGACGATGGTGGCGATAAGTTATTTCGTATGGCTTGTGATGTTTTGCGTTTATCGCTACGCCGTGCCGCTTGAGATGCTCGCGCCGCTGCTTATCGTTCTGGCGATCGATTTACTGCCGCTTAGGATTGCGACGCGGCAGGTGGCCAGCTTGTTCATACTGGGCATTATTGCCTGCTCCATACAAGGCGGTAACTGGGGGCGGCATCAGGGGTGGCTCGATCACGCGGTTGAGGCTGATATTCCACCCCTTGGCAACACATCGAACCTGATGGTCTTGATGGCGGGGTTTGACCCGTTTTCCCACGTTATCCCGTTATTTCCGCCCGATGTTACCTTTGTCCGGATACAAAGCAATTTTTCCAGTCCCGATGAAAATAAGGGCATTAACCGCCTTATTCATGACAAGGTCGACAGCCACAAAGGCCGCCTGATGATCATGGTAACGCCATGGCAGCATCACTTTGCCGATGACGCGTTGTCTTATTTCAACCTGCGGCCGTCATGGCGGGCTTGCCAAAAGGTTCTGGATCGTCTTTATCCTAGTGGTAATCTGGATTTGTGCCCCGTTGAACGTGTGAGAACCCCATGACCGAGATCGCAGTACTCGTACCCTGCTATAATGAAGAAGCCGCCATAGCTCGCGTGGTCGAGGATTTTCGCGATGCATTGCCGCAGGCAAAGATTTATGTCTACGACAACAACTCGCGTGACAAGACGGTCGAGGTTGCGCGCGCTGCGGGTGCCATTGTCCGCACCGAACGCCTGCAGGGCAAAGGGAATGTCGTTCGCCGCATGTTTGCGGATATCGAGGCCGACATTTATGTGCTGGTGGATGGTGATGCGACGTATGATGCGCCGTCCGCCCCGCGCATGATCGCGATGCTGCGCAACGAACAGCTGGACATGGTCAATGGTGCGCGCACGACACAGATTCAGGAAGCCTATCGTCCGGGGCATCGCTTCGGTAACTGGCTGTTGACCAGCATGGTCGCATGGACCTTTGGCAACCGGTTTAAGGATATGCTGTCCGGCTACCGCGTCATGTCGCGCCGTTATGTGAAAAGCTTCCCGGCTCTGGCCGCCGGTTTTGAAACGGAAACCGAATTGACGGTGCATGCGCTGGAGCTGCGTATGCCGACCGCCGAGGTTGAAACCCCCTACAAGGACCGCCCACCGGGTTCAGTCAGCAAACTCAGTACCTTCCGCGACGGTTTCCGCATTTTGTGGACGATCATCGTGCTGGTGAAAGAAGAGCGCCCGATGCAGTTCTTTGGCCTGCTGGCTATCTTGTTGGCGCTTGTGTCAACGGGCCTGATTATCCCGATTGTGATTGATTTTTTTGACACTGGCCTTGTGCCGCGTTTGCCGACGGCGGTGTTATCGATGGGGTTGATGATCCTGTCGTTCCTCAGCCTTAGCTGCGGTCTGGTCCTCGACACAGTGACGCGTGGTCGTCGTGAAATGAAGCGTATGCGTTATCTGAATGTTCCGGCCGTGCAGCCGGAACAACACGGATAACCGCGCGTATGCGTAAGTTAATCGACACGCATAAGGCGACTTTTATCCAGTTCATGAAGTTCGGCGCCATTGGTGGCTTGGGCTTCTTTCTGGATGTCGCGCTGTTTCATCTGGCGCTGGATGTTTTCGGCTTTAATCACGATTGCAGTGCGCTGTTCTCCTTCCCGTTCACGGTTACATTCACGTGGTTCGGTAACCGCGTCTTTACGTTCCGTGGTAAGTCGCAGCGCAGCCTGCGCGACGAATGGTCGCGTTTTGCTGCCGTCTGTCTGGTTGGTCTGGTGTTGAACCGCGGAACATTCAGTCTGCTGACGCACAATGTGCCGCTGGTTTACCAATACCCCGTTTTGGGGCTGATGGGTGGAACCTGCGCGGGCATGTTTTTCAACTTCTTTGGCGCGCGCAGGATCGTCTTCAGCAAATAAGGTGGTGCGCTTACTTCGCCGCCTTCATGGCCACTGCCGTATCCGCCATGCGGTTTGAGAAGCCCCATTCATTGTCGTACCAGCTAAGAACGCGGGCAAAGGTGCCATCAATCACCTTGGTTTCATTCAAGGCAAAGATGGAAGAATGCGCGTCGTGGTTAAAGTCTGTTGACACCAGCGGTTCCGCATAAGCGCCCAGAACGCCCTTTAATTCACCGGCAACGGCGGCCTTGATGGCGTTATTGATTTCATCAACTGATGTCGCACGCTTGGCCACAAACTTGAAATCGACGACCGAGACATTGGGGGTCGGCACGCGGATGGATGAACCGTCCAGCTTGCCCTTCAGGTCGGGCAACACCTTGCCAATGGCCTTGGCCGCACCCGTCGATGTTGGGATCATATTCAACGCGGCGGCACGGGCGCGATGCAAATCGCTGTGCATCGTGTCAACGGTACGCTGGTCGCCGGTATAGGAATGAATGGTGGTCATGAAGCCGTGATCAACGCCGATGACCTTATGCAATGTGGCGACGACAGGGGCCAGGCAATTTGTGGTGCAGGACGCGTTCGACACAATGGTGTGTTCTGCCTTCAACGCGCCGTGATTAACGCCATAGACGACCGTGATATCTTCATCCGTCGCGGGGGCAGAGATCAAAACCTTCTTGGCCCCAGCTTGCAAATGCTGCCCCGCATCGGCGCGCTTGGTGAAACGGCCCGAGCATTCCATGGCGACGTCGATGTTCAGATCACCCCAGCCCAGTTTGGTCGGGTCGGCAACCTGCAGCCCCTTGACGCGATGGCCGTTGATAATCAGGTCATTGCCGTCAACCTGCACGTCGCCGGGAAAGCGGCCATGCACCGAGTCGTACTTCAACAAATGGGCATTGGTGTGCGCGTCGGCCAAGTCGTTGATGGCGACAACGTCGACATCCTTGCGGCCGGATTCAAAAATGGCGCGCAAAACCAGACGGCCGATACGGCCAAAACCATTGATAGAAACGCGAACGGACATGGGACCTCCAACGGAACAGGGGCTATAAACTGATGTGGATTCCTACAACAATCACGGGCCCACGGCAACCCATGGCGGCATATGGCCTATCTCGCTTTTTACGGCAAAAGCCGCTAGGGTGGGTGGATGAACAAAACCACAGCACCCAGCTCGCCAAGTCTGTTTGATACCCCGCGCCCCGGCAGCAATTTGCCGGAATATAGTGTGGGCGACTTATCGCGCCGTTTGAAAAAGACGGTGGAGGAAACCTTTGGCCTTGTGCGCGTACGTGGCGAGATATCGGATTGCAAAGTGCACAGCAGTGGCCATGTTTATATGACGTTAAAGGACGAAACAGCTGTTTTGTCTGTTGTATGTTGGCGCGGGCAGGTGGGCAAGCTCGCGGTAAAGCCTGCGGTGGGGATGGAGGTCGTGTGTACCGGCCATCTGACAACCTACCCCGGGCAGTCGAAATACCAGATGGTTGTCGAAGGTATGGCACTGGCGGGTATCGGCGCGTTGCTCAAGATGCTGGAGGAACGCAAAAAGAAACTGGCCGCCGAAGGCCTGTTCGATGAATCGCGTAAGCGGGCTTTGCCATTTCTGCCTGAAGTCATCGGCGTTGTGACATCACCCACGGGTGCAGTCATTCGCGATATTCTGCACAGGTTGGCGGACAGATTTCCACGCCGTGTTTTATTGTGGCCGGTTGCCGTACAGGGCGAAGTTGCTGCCGGGCAAATTGCCGCCGCCATTACCGGGTTTAACGCTATGCCCGCAACGTCGAATGCGGCGGGGCTGCGCCGTCCAGATATTTTGATCGTGGCGCGTGGTGGCGGGTCCGTCGAAGATTTAATGCCGTTTAACGAAGAAGTTGTTGTGCGTGCGGCGGCAGCCAGCGGTATCCCCATCATCTCTGCCGTTGGGCATGAAACGGATACGACACTGATCGACTTTGCCGCCGACAGGCGCGCGCCTACGCCAACGGCGGCGGCAGAAATAGCAGTGCCTGTGCGCGCCGACCTGTTGCAACAACTGGCAGGTATGGATGCACGGGCACAACAATCCATGCGTCGTATGCTTGTCGAACGTCGTGAGCGTATTCACCTGTTATCACGGGCGCTGGGCGACCCGGCGCGCGCGTTGGAACCGTTGGCGCAAAGACTGGATGAACGTGCAGACAGATTGCAAAACGCATTGCTTGTCTTTATGGACCGTCGTCGTGGATTGTTGCGTGAATATGCAGGGCGGCTGCGTCATCCGCGCGACGTTGTGCAAGTAGCGGCGCAACGGTTGGTGGGATTGATGACGCGCCAACAGGCCGCCATGCGTGATGTTTTGCATAAACACCAGATCCGGTTTGAGAAAATGGATGTATCCCTGCGTCATCTGTCGCCCCGTGCGGTGCTGGGGCGTGGCTATGCGCTGGTGCAGAACGCGTCGGGGCAGGTTGTGACCGCAGCGCAACAGATCAGCAAAGGCGATGTGTTGTCGGTAGAATTCTACGATGGCAAGAAGCAGGTTCGTGCCGACGATTAGTGGATTATATTAGGCCAGGGTATGCAGCAACCGCACCACATCATCCTTGAACGACAAATGTACGCCGAGTGTAGCGATCTGCCCGTGTAAATCGGCCGGGATGCGTGCCATGTCTTTTTCTGTTGTCAACAGGGTCGCGTTCAAGCTCTGAGCTGTCTGTAACAATTTTTCCAGTATTGCGCGGTTATAGGGATGATGATCTGCAAAGCTTTGCGTTGCGACTATATTCAGCCCTGACGCGCGGCAGGTGCGATAGAATTTATCCGGATGTCCAATGCCTGCAAACGCCAGATAACGCTCGGCCTTTATAGTCACCGTTTGCGGCGCAAGGGCGGCGCGATATTGCGGCAAACCATCTGTTTCCGGCAGCGGGGGCTGACCATCACCAATAATTACAACGCCGTTTATGCGTGACCGCACATCAGTATATCTTTCGCGCAGTGGGCCTGCGGGTATCAAACGACCATTGCCAAACCCCGTGGCTGCGTCGATAACCAACAGAGAGGTTGACGCAACAAAGGTCGGGTTTTGTAACCCATCATCCAGAATTATATGCGTGGGGTTTAGCGCATCAGCTTCGGCGGCGCGTATGGCGCTGGCTCTGTGGCGCGCAATGTAAACAGGGGCGGTGCGCGCAAGAAGTAGCGGTTCATCCCCGACATCAGCCGCGGTATGTTGTGCGGGGTCAACGCGCAAAGGCCCTTTTTCACGTCCGCCATGCCCGCGTGAGACAAAGACAGGGCGTTGTCCATTCTTTTGTAACAGTGCCGCGATGGCAATCGCAGTCGGTGTTTTGCCAGATCCGCCCGCCACAATATTGCCGAGGCATATAACAGGGATGCGTGCCCGATAGGGTATTGTCAGTGTGAGACGAAGAATCCCGACTAGCCTATAAACCTCGCCGATGGGCATGAGTGCATGGCTCAGGACGTTTTGCAAAAACGAAGGCTTACTGAACCAGAAAGCGGGTGTATTCATGATGCGTCCCGCGTTCTTTCAGGATAATCAATCTCAGCGATAATGGGACGCAACAAATCGATGATACGGTCAATGACATGCTGCTTATCGTCTGCCAATATGTGGGCGTTTTGCACCATGCGTTCGCGTTCGGGCTGGTTGTTCAGCAGGCGCGTAATGCAATAGGGCAATTCGTTCGCGTGGTTGAGGAGCAAGGCGGCTTCGTGCTGTTTGAACTCTGACAATATGGCCGTGAAATTAAACATCTCTGGCCCCAGAATAATGGCGCAACCCAGCAAGGCCGGTTCAATGGGATTATGCCCGCCATGCGGTACAAAAGAACCGCCCATAACCATAACGGGTGACAGACGATAGAACAGGCCCATTTCACCCATCGTGTCGCCAACAAAAATTTGTGTTTCCGGCGTTAGCGGTTCATGGGTTGACCGGCGCACGGATTTAATACCTGACTTTTCGCACAGTTGCGCGATCTCGCCACCGCGTACTGCGTGACGTGGCGCGATAATGGTCAGTAATTCCGGAAAGTTCTTGCGTAGCGCCGCATGTGTCTGCAGTGCAATCTCCTCCTCGCCACGATGCGTGGAAGCCATCAGCCATACAGGGCGGTTCCCGATTTGCTGCCGCAACGGCTCTAAATCACGTTCATTGCAGGGCAGGGGTTTGGCGGCATATTTCATGTTGCCGATACAGTGCGCTGATTTGATGCCAAGGGCCGTAAAGCGGCTGCGTTCATCTTCGGTTTGCGTCAGGGCCAGACGAAACCCGCCCAGCAGTTCGGTTGTCCAACTGCGCCAGCGCTTCCAGTTATGAAAAGATTTTTCAGACATGCGCCCGTTTAACAGGACGGCAGGGATGCCGATTTTATGAATGCTAGCCAGCATGTTCGGCCAGATTTCAGACTCGGTCCATAACACGAGGTCGGGGCGCCAGTGGCGCAGGAAATTCTGCACATAGGGCATGCGGTCAACAGGCATATATTGGTGGATGACGCCCGGCGGCAAGCGGTCCTGCATCAGTTTGGCGGATGTAACTGTTCCTGTTGTCATCAGAATGTTGATATGTGGCACCATCTGCCGCAGTCGTTCGATGAGTATTAGGAGCGCGTTCGCCTCGCCTACACTGGCACCATGGCACCAGATCAACCGGCCCGTGGGGCGTTGTTTCGATGGTTGTCCCAACCGTTCAGGAAACCGTTCGGGGTCTTCGCGCCCCTTCTGCATGCGACGATTCAGATATACCTTGATGACAGGGGCAGCAAGGTCGGTCAGCAGGTGATAGATACCGGACAAAAGGGACATAGCGTCATACAGGGGGTTGCACCAAGCGGCGCATCATACCCGTATTACTTCACTTCGGGCAACTGGTCTTGCCGCGTCAGGGCGACGGTAATTTCCCGGGCCTTTTCCGGCGCCATTTTGGCCATGATGGGTGCTGTGCTCTTGGGCTTCATGCGTTTGATCACATTCAAAAGGTCCGGCATGTCCAGACTTTCGAAAATCTTAGCTGCTTCTTCGGGTTTCATGGTCTCGTAAATCTTGACCAGATTATCCAACTGCGCGGCCTGTGCCTCGCTGACCTGGTTAACCATGGTGTATAATTGCTGACGTAGCACCTCCATTTCATGGATCTTCTGGTCAACACGCTGTTCGGCAACTTTGATGAGGGCTTCGCGTTGATCCAGTTCCTTGGCGCGTAGCTCCAATTTATCGCGGCGTTGCGAAAGCTGTTTCAACACTTCGATTTCAGCAGCGGATTTTTCTTCGTCGGGCGGCGGGGGTGCGCCGATCAGGCTGTCGGGCGAGCCTGCGCCTGCGTCAACAGCGGGCGGATTAGGTGCGCTAGCTGGAGCCGGCGCGGCGGTCTGGTCAGTTTTGGGCGCTGTTTCAGGCGGCGCTGCGGCAGCCTTGCTGGCCGCGGTTTCAGCGCGTGCTTGCGGCGCAAACAACCTACCGCTTGATACGCTCGACCAAAAGTCATCAACGCTCAGCCCGACAATAGTCAACGCAAGCGCAATGACAACGGGGAAATAGAAACGTGGGCTTGTTAAAAACCGCAACATGTTCGCCTCAATTCAGCTTTTTCAAAGCTTGCATCAATTCCTGCTCAGCTTTTGACGCCGGAGCGGCTTCTTTTTTAGCCGACTTTTCAGTCTCCGTGCCGGGCGGCAACGGCGGCGGTGCCGCAGGCTTTGCCGCTTGCTTCACTTCTGTCGCAGGGACCGCCGGGCGAACCGCGTTCGTGGCGGACTGGCTCAGGCGCTCAGCAATCTGGTCGGCGCTTTCGACAATGAAGCTTAGTTCATCACGCACTTGCAGGGCTTTATCAACCAGCTTTTCAAGATCATCACCGCTGTCGCGTGCTGCTTGCTTTAGTCCCTTGATGCCCGCCTCGGCGCGAATGACTGTTGCGTTGAATTCGTGCACAAAGCGTTCCATTTCAATGCGACCTTCGCGCAGGCCTGTCAGATGCTTGATCAGGCGTGCCACCTGCGCCAGCCCAACGCCGACCATGCCGATCAGAATAACATCAAGCAGAGCGCGGATCCATTCCATCATGCTCAATCCTCTTCCTTGTGCAAGGTGACTTCTTCAACCTTGACCGCGATTTTGTTGTTGATTGACCCCATGCGGCCGCGGAACAGGGTCGTGTCACCTGCGCGCAGTGCGACCAGGTCATCCGCCTTTACGTTCAACATCAATTGCGAACCGGGCTTCCAGCTCATAATTTCATGCAGAGGCAGGGTGACTTCATCCAGAACCGCGCGCATATGCATGTCGGTCATCAAAAGTTCGTTACCCAAGTGGGTTTCCCAAATCGTGTCGCGCCCGAACTTTTCACCCATGAACATCTGCAACAGCAGTTCGCGAATAGGTTCGAGTGTCGCGTAGGGGATCAGTATTTCGATGCGGCCGCCGCGGTCTTCCATGTCAATGCGTAGTTTGGCCAGAACGGCGGCGTTTGCCGGACGGGCAATGGTGGCAAAGCGCGGATTGGTTTCTAGGCGGTCGAAACGGAACGTGACGGGCGACAACGGGTCAAATGCGCCGGACATATCGGCCAAAACAACGCGGACAAGACGTTCAACCAGATTGCGTTCAATAGTGGTGTAAGGGCGGCCTTCAATACGCATGGCGGCGGTGCCGCGACGCCCACCCAGCAACACGTCGACGATCGAATAGATCATCGCGCTATCGATGGTCATCAGGCCGGAATTATCCCACTCTTCCGCCTTGAACACGGTCAACATGGCGGGCAGGGGGATGGAGTTCAGATAATCGCCGAAACGTACCGATGTGATTTGGTCCAGACTGACTTCTACGTTGTCAGACGTGAAATTACGCAGGCTTGTTGACATCATGCGCACCAGACGATCGAAGACAACTTCGAGCATCGGCAGGCGTTCGTAGTTGACGAGCGCGCTGTTGATAAGCGCCATGATGCCGGAATTGTCTTGCGCGCTCGGACCGCCGTCGCCAAAGCCCAACAGGCTGTCGATTTCGTTTTGTGACAGGACGCGCGCAGTACTGCCGCCGCCTTCTTCTTCGGCAGCGTCAGCGGCCGCCCATTCGGCGGCCATCCTTTCTTCTTCGCTCATCTCCACTTCAGGCGTGTCTGCCATTGTCGCACCCTTGCGTTACACGCTTATTGTACCAGCATTTCTTGAAATAGTACGTCGCGCACACGAACCGGCTGGGCCGCTTCGGTAACGCGCATCAATAGCTCTTCACGTAAACGATACATGCCGGCTGAGCCGCGCAAGTCATCCACGCGCAGTTCGCGCAGGTAAACCTGGAAATTATCGATAATGCGCGGTTTGATGGAGTCCATCAGCGGCAGATCTTTTTCATCCGCCAGTTCAAGGCTGATCTTCACCTTGAGAAAATTCGGGTGTTTGCCTTCACCGCTTAGGTTCACGAGTAGATCGCCCAGCGAATAATAAACCGGCTTGGCCTTTTCTTCGGCGCTGGCCGCCTGTTTTTCGGGTGAGTCCTGCGTTGGCTTATGAGACATAAAGAAGAACGCTGCACCACCGCCCGCGACCAGAACAAGGCCGACAGCCGCCGCGATAATGATCAGCATCTTTTTGGATTTGCCTTTGGGCGGATCTAGGGAAGCTTCCGCGCCTTCGTGCTTTTCCTCGTCATGCTCTTCTGCCACGGATAACTCCTTACAAACGCCAGAGAACTTGGTTTTTGTAGCAAAGACCAAGCCTTCGTTTACCTTACTTAACGAATGATGGTTAAAAAGTGATTAGGGAGCAAGAAAATCTTGCTATTTAAGGGTTTTTTGTAAGGAAAAAGCGTTAACTTTTGCGCCTGACGACTTTGGCTGGTTCTTCGTATTCCTCAATCCCCTTACGAATCAGGTCATGAATATCAGCGTCTTCTGAGCAGGACATGATCCTTTCCGCGAACCGCGAGGCTTTTTGCATGCCCATATTGCGGATTTCCTGTTTGACGGCAGGCAGACGTAGCGCGCCCATCGACAATTCACGCAGGCCAAGACCGAGTAACAGGGCAGTCGCACGGCGGTCACCTGCTATTTCACCACACAGGCTGACAGGGATATTGGCGCGCCACCCAGCTGCTGCTGTAAACTGGATCAGGCGCAGGACGGCAGGGTGGTAGGGGTCGTAAAGCTCCGCCACGCGATCATCGCCGCGGTCGATGGCCAATGTGTATTGGGTCAGGTCGTTGCTGCCGATGGCAAAGAAATCACAGACGCGGGCCAGTGCATCGGCGCTCAGCGCGGCAGACGGTATTTCAATCATGGCCCCCAGCGGCGGCAAATGTGAAGGCATTTTTACGCCGCGCCGGTGCAAACGGCGTTCGACCTGCATCAGATGTTCGCGCACCTGCCGGATTTGCCCAACCGAAGACACCATGGGAATGAGGATACGCACAGGGCCATGGGCGGCAGCGCGCACAATCGCGGCCAATTGCGTTTCCAGAAGTTTGGGTTCGCGCAAGCCGATGCGGATCGCGCGCAACCCCAGCGCCGGGTTAACGCTTTCACCCAATGACTCGCCAAAGGCTGTTGCCAGCTTCTCACCACCAACATCCAGCGTGCGCACGGTCAGGGGCTTGCCGTCCAGTTGCTGCACGATTTTCTTCAGCGCTTCATATTGTTCGTCTTCGTCCGGTAGGCTGGGCCTGTTCATAAACATAAATTCGGTGCGTAACAGGCCGACGCCCGCAGCGCCAACTTCCAAAGCCATATCCAGATCACGCGGCAGTTCAAGATTGGCCTGTAACGTGATAACTGTGCCATCTGTCGTAATGGATGGTTTATCAGCTAATCCCATCAGCTTACGATCTTCGCGTACCTTGCGGGCCAATTCCTGTTTGTAGTTTTGCAGCGTGGCACTGTCCGGGCGGGCGATCAGCAACCCCTCGCGGCCATCCAGAATGACAGTGTCACCGTTCTGAATATTGTGCATCAAATCCGGCATGCCGGCGACGGATGCCATACCGAGTGCACGCGCCATAACGGCTGCATGGCTTTCAGCACCGCCGAGGACGGTCGCAAAACCGGGGATATCATGCGGGTTCATCAACGCCGCGTCCGCGGGCGTCACTTCGTCCGCAATGACGATGCTGCCCGGTTCAACATCTGCAAAGGGGTTATAATGTTGTTGCAACAGATGGCGTATAAGGCGTGAGCCAACCTCGCCCACGTCATCTGCGCGTGCCGCCAGATAGGGGTCATCCATTTCCGCAAAGCTGGCCTTGATTGCTGCAATCTGACGCTGCAAAGCGAACTCCGCATTGACGCGGTCATTGCGGATCATCTCCTCCGTGCCGCGGATCAGGCGCGAGCCCGCCAGCATCCCCTTATAGGCATCCAGTAGAAGGATGATATCTTCTGACCCCGTGGCCATACCTTCGGCTTTTTGCTTCAGTTGCGTCAATTGACGTTGCGTTTTACTGATCGCGTTTTGCAGACGCTTCAGCTCTTTTTCAATTTCATCTTCTTTCAGGGCATATTCAGGGACAGGCACGCCGTGCTGGCCGATGATATAGGCGGGACCGATGGCGATGCCCGGTGAAACGCTGACGCCTTTGACGGTGTATGTTTCTGCCTTATTCTTCATCGAAATTCCGTTTCACAAGGTCGGCGATGGTCTGCAAGGCCTCGGCGGCCTGTTTGCCGGTGCCGATCAGGCGGATCATGGTGCCGGTCTTGGCGGCTAGCATCATCAGACCCATGATGGAACGTGCCGAAACGCGCATCTGGTCTTTGCAGACGAAAACCTCGGCATCGAACGGCTCAACCTCGCGCACCAGTCGCGCTGCCGCGCGGGCGTGCAGGCCGCGCTGGTTTGTAATGGTGGCCATCATGCACAATTCGTCAACATGCTCGGGGGAATGCGGTTCCATTACGTACCTGTCGCTGAAACGATATTGTCGGAAACGGATTGTATGTATTTGCGCCCTGCCATTTCCGCTTCGCGAACGGCATCCATCAGGGGCGTGGTTTCGCGGATGCTGGCCAGTTTCACGAGCATGGGCATATTCACGCCCGCCATCACAACGGCGTGCGAGCGCGGCATGGCGGCAATGGCCAGATTATTGGGTGTGCCGCCAAACATGTCGGTCAGCAGGATAACGCCGGCCCCGGTGTTAACCTCGGTGATGGCGCGCATGATGTCGTCGCGCGATTTTTCCATATCGTCATTGTTGCCGATGCTGATAGCGCTGGCCTGTTCCTGCGGCCCGACTATGGTGTTCAGCGCGGTCAGCATTTCCTCGCCGATCCTGCCGTGTGTCACGATAACGATACCAATCATGCCGTTCTCCTTCTCACTGTTTGGCCGATACCTGTCCGCGATCCATGTCGCGATGGCCGACACCGACAATATAACCCTGCGATGCGATGATGTTGGTCAATTGCTCAGCCACGAAAACCGAGCGATGACGCCCGCCAGTGCAACCGACGGCAATCGTCAGATAGCTCTTCCCCTCTTGCTGATAGCGGGGCAGAAGGGGGGTCAGCAATTGCGTCATATGGTCGATGAAGGACGGAAAATCGCCATCGCGGCGAATATAATTGGCGACATCTTCATCCAGACCACTCATGGGGCGCAGCCGTGTATCCCAATGCGGGTTGGCCAGAAAGCGAACATCGAATACCAGATCTGCCTCACGCGGAATGCCGTGACGGTATGAAAATGACGTTACAAACAGTGTTAAACCGGTTGCGTTCTTTGTATTGAAATGGTTCATGACCTGTCGGCGCAGGTCGCGTATCGACAGAATGGATGTGTCAATCACCTGATCCGCACCGTTGCGCAGACGCCAAAGCAGTTCGCGTTCGCGGCGGATGCCATCCGTTACGGGGCGATCAACGGCCATGGGGTGTCTGCGCCGCGTTTCGGTATAGCGTTGCTGCAAGGCCTCGTCCGAGCATTCGAGGAACAGAAGCTTAACTTCAAAGTCAGGGCGGCTGCTCAGCGTTTCGATGGTGGATAGCAGTTCTTCGACGGAAAAGCCGGGGTTGCGGGTGTCAACGACAATTGCCAGATCACGTCCCGCGACGCTCTTATCTTCGATCAAAGTCGGGATCAGGCTAAGTCGCAGATTATCAACGCACTCATAGCCCAGATCTTCGAAAGATTTCAGCGCCGTCGAAAGTCCCGCACCTGACATACCGGACAGAAGGACGATATGCCTTTTCGTGCTGGCCAATTGCGGAAAGAGAGAAGACTGTTTCTGCGAAGCGTCTGTCACGCGCGGCCCCAATCACCGGAATAGGCGTTCATCATAGCAAATTGTGGCTGTGCAACGCAATTCTTGTTACCGCATCGCGACAAAATGCGCATGATCGCGTCAGGCCGCTTTTTGTGCTGCCTGGCGCAGGGCGGCAACGCCTGGTAAATCCTTGCCTTCCAGCCATTCCAGAAACGCGCCGCCTGCCGTGGACAGATAGCTGACCTGACGCGCGATACCCGCATGTGACAGGGCGGCGACCGTGTCCCCGCCACCGGCTACGGACAGAATGGTGCCCTTTTGTGTCAGGCTAGCGACGCCTTTGGCGACATCCACGGTTGCGCGGTCAAACGGCAGAATTTCAAATGCGCCCAGCGGGCCATTCCACACGACGGTCTTGCAGGTGGACAGTTTCTCAACAATCGCCTTGGCGCTATCGGGGCCCAAATCCAAAATCATTTTATCCTGCGGCACGTTCTGGATGGTCGCGCGTTCGGTTGGTGTGCCGTCTTTCAGTTCCGACGCCACAATCACGTCGGTGGGTAGAACCAGGGCGCAACCGCGCAATTTGGCCTGCGCGGCAATGCTGCGTGCTGTGTCCAGCATATTGGATTCGTAAAGCGACTTGCCGACCGCATAACCATCTGCTGCCAGAAATGTATTGGCCATGCCGCCGCCCAAAACCAGCACGTCAACCTTGCTGACCAGATTGTTGAGCAGGTCAAGCTTGGTCGAGATTTTAGAACCACCCACCAGTGCCGCGAGCGGACGCTGGGGTTGTCCAAGCGCCTTGTTCAGGGCTTCCAGTTCTGCCTGCATCAGACGGCCCGCAACTGCAGGCAACAAATGCGCCAGACCTTCGGTTGAGGCGTGCGCACGGTGCGCCGCAGAAAACGCATCATTCACAAAGACATCCCCCAGAGCCGACAGGGCCTTGGCGAAAGCAGGGTCATTCTTTTCTTCGCCTGCATGGAAGCGGGTGTTTTCCAGAACCAGTACCTTGCCGGGCTGTAAGGCTTGAATGGCGCTCTTGGCCATATCCCCCACACAATCTTCGGCAAAGGCGACAGGTTGACCGTAAATATCGGCCAGTGCATCAGCTACGGGGCGCAAGCTGTATTTCGCGTTGGGCTGTCCTTCCGGACGGCCGAAATGAGATAGGATGACGATCTTGGCACCTGCTTTGGACAAATCGCGCATTGTGGGTTGTAAACGCTGCAGACGTTCGGTGTCCGTAACCTTGCCGTTTTTCATCGGCACATTCAGATCGGCGCGCAGTAAAACCGTTTTGCCAGCAAACGACAGATCATCCAGTGTTAAAAATTCCTGCATCATCGCCTCCCTTGATTGCATCACGCCTAGGGTTTAGCAGGCCGGACCGAAAGCGCAAGCTTGGCTTTATTCGGGGAAAAGAATGGGCTGTACCAGATGGTACAGGGCTATAAAGCCGCCCGCCGCTATGGCGACGCCATAGGGGATAGGAACATTTTGTATGGCAAGCGGTTTGGCGCGTTTCCTGTTACGCAAACGTGTCAGCCCTACCATCAATACGGCCAGCAGACCGCCGGCCAGCGCGGTGGTGATGATGAAGACTGCTATATAATGCGGCCCAGCCCACAGTGATATGGCAGCCAGCAACTTAATATCGCCGCCGCCTGCGATCTGCTGCGTGAACATGATAAAACCGAAGACAAGGACGAGGATGAAGATCATCAAATGCTGATGCCAGTCGATATCTGACGGCGCGGTTAACAACGAAGCGGGGAATAAAAGGATCAGGGCTACGCAAATGCGGTTCGGTATGCGGTAATATTGCGCGTCATTATAGGCCGCCGCCGCCAGTAATACGGCAACAGAAAACAAAATGGCCAGATGCATAGCGGCCAGGACGGGCAGTGACGGTATAATGACAGCCTCTTCAAGGATAGCGCGAGAGATTTGCCGACTACTATCACCCGAACAGGGTTAACGAGAAATAAAGGAACCGCCGCCGCCGCTTGCCTGTTACATCATTAGGCGGTCGACAAACTCTTCTATCATTTCAGAAAACCGCGGTGCCAACGAAGCCAGCGCACCAACAATGGTCATAGATATAATCGATGCAATGACCCCATATTCGGCAGTTGTTGCGCCGCGGGACGATTGTGCGAAGTGCAGGAAGTCACGCATGACAGCCCTCTTCATAACAGTACTGAATGTAAGGTGGACTTACGTTAAGGCTGATTCGCTTAATCTTTGGTGAAGTTCGCTGGTGTGAATGACTGCCCACAGTGTACATTAGTGATTGGTTAAACAATCATGAGGAAAAATTCACCAGATTAGTGCCTGATCCAGATTCTATATCCTCAATCCCCCAACGAAAAAGAGGCTACCATGAAAAGTATACGCAGTCTTTTCGCTGCCGCAGTACTTGCGGCCCTATGTTTTGGAAAACCTGCTCTGGCGGAGGAAGTCGGCATTACGCCCACTGAAATCAAGTTGGGTCAGGTGGCCGCTCTAGAAGGCGCCAACAGCTGGCTCGGCAAGGGGATGCGCACGGGTTTGATGGCTGCGTTTTCTGAAGTCAACTATACGGGTGGCATCAACGGGCGAAAGATCACTCTTGTATCGCGTGACGACTCTTATGATCCCGATAAGGCTGCCGCGTCTGTCAAGCAGGTGATTAATGACGACAAAGTGTTTGCGGTTGTCGGTTGCGTTGGCACACCAACTTCAAATGCAATAGTTCCTATTACGGAAGAAGCCAATGTTCCGTTTGTTGGCGCGTTGACGGGCGCGAAGAGCCTGCGTGATCCGAAGTGGAAGAACGTTGTGAACTTCCGTGCCTCCTACGGTCAGGAAACCGAGGTCTGGATTCAATATCTGACCAAGGATTTGGGCTTGAAGAAGGTTGCAGCCTTTTACCAGGATGATGCTTTTGGTCAGGCTGGTCTCTCAGGCGTAAAAGCCGCCATGGACAAGCGCAGCATGACCTTGGTGGCTGAAGGCGGCTATCCCCGCGGTACAAAGGACATTGCGGCGGCGCTTGACAAAATCAAGGCGGCGCAGCCTGAGGCGGTCGTGATGGTGGCAGCCTATGCGCCTGCAGCGGAATTTATTCGCGAAGCGAAAAAGGCCGGTGTTAAAGCTGTCTTTGTGAACATATCGTTTGTCGGCAGCGATGCGTTGGCCAAGGAATTGGGGCCGGATGCCGAAGGCGTTCTTGTGACGCAGGTTGTACCTTCTTATTACGATGTCGGACAACCCTTTATCATGAAGTACCTGATGGCGATGCGTGCCTATGACAAGCAGGAACCCTTTAGCTTTGTATCGCTCGAAGGTTATGCGGTTGGCCGTATGGTGATCGAGGCGTTGGAGAAGGCCGGAACCACGCTGACCCGCCAAAGCTTGATGGCGGCATTGTCCAGCGGTGACTATGACCTAAATGGGCTCAAGTTACAGTTTGGCAATGGTAGAACGCAGGGCTCGGACGCCGTGTTCCTGACCGTTATCCAAAAGGATGGCAGCTTTAAAACAGTGGCGTTGGCCAACAAGTAGGGCTGGCATGACTGCAATAAAAGGGCGCTCTGAAAAGAGCGCCTTTTTTCTTGGTGTTGTTTGCGTTATCGCCGTGACGCCTGATAGGCGGCCAGCATGGCCATTGTCACAATATCCGACACGGTTGAACCGATGCGCAATATCTGCACGGGTTTTTCGAGGCCAGACAAAATGGGGCCGATGACCGTCGTGCCGCCAATGCTTTGCAACAGCTTGGTCGTTATGTTGGCGCATAGCAGGTTGGGCATGACCAGGACATTGGCCGGGCCTGTCAGGCGGCAGAACGGATAAAGGCGGCGCATCAGGGGGTAGTCCAGCGCGACATCCGCTGTCATTTCACCGTCATATTCGAAATGGGCTTTATCCTTGTATTCGGTGTCCAGAAGGGAAACGGCACGTGCGATGGGTTCTGCGTAATGTTCGCGCTGTTGTCCAAAGTTGGAGAAGGACAGAAACGCAACACGCGGCGTATGGCCAAGGCGTTGAGCCCATTCGGCGGCGGCAATGGCGGTGCGTGCCATACGCTCGGGGGATGGTTCAACATGAACGGCCGTATCCGCCAGAAAGACCGTGCGGTCTTGCGCAATACCGATTGAAAGGCCGAAAGCCCCGCTTGGCTGCGGATCTATCACTTTGCGGATGTCATCGTAATTGACGGCGTATTTACGCGAAAGACCTGTAATCATGGCGTCGGCATCACCGGTTGCGACCATGGCGGCGGCGAACACGTTACGGTTCTGGTTGATCATGCGCTGACAATCGCGCTGGATGAAGCCCTTGCGTTGCAAACGCTTGTAGACATGTTCGTAATATTTGCCGTTCTCGCTGGACAGGCGTGCGTTGACGATTTCCAGTTCCTGATCCTTAGTCAGGTTCAGATTTTTCATATGTGCGCGCACGATTTCTTCACGTCCCACAAGAACGGGGGTGCCGAGCCCCGCTGCTTTGAACTGAAGGGCGGCGCGGACAATGGCTTCCTCTTCGCCTTCGGCGAAAACAACGCGGCGCGGGTTCTGTTTGGCGGCCTGGAAGATCAGTTCGAGGCTGTCCGCCGTGGGGTCAAGGCGCGCGCGTAAGGCGTGACGATAGGCCTCGAAGTCCGCGATGGGCTTGCGTGCAACGCCACTCTTCATAGCAGCGGCGGCTACGGCTACTGGAATTTCAACGATCAGGCGCGGGTCGAACGGGACCGGGATGATGTATTCCGGGCCATAGCTCAGACGGCGACCACCATAGGCGGCGGCAACTTCGTCCGGCACGTCGGCGCGGGCAAGCTCGGCCAAAGCATGCGCGGCCGCCAACTTCATATCATCATTGATGGTTGAAGCGCGCACGTCCAAAGCACCACGGAAGATGTAGGGGAAGCCCAGAACATTGTTGATTTGGTTCGCATAGTCGGAACGGCCTGTGGCGACGATGGCGTCAGGGCGTACGCTGTGGACCTCTTCCGGCGTGATTTCTGGGTCCGGGTTGGCCATGGCGAAGATAATCGGGCTCTTGGCCATATCCTTTACCATTTGCGGCGTTACGGCACCCTTGGCGGACAGGCCGACAAAGACATCGGCACCCTTTAAGGCTTCAATCAAGGTGCGTGCCTGCGTTTCAACGGCATGCGCTGACTTCCACTGGTTCATGCCGTCTTTGCGGCCTTGATAGATAACGCCCTTGGTGTCGCACATGATGACGTTGTTGTGCGGCACGCCCAGGGATTTAAACAGTTCGACGCAGGCGATAGCCGATGCGCCCGCGCCATTGACGACCAGTCGTGTATCCTTGATCGATCGGCCGGTCAGATGCAACGCGTTGATCAGGCCAGCGGCGGCAATGATGGCTGTACCATGCTGGTCATCATGGAAGACAGGGATATCCATGACTTCGCGCAGTTTTTGTTCGATGATGAAGCAATCCGGCGCTTTGATGTCTTCTAGATTGATGCCGCCGAAAGAGGGGCCCAGATAACGGACGCAGTTAATGAACGCATCAACGTCTTTGGTGTCGATTTCAAGATCGATACCGTCCACGTCGGCAAATCGTTTGAACAGAACGGCTTTGCCTTCCATGACGGGCTTGGAGGCTAACGCGCCCAAATCACCCAGGCCCAGAACGGCCGTGCCGTTGGAAATAACGGCCACCACATTGCCGCGCGCGGTGTAATCATAGGCCGCGTCGGGGTTTTCTTCGATTTTTAGGCAAGGCACGGCCACGCCCGGTGAATAGGCCAGCGACAGGTCCCGCTGTGTCACAAGAGGTTTGGTCGGGGTGATTTGCAATTTTCCCGGACGTCCTTCCATGTGAAAGGCGAGGGCTTCATCATCTGTAACGCTGATTTTATTCGGGCTGATCGTGGACTGACTCATTTTTATTCCATTGAAAGAGCCGTTCCGGGCCGGAACAGCGATTGACGCGCATGGTTTAAACCCCAAAGACGCAAAGGTCAAAGCACTTTGGCGGCCAAATAAGGCAAAGAAATGGAATTGTGCACCGCAAAGTTAAAACTTTTTAACTATCAGTCTGGCATGTTTGAAGAAATATCCTGCCGGGGAATCTGATTGTTACCCTCCTTTGCCACACTGACGGCTGACTGCCAGAAGCCGCACATATTTGTGCGTTGCCAAAAGTTATGGCTATGCCTTTTGGCATTCGTATGCATGGGCGTACCCGGCGTGCATGCTTTCGATTTTGTGGATAGCAACAGCGCAACCTTGTCGGGCGACATAGGTGCCAAGACTGCCAGTCTGGTCTTCGGTCTTTTCCTGGGCGTCATGCTGACGGCATCCGCTTATCTGTTTTTCATCTGGGTTGTGATGCGCGACAGGGGGCAGGTGTTTTTGCTCTGCCTGCTGTTATGTCTCTGCCTGTATATCGCCAGTACGAACGATCTTCTGATGCTGCAATTGGGATTTCAGACACCCAACATGCGTGCGCTTCTGACCAGTTATAGCTTGATCCTGTCGTGCCTGTTCAGCCTCAGCTTCACTTACTACTTCCTTGAGGTTGATGTTCACGCACCGCAGTTTCGCACCCCGCTGGTTGTATTCGGTTTGGCGCTCAGCATCCTGTTGGCCTATTCCTTGTTTGACCAATCTTTGGTGCATTTTATCCTGCCGATGCTCAGCGCCCTGACCGTTATGGTCGTGATGTCCACTGGGGTTGCGTGTTTGCATGCGGGTGTCAGTGGCAGTTTCACGCATATCATCGCCTTTACATTCTTCCTTGCCGGCACGTTGGCTGATCCGTTGCATGAGTTGGGGCTTATCAGCAATGCTTCCAGCAGCTACAACTTTACCTATGTCTCGTTCTCAATGGCGGCGCTGATGTTTGCGATTGTGATCGCCAGCCAGTTTGCGGCGCGTCAGGAAGAAAAGGAACGCGCGCTGGCAACCAGTAACGAACGGTTTACGCTGGCCACGCGCGGTGCAAACGAAGGTCTGTTTGACTGGGATATGCAAAGCGGTGAGGTGTTCTTCTCGGATCAGTTCCGCAAGATCATCGGCCTGCGACTGGAAAACAATGTGCGTAGTTTAAAATTGTGGATGCGCATGGTCTTGCCTGCCGATCGGCGTATCGTGCGCGAAGCGCTGCGGCGTTTTCGCCACAGCCCGGATGCCAACACCATCAACATCGAATATCGTGTGATCAGTGCTAACCGCGAGCGCCGCTGGCTGCATTCCAAGGTGGTTGCCGTACGTCGTCCGGGTACGCGCCGCGTGATGCGTCTGGTGGGTTCAACCAGCGACATTACGGCCCGTAAACAGAGTGAAGTCGCTCTGCGCGCCAGTGAAGCGCGCTTCCGTAGTATTACCGAAGCGCACCCCGTGCCGGTTATGATTATCAGCCTGCGCAGCAATGCGGTTCTTTACGCCAGTCCTGGCGCCGAACAGTTGTTCGACCTGCATAACGGCGCTATCCTGAATTACTATTTCGACCAGTTTATCGTCAGTACGGACACGCGCGAACAATTGTGGCGTGCCATGATGTCGGGGCAGGCTGTCAATATGATGGAAGTCCGCCTGGAACGCAGCACGGGTATGCCCATCGACGCGGCCTTGTCGGCGCGCCGCATTAATTATCAAAGCGAAGACGCGATGGTGATCGGCTTCTATGACCTCACCGAACGCAAGCGCGCCGAGGCACAGATTTCGCGTCAGCAGGAAGCCCTGCAGCAAAGCGAAAAAATGGCGGCGCTGGGTGGCTTGCTGGCCGGTGTCGCGCACGAATTGAACAACCCGCTTTCTGTCATTGTCGGGCAGGCGACCTTGTTGAGTGAAGACACGCAAGAACCCAAGATCACAAGCCGTGCTGAAAAGATATTCAAGGCGGCGGATCGTTGCACCCGCATTGTCAAAAGCTTTTTGGCACTGGCGCGCCGCAAGCCGCCCGAACATAAGGCGATTGACGTCAACGGTATCATCAATTCCGGTCTGGAACTGCTGGGCTACCAGATGAAAACCGGCAATATCCAGACGACAATGACTCTTGCGGAGCATCTGCCTGCCATCATCGGTGACAGCGACCAGTTGACCCAGGTTATTACGAATCTGGTTTTGAATGCGGCGCAGGCGATGGAAGGGTGGTCGGGGCGTCGTGAGATAAAAATCTCGACATGCATCGAAAACGGCATGGTCGTTATCCGTGTTTCGGACACGGGGCCAGGTATCCCACCCGATATTCGCTCGCGCGTGTTTGAACCGTTCTTTACAACAAAGAGTGGTAAAGGCGGCACGGGCGTTGGGCTTTCGCTTTGCCTCAATATTGTCTCCGCGCATGGCGGGCAAATGCAATTGGAAGATACGCCGGGTGGCGGCGCTACCTTTGTCATGCAACTGCCCATACCCGCAGGACATGCGACCGCCGTGGCGGCGGGAGCGGAGCAGGATGTCGTTCTGCCGCACGGGTTGCGCCTGCTTCTGGTTGATGATGAGATTGAAATTGCCCAGACGCTCGCCGACTTGCTGGAGCCCGAAGGGCACCATGTAGATATTGCGGTCAACGGCTCTATCGCCCTCGATAAGCTGCGCAAGGATACCTATGATGTGATCATCAGCGACCTGCGTATGCCGGTGCTGGATGGGCCGGGGATGTACGAAGTTCTGCGCCAGGAATTGCCGCGTTATGTGAATCGTATCATTTATGTGACAGGCGACACGCTATCGACGCATGTCCAAAGCTTTTTGGCGCAATATCCCGTGCCGTTGGTTGAAAAACCCTACCGGTTGAACGATGTCCGTCAAATGATCGCCCAGATCCTGCAGAAAAACGCCGAAGAAGGTCAGGCATGACAAAAGCAAAGGATAACGCTAGATTGATGATGGTTAATACGCCAAGGGAAGTCATGCCATGCGAATGTTAGTCATTGATGACGAGGAGGATATCTGCGACCTGATCGCAGAAATCGCCAGTCGCCGCGGCATGGAAGTGAAAACCATTTCGCATCCCGAGCAGGTGCAGGGGTTGGTGACAGCCTTTGCGCCTGAAATGATCATGTTGGATCTGATGATGCCCGGCACCGACGGTGTCGAACTTCTGCGTATGCTGGCCGAAACATCAAAGACGACAAAAATCTGCCTGATGAGCGGTAGCGATACGCGCGTTTTGAACAGTGCGCGCCGTCTGGGCAGCGCCCACGGTCTGGAAGTGATCGCGGCGCTGGAAAAGCCGATCACGGTTGCTGCGTTGAACGGTTTGTTCGAAAGCATCATGAGCGCGCACAAACCCGCGCATGACCCAGCTGACTTGGCTACCGCGATCAATGACGGGTCGATGCCAATTTACCTGCAGCCGGTGGTTGAAATCGCGACCCGGCGTGTGAAGGGCGCGGAAGCTCTTATTCGCCTGACGCATCCTGCGCGCGGCGTGCTGACACCCGACCAGTTTCTGCAAAGCGTTGCCGATCAGGGGTTGATGCAACCCATGACCGATATGGTGATCAAAGAATCCATCCGCCATGCCTCGCGTTGGCATCAGGCGGGTGAGAATATGACGCTGTCTATTAATGTGACGGCATCGACCCTGCTGGATTTGACACTGCCCGATCGTATCGCTGAACTGTGCAAACATCATAATTTGCCGCCGGAACGCCTGATCCTGGAGGTTACGGAAAACGAAGCCATGCGTGACGTAACACGTACCATGGACGTCTTGTTGCGCATGCGCATCCGCAATATCGGTGTATCGATTGATGATTTTGGCACGGGCCATTCATCTCTGCGCGAATTACAACGTATGCCGTTCAGCGAGTTGAAGGTCGACAAGGGCTTCGTCAGTGATATGGCAACCAGCCGTGACTGCGAAGTCATTGTCAATTCTATCATCGACCTTGGTCATAATTTGGGATTGAAGGTGATTGCCGAAGGTGTGGAAGATGCACGCACGTGGAACATGCTGGCGAGCAAAGGCTGCGACTTCGGGCAGGGATATCTGATGGGCAAGCCGATGCCGGCCGAGGATTTTGACCGCTGGCTGGTGCAGTGGCGCTCACAGCCAACAATATAATCTCTATGAGGGTGAAATGAAGAATTTGATCAGCCGCTTCCTGTTGGTTCTGGCGGTTTTGTTGTTGGCGCTAGCGCCGGTGGATGGTTTTGCAAGAGCGGGTAGTACGAGCGGCGGCAGTATGAGTATGGGCAGCCGTGGGTCGCGCACTTATCAGTCTGTGCCTTCCGCGCCGACCGCGAGCCCGATCCAGCGCAGCGTGACGCCGCCGCCTTCGTACCAGACTAACCCCTCTTATGCGCCGTCTGCGCCTGTGGCGCCTGCCTATCCGCAAAGTGGCTGGCACCCGTTTTGGAGCGGTCTTGCCGGCGGTTTTCTGGGCGGCAGTTTGGCGCACATGCTGTTTGGTTCGTCAATGGGTTACGGCTATGGCGGCATGGGTTTCTCGCCGATGGGCAGCATGCTGGGTGGTCTGTTCCAACTGCTTCTGATGTTCGGCATTGGCTATTGGATTTACAAAGTGTTTTTCAGAAACGGCCCGCGCGCGGGCCGCACATATACGTCGGAACCTATGTTCCAGACGCAGCCGCAAATGCAGACCCAATCCACCGCAAGCATCGGCGCGCCCTTTGCGCCGACGGGGGATGATATAAGCGCTTTCCGTGACCTGCTGGTGAACATTCAGGTGGCGTGGGGCAAGGCTGACTTGACGCATTTGCGGCAATATGTGACGCCGGAAATTTTGCAGTATTTTAATGAGGCGTTGTCGAATAACTCCAGCCGCGGTCTGGCCAACATCATCCGCGACGTAGTGGTGGTGTCTTGTGACGTTCTGGAGGCGTGGACAGAATATGATCTGGACTACGTCACAGCGCGCATGAAGTGGTCGGCGGTTGACTTTATGGCGCGATTGGACCGCGAACCTGCGGCGGCAGATTATGTTGCCTCCGGCGACAGTCAGCGTGCCGAGGGGGCCGAGGAAATATGGACCTTTGCCCGCGCACATGGTGGCGGTCATTGGCTTTTATCAGCCATCCAGCAGGTTGGATAAAATCAGAACTGCTTGCCTATTATGACGGGCCCGGCGTAGTGCATAACGAGTGGACGTCCGCATAAAAATGCGGTTGTAACTTCGTCATCATCTTCGTGGTATACGTCTTTGAGATCGCTCTCAGTCGAGATGCTCCAGTTCTCACCCTCTGGCTCACCTGCTGCAAATTCTTCCGGTGTTTCCGGCCCACTACCCCAACCCATTTGCTTATTCCCGTCATTTTTAACATTTCTAACTGACGGTATTTTGCAAAAAGAGGGCGTGAATTATCAAATGAAAACAATCATTTCATGTCAAACTTATCGTGCAATTGCTCACACGGGATGAAGCCTTGCCATCTGAATGATCGAAAAGGTATCGTCTTAGGTTGTTTCTTAATTCAATATATGCTGTTGCAACGTCATTTTGCGATGCAGAAAGAACAGCCTCTAAGGCTGTGGATAACTCGCCGGTAGTGCTGACGACAGGCCCGGCCAGCAGCTTTTCATAGCCGCTAACCAGAGGGCGGGCATTGGCGATATACGAATCATGGTCCGGGCAGAAATGCACAATCGGTTTATCGAGCGGCAGAAAATCGAAGGTGAGTGATGAGTAGTCTGTTACCAACACATCCACCTGCCGGAGGAGCGGATAGATATCCGTCTCTGGTCTGATAAAGCGCAGTGCCGGGTAACGCGCTTGCAATTCCGGCAAAATGGCGGCTTCAAACGGATGCAGGTTAACATAAACCGCATAGGATTTTTCCGCAGCATTGGCCGCGACCTGGTCCAAACCGACATCGTGCAACCAGGTGCCCAGTTTGTGGTCGCGGAAAGTAGGCGCGTACAAAATAACGGGGTGGTTGTGGAAATGATCGGCTTCCATGGCGTGCAGACTGTCCGTATCCACATTCAACAGATCGTGCGGTGTGGCTGGGCGGCTAAGCGCATCCATGCGCGGATAGCCTACCGCTTCGAAGCGGTGGAAATTAAACCGCCTGGCCCATGCGTCCTTGCTGACCTGACTGGTGCCGACAAAGATGTCAAAGGGGCCGGATGCCGCCAGAATTTCCGCTGTTTGCGGGCCGAATGTCGCGGGGGTGTAAAGGCATTCCATGCCGATCGCCTTCAAGGGCAGGCCGTGCCACAACTGTACCGTCTTGGCGCCACGCAGTAATGACCAGTACAGGCGTTTCTGTTCGTTCGACGGATAAAAAATGCTGCCCAGAACGGCGACGCTCGCGCTTAGCATGATATGCATATGCGCCGTCGTCCATTCCGTCAGGGCGACGGGTAGACAGGGCAGCCCCGCGCCGGTCAGCAGGTCATATTGTCGTTGGTCATGCGTCAGGTAATAACATTGAACGCCTGCTTCCCGCGCGCGCGCTACCATGTCCAGATAAGCATATTTGACGTTGTCGCCGAAATAATCACGCCCGACATAGATAATGGTCTTTTCTTTGGGATAGATTAGCGAGGCTTTTTCAAGGCCGCCGAAAATACGTGCAGCCAGCTGTTCACGCTCTTTATCGCCCACCCGGTTTTGCAGGTCGCTGAGGAGCGCCAGTTGCCCCTTTTGCGCTTCGGCAATGACAAGCGCGCTCTGTTCAATGCGCGTGACGCGCGTCTCCAGTGTCGACAGGCGGTTAATCAGTTCAGCAAGTTCAGGGTGCAGGGACATGGCGGTATCTGTCAGGAATAAGTGATGAAGCCGCGGCGTATCATATCTTCGCGGATCTGTGTGGTTGAAATGCCCTCCGTGCGCGGCAGGTAGGCAACCTCGCACAAATCACGGAAATGGTCGAACCGACCTTCCCAATCATGGCCCATGACCAGAGTGTCGGCTTTGAACTGGCGAATATAGTCGCCCTTCAGCTCCAGACTTTCTTCAAAAAACGCTTCGTCAACACAGCGCAGGGAGCGGATAATCTCGATCCTATCCGTTTGCGGAATGCTGGGCGAAAAATTCTTTTTGGACACATTCAGCGCATCGGTTGAAACACCGACAACCAGCCTGTCCCCCAAGGCACGCGCACGTTGCAACAGGCGCAAATGGCCCACATGAAACAGGTCATAGGTGCCAAAGGTGATAACGGTTTTGCCAGCCATCAACCCGCCCTCTGGCGCAGGCCCGAAACCTGGCTGCGGATTTCCTGCATATGTGCATCCAGAAGACCGAGCGTGGCGACCAGTTCCGCCATAATGCGGGTTTGCTGTTCCATCTGTTCGCGGGCTTCGCGCAATTCATGGTCCATTTCGGTTCCGCTGGACGCTGTTGCGGGTTGCCCGACCTGTTCGCTCAGGCGACCAAGGGACGTCTGGATATTGCTCAACAAGTCATTGCGCGTGGCTTCTATCTGACCGGCGATCTGGTACCAGTGGTCGCGCAACTGTTCGGACAAGGCGCCGCCATCGGCTTCGGCCTGCGGCACACTACGTAACTCGGCAGCCAGAACGGCGACTTCCTGTTGCAATCCTTGCAGCTTTTCATGCAACGGCGCGGCGGTTACCTGTATTTCGCGCTGTATCTGGTGCAGAAGTTCAGGAATACGGTCGTCATGCTCTGCGACGGAGGCCTTTTCTTGCGCGGGTATTGCCGTGATCGCTGTAATCTTGTCATCCAATGCGGTTGTAATTTGCAGCAGGCGCTCATGAAGTTGTGACTGTTCCTCGCGCAGTTTATCGGCGGCGGCCGACATGGTTTGCGCGCTGGTGCTGCTTTGCAGAAGCAGGCCGCTGCTTTGCGTCGAGAGCAGGTCAATCTGCGCACGTGCGGCCTGCGATTGTTCTTCAACCAGCATATCCATCTTGGTTTGCGCAGCGCCAAGCATGGCAATCGCCTGTTCCAGACGTTCCAGCATGGCCGGGTCGATGGTGGCATTGGCAATAACAGGCGAGGCCTCAACAGAGGCTGGGGTAGAGAGGCCTGCAATCGGGGCCTTCAGTTCCGTAATGCTTTGGTTCAATGCTTCGATGGCATCGTTCAGGCGTGCACCGGTTTGCTCGGTTGTTTCCGTCAAAACCTTGCTGCTGGCTTGCAGCAAATTGACGGCACCAAACATGCGTTCGCCAAGGCCATCTGCCGTGTTGGACAGGCGGCGGACGATCTCATCACCCTGATCCGCGCTGCTTTTCAACGTGTGCTGTGACAGGGCGATGGATTGCAAGGCCTGCGCCAGTTGCTTGCCGGCGATGCTGGTGGCGTCCGAAAGATTTTGCGCGCGGTCCTGCAGGAAACCCACCAAACGACCCAACTGATCGGTTGTGTGTTCCTGCGCGTTTTTCAGGCTGGCGGCAGAGCCAACCAGACCTTGCAACGCCTGACGCACTTGCTGGTCGCCGGACGTCGCACGCTTTTCCACGTTTTGCAGAACAGCTTCGACACGTGTGATCACTAGTGAAAGCTCTTCGCGTTGCTGCGTGATCGCGGCGGTCAATTCCTGTGTCTTGTCATGCACCTGTTCGGAGTCACGGCTGATGACCTTCATCATCGCCTCGAACAGGGATTTTGTACCACCTTCAAAGCGCAGGCGAATGGGGCCCTGATCACTGACCAATGTCATATCCGGCAACTGGCTGAATTGATGGCGGGCCATGTCGATGGTGCGGGCCAGCTCACCCACCATATCGCTGCGCTCCAGACCCCAAACGGGTGTGCGCATGTCGCCGCGCGCCAGATTGCGGACGCTTTGCGCCAAAGCTTGCAGCGGTGCGCCTTGCTTATCGCGGATGGTCAGGTAAAGCGCCGCTGTCAGGCCGAACGCCATGAGAACGCCCGCCCAGCCAACGAGCGTCAGGATCATGCTCCATAACTGGCTTTTGTTGCGGGCATCGGTACGGGTCAGGACGGTCGCTTCTTGAATATGGCTGTCCAGCAAGGGGAGTGCGGCATAAAGCGGGGTGAGGTCGGCAGCAGTTATGGCGCCCTGCGTTGTGTCAGTGCTGACCTTGTCGGCGCGGTCTGACACATTCGAGAACATGTCCGTAACCGCTTGCAGGTCGCGCCGTGTATCGGCAGGCGTGCGCTCCGGCAGATGTTCCATCGCCGCACGGGCTTCCTTAATGCGATTATGCAGTTCGGTTAGTTGGGCGGGATCATGTGTTGCCACGTAACTCTGCGCTGTACCGACAAAACCGCTATAGCCCAGGGCGCGACGCAATTCCGCCAGCGGTTCCAAATCTTGCAGCAACTTCGGTTCGGAGGCGGATTGAAGGGCATCGCTACGGTCCAGCATAAACTTAACATAGCCGATGCCGCCAATCATCGTGGTGCAAAGCAGGACGATGAGTGCCAGCGCAAGAGAGGTAAAACGTCCGATAGCAGGAGAGGGAGAGTTCGACGCCATTTTTAGGTGTGCCCCGTGCTGGCAGTGGGTCTTAAGAATAGTTAAAGCATTATGGTAAATTTCCGCAGAAAAAGCAATATCTTCAATTAAGTAGCTGTGAATTCTGAAGTTAGTGATAAGGACGGTTGTGCAATTAATCCGCAATTCGTATGTAGGTATACCTTATAAACAACGGTATATATACATGAACACCCCCTTGGCCTTGGGCAGCACTGACGCAGAAATCTATGCCGAGATTAACGTGGTCGGCGGCGGAATCAGCAGCCTGAAGCTTAATGGCCAGGAATATATGGGCGGTTGGCCGGCCAGCACAGGTGGCACAACGTCGGGTTTTGTGATGTCGCCCGTCATCTGCAGCGTTACCAAAGACGGCAAGTTTACCCATGCGGGGCAGGACTATACGCCCGGCAAGCATGGCATTACCCGCAATCTGGCCTTTGACATCGTCGCAAAAGACAACAATCGCGTAACCTTGCGGCATGTTTTTGATCCTGCAGCACAACCGGGCGTGTATCCGTTCCGGCACCAGATTGAAATTGAATATACGGTAACGTCGGACACTTTGACCGCACGCGTGACCATGACCAATCTTGATACACAGGATATGCGCTTTGCCATGGGGATGCATCCCGCCTTTATGTGGCCACTGCCAGGTGTGGAAAGCCCACACAGCTTGTGGCTCGACCAACCCATGCCGGATGCGACGGTGACCTATTGCCCTGTCGATGGCATTTTCCAAACGGGGAAGACATTTGAGAATCCTTTGGCGGCAGGGCAGTGGCAACCGGCAAAGGCCGATTTTGCAGGCGATGCCTATTTCATACGCCATGGCGAAGCGCCAGTGACCTTGCATTGGGGAGACCGCGCGAACCCGGCGGGGCATTCATTGATATTCGATATGCAGGGCTGGGATGGCTTTGGTGTTTGGAGCAAAACCGACGAAAGCCCCTTTATCTGCATCGAGCCTTTTGCGGGTATTCCCATAACCGATGGGCAGGCAACACCTGCGCTGGAAGATGTTCACGGCCTGCGTGTGTTAAAGCCTGGGCAAAGCGCCACCGCCACCATGACGATCCGGTTGGGGTAGTCTGCCCCATACAGCGGCAGATTTAATAAGGCTTTAAGATTCTACGGGCAAAATTCCTGCAGGCAGTTAGTTTTATTCAGTTCATATCTTCCCCTTCCCCCAGACAAGGATACTTGAATGACAAACGCTGCAAGCGCCGAAGACGATTTTTCCGTTTCCCCGCCGGATGGCGGCTTTATTTCGGTTAAACCCAATGGGACCGAAACGATACTGAAGCTTGTGTTGGTGCTCATCGGTACTGTCCTTTGGATTCTGATTGCCATTTCCCTGATCGGGCTTGTGTATGGCGCCCTGATTGGGCTGATGTTGTTGGCGGCCCACATTTCGTTGATTGCGCATTTGCGCGGCAACTCCATCAAACTTGGTCCAAAGCAACTACCCAAATTATATGCACGTGTTGTCAGCCTTTCCAAACGGATGGGCATGACCAAGGTGCCGGATGCGTATCTGCTGCAATCCAATGGGATACTCAATGCCTTTGCCACACGCTTTGGCTCCCGTAATTTTATCGTTTTGTATTCGGACATCGTGCGTGCCTGCGGCACCAATGCTGATGCGTTGGATTTTATCATCGGGCATGAACTGGGGCATTTGCATCGTGGCCATTTGAAATGGCGTTGGCTGAAAGCTCCCGCGCACATTATCCCATTTCTTGGATCCGCGTATTCGCGGGCGTGTGAATATACGTGTGATCAATATGGCCGGTATTCTTGCAGTGATCCGCAAAAGGCAACGGACAGTACGTGCATTCTTGCCTGCGGCGGGAGTTTTGTGACAGGCATTAACCGCAAAGCGTTTGCTGAGCAGGCGAGTGATCTGGACACAGTCTTTATGCGCCTTGGCACATGGTTGATGACACACCCGCCGTTGACCTATCGCCTTGCCGCGATTGACCCGAGCCTGAAGCCGAAAAGGAAGGGCAGTGTGCTGGCCACAGTCGGAGCCGTTCTTATTGCGGCGCTGGTGGTTGTGGCACCTGTCGGGGCAGGCGTGTATTTTGTGTCCAACACAATTACAAAGGTCAGCCAGGGGCTGTTGGCTTTCAAGGCGGTAACAAAGGCGGCGCCGGATATCAATAGACGCGGCCTTCCCCCACAAACGGTTGTTCCGGGGGCTGGCAATGATCCGGACGGGCAGGGTACCAACCCGTTTATGCAGTCCAAGTAAGGAACACGCTGCATCGTATAAAGGGCAGTATTGAAGGGGGTGGCGCATACCGGCTTGCAAGCTGTCCAAGAATCCGTCAGACAATAGGGCATGAACCAGACTACGCCCCAGACAGCAGATTTCCCTCATCCACGGCAATTGGGTGCCGTTAACTGGCTGGGGCTTTGGGTGCTGACGCGCAAGGAAACAGAGCGCTTCCTGAAAGTTTACGCCCAGGCTCTGCTTGCGCCCGTTATCACGACCCTTTTGTTTTACGCTGTGTTCTCGCTCGCGCTGGGCGGTGGGCAACGCATGGTGGGCGATGTGCCCTACATGACATTTCTGGCCCCGGGGCTTGTGATGATGTCGATGGCGCAAAACGCTTTTGCCAATACATCCAGCTCGCTTGTCATTTCAAAGGTGCAGGGAAATATCGTTGATGTTCTGATGCCGCCCTTGTCGGGGTTAGAACTGACATGCGGTTACATCTTTGGCGGTATTGCGCGCGGCGTTGTGATCGGTGTTGTTTCCATTGCGGCGCTGGCATTGTTTACGGGCGTTGACATACAACATCCTGGCTTTGTCATTCTCCATGCGCTGCTGGGGTCCATGTTGCTGGCGCAGCTGGGACTTATCGGCGGGATCTGGTCCGACAAATTTGACCATCTGGCTGCTGTGCAGAATTTTATCGTCATGCCGGCTACGTTTCTGTCGGGAACCTTCTATACGACTGAAAAACTATCGGTTTTCTGGCGTTTTCTATGCCATGTTGACCCATTCTTTTACATGATCGATGGTTTCCGCTATGGTTTTATTGGTCAATCGGATGGCACGCTGATGTTCGGTCTGTTTTATCTGATTGCCGTCAATGCTGCGCTTTTTGCCGTGGCCTATAAACTGATAGCGACAGGCTACAAACTGAAATCCTGAACAGAGGTTCGCTCATGGCTGATGAATATACGCCCATCGACCGCATGCCCGTGCTTATGCCGGTTTACGCGCGCGCCGACATTTATTTTGAACGCGGCGAAGGCTGCTGGCTGATCACCGACAAAGGTGAACGCTATCTGGATTTTATCGGTGGCATAGCCGTGACCGGTTTGGGCCATGCGCATCCTGATATTGTCCGGGCGTTAAAGGATCAGGCTGAAAAGCTTTGGATCACCTCCAACGTTTTTAAGACGCATCAGACCGAGAAGCTGGCGCGCCGTTTGGTTGAACTGACTTTTGCCGACACGGTCTTTTTCCAGAATTCCGGCGTCGAAGCGTGGGAATGCAGCATCAAAACCATTCGTAAGTATTTCAGCAGCATCGGTCAGCCGCAGCGTTACCGCGTCATTACGTTCCAGGGCTGTTTCCACGGGCGTACGCTGGCGGCCATAGCGGCATCCAAGGCAGAAAAAATGGTCAAGGGCTTTGGCCCGATGATGGAAGGTTTCGATCAAGTCGCCTGGGGCAATCTGAACGAAGTGCGCGCCGCGATTACAGAAGAAACGGCGGCCATCAGCATTGAACCCGTTATTGGCGAAGGCGGCATGAAGGTCGCGAGCAATGAATTCCTGATGAGCCTGCGCAAAATCTGCGATGAATTTGGACTACTGTTGCATTTCGATGAAATTCAATGCGGCATGGGACGCACCGGAAAGATGTTTGCGCATGAGTGGGCGGGTGTGACGCCGGACGTCATGTGTATTGCCAAGGCTCTGGGCAACGGCTTCCCGATAGGCGCCTGCCTTGCGACGGCCATGGCCGCGCGCGGCATGGTGGTCGGCACGCATGGATCCACCTATGGCGGGAATCCGTTGGCAACCGCCGTCGGCAACGCCGTTCTGGATGTGATGACCGAACATGGCTTTATGCATCGCGTGCGTAAAATCGGTGATTACATGTGGAACAAGTTTGACGCGCTGACCAAGGCACATCCCAAGGTCTTTACCGAACATCGCGGTAAATGCATGATGCAGGGCTTTGTGTGCGCGCCGCTTAACACGGATGTTGTCGCGGCACTTCGTGAACAAAAACTTCTGGGCCTTGGTGCCGGTGATAATGTCGTGCGCTTTGTGCCGCCGTTGATTACAACCGAAGCGGAAGTGGATCATGCGGTCGATATCCTCGACCGCGTTGCCAAGCAAATGGCCTCTTAAGGAGCGTGGTATGTCAAAGAACTGGTTGCGGTTTCTGGCGATTGGGTTGGTAGTTATGGGCCTTGGCGCCTGTGGCGGCGATGATGACGACAAGGATAAGCCAGACACGCAGAACGAACTGAAAATCGGTTCACATAAACCGGAAACGGGGCCCAAGAAAGAAGTTCTACCGATATGTCCGCAGGTCGCCGTCGTGCGCAAGCTGGGCGTTTTGAAAGACTATGCGGGTGAGAAGCCTGACCCTAAACAGCTGGTGTCCACGACCAAGATGCTTGGTGTCGATGGAGATTGTGAATATACCGATACGGGAGTTGATATAACCTTCTCGCTATCTTTTGCCGCAGAACGCGGGCCACGTCTGGGCGGTAAGGTTGTCAATGCGCCTTACTTTGTCGCGTTGGTATCGCCAGATGGCAAGATCATCAGCAAGGACCGCATGACTGCCAAACTCGATTTCGGCAGCGATAAGGTTGCCGATTTACAGGAAGATTTGCACGTCTTTTTGCCGTTGCCGAAAGATAAGCGCGATGTCGGTCCGAATTATCAGGTCTTGATGGGGTTCCGTTTGACAAACGAGCAATTGGCCGAAGCCCAAAAAAATTAAATCGGGTCCAATTCTGTATCCCAGTACAGATAGTCATGCCAGCTTTGATGCAGGTAATTGGGCGGGAAGGCGCGTCCGTTTTCCTGTAACTGAATGCTGTGCGGACGCCATGGTTTTTGTTGCGGGAACATACCGCATTGGTGCGGCAGCCTGTTGCCCTTGCGTGTGTTGCAGGTACAGCAGGCGGTCACAATATTATCCCAGACCGTACGGCCACCGCGCGAACGCGGAATGACATGGTCAAACGTCAGTTCCTGCGTCGGTTTGCGCAGGCCGCAGTATTGGCATGAGAAACTGTCGCGTAGAAAAACGTTAAATCGTGTAAAGGCGGGATAGCGTGACGTTTGAATATATTCTTTCAACGCGATAACGCTGGGTAGACGCATACTGAAACTGGGAGAGTGCACTTCCTGTTCATATTCCGACAGGATGCTGACGCGGTCCATAAAGACCGCTTTGACTGAATCTTGCCACGACCACAACGACAACGGGAAATAGCTCAGCGGACGGAAATCCGCATTGAGGACCAGCGCTGGACAGGACTCCGGGGACAAAACCGTACCTCCCAAATGCAGCCAGACAACGACCCTTCGCGTCAACCGGCCGAATCGTGAAACTCTTATATTTATCTAAGGTTTCACCGTTTCATTGTCTACAACGAAGGTGGCGGTATGATGTTGAAACAGTGATATTTCGCCACACTGTTGCAGAATGGCTGCCTACCGACTGACTGTGCAGGAAGCCGAATTAATGCAGCGTATAGTCGCTGCGCGGTGTCTCTGTCTGGTTGTTTTCCAGACGTGTCGCGACACTCACCAACCCTTGGCGCAACTGGGTACTGGTCTGCGCCAAAACCTGTAATTGTTGTTCATAGTGACGTTGCTGTTTTTGTAATTGGGCAATCTGGTCGCTGAGGCGTTGCGCCGTGCGCACCTGTTGATTAGCCGATTCCGTCAATGTTGCGGATACCGTTTCACGCAGTCTCTTCAACCACATGACGGCAACGATCACGAACGCGGTGACAGAGAGAGCGGTAACAGAGGCAAAAGCGAGAATCCAGTCCTGCATATCCCCTACCGTGAGCATGCTACAGATAACCCCGAACTTGGCACGCCATTGTAACAAAAAAGTGGGCGGATTGGCTATCTTTTTAAATCCTTTAGAATCAATAGGGGAGCCTGCCCGCCATTCAGACGTGCCCGGTAGACCTGAAGATTCTCAATGATTCTCTGTACATAGTTTCTGGTTTCTGCAATCGGGATCAATTCAATCCAGTCAACCGGATCGACATTGCCGCTGCGCGGGTCGCCGATCTGGCTCATCCACTCCCGGACGCGGTGCGGCCCTGCGTTATAGCCCGCCAGCGCCAGAACATAGGAACCGTCGAAGGATTCAATCTGATCCTGAACAAAGCGGGTGCCAAGGCGCAGGTTGTAATTCGGGTCGCCCAACTGGTTCGGGCGGTAACGTATATCCATTTTGCGTGCGACAGATTTTGCGGTTGACGGCATCAACTGCATCAGGCCTTTGGCTCCCGCGCCGCTGGCAGCATCGGCATTAAACATACTTTCCTGGCGAATAAGGGCATGTGTGAAGGCTGGCTCTGGCGGCTCAGGCAATTTGTTTTCCAGAACGGGAAAGCCACCCGCCGTCATCAACATGTTTTTCTGGTTCGCGTTCTTGGCCGCTTCGATCGCCAGATCGGGCCGTTCAAGCCGGTAGGCGATTTCCGTCAGCAGGGCAAAATCGGCGCGCCTGTGCGCGGCCTCCATCGCCGCATGGAAAAACAACCGCGCCCGATCACGTTCGCCCATATCATTCAGTTTTTCAATGGCGCGGATATTGTCCTGCATCAAATAGGCATTACGTGCGGCGACCGGAATGGTTGGCTCAGGCGTTGCGCGAATGACAGGGTTGGCTTGCAGGCGCGTTGCGGCCAATTGTCCGTAGAAGGTGATATTCATCGCGGCAGCGTTTTCATAAGCCTGCTCGGCTTCGCTCCTGTTGCCTAATGCCTCATAGGTGCGGCCCAGCCAATAGGCGCCGCGCGCGCGTGAAATGGGCGTACTGGAGGCATCATACAGCGCCTGGAAATGTTCAAGGGCAGCTTGCGGTTCATTCAAAAAGCGCAGCGCAAGCCAGCCTGCCAGAAACTCCGCCTGCGCAACCTGCTTGGGTTCCGTCTGGCCATGCAGCACGGCAAGCCGGAAAGCTCGGGCAAAGTCGTGCCGTTCAATCGCGCGGCGGATGATAATCTGCCGTTGCTCCCACCAGGCTTCAGGTTTGCCGAGGTCTGCGGGTGGTGACAGAAGAATGTCTTCAGCATCCGCGTCCTGATTGTTACGGACAGCCCAGCGCAATTGTTCGAAAATCAGGCCCGCATCATCACGCGCATCGGACGGTACGCGTGAAAGGATTGACGACGCGCTGCCCGTGTGCCCCATAAGGGCAAGGCGGGCTTCGGCGACTGCTCGCGTTGTTTCACTCACAAGCGGGAACATACGCCGCGCTTCGGTGAACTGGTCGCGCCACAAAAGCTTGTTCAGGCGGTCGGCATATTCGGCCTCGGTCAGGTAATTGCCGAACCGCGCCAGAAAGGCGGCCTGTTCCTCAATTGAAAAGTCACCATCCACCCAACGGTTACGTATAACCTCACGTAACTTGTCACCCATGTTGTTGGCGCCCAGTGCATCGGCATAGCGGTAAAAACCCATAATGGTCTGTGGCGGGTGGGCGTTAAACCAGTTGACGATTTGTTGCGGCGTAGCGTTGCCGGGTATCTTCTGTTCGGCAATGGCGATGATGCCCTTCAGGTTCGGCCAGTCAGGGTTTTGTGTAATGAAGGTCAGCAACTCGCCAAACGGAACGTCGTTGCCTGGTTGGGCCATGTAATAGCCCATCAGCACTTTGTTCAGGCTGGGGTCGTGGCCATGTTCCGCGAAATGCGCTGCTTCCTCAACACGCCCCGCATCCAAAAGGGAAAAGGCGCGGCGATAATTCTGCGTATCCAGATTGGCAGCTGCACCACCACGGGGGACGGAAAACAGACAGAACAGGAACAGGCAAAACAGGGAACAAAAGCGATTCATGCCTCCCAGATAACAAATTTCACCATGTACGTCACCTTTTTATGCCGGTTTGCGCTTGTCGCGGGTGGGGTGTGTCGGTTAAATCTGATGATTATGACGACGAATGACAAACAAAGAACCGAAGCGCAGCGTTATGTGGCCATGAACCGCAAGGCGCGTTTCAACTACTTTATCACTGACACGGTCGAAGCCGGCATTGTGCTGGCGGGAACCGAAGTGAAAATGCTGCGCACGGGTCAGGCCAGCATTCAGGAAGCTTTTGCGACACCTAAGGAAGGCGCTTTGTACCTCGTCAACGCTTATATCCCGGAATATAATCAGGCCGGTAAACATCTGCAGCATGAAACCCGTCGCGCCAGAAAGTTGTTGTTGCATAAAAAGCAGATGCAGAAACTCATGGGGCAGGTTAACCGCGATGGTGTGACTATCGTGCCGCTGGGCATTTATTTCAACAAACGCGGTTTGGCCAAAGTTGAGCTGGGGCTTGCCAAAGGCAAACATAAATCCGACAAGCGCGATACCATCAAGAAGCGCGAGTTTGAGCGCGATAAAGCGCGCGTTATGCGGGAACGTGGTTAAGTGTTATTTGTTCAGCGCGGCCGACAACAAGGTCTTCGTGTAATCCTGTTGCGGATTTGTGAAGATTTGGCCCGCTGTGCCTTGCTCCACCACCATGCCATTTTTCATGACGATGATATGATGCGACATGGCGCGGACAACGCGCAGATCATGGCTGATAAATAGATAGGACAGGCCGTATTTATTTTGCAGGCCGCGTAGTAAGTCGATGATCTGCGCCTGCACGGACATATCAAGCGCGGATGTCGGTTCATCCAGAACAATCAGCTTTGGTTTCAATATCAATGCGCGGGCAATAGCGATGCGTTGACGCTGCCCGCCAGAAAATTCATGCGGGTAACGGTCGCGCATAGCGGGATCCAGGCCGACTTCGATCAGGGCATCAATAATGCGCTGGGCCCTTATGGTTTGCAGCGTTTCTGGTTCATGGATATCCAACCCCTCGGCAATAATATCGCCGATGCTCATGCGCGGGCTCAGGCTGCCAAAGGGATCCTGGAAAACCATTTGCAACGACTGTCGCAAAGGGCGCATTTGCTTACGGCTCAGTTGCGCCAGATTTTGTCCGGCAAAAACAATATCACCGGTTGAGGCAACCAGCCGCAGCAAGGCAAGCCCCAACGTTGTTTTGCCGGAGCCGGACTCGCCGACGATGCCGACGGTTTCTCCTGCGCGTACCGTCATGCTGACGCCATCCACAGCGCGGATACTGTCCACAATCTTGCGGAACACACCCTTCCTGATGGGGAAGTGAACTTTCACATCCGTTGTGGACAGCAAAGCAGGCGCACTATCGGGCAAACCTGCCACGCTGCCTTTGGGTTCAGCGGCCAGCAGCATCTGCGTATAAGGGTGTTGCGGGGCTGAGAATATCTCGGCAACCGGTCCTTGCTCAACCAACGTGCCTTTTTGCATAACGGCTACGCGGTCGGCTATCGCGCGGACAATGCCCAGATCATGCGTGATGAGCAGCAGGGACATGCCGAGCTTTTGTTGCAATCCCTTCAGTAACTTCAGGATTTGCGCCTGAATGGTCACATCCAGCGCGGTTGTCGGTTCGTCGGCGATCAAAAGGGCCGGATCATTCGCCAAAGCCATAGCGATCATCACACGCTGACGCTGCCCGCCGGACAGTTCGTGCGGGTAAGAGCCAAGGCGTTTTTCCGGATGCGGCAGGCCGACGAGCGTAAGCAGCTCAATCACGCGTTCTCTGGCCTGCGGCGGCGTCAGTTTCTTATGCAAAAACAGGACTTCGCCAATCTGCTTCTCAATCGTGTGCAGTGGGTTCAGCGATGTCATTGGTTCCTGAAAAATCATCGCGATCTTGTTTCCGCGCACAGATTGTAACAGGGCGGGCGATGCGTTCACTAATTCGTGGTCATCCAGAACGATGCTGCCCGACGGGTGCCACGCGTTGGGGTAGGGTAGGAGCTGAAGAATAGAAAGCGCCGTCACGGACTTGCCGGACCCGGACTCGCCGACCAGCGCCAGCGTTTCCCCGCGTTCGATGGAGAACGAAACATCATGCACGACGTCTTGACGCGTTATGCCACGACCAAAAGAGACAGAGAGATTGTTGACGGTCAGCAGAGTCATTTGTGCGTACTCTGTAACTTGCGCGGGTCAAAGGCGTCGCGCACCGCTTCGCCGATAAAGATCAGGAGCGTCAGCATCAGGGCCAGGACGGCGAATGCACTGATACCGAGCCACGGCGCCTGTAAATTATTTTTGCCCTGATTAAGCAATTCGCCCAGCGAGGGGGAACCGGGCGGTAAGCCAAAGCCAAGGAAGTCCAGCGCGGTCAGTGTCGTAATGGCATGGTTCAACACAAAAGGCAGGTAGGTCAGCGTGGCGACCATAGCATTCGGCAGAATATGTTTGAACATGATGGTGCTGTCGTTGGCGCCCAATGCCTTGGCGGCGCGGACATAGTCAAAATTGCGAGCGCGCAGAAACTCGGCGCGTACAACATGCACCAGCGACATCCATGAGAAAAACAGCATGAGTAGCAACAACCACCAGAAGTTTGGCTGCACCAGCGACGCCATGATGATGAGAAGGTATAGAACCGGCATGCCGCCCCATATCTCGATCACGCGTTGCATGGCAAGGTCAGTCAGGCCACCGAAATAACCCTGTACCGCGCCCGTGGCGACACCGATGATGGATGAAAAGAATGTCAGCGTCAGGCCGAACATCACCGAAATACGAAAGCCATAGATAATGCGCGCCAGCACATCACGCCCCTGATCATCCGTGCCCAACCAGTTGTTGGCATCGGGCGGGGAGGGGGCGGGTTGCGGTAGGTCGTAATTGATGGTGTCGTAGGAATAGGGGATGGGCGGCCACAACATCCACCCCTTGGATTCGATCAGGTTCTTGACGTAGGGGTCGCGGAAACGTGTCTCTGTTTCAAACTCGCCGCCGAATGTGGTTTCCGGATAGCTGACCAGCATCGGGAAATAAAACTGGCCGTTAAAATCGACGATCAGGGGCTTGTCGTTGGCGATAAGTTCTGCACCCAGCGTCATAAAGAACAGGAATAGAAAGATCCATAACGACCAGAAGCCGCGACGGTTCGCGCGGAAATGCGACCAGCGGCGCTGGTTAAGCGGCGACCATGTGCGTGGCGAAAGAAACATAGACCATCAGGCAGTAAACAAAACCGGGGCCAGTGTCACCTTTTGCGCGACAGATGGCAAGCCTGTCATGTAACAGGTGGTACGGGGTCGCGTCCTTGCCCGCCCCAGGGATGGCATCGGCAAATACGACGCATGGCCAACCGCCCGCCGCGCCGCGCGCCATGTATACGTAATGCTTCGTCTGCGTAGGCGGAACAAGTGGGTGTAAAGCGGCACTGCCTACCGATGAAATATGAGAATGTATGGCGATAGATGAAAATCATGCCGCGCAGCAAGGCGGTTATAATTGGCTCGAAGCTAATCATGCCAGCAACCGGTTTTTCTCAAAGCGGTCGTCAGGTCTTTGCGTAGCGTTTCAAAGTCGCGTGTGGCCGTATCAAAGCGGGCGATAAGCACATAGTCGCGCGGCACGGCATGTTGGCGCAGCATCTGTTGCGCCAGCGCGCGCAGGCGGCGGCGTGCGCGGTTGCGCGTAACGGCATTGCCAATTTTTTTGGTGGCGGTCAGCCCAAAACGTGGATGCACGGGCGCATTATCGGCTTTGCCGATTTGTAGAATTAGTCCGGGGGTTACCCATTTTTTCCCTGTCGCGGCCACAGCCAGAAATTCGGCGCGGCGGCGGAGGGTCGGTAGCGTGCGCGGAATGCCGGTTTCAGTCGACATTCATGCGGTCGGTCTTAAGCCGACAGACGCTTGCGGCCCTGCGCGCGGCGGCGGCTCAGAACCTGACGGCCAGTCTTGGTGGCCATGCGGGCGCGGAAGCCATGACGGCGCTTGCGGACCAGCTTGCTGGGTTGAAATGTACGTTTCATGTTACGGCTCACTATTTCTCAAGAGCGCGCTTTATAATGTCTTGACGCACCGGAGTCAAACAATGCGTGTTGTTTTTAGATAAAAGCCATCAGGGCCAATTGGTTAACGGCGAAAATTGGGGCGTTTAGGGCAGTAAAACGGTTCTTGTGACCACTTTGGCCTCTGTAAATTGTATCAAAATGTCGAAAAGGGTGCGTTTGGCCCGGACACGCTTAAAGGTCTTCACAATAACGGGCAGACCGTCATCGTCGCCGCCGCCGAAGGCATAGGTATCATCTAACCAGGAAGCGTCACCATAACTAAGGCCCATAGTCACCTCGATGAAACAACCAATAAAATCAATACACTAAATGATTAAAAAAATCAATTACTTAGCGTAGCAATTTGATTGCTGTAATCAATGAAATAAGTAATTGACCAGTACTTTGATCTATCCTGCGCGCAATAATAATACAGAAGCGTCCCGCGCGAAGAGATAGAGGAGGGTGCGCAATGCCTTGCCTCGGGCGGTGGTCAGATCGGCGTCGCGACTCAGGATCAGCTTGGTATCATCATGCGCGATATCGAGTAAGTCGCCGTCGCGGGACAAATCCGCCATGCGGTACTCGGGCATGCCGCTTTGGCGCGTACCCAATATTTCACCAGCACCGCGCAAGCGTAGATCTTCCTCCGCAATGCGGAAGCCATCTTCCGTTTCGCGCAGCAATTTCAGGCGTGCAGCCGCTGTCTCGCCCAAGGGCCCCTGATACATCAACAGGCAGGTTGATTTATCCGCGCCACGCCCTACACGGCCACGTAATTGGTGCAATTGCGACAAACCAAAACGCTCAGCATGTTCAATGACCATGAGGGTAGCATTCGGAACATCAACACCGACTTCGATGACCGTGGTTGCTACCAGAACGCGCAGGTCTCCGGTGGCGAAAGCGGCCATGGTGTGATCTTTCTCTTCGGCGGCCATCTGCCCGTGTACCAGCCCGACTTTGTCTTTGCCTAAACGCTCACTTAGCAAATCAGCCCGTGCCGTGGCTGCGGCCAGATCGCTTATTTCCGATTCCGACACCAGTGGGCAAACCCAATAGGCCTGCGCCCCTTTGGCGGTTTGCCGCCTGATGCCGTCGATGACATCGTCCAAACGCGCGCTATCGATCAGGCGCGTGTCGATGGGTTGCCGTCCTGCAGGTTTTTCCGTCAGGTGCGATATGTCCATATCGCCAAAGGTGGTCAATGTCAGCGTGCGCGGTATTGGCGTTGCCGTCATGACAAGAATATCGACGCCGCGCCCTTTTTCCGAGAGTTGCAGGCGCTGATTAACACCAAAACGGTGTTGTTCATCGACGATCGCCAGCCCAAGATCGTGAAATGCGACATCGGATTGAAACAACGCATGGGTGCCGACTACCAGTTTCAACGTGCCGTCAGCCAGTCGCTGTTTCACGTCGCTGCGGTCTGTCTGGCCACGTCCTTTGCCGATGAGCAGACCAATATCGATACCCAGCGGCGACAAAAATTCCTGCATCTTTTGAAAATGCTGTTTGGCGAGGATTTCAGTTGGTGCCATCAGCGCGGCCTGAACCCCTGACTCGGCCGCCTGCAGCATTGCCATCAGGGCGACCAGCGTTTTGCCGGATCCGACATCGCCTTGTAACAGGCGTAGCATACGATGCGACGATTTCATGTCGGCGCTGATTTCTGCAACGGCCTGCAACTGCCCGTGTGTGAGTTTAAACGGCAGGGTTTGGGTCAGTTTGTCCTGTAACGTGCGCGTACCCGGCATGCCGCGGCCCGAGGCGGCGCGATGGTGCTGTCGGATAACGGCAAGAGCCAGCTGGTCGGCCAATAATTCGTCATAGGCCAACCGTCGTCGCGCTAACACGTTCAGGGCCTGATTATCTGCTGTCGGTTGATGCACGCACAACACGGCGTCTTTCCATGCCGGCCATTTTTCGCGCTTCAACAGGCTGGCATCCTGCCATTCCGGGAGATCAGGCAGCAGGGCCAAGGCTTGCTGTATTGTTTTGCGCAGCATCTTGCCACCAATGCCCTCGGTCATCGGGTAAACTGGCTCATACCGTGGAATCTCGCTCGCGCGTTCCGGTGGCAAAACATAGTCCGGATGGTTCATCACCCAGCCATCGCGATACCTCTCAATAACGCCGCTGATAACAACCGAGGAACCTGTGGGGTACAGCTTGGTGAGATAATCACCCTTGGCGTTAAAATAGACGATGGTGATTTGTGCCTGACCCTGTGCCGCAATAATGCGATAGGGCAGGCGTGCCTTGCGCGGCGGTTGATGTTCGGCAACCTTCACCGTCAGGGTTACAACCCGGTCTTTTTCTGCCGTGGCCAGTGTAGGCGCATAACTGCGGTCAATCAGGCCGCTGGGTAAATGCCACAGCACGTCAACGACGCACGGGCCACATAGTTTTTGGTAAAGCGGCGCCAGACGCGGCCCAATGCCACGCAGGCTGGATAAAGGTTTAAACAGGGGAAACAGGATGGATGGCCGCATGCGCCAAGTATAGGGCGGACGGGCGTTACGGCAAATCTCTTTTACCTTCGGCCTGCGGCTGCTATGACTGGCGGGGGAGTGGATGATGGATATTGCACTGGAAATTATGGATGGTTTTGAAGGCTACGCCCTGCTGGACAGCGGGCATGGCCGCAAGCTGGAGCGTTTTGGCGACATTATCGTCGAACGTCCCGAGCAGCAGGCCCTATGGGCGCCACGCTTGTCACAGCAAAGTTGGAAAAAGGCCGTTGGCGTTTTTGTGGGCGATGAAGAAGCCGACCAGGGTCGCTGGCGCGTCGGTAACACGGCGCTGGAAAGCTGGGCCATGCCGGTAATGGAAATGACTGCCATTTGTCAATTCAGCGCGTTCAGGCATCTGGGCGTGTTTCCTGAACAATATACACATTGGCAGTGGATGCGTGAGCGGCTGCGTTATTACGGCAAGAAGACTAACGAAGCACCGCGTCTGCTGAACCTGTTTGGCTACACGGGCGTCGCCTCCTTGTTGGCGGCGGCGGAAGGTGCAGAGGTCACACATGTTGACGCATCCAAAAAGGCGATAGCCTGGGCGAAGAAAAATCAGGAAGCGTCGGACATGAGTGACGCCAAAATCCGGTGGATCATAGAAGATGCGCGTAAATTTGTGCAGCGCGAGGCGCGGCGGGGCAAGACCTATCACGGCATTCTGGTGGATCCGCCCAAATTCGGGCGCGGACCAGAGGGTGAAGTGTGGGATTTCTTCCGCGACGTACCGGATCTGCTGCGCGATATACAAAAGGTGCTAGACCCCAAGGCAGGGTTTGTCGTCATGACATCCTATGCCATTCGCGCGTCGTTTTTGTCGATAGATGTTTTGATGAAAGAAGTTTTTGCCGGTGAGGGCCGCCAGTTTACAAGCGGCGAGCTGGCTCTGCGTGAGGAAGGCAAGGATGGCCGCCTGCTGGGCACGTCGCTTTATACCCGCATGCATTATGGGGATATTTGATATGAAGCAGGATGCCATGGCCGCGCTGCGGCTTATCACCAGTTTGCAGAATGAGACCGTGAAGCTCATCCGGTCGCTCGAGCAACGCAAGGCCCGCAAAGAAACCGGCTTGTTCGTCGCCGAAGGGGCCAAGGTTGTTGCAACTGCACGTGATCAGGGATGGGAACCCTCGTATCTGCTGATCGAAGAAGAGGCTAAGGCGCAGGGTATCGTGGGTGATCTGGTCGCTTGGGCGCAGACCACCAAGGCGCAATGCCTGCGGGCAGCAGAGGCGGTGCTATCCAAGCTCTCTACACGCGATAATCCGCAAAATGTAATCGGCGTTTTTCATCAACGTTGGATGCCTGAAAAGGATGTGGATGCCAAAGGCGTTTGGGTGGTGCTTGAAGAAGTGCGTGATCCCGGCAATCTGGGTACCATCATCCGCACTGCGGATGCCGTCGGTGCGCGCGGCGTTATTTTGATTGGCACATGCTGTGATGCTTATGCGCGTGAAGTTGTGCGGGCCAGTATGGGGTCCATCTTCAGCGTGCCGCTTGTGAAGATGTCGCATGAATCTTTTGCGTCCTTCATGAAGGGCTGGCCGGGCGAAATCATCGGCACGCATCTGTCCAGCAAAGCGGATTATCGTCGCAGCTATCAAGCGCCGACATTGTTGGTGATGGGTAGCGAAGGGCCGGGGCTGAGCGACAAAACCGTGCAGGCTTGCACAACGCTCGTTAAAATACCGATGGTCGGCGGCGCGGATTCGTTAAACCTCGCCATGGCGACGGCGTTGATGCTCTATGAAATCCGCCGCCCTGACTTAAAGCTTTAGCTTACTTCTTCGCCAGTTCCTTGGCAGCTTTTACCGCCGCTTCGGTCGTGATACCGAATTGCTGATAAAGCTGCTCGGCTGGGGCTGAGGCGCCAAAGCTGCTCATGCCAATGAAGCGGCCATTGTCGCCGATGTAGCGATCCCACCCGAAACGCACGCCCGCCTCGATGGCGATTCGCGGCGCAGTGCCAAGGACCGAGGCGCGGTAATCCGCGCTCTGTTCATCAAACAGGGCGAAGCAGGGCATGGAAACAACAGCGGCGTTGATGCCTTCGGCTTTCAGCTGTTCACGGGCCTGCATGGCCAGTGAAACCTCTGACCCGGTGGCCAGCAGCGTGACATCGCGCTTTTCATCCATGCCGGCCAGCACATAACCGCCGACGGCAGCTAGGTTGTCCGGGCACGCTTTGCCATCACGGCTGCGCAGCGTGGGCAAACCCTGACGTGACAGGGCGATCAAGCTTGGGCGGTCTTTGTTCAGCAAGGCGGTTTCCCAGCATTCTGCCGTTTCCACGCCGTCACACGGGCGGAAGGTCAGCAGGTTCGGAATGGCGCGTAGCGCGGCAATGTGTTCAACCGGCTGGTGCGTCGGGCCGTCTTCGCCAAGGCCGATGCTGTCATGCGTCATGATGAAAATAACGCGCTGGCGCATAAGCGCGGCCAGGCGGATGGACGGGCGGCAGAAATCCGCGAATTGCAGGAAGGTGCCACCATAGGGGATGAACCCGCCATGCAATGCCAAGCCATTCATCGCGGCAGTCATGCCATGTTCGCGTACGCCAAAATGGATGTAACGCCCGTCATAATCGCTGGGGCTGATGGATTTAAACGCTTTAACCTGCGTGTTGTTTGACGGCGTCAGATCAGCAGAACCGCCAACCAGTTCAGGCAGTACGGGCAGCAATGCTTCCAGCACGGCGCCCGAAGACTGGCGGGTGGCATGCTTGGGTTTCTCTGCTGCTACCTTTTGCTTTAACTGTTGCAGGGCGTCCAGCGCGGCTTGGGGAATGTTACCGCTTAGCGCAGCATCGAACGCGGCGCGGTTCGGTGATACGCTGTGACGGGCTTCCCAGGCCTGACGTTGGGTCTGGTGGCGAACGCCAACATCGCGCCATGACTTCAGAATGTGTTCCGGCACTTCAAAGGCCGGGTAGCTCCAGCCCAATTGCTGACGCGCGGCGGCAACCTCATCGGCGCCCAGCGGCGAGCCGTGGCAATCCTTCGTGCCTTGTTTCTTCGGTGAGCCGAAGCCGATGATGGTACGGCAGGCGATCAGCGACGGCTTGTCCGTGGCGGCCAACGCGGCATCGGTTGCCTGCATGATGGCGGCCGGATTGTGGCCGTCCACTTCCTGTACATGCCAGCCATAAGCGCGGAAACGCGCCTGAACATCTTCGCTGAAGGACAGGCTGGTCGGACCGTCGATCGAGATCTTGTTATCGTCATAATAGACAACCAGGCGGCCCAGTTTTAAATGACCGGCCAGCGAAGCGGCTTCGTGACTGATGCCTTCCATCAAGTCGCCATCCGACGCGATGACAAAGGTGCGATGATTAACAAGGTCGTTGCCAAAGCGCGCATTCAGCATACGCTCACCCAAGGCAAAGCCGATGGATGTCGCAATGCCTTGACCCAGCGGGCCTGTGGTGGTTTCTGCGCCAATCGCCACATCATGTTCCGGATGGCCGGGGGTATGGCTGCCCCACTGACGGAACTGTTTGATCTCTTCGATCGTCATTTTTTCGTAACCCGTCAGGTAGGCGAGTGCGTACAGCAGCATCGAACCATGTCCGGCGGACAGAATGAAACGGTCACGGTCAGGCCATGCGGGGTTTTGGGAGTCAAAGCGCAGGTAATGACGATAAAGAACTGTCGCCACATCTGCCATGCCCATCGGCATACCCGGGTGGCCTGATTTGGCTTTTTCGACGCCGTCCATGGCAAGAGCGCGAATAGCGTTTGCCATGTCTTTGTGTTGCGGATCGGAAACGGTTTCAAGCGCGCGGGCAGCAAGGTTCATCTGGCAAATCCTGTAAATAAAATGTTGGGCGCAGCATGCCGGAAACATCGCGCGCAGGCAAGATTATTAGGACTGTAATCTTGCAATGAATTGAGCGTGTTATGTTCGCGCAGGATCAAATGTTGCGTGCAAGAATCTTGCGGTATCGCTCAAAGATCGTCTGTGCGCAGTCGTATGGGAGGGAACGCCATATCCAGTGGGCGCTCAGCCACCATACTGTATTGTGGCTTCCCTTTGTCTCCTTTGCCACCGTTCTTTTTGGCTTCTTTCTTTAAATATTCTTTATATAGCTTTTGAATGTATTTAATGGCTTCTGGAGTGAGTTTCATAACCTGCTCCGATAAATGCAGTTTTATATATTCCGATATACCTGTTCTGTTTAACCGATTGTGTCCAGTGCGAATAAATATTTGCAGATTTATAGCAACAATGTTGTTTTGGTAATTAGGCTTTGGCGGGCAGTTTTGTTAAATAAATCATCCCGAGCCCGGCGGTTATGACAATCGCAGTGCCGATCCATACATTCCATGTGGGGATGTTGTGCCAGATTACGTACCCGAACAGGGCGCCCGGTATAATCTGCGTATAATGTAGCGACGCTACGGTCGATGTATGCGCGCGCTTCATGGCGTTGAACATGGCATATCCGGCGGCGACGCTGGACAATGACTTCACGAGAATGGGCAGCAAGAAAATCAGGGGAAACGGATGCAGATCGAACAGGGATGCGATACCGCACAAAATGCCGATCATGCCCCAACTGATGAACATCATGCTTTCGGGCGTTTCCGTTCGCGTGGCGTGTTTAACAATCAACTGCATCGCCGAAAATAAAATGGCGGATGTGAATGCGGCGGCAAGGCCGATAAAAGCCAGGTGGCCAGTTGATAGATGCAGCGGGTCAATGGAGACGGTCACGCCGATGAACCCCAGAATAATCAAACCGATTTTGACTGGCGGCAGGCGTTCCTTGAAAAACAGGCTTCCGCCAAAGGCGATCCAGAAGCTGGCTGTAAAGGCAATCGTGTAAAACAGCGCAAGCGGCAGGTGTAATAGTGTCAGCAGGTTGCAGATACTGACGCCAGTGCCGAACAGCCCCCGCACAAATGATGTAGCAATATTCTTTGATTTCAGATTATGCGTCGTTTTTGTCAGACAACACCAGAGGATGACCAGAATCGATGCCAGCGTGTTGATGAGTGCTGATGCCTCCAAAACCGGAACATGATAGTCCATGACGAACTTCATGCTGGTATCGCCTACGGTCCACAATGTGTAACAGGTAAAAGCCAGTAGCAACGCCTGATGGTCGGCGTTAAGTTTAAGAAAATGATGTTTCATGCGGGGCAGAGTATAGGTGTTTATCAGGTGCGGCAAACGCTTTGAATCAATTGACGCGCACACTTGTTTGGCGTTAGTCTGACAAGACTCAATAGCCTGCTGGGAGCCGTTATGGATCGCCTTAAAAACGCCCTCGAAGCTCTGGATGAAGCAATTTCCGATTTGGAAGAGCAAGTGGGCATTGATAATCGTGCGCGCCGCGAAGCAGCGCAGAAACAAAACGAACTTCTAAAACTCAGCCGTTCACGGGAAGCACAAGTGCTAGCGACCGCGCAGAAAGTCGCCTCGCGCCTTGATCAGGCAATCGGCAGCGTCGAAGGCATCCTGCGGCATTAATTTCATCGGGGGTTAAAGATGGCTAGCAAAATCGGCATTACCCTTTATGGGCGGGAATATACGGTTAATTGTGACCCGGGTCAGGAAGAACGCCTGCGCCAGATCGTCGAATTTGTTGAATCCCGGATGAAGGATGTCTCCGAACTTGTTGGAAACACTACAGAAAATCGCCTTTTGATGTTGACCTGCCTGCACATGGCCGATGAACTGCTGGACATCAAAAACCGTCTTGAAAAGGGCTCCATAGATAATGAAGAGCTACTGATCGCTGCCGTAGAACATTTACAACAACGCGTCGCGCATATTGCATCTCAGGTCGGTGGTGCGTAATATAGGTGTTGGAAGGCATCTGCGGGGTTCGACAGGTAGCCAATATCCCCGGGGCCGATAATCAGTCCTCTTAGGGAGCTGTCCCTGATCTTGGCCGTGGCCTTGGTCATATGGCGCCCACCTGCTTTGTGCAGGCCGCGGAGGAAGCGCCACCACCGGCCATTGTGGATCCTTCCGCTTTATTTCATCACATACATTTTCAGGATAATTTAAAAAGCATGACGCCACACCAGCTTCAAAAAGTTGAGATGCGTCGCCTTGCCCGTGCTTTGCGTAAAGAGGCCTTGTTGGCCACGCCGAATTGCGGCGCCCTGTTTATGCACCAATTCGTCAAGGTCGACATGCCTGCGCAGGCGATTATTGCCGGATATCGCGCCCTGCCGGACGAAGTCGATATTGAGCCTGTTCTGACCCTCTTCCATGTCAACGGTCATCCGTTGGCAATGCCTGTTGTTGAGGAAAAAAGCAGGCCGTTGCTGTTTCGCTCCTATAAGCCGGGTGATGTCATGCGTCGTGGCATGAAAGGGGTTGAGGAACCCTTGTCGATTGCGGCCGCCGTTACGCCTGATGTGCTGTTGGTGCCGTTGACGGCCTTTGACCGGCGCGGGGCACGACTTGGGCAGGGTGGTGGTTATTATGACCGCACATTGGCTGGGTTGCGTTGCACAAAGACTATCATGGCTATTGGCGTTGCCCTGTCCGTGCAGGAAATGCCCAATATTCCATTAGAAAAGCATGATGCGCTGCTGGATTATATCGTAACGGAAAAAGAAGTTATTCGCTGCTCATTGTTTTAGGCGGCCCCTGCTGCTCACCACAATCGTGCCATAATTTGATACCAATTTTCGTTTACTATGAACCATGAGACGAACTGAAACGGCCTTGCCATGACTGCGACGACGAAGTTTTTGTTGCTGGCCTTTGCGCTTTCGCTCGGGCTTATGGTGACCGGGCCTGTGGATGCTCAGTCGGGTGAGACGGGGCCGCCACCGCCCAACGCGGCGATGCCTGACAACAACGGACAGCCAGATGAAGACTGGCGCGAACGCCGCGATTTCCGCGAAGAACGCGAACGGCTGCGCGAAGAGCATGAGCAATTACAGAACGAACGTGAACAGGTGCGCGCGCGTTGCGGTGATGCCGGCGGCAATGCCGACTGCGAAACGCGATTGAAAGATATTCATGATCGTCGCGAAGCTTTGCATGAACGCATGAAGAATTTGCGCACTCGTATGGAAAGCGAACACGCCGAAGCCGTCTGGCAGGCGCAAAAACGCGAACATCCGCAAATGGGCATGCTGAAGCCGCCTCAGGACGGCCCGGGACGCCAAGCGCCGCCGAACAGCACGCAGTTGGATCGGCCCGCAGGACTTCAACGAAACTAGCTTATTCGTCTTTATCTTGCCGCCATCCTGGTGACCAGGGGCGCACGGCGCGGCGTGTGCGGTTGCGCTCAATTCGCACGGTTTTGCCGGTCAGATACAGGCTGGCTGAGCCATGGCGCCAGAATGTGGGGTCATCCAAAACATAGGGTGCATGGCAATCGGTGGCCTTAACAGTGGCGATAACAATATCGCTGTTGCGGCAATCTTCCAACAACGCGGCGGGTATTGTGGGAAGGGCAACGCGGTGCCCCGCTTTTGTATAGACGCAGCCGATTGCATCGCAACGCATTTGCGGGGTGTCGTCACCCAACGCAGTGACATCCAGCAAGGACGGGTTGCCTGCACGTAATTGCCATTGTTCATACACAAAATTGTCTTTGTCCAGATTGGAGGCGGCTAGGCGTCCGTCATCCAGACGGACGGCCCAAACTTTGGGACCGGCGGCAACCATGACATCCGGTTGGTGTGTGTATAGCGGATACGCTGCCCCAACGATGACCGGTAGTAATCCGGCCCATCGCCATTTATGTTGCCAGTTGCAAAGCCACAATCCGCCCAGAATAATCAGCATCAGGGCAACCCATGGCATGGCAGGCAGATAGAGGATGGAGTAAGGCCACGCGGCGACCGTAGTCGCAATTTTGATAGTCAGGGCAATGCCGCTGCCCGCGACATCGATAAACCAGCCATCCATATTAAACGGCGCGGTCAGATAGGCCATCAAAATGGCGGGCATAACCCAGAAGCTGGTCATCGGAATGGCAGCCATGTTCGCGATGAAGCCGTAGAAGCTAAAGGTCTGAAAATGATAGATAGCAAAGGGCGTTGTCGCGGCTGTTGCGATCAAGGACGTTGTGATGATGCTTTTCATGTGGTGGAAAAAGCCGCGTATTGGCCCCGGCAGTTGCAGGGCGTGGTCGCTTGACGCCAGCCAGCCGAGCGTCCTTTCATGTGAGGCAATCAGACAAAAAACAGCGGCAAACGACATCTGAAAACTGGGGCCGAGCGCGGCATCTGGCGCCAACAGCATGGCCAGTGTTGCCGACAATGTAACAAGGCGCATTGCGTTGGACCGGCGATCACCGATAATCGCCAGCATGGCGATACAGCTCATCAACAACGACCGCAACGTCGCTGCCTGTGAGCCGACCAGCAGCGTATAAAGCGTGGTTGAAAGAATGGCGCCGCCTGCCGCCCATTTCTTGATAGGAAAGCGCAAGGCCACCCACGGAATAAGCGCCAGCATGGCGCGCAGCGGGTAGTAAATCAGGATGCCCATGATGGTGACGTGGAAGCCTGAGGTTGAAAGCAAATGGGCCAGTCCCGCTATGCGCATCGCCTCGATCACGGGTTTTGATATGCCGGTTTGCTCGCCGTTCAAGCGGGCGACTGTCATCGCGGCAACGTCACCCGACAGGCGCGCATAGACATGGTGTGCCAGTGTCGACCGCGCTTTTTCAAATGTCAGGTTGAACTGGTCGCGCCATGATAAGGGTGGTGAAGCATCTACCAATGTGATTTTGCTGTAGGACCATCCCAGCCCCCCTAATTGTCGAAAATAGCTTTGGCGACGGAAGTCGTTGGCGTCAGGGGAAACAGGTTCGCTGAACGGACCGGTTTGTGCCCATAGGCTGATCCGTGATCCGGGCGGCGGCACATCCGCCAATCCCTTGTTGCCCATTTTAATGCGGATTTTAGTGGGTGTGTTTTCCGGTGCTATACGTCCAATGACCACGTCCTTTAATGTCAGGCGCACGCCTTCGGGCATAACTTCGGTATAAATCAAATTGCCGGTTACAGATTGCACACCGCTTTCGCGGTTCAGCATCGGCGTGTAATTCAGCCTCGTGTCGATTTGTGATGCGTTGAAGCCCAGTGCCACGGTTAACAAGGTTAGGGCGGGTATGAACAGGCCTGTTTTATAACGTAGTAAATAGGTGGCGAGGGCGGCCAGTGGTGTCAGGCCGAGTGCGGCCATGCCGGGCTCAAAGGGCAGGGCAAAGTACAGGCCGATGCCGCACGCGATACCCAGGGGAACCCATAAAACCCACCGTTGCTGCTCTTTCTGCAGTGTGGCGCCAAGCCACAGAAAAGGTTGGAGGAGGGGGTTCACGCGCACAAACTTTGGGGCTAGATTGCTGATAGAAACAAACGCACCCTAGCATCAGAACAGTAATTTGCCCATGACCATTGTCGTCCGCTTTCCGCCCTCGCCGACCGGCTTTATGCATATTGGTAATGCCCGTACCGCGCTTTTCAACTGGCTGTACGCCAAGCATCACGGCGGCAAGTTCCTCTTGCGTATCGAGGACACGGACCGTGAGCGTTCAACGCCGGAAGCGGTCGAGGTTATTTTGCAGGGCCTGCAATGGTTGGGCATGGACTGGGATAACAAAAACTATCCGGGCCGCAATTACTATTCACAGTTTGCCGAACGCGAACGTCACGCCGCCGTGGCCCAGCAATTGCTGACGGAGGGCAAGGCCTATTACTGCTATTGCTCGCCCGAAGAACTGGAAGCCATGCGCGCTGAGCAAAAGGCCAAGGGGCAGCCCATGCGTTATGACGGACGCTGGCGTGACCGGTCGGCCAGTGAAGCGCCCGCCGGTGTTAATCCCGTTATACGACTGAAAGCACCATTGACGGGTGAAACGGTTGTACGTGATCTGGTGCTGGGTGAAGTCACGGTTCAGAATACGCAGATGGATGACATGGTCCTGTTGCGTGCCGATGGCACGCCGACCTATATGCTGGCGGTTGTTGTTGATGACCACGATATGGGCATTACGCATGTCATGCGCGGTGATGACCATTTCACCAATACGTTCCGGCAGGTGCAGATTTATAAGGCCATGGGTTGGGATGTGCCGCAATTCGCGCATTTCCCGATGATCCTTGGCCCCGATGGTGGAAAACTCTCAAAGCGTCATGGTGCGGCGTCCGTTACGGATTTCCGCGATCAGGGGTATCTGCCAGAGGCGTTGATTAATTACCTGCTGCGTCTTTGCTGGGCGCATGGCGATGATGAGATTATATCGGTTGAACAGGCCATTGCCTGGTTTGACATGGACGGCGTTGGTAAATCGGCGGCACGTTTTGATTATACGAAACTGTCCAGCCTGAACGCGCATTACATCAAACAAAGGCCGGACAGGGAACTGACGCAACTGGTCCAACCGTTCTTGGAAACACGTTTGTCGCGCGCCCTGACGGCGGCCGAGACTGCGCGTCTGACACAGGCGATGCCGGATCTGAAGCCGCGCGCACAGACACTTCTGGAGATCGCCGATATGGCGAAGTTCTATTTTGACGCGCAGCCGCTGGATGAAAAAGCGCAAAAGCTGTTGACCCCCGAAGCCAAGCAAGTTCTAACGGATCTTGCCGTGCGGTTAGATACTCTGGATGATTTTACGACAGAGGCTGTTGAGGCTGCCTGCCGTGGCTATGCCGAAGAGAAGGGGCTCAAGCTCGGTAATGTCGCGCAGCCGCTGCGCGCCGCTATTTCCGGCTCTACAGTGTCGCCGCCCATTTTTGGCGCGGTGGCGTTGATTGGTAAGGATGAGGCACAACGCCGGTTGCGTTCTGCTGCCTAAGCAATTCAATTTGTTAGGTGCTTTTTCTCAAGCGTGGTTGAAGTTTAACCTTTTCTTGAGGGATGTGGGCGAATATGATGCAACCGATCAGGATGATCAGAATCGCATCAGTGCCGCGCTCAGGATGGGCCAAATCATCAAAGGAAGGATGACAAATGGTAGATTCCGTCAATAACGGCGCGGTTAACAGCCTGTTGCGCACTCAGCAATTAGCGCAAACAACGCCCAAAGCCCCGCCGAAAGTGGCGCAAGCCATCATTAATCAGTCAGAAGCAACGACCAGCAGCAAAAACTTGGTGGCTGCTAATAACACACCACCTTCTGCCAATCTGCCGCGCGGCAGTCTGGTAGACGTTACGGTCTGACTTTGACGTCATAACGAAACGCCCGCACATAGTGCGGGCGTTTTTTATTGCTCTAACAGATCAGGCGGACTTGATCGCAATCTTCTTTGCAGCCGTTTGTTCGACCGGTTGCTTGGGCAACGTGATGGTCAAAACACCCTTGTCAAAGCTGGCTTCGACCTTATTCGCGTCTACGGCGGCGGCTAGCGACAATTGTCGTGCAAAGCTGCCATGCGCGCGTTCGACAACATGCCACGTGTCTTTCTTTTCATCGCGGGAAATCTTCTTTTCTCCGCGGATGGTCAGCAGGCCGTCATCAAAAGTGACGTCGATATCTTTTTCCGTCAGACCCGGCAGATCGGTGGTTACGTGAAACGCCTTTTCGTCTTCGCGGACGTCAAGCCGGACAGGTAGTGCTGCTGCTTCCAATTGTGTGGATGGCAGACCGCGCCATGCATCTTCGAAACTGCGCTGCATTGCGCGTTGCAATGTATTGAACGGATCCTCGCTGTAACGCAAAGGCGAACCGGTGATGAGTGAACGTAGAACCATAGTAATCTCCTATTATCCAGGTGGATGGCGGCGCAACGGATTGTGGCCGCCTACAAAAATGGATATAGGAGGTGCTTGCACGGAAAAAAGAGGGTGCAAAAATATTCCGCCAGCCCTCTTGAAACGCCGAACGTCAAAACACAAGTTGTGTAGATGTGCCTAATCCAGCGGAGGGAATTGCTTGCCGATGGTGGGGCGACCAGACAGTTCCTCCAACACAATCGCTGCCGCCTTTGTGCCGTAGGTCAGGCTCTTTTTCAGGTCACCGTTGCGGGCCAGGCTGTACAGAAATCCGGCGGCAAAAGCGTCACCTGCGCCCAGTGAATTGACAAAGGTGAAGCTGGCCGGGTCGGCGGCAGGAACGCTGACATGTTTGTCGCCGCATATCGCTTCTGAACCTTCTTTGCCTTTGGTGATGACAATGATTTGTTCCGGGAAGGCTGGCAGTTGAACGTGTTTCAGTGTTTCTTCGTATTCGGCGCGGTTCGCAATGATGACATCGGAATAGCTGGTGACGAATTTGATGCCTTCAACATAGTTGGGCCAGTTTTCTGCAATACGCAGGTCATGCATGTTGGTGACAATCCGCGCCTTCCCTTTGGCGGCCAGCATGCCGGCGCGAATGGCGGGGCCGCTCAGGTCATTAAAGACCATGTAGGCCTGGGTCAGGAAAAAATGCGTTGAGGTGTAATCGAAGTCGCGTAGTTCGTGCAGTACGAGATGATCCGCACAACCTACACCGACCGCAAAGCTGCGGTGGCCGTCATTGGTGATAAGGATGATACAGGTGGGGGACAAGCCCACTTGCGTATCGAATGGCATACCACACACATCGACACCGCGCAGAGCAAAGTCTTGAAGGAAAGCCTGACCCGCCGTGTCATTATTGACCTTGCCGAAATAACCACCCTTGCCACCCATGGCTGACAGGGCCGCAATCGTGTTGGCGATGGCGCCACCTGCAACCAGTTCATAGGTGGGCAATTCGCTTTGTATGGTGCGCAGCTCGGCGGGTGAGAACTGAACTCCGGCATCAACCGGAATGTTGAATTTCTCCAGAAACGCATGGTCCACATTCGCCACGACGTCAGTAAAGGAACGGCCAACGCCGATAATATCGTATTTCTTCATTATCTATTTTCCCGGATAATCAGCCGCCGCCGTAGCTTTGGACCAAACTGCCGCAGATCAGGTACCACCCGTCCACCAGAACGAAAAAGATGATCTTGAACGGCAGTGATATGATGGAGGGCGGCAACATCATCATGCCCATGGACATCAGGATGGAAGCCACCACCATGTCGATGATAAGGAATGGCAGGAACAGCAGGAACCCGATTTCGAAGGCACGACGCAATTCGGATATCATAAAGGCGGGGATAAGGGCGCGCATGGTCACGGCGTCCTTGTCGTCTTCTTTTTCAATTTTCTTTCCGGCGCTGTTTTTGCTGGAATCGTCCTGATCCTTTTCACTGATGGACTTGCTCATTTCCATGAACAGGTTCAGGTCTTTCTGACGCACATGCTTCAGCATGAAATCCTTGAAGGGGGCTGAGCCGCGGTCAAAGGCCGTTTCCTCGTCAATCTGGTTGTTCATCAACGGGCGAATACCGTTCTCCCATGCGCGGTCGAATGTGGGTTGCATGACAAACAGGGTCAGGAACAGGGCAAGGCTGATCAGTACCGTATTAGGCGGCGTTTGCTGTGTACCAAGCGCATTACGCAGGAAAGACAGAACCACCACGACACGGGTGAAGCAGGTCACCATCACAAGGATGGATGGTGCCAGCGACAATACTGTTACCAGCAAGACCATCTGGATGATTTTGGCGGTTGTTGTCGGGCCTTGTCCTATGTCGATATTGATGCTTTGGGCAAAACCCAGATGCGGCATGAAAAGGACAAATGCCGAAACCAGCAGGGGTAATGCGACCGCAAGGCAGGCTGCCTGATGCTTCCGTGCTGAGAGCCATTGGCTGAGGCGTGTACGCAGGGATGGCATTATAAATCCTCGTCTTCCAAGGGGTCTGTTTCAAGGGCAGGTTTGGACTGGATTAGCACATCCTGTGTGGTTCCCAAAAGTATCAAATGTTCCGTGTCATCAAAGCGCACAACGGCAAGACGGCGTTTGGCGTCCAGCGCCATGAGTTCAGATATGTCTAAGCGGGCTTTACGTTTTTTGAATACCTTGCGCAGTTTAAGGCCGCGTTCTTCCATAAAACGCAGGGCAATCGACAGGGCTGACAAAAGGGCTGCCACAATCAGGCAGGCGATGGCGACGCGTACCCATGAGATATCACCTAACTCCGTCGTATTCATTGATTTTCATCCTGTTGCGGAATTTTCATCTGGTTTTTGCTGTACCACGAACGCACGCTGGTTTCGCAGGTATTCAACTGCTCAATCAATGTGGAAAGGGCAGGCAGGGCTTTGACTTGCACTTCTTTGTCCGATGCTTCGATGGCGTTACAGATGACGGCAACGCGTTCCTGTATCTGTTGCATGTCTGGCATCAGACCTTCTTCGGTCAGGCTTTGCGCGGCAGCCAGATAATCGCTGAGCGACGTCAGGGCATGGGCAATTTCCTGTGGGTTCATTTTCGGCTCTGGTGGGGTGGCGTCGCTCATTAAATGGCAGGTGGTTTTTCGGTTGAGGGGGTATCCAAACGTGCATTGGCTTCATAAACGCGCGAAAGGATTTCAGCAACCGCCATAATCGCTTCGGTTGGTATGGGGCTTTCCACATCCAGCTTTACGAGCATTTGTGCCAGTTCGGCATCTTCACGCACTTTAATGCCTTTGGCAAAAGCGAGAGCCAGAATTTCCTGGGCCAGCTTGCCGCGCCCCGACGCCACGATATGCCCCGGCGAGCCGGGTGTATCATCACCTTTGATGGCAATGGCAACGGCCTCACCCTCTTTGGGGAGGGGGCTTACATTCGGGTTCTCTGAGTCGCCAATATCAATCATCCTGAAAAGGTTACATGTTCCGTGTTTTTCGCCAATGAAATGTTGCTGTAAAAAGGGCTTAAATGGTTAATTTTTACGCTTTCTTAAGCAGGGTAAAGGCATTATAATCTGTCGGTTGGCGTCTTGTTGGCGCCGATATGTTTTGGCTGATAGTGCCTGTCACTTTCAACAGAAGGCCGCGCGATTATGGATACCAACACCGACCTGATGGGGTTGTTGACGCAGCGCATGAGCTACCTGAACCAGCAACAGGCTGTTCAGGCGGAAAACGTCGCCAACGCCTCGACCCCCGGTTATGAAGCGCGTGAGCTTGCTCCTTTTACTTTTGCCGATGCCATGAAGCAGGCAGGCACGATGCGGGTTACGGATCCGCGTCATATTGTGCCAGCATCCATGTCAGGCGCAAATGCGCATACCGTCAAGGAAACAACGAACGTATCTACGCCGAACGGCAACACGGTTGATGTGGAGCAGGAAATGATGCGTGTTTCACAAACGGCGGTCAGTTACCAATTGGTGACTTCGGTTTATCATAAAATGGTTGGCCTTTTAAAAATCGCGGTCAAAGGCAGCAGCAGCTAGTAGGGATTCGCTATGTCGAGCAATGATCTGAATGATATTTTATCGGTGTCCGCGTCGGCACTGAATGCGCAAAACCAGCGCATGAAGGTTATTGCGCAGAACATCGCGAACGCCAACAACACAGCTGCGTCAGCGGGATCAACGCCCTATCAGCGGCAGGTGATTACGTTCAAGAATGAATTCGACAATGCGATCGGTGCCTATAAGGTCAAGGTCGCAGGTGTCCAGACCGAACAAACCCAGTTCATCCGCGAATATGATCCGGCTAATCCGGCGGCGGATAAGCAAGGTTATGTGCTGAAATCAAACGTCAATCCGCTGATTGAAATGATGGATATGAGCGATGCGGGCCATGCTTATCAGGCTAATCTGAACGCCATTGATGCGGCGCGCGGCATGGCCTTGCGTACAATCAGCTTAATTCAATAAGGGGTAGGGGGAAAGCTATGGTCATGAATGTTGCAGACGCCCTCGCAGCCTATCGCCAAAGCGGCAAGGTTGGAGAGAATGCCGCTTCGACCGGCGATACCGCCGGGGGCGCGAGCTTTGGTGACGTGTTGAAGAATTTTGCGGGCAATACAGTCGATACGTTAAAGGAAGGCGAAAAGGCTGCCTCTGCCGCTGCAAACGGCAAGGCAGATCTGGCCAGTGTTGTGACGGCTATCAGTAATGCTGAATTGGTTTTGCAGGAAGTTGTTGCGATCAGGGATAAGGTGGTTGCCGCTTATCAGGATATTTCCAAGACGTCGATCTAGGATTGTTGTTGGGATTTACGCAGTAAAAAGGCCCGGCTTTTTGCCGGGCCTTTTCTTTTTTGGGCCCCCCAGAGGCCCGTATCAGGCGGTCTGCCCGATCTCGCTCATCAGGAAATTAATGCCGTCTTTCAGGCTTAATTTCTGCTTCTTTAGCTGATGTAGAATGGCCGTATCCGGTAGTGGGCGGGATGTTTCCGCCAGAATTCTTAAATCTACATCGGCGTGACGTTTCACCAGACTGTCCAGACGTTGAGCAAGAGCCATGCTGTTCTCCCTATCTTGTTGGGGTTTTCGTCGCTTTGTGAGATAATCATAACACAATTTGACGATTTTTACATGGGGTCGGCCCGTTATATTGTTTCGTTTACTGTAAATTAATCTGTTGGCAATCGTGTTTTGTCTATTGAGAACATGATGTTGTTAAATTGATTTTAAGTAATCGTTTCTAGAAGTCGTCTATCGCGTTTGAACGCTTCGACTGCGGAAGGATGCGATAAAAAAAGCAATAAAATATCCGCTGATGCGCGTTTTGTTATACGCACGTACGTGATCGGCAGAGAACAGTAGCGCAAAACCCCAATTTCTGGTAAAAGCACCCCCTTTGATAACGAGTTTTGGGTCATGAATCAGCAAGAACAGTTGATGGAGCGCCTGGCGCAATTGAAGGCTGAACATCGCGATCTGGATGACGCGATCAGCGCGTTGGAGCAACGCAGCCTGCCTGACATGATTCAAATTCAGCGCCTGAAAAAGCGCAAGTTGCAGATCCGCGACGAAATCATGCAGCTGGAAAGCTGCCTACTCCCTGACATCATCGCCTGAACAGGTTCATTAACCGCCACAACGCATAATATTCTGCGCGGCTTCTTTGATGCCCTCGTGAATATCCGTCTGCCCTTCAAAAGTATAGGCACCGTAACATATATCCAGTTTGATAGGTGTGCCGTTGAGCTCGATCACATGAGCGACCAGAGATGATGTTAAGGCCTGCGCCTTCTTCCATGCGTCCGCGTTGTTGCATCGGGTAAGCAATATGCCGAATTCGTCGGCAGCCAGGCGGCCGATGATATCGCTGCCACGTACATGGTGTGCCAGCGTTTTGGTTAATTGGCGTATAATCTGGTCAAGGCCGGCTTTGCCGTGGGCGTGCTCTAGTGTCTCCAGATTTTCGATATCGAAATACAAAACACTCGACACGCCGCCATAACGCTCGTCGCAGGCCAGCATGCGCGCTACTTCGCGGTTGAATTCGGGGCGGGTCAGGACGGGATGCGCTTCTTCGTCCAGTCGGGATTCCAGTTCGGTAATGCGATGTTCCAGCTCACGCGCCTGCGTGCGGGATTCGCGCAATTCCTTCTGCAACTGCGTCAGGGCTTGCCTTTCCTCAACGCTCAAGCTGGCTCTGGCGAGGATCTCATTAAGGGCCTGTGACATAGGATACTCTGGTTGTTTCTGCATTACATTCTATCAATATCCTCAATAACGCGTTAAAAATAACGCCGCATTGCTACCTTTTCATTGTATCCCAAGCCCCATAGCACTGGAAATAAAGGCATGAACATCTCAACCACCGTACCCTTTGCCGTTACGATGGGCGACCCTGCCGGTATAGGGCCGGAGATTATTGCCAAGATGTTTCTGCGACAAACGGCACAGGTGCCATGGTGTGTGGTGGGCGACGCGCTGGCGATGCAGCGCGCGTTTGAGGTATTGGGGGCCAAAGACAAACTGCATGTGATTGGTGCGCTGAGTGAAGCGCGTTGGGGCGGTGATGTGCTGAATGTACTGGCCGTATCGTGCATGGATGTCCTGCCGCAAATGGGACAAGTTTCCGCAGAATGTGGCCGTGCCGCCTATGACGCGATTATCGCGGCCATCAAGCTGGCACGCGCCGGTCAGGTCGGTGGTATCGTCACGGCTCCCTTGCATAAGGAGGCGTTAGCCGCCGCAGGACTAAACTATCCCGGGCATACAGAAATACTGGCCGAGCATGGGGGCCGCAAGGACGTAGCCATGATGTTGGCCAATGAAGAATTGCGCGTTGTGCTGGTCACCACCCATTGCGCGCTGCATGAAGTGCCGGAACGTGCGGATTACGACGCGCAAATGCGGGCTATCCGGCTGGCGCATAGCGGCGCCGAGGCCTTGGGGATCGGAAACCCACGCATCGCCGTTGCCGGATTAAACCCGCATGCGGGGGAAGGCGGTTTGTTCGGTGATGAAGAGCGCAAGCATATTATCCCGGCAATAGAAGCCGCGCGGGCCGGGGGAATAGATGTGACAGGTCCATGGCCGGGGGATACCGTCTTTATGCGCGCCAGAAAAGGCGCGTTCGATGTCGTGGTGGCGCAATATCACGATCAGGGGCTTATCCCCGTTAAATATATGGGGGTTGAACAGGGGGTAAATATCACTCTTGGATTGCCCTTTGTGCGTACCAGTCCCGACCATGGCACGGCCTTTGATATTGCAGGGCAGGGTATTGCTGACCCCGGCAGTCTGGAATGCGCGTTGCGCTATGCTGTTCGGCTGCATCAGGTAGGGTAACATCGCCCTGTGCAGGATGGCAAAAACGCGTTATGACGTGAGCGTCCTTTTCATCCCTTTGCGAGTCGGGCCATGGCCAAAACACAATCGAGAACTAAAGCGAATAAACCGGTGGTTGGCATCATCATGGGCAGCCAATCGGATTGGGCGACGATGGAGCATGCCGCGAAGACACTGGACGCTTTTGGCATTACTTATGAAACGGCCATTGTGTCGGCGCACCGCACGCCAAAGCGTATGTATGACTATGCGCAGAAGGCGGCAGGTCGCGGGTTGAAAGTCGTAATCGCTGGCGCAGGTGGGGCTGCGCATCTGCCGGGTATGATGGCATCTCTGACGCATCTGCCTGTACTGGGCGTGCCGGTTGTCAGTCGTACGATGGATGGCCTGGACAGCCTGTTGTCCATCGCGCAAATGCCTGCGGGCATACCGGTCGGTACGTTGGCGATTGGTGAAGCGGGGGCAAAGAATGCCGGCTTGCTGGCCGCTGCCATTTTGGGATTGGGTAACAAGGATCTGTCGGACCAGTTGCAACTGTACCGCATGGCACAAACCGCGGCCGTTGCCGCCCGTCCTGTTGCAACAACTGCACCAAAATCATCCGGCAAGCGCAAGCGGTAAGCAATGGCGCAGGCGAAAATCATAACACCCGGCGCGACAATCGGCATTTTGGGTGGCGGACAGTTGGGGCGTATGACGGCGCTTGCCGCCGCGCAGCTTGGCTATAAAACACATATTTTTTGCTCAGCCGCAGACGAACCCGCATTGGATGTGACCGCGCATCGTACGCTTGCGCAATTTGATGACGTCGATGCCTTGCGCCAATTTGCTCAATCCGTCGATGTCGTGACGCTGGAATGGGAAAATGTTCCTGCGGTTGCACTTGAAACTGTAGCCAAATACGCGCCTTTGCACCCCGGCGCCTCTGTGATGGCTATCGCGCAGGACAGGCAGAAGGAAAAAGATTTCGCGCGGTCTGTCGGTATCGGGACAACGCGCTATAAAATCGTTCAGTCCGCCGCCGAATTGGCAGAGGCGCTAAAGAAAATCCCGGCCCCCGCGTTCCTGAAAACAACGCGCATGGGTTATGACGGCAAGGGTCAGATCAAAATAACGCCGGACATGGACGCCGAGCAGGCATGGGCCGAATTCGGCAACCCGCTGGGCATATTGGAAGCGCGTGTGGATTTTGCTTGCGAAGTTTCCGTGATCGTTGCGCGTAATGCGCAGGGTGATATGGCGGCTTACCCGGTCGTCGAAAACCGGCATAAGAACCAGATTTTAGACGAAACACACGCGCCAGCCGCCATTGATGCAGAGATCAGCGCCGAAGCGGTTGCGACAGCACGCCATATGGCGGCGCAGCTGGGTGTAATTGGGTTGCTGGCGGTTGAACTGTTTGTGTTGCGTGAACCGAATGGAGAGGGGCAAAGTGTCCTTCTGAACGAAATCGCGCCGCGACCACATAATAGTGGGCACTGGACTATGGATGCCTGTGCCGTCAGCCAGTTTGAACAGTTGGTGCGTGCGGTTTGCGGATTGCCACTGGGTAGCACGGAGCCGCATAGCGCCGCCGTCATGAAGAACCTGATCGGTAACGATGCGCTGCAATGGCAGCAATATCTGTCAGACCGTTCAGCCTGCCTTCATTTATACGGCAAACGTGACGTTCGCGACGGGCGCAAAATGGGCCACGTTAATTCCCTGAAAGGGCCGTGGCCTCGCGCTGATTAATCGCGTGCGCTCAGTGATGCAAAACAATATAAAATCCAGCCACGATAATCGCCAAAACACCCAAGGCGATCAGGGTCAGATACTTCTCGATAAAGAGCTGTATCGGCGCGCCGAATTTGCGGATGAGGAACGCTTCTAAAAAGAAGCGCGCGCCGCGTGTCACTGTTGCGGACAGTACAAAGACAGGCAGCGCCAGATGCGTCAGGCCACTCGCGACCGCAACCAGAATAAAGGGTAGGGGCGTAAAACCCTTGGCCAGAATGATCCATGCCCCCCATTTCTGGAAGCCGTTGCGGAACATCTCAAATGCAGCCTGTAGATGATAAGTGTCAACAATCCATTGCCCTATGGTTGCCATGGCGAGCGCGCCAATGCCGTAACCCAGCAGACCGCCGATGACCGAGCCCACGGTACAAATGGTCGCAAAGTGAATAGCCTTGTCGCGTCGTGCAATCGACATGGGAATAAGGAGCGTGTCGGGCGGGATCGGTAGCAGGCAGGGTTCGATCATCGCCAGCGTAAACAACAACCATGGGGCATAGCTTTGCTCGGCCTGACGCAGGGCCCAATTATACAGGGAACGGATGGACATGGGAAAAGACTACTCCTCGTACGGCGTATAGTCGCCGTTGCTCCAGCGATAAATAATGTAATCGAGCCGTGTGATATCGCCTTTGCTGTCGAAAGATAAAGGCCCGATAACAGTTGGATAGCTGCCTTCGCGCAAGGCTGCAATAACTTTTGTCAGTTGCGTTGTATTGGCGCGGCGGATCGCCTCGACCATGACCTGTACCGCCGCATAGGTGTACAATGTATTGCCTTCGGGGTTAAAGCCCTTGGCGCGTAGTTTGGCAACCGCCTCTGCCGCTTCGGGGCGTGCGCGTGGGTCGGCGTTAAAGCTCATAAACGTGCCTTCGCCGGCATTGCCTGTCACGGACCAGAATTCACGCGTCGTCAGATCGTCGTCACTGATAAAGACTGTCGTCAAGGCTTGATCGCGCATCTGGCGTACGATCAACCCGGCTTCGGTGTGATAGCCGCCGTAGAAAAGCGCATCGATGTCTTTTTCTTTCAGTTTTGAAACAAGCGATGAATAATCGCGTTCGCCGCGAGATACAGAGTCATCCATTTTGATGGTTACGCCCTGTTTCTTCAGTTCGGTGCGCACGACATCTGCCAATCCGCGGCCATAGGCAGTCTTGTCATCAATCACGGCAATATGTTTGCCTGCAAACTTTTTGACGATAAAGTCAGCAACGATTTTACCCTGTATTTCATCCTGGGCACAGGTGCGGAAGACGTTGTCAAACCCTTGCTGGGTCAGGGTCGGGCTGGTTGCCGAGGGGGAGATCATCAGAATCCCTTCCTCGTTATAAGTGCGCGAAGCAGGAATGGCGGAACCCGAACACATCGGCCCAACCACGGCGAAGACACCAAGGCCGCTGAGTTCATTGGCAACAGCAACCGATTGTTTGGGGTCGCAGACATCATCGCGTTCGATTAGGCGCAGCTTCTGACCCAGAACGCCGCCATTGGCGTTAATGTCAGCCACGGCAGCCTCTGCGCCATAACGCATTTGCTCACCCGTGGAGGCGTCTTGCCCAGTCAACGGCCCGACAGCCGCGATCGTGATATCGGCATGGGCCGGTTGGCACAGCAGGAGGGCGGGGAGCAGTGCAAGGCTAAGGCGTAGCTTCATGGTTATTCTCCCGCTTCGATGTAATGGCCGTCGTGCCAGCGATACAGAACATAGGTGGGGCCCACTACGTCACCCTTTGCGTCGAACTGAACGGGGCCAAGTAGCGTTGATACTTTATTGGCACGTAATGCGGCCGCAACGGCTGATGGCTCAGGCTTGCCCGCGGTTTGCAGGGCCGATGCCAAGGCTTGCACGGCCGCAAAACTGTTTAGCGTATAACCTTCCGGTTCAAAGCCTGATTTGCGCATGGTGGCCACAATATCTTTAGCTTCGGGGCGGTTGCGCAGGTCAGGGCCGAAGGTCATCAAAATACCTTCGGCAGCAGGTCCGGCGATAGACCACAGCTCTTCAGTCACGAGGGAGTCGCCGCCCATAATCTGTATTTTTGCACCTTGTTCTTTCAATTGGCGTGCGATTAACCCCGTTTCCGTGTGATACCCGCCGATAAACAAAACGTCGATGCCCGCTTGTTTCAGCTTGGTGACCAGTGGTGAGTAATCGCGTTCGCTGGGTGTATAGACCTCATAAAGGGTTTCGTGCAGGCCTGCCTTATGGAGTGTTTTTTGCACTTCGTCCGCTAACCCGCGACCATAGGCGGATTGATCCTCTGCAATCGCAATCTTTTTGCCCTTCATGTGCGACACGATATATTGTCCCACGATGGCGCCTTGCGTATCGTCACGGCCACAGATGCGGAAGATCACATCCTTGCCTTCGTCCGTCAGTTGCGGGTTTGTCGCGGCGGGCGATATCAGCAGGATGTTTTCATCCATATAGACTTTCGAAGCCGGTATCGCGCTGCCTGAACAATAATGGCCGATAACAAATTTGATGCCGGCACTGGCGATGTCATTTGCGGCGGCAACGGCCTGCTTCGGGTCGCAGGCATCGTCAAATTCGCGTAGGACCAGTTTTTGACCATGTATGCCGCCTGCGGCGTTTAATGCCGCAACGGCTTGCCTGGCGCCGCGTTGGATCTGTTCGCCCATCACCGCATATTTGCCGGTCAGTGGCGCGATCATGGCGACTGTAATATCGGCTTTGGCAAAACCGGGCCATAGCAGGAGGGTGGTCAGGGCAACAATATAGATTTTTTTAGTCAAGACAGATGTTCCTCAGGCAGCGGTTTCGCCTTCTAGATAGGCGCTGCGTACTTCGGGGTTGTTTAGTAATTCTGTTCCTGTGCCGGACAGGGTGATGCGGCCATTGACGAGCACATAGCCGCGATTGGCAAAGCGCAAGGCAATGTGGGCGTTCTGTTCGACAAGGAAAAGCGTCAATTTTTCAGTGGCACTGATATCGCGCAAGGTTGTGAAGATGCTTTTGACGACCAACGGCGCAAGGCCCAGTGAGGGTTCGTCCAGTAGCAACAGCTTCGGGCGGCTCATCAACGCGCGGCCGATCGCCAGCATTTGTTGTTCACCGCCGGAAAGCGTGCCGCCTTGTTGCGTCATTCTTTCTTTCAAGCGCGGGAACAGAGTAGTAATTTTCTCCAGATCGCTGGCGAAATATTTCTTGTCGCAATGCGACGCGCCGATCTGCAGATTTTCCAGAATGCTCAAGCGTGGGAAAATGCGCCGCCCTTCGGGGGCCAGGGCTATGCCGCGGCGTATAATCTCTTCCGTCGGCAGGGCTGTGATGTCTTCGCCTTCTAGTGTTATCGCGCCTGTGCTGGCGCGTGGTGTGCCGCACAGCGTCATCATTAATGTTGTCTTGCCCGCACCGTTTGCGCCGATCAGGGTTACAATTTCCCCTTTGCCTACGTTCAGGCTGACGTTTTCCAGCGCCTGAATGGCGCCATAGTGCGTGGACAGGTTGGTAATGGTAAGCATCAGGCGACCGCTTCTCCGGTTTCTTCTTCGCCCAGATAAGCGCGAATAACCGCAGGGTTATGCCGCACTTCGGCGGGCGATCCGGTGGCAATGCGCTTGCCGTAATCCAGCACATATACCTGATCCGAAATTTCCATAACCACGCTCATATTGTGTTCAATAAGCAGAACGCCGATTTTGTGTTCCTCGCGGATGGCGGCCAGTGCCTGCCGTAATCGGATCGCCTCGCCTGAATTTAACCCGGCGGCAGGTTCATCAAGGCACAGAAGGCAAGGATCTGTGCAAAGCGCGCGCGCAATTTCTAGGCGGCGCTGCATGCCATAGGGTAACTCTCCGGCTGGCCTGTCGGCGGCCTTGAGAAGGCGCATCTGGTCGAGCCAATAGCGGGCTTTCTCAATCGCCGCCTTTTCTGCGCGGACATAACCCGGGAAGTGCAGAAGGCCGCCAAAACTATAGCCCGAAGCTGGCATCAGTTTGTTGTTTTGCGCGACCAGCAAATTTTCCAGTGCGGTCATGTTACCGAACAGACGGATATTCTGAAAGGTGCGCGCGATGCCGTGCCGGTTGATGATGTGCGCAGGCAATCCCGCGAGAGCGACAGTATGACCGTTACGCGTCAGGGTAATTTGCCCTTCTGTCGGTTGGTAAAAGCCGGTCAGGCAGTTGAACAGGGTCGTCTTTCCTGCGCCGTTTGGCCCGATGATGGCGGTTACCTGTTTTTCATGCGCTTGCATTGAAACGCCGTCAACGGCGGTCAGGCCGCCAAAGCGCATGGTCAGTTGTTCGACGTTCAATAGGGGGGCAGGGGATTGCATGTGTACAGGCTAGCGCATGAATCACATGGTTTGAATAGGGTAAATACTCACGCGGCCTTGAAGCGGTCTTTTGCAGCGCGAAGCCCGCCGAATACGGCGGCGGCATCCGTGCCCGTTGCCGCCAGGCCCATTTTGTTCAGTCGTTTTGCAAAAGTGGGATCGTCGGCGCGCAGGAATGGGTTCGTGGCTTTTTCTACCCCCATTAAAGTCGGAATAGTGGGGGTGTTATTTTTGCGCAGGGCTTTGGCCTCTGCAACGCGGTCTTTCAAGGCCTGATTATCCGGGTCAACGGCGGTCGCGAATTTCGCGTTCGCCAACGTATATTCATGGGCGCAGTAAACTTGCGTGTCGTCAGGCAGGCTGCGTAACCGCTTCAGTGACTCCCACATTTGCGGCGCCGTACCTTCGAACAGACGTCCGCAGCCCAGCGAAAACAGTGTGTCACCACAGAACAGGGCCTTTAGTGCTGGAAAGTAGTATGAGATGTGCCCGGATGTATGGCCATGCGTTTCTATGACGTCGCCACGCAGCGTTGAAAAGGTAACAGTGTCGCCCTGCACTACGCCGCGCGTGATGTCTTTGATACGACCCCGTTCCTGCGTTGGGGCAATGATGGGTGCGCCATAGTCGTGCGCCAGTTTCTGGTTACCGCCTATATGGTCATTGTGATGGTGTGTGTTGAGGATCAGCGTCAACGAAAGATTGTGTTCTTTCAAGGTACGGTCCACAACGGCGGCATCGCCGGGGTCAACGACCATAGCCAACCCCAAATCGAGATCAGCGATCAGGGGGATATAATTATCAGCAAACGCAGGTAGCAGATGTATCTGGAAGCTCATATCCCAACGATGCGAGAGTCGTGTTAATAGGTGGTTAAGAGACATTCTGCATAGTTTTAGAACCTAGCCGGGGACGTTTATGTACACTGATATCGTCGAAATGCGCGAATTCTACGATACCACAACCGGTCAGGCTGTTCGGCGCATCCTCAGTAATCGGATTGGCCAGATATGGCCCCACTTGCAGTGCGAAAAAATCGCCGTCCTTGGTTATGGTGTGCCAGTGCTGAGGCCTTTATTCAGGCCAACCCTCTCCTTTATGGCCATGATGCCATCCGAGCAGGGGGTTGTTTATTGGCCGCGTGAAGGGCCAAACATTTCATGTCTCACAGAGCTCAATGATCTTCCATTGCCGGATGAATGTGTTGATCGCGTGATTATGATGCATGGTTTGGAAGGCGCTGCAGAACCGCATGATGTGTTGCGTGAGGCTTGGCGTATTTTAAAACCGCAGGGGCGCTTTTTGGCTATCGTACCGAACAGGCGCGGTCTGTGGGCGCACAGTGACAAGACACCTTTTGGTACGGGGCAACCTTATTCTTTACGGCAAATCAAGACGGCTTTGTCCGATGCAGGATTTCTGTCCGAACGGTGGTGGCATGCGCTTTATATGCCGCCGATCAAAGCCGCGATTGGTTTGGCGTTGGGTGAGAAACTTGAAAAGTATGGGGAGAGATTTTTTCCCGGCTTTGGAGGTCTAGTTATGGTTGAGGCAGGTAAACAACTCTACGCGCCTATTAAGACTAAGTCGCAACAACTGCACGGCAGGCTTGTATTTCCGCTGCCTGTGCCCCTGTCGCCGCATCCCGCCCTGCACAACATGAGGAATAGCTAAGAATCGCTTGGAAAAACCGCGCAGGTTTGTAAGACTGCCCTCCTTGGATTCATGAGAGAGACAGACTATGTCGGTTGCGTCACGTATTATCACTGCTTGTCTGTTACTGTTGTTGTGTGCATTCGGTGTAGGACAGTTTGCGCGGTCGGAGTTGTCCGAGCTGGCGCTCAGCGCCAAGGCAAGTCAGGATGAACTGAGCGGGCTTGCGAAGAATATCTATGACAATGCTTTCATGGGTGTGAATTTTGCCAGAAAATGCCAAATAGACTGGCTCAAGTTTCAGAACGCACACATGCATGACGCCAAGGGCGTGATGGGTGACGAAGCAACGGCAAATCTGGAAAAATTGATGGATGATGCGGACGTGGCTATCGAGCGCAGCATATCCGAAAAAGCGAAAAATATCGGTAAAGATGTGCGTGGCAAGGTTGCTGCTCTACACGATCATCCCGAAACGGTAGATGAAGCGGCGATGCAGGATATCGATAAGGGACTCGCGAAATTATCCGAACGTTTTGCCAATGATGCATCTAATTATCGTGACCATGTCGATGACATTGTGGCGGCGGGATCAAAAGCACTGGATGAATCCGGGCAACGCAGCACACGCACACTCTTGTTCGCGGGCGTGGCGGTTCTGGTCGTTGGCATTATTATCGCCATTCTCCTTATCGCATCAGTTATTCCGCCGTTGCGGAAGTCGGTTGTCATTGCGCGGTCCATAGCAAATGGCAAGCTGGACAATGTTATCGCATCGCGTGGTAAGAGCGAGACGGCAGTGTTGATGAAGGCACTATCTGAAATGCAAAGCGCCATTGTGATGCATATACAGCAAGCGGAGGAGCAGGCGCGCCGTATCGAGCGGCAGGCGCAGGTGGACGCAGCGCGCAAGGCCGCTTTGGAAGATGGTGTTGCGCAGTTTAATGACAAAACAAGTGAAATGATCAAATCCGTTTTGCGCGCTGCCGAGGTTATGCGTGCTGCGGCCAGCACGATGGTGGGAACTGCGGTCGCGTCCGATACAAAAATCCAAGACGTCGTTCAGGCGATTGCTGAGGCTTCGCGCAACGTGGAGTCGATTGCCGTCGCCGTGGAAGAGCTTTCCGCGTCTATCAACTCTATCGAAGATCAGGTTGAACAATCCACCCGCATATCGACAGAGGCGCAGACGCAGGCGCAACTGGCCGATGGTACCGTGCAGGAGCTGATGTCGTCGGCGTCCAAGATCGGCGAGATTGTGAACCTGATTGAGGAGATTGCAGAGCAGATCAACCTGCTTGCATTAAACGCCACGATCGAGGCCGCGCGCGCCGGTGAAGCGGGCAAGGGGTTCAGCGTTGTTGCGAGTGAGGTCAAAAGTCTGGCCGGGCAGACGGCACGCGCCACAGAAGAGATTTCATCGCAGATCGGGCATATTCAGATGAGTGTGACCGATACCGTTAATTCAATCAGTTCGATCCGGCACACAATCGACCAGATTGAAACGGGCACGACAGCCGTTGCCGAGGCGGTCAGGCAGCAGGGGGCAGCGACGCAGGAGATCGTGCGCAGTGTCCAGATTGTTTCCAACAGGGTGCAAGGAGTTACCACCAGCGCCGACGAAATAGGCCGGCTGGCAGCAGATATTAACAGCAACGCAGAACAGGTTCAGGAAGCGTCAGAGCGGTTTGCGGGGCAATCGAGCGAACTTGGCCATGAAATCGAGCACTTTATAGATCAGGTTCGGGCCTGATTCGCTCATCTGGGCTTGGAATTTTTCGTTTTTTGGCCTATCCTGACGACCTAACACGGAAAAGGCAGGCCAGATGTCGTTAAAGAATGTTGCCGTTAACCCCGATAAGCAGGCTTTGGCGGACCTTCGTGCGCAAGTAGATCGCATTGATGGCGTTCTTCATGACCTGTTGCGTGAACGTGCAGATGTTCAGGAGCAAATCCGTAAACTAAAAAACAAACAGACACTTTCCATACGTCCGGGGCGTGAGGCGCAGATTTTGCGCGCGCTGCTGTCGCGTCCGCAGGGGAAAATTCCTGAAGGGTTGGTTGTCAATATGTGGCGCGAGATGATGAGCGCCTTTACCCTGCAAGAAGGTGCCTTGAAAATCGGCGTCTATGCTCCTGCAAAAGGACCGGACCTGTGGGACCTGTCGCGCGATTTCTTTGGCTCTTTCACAACGCTTGTGGAAATGAGCTCTGCCGCAGCGGCAATTAAGGCCGTGCAGGCTAACAAAATTCATGTGGCTGTTGTGCCGCCACCGGTTGCCGGAGAAAAAGATATCTGGTGGTCGCTGCTGGCGAACGACAAAAAGAACGTCACGACAGTTTTTGCCAGTCTGCCGTTTGAAAACTTGAAGGCCGGGCGCAGCAATGTACGTAACAGCCTGCCTATGGGGTTGGCGGTTGGTCGGTTGTACCCTGAACTGACCGGCGATGATTTCAGCTATCTTGTCCTGCAATGTGTGCATGTGCCGGAAGCAGAAATGCGCCGTCTGCTGTCCAAGGCCGGATATAAGGTCCGGCAGTTGTTGGTCAGCGTTGCAGGACGCAGCGGTTCTGCGCCGACTTCGTATCTGGTCGAAACCGAAGGCTATATTGGCCGCAACGACACACGTTTGTCGCGCATTCGCGCTATGCTGGGTAGTCGGCTACAGCATATGGCTCCGTTGGGCGGTTACCCGGCACCCGTTAAAGCGCGCCGCAGCTAATTAATCATTAGGGTCAACGTTTGTGGCGAGTTCGCTATGCGGGTCATGGCGAACGGGGTGTTCATGCGACCCGAACAAATCATGCCACAATTCAGCCCATGCCAGATCTAACGCCTCACGCGCTGAAATAGCCTTGGCTTCATCTTCATCCTTGCGGGATTGCTCATCGGCTGCCACTGCCTGTTCGCGCTCATCGTCAGATGTGATAACGGGCGCACCTGTTGCGCTTGCAGTTGCTGCTGGCGCTGCCGCTATCGCGGCACGCGCCACGGGCGTTGTTATGGGCGGAGCTTCCACAGTTGCTGGGGGTGTAACTTTGACGGGCTGAGGGGCTGTTGCCTGTACTTGCTTTTGCTGTGTCGTCTGCGTTGTGCCTGTGCTAACCGGCTGCGGTTTTTGAACAACCTTCTTGACCAGCGTCATCCCCGCTTTGACGATGAGCCCGAGGGCAAGACCGACAACAATCGGGTGCGCCAGCAGCACAGATAGAAGATGGGCCAGCATGACCAGGGCAGGGCTGGCAAACGCAGCCGTATGTGTGAAGTGTGTGAGATGCGCAAGTGTCTGTGCCGCGCGGGTCAATGGTCCCACAACAGGGGCAAGGGCAGGCATGGCCTGTACCATCTGCGGTGTGGAGGCCAGCAGGTGATGCCAGCCATGCGTGATGAGTTCGCCCGAAACAAACGAAAGCAGGCTGATGCTAATCGGCCAGAGGTAATAGCCAAGGTTGCGACCCAGATGCTTGATGGCTTTTTCTGCAGCCCTAATGACAGAGCTTTGTTCCATCCAGCGTTTAATAAAGGCCAGGCGTTGCATCAGGGGCTGCAGGAAAGGAAAGCGCTTGCTCAGCGAGTCGCCAATTTCGTTGAACCAGCCGCCGACATTGTCGGTTTTGATAATGCCCAGAACGCCAATGGTAGCCAGCGTCCAGGTCACAAAGCTGGCCGCCGCGAGTGGCAGCAGCATGACCATAAAAGTGCCGGCAAAGCCCATGGCGGATGCGTGCGAAATGATGCCTACAAAGGCGGGGTGGTCGAGCACCAGTGCTGAAACAACCAGTGCCGACTGAAAGGTCAGGCCCCAATCTTTGCGCGCGCTTTCCTTTTCGATGGCATGCACAATGTCTTCGTCGGAATCCTTGCAAGGTGGTTCGACGCTTGAGTGTAAATGCACCTTTCGCGCCAGTTGGCGCACCAAACACCGCTTGCCGGGAATGAGGCCGATCAGATGTAACCCCATGCGCGCCAAGGGTTGGTGTTGCCGCATCAGGCGGCGATATTCCTTAATACTCTGTCCGATTTCATTGATGCTGGCATTGGCGAAATACAGGCCTGCGCTCAGGCTCAACGTGCCGATAATCACCGGCGCAAAGACGGGGGACACTATGGCCCCCATACCCAGCAGTAAGGCGATCCCGACGCTGATGAAAAAACGTCGCCATAACATTGCAATACTGACGCGCGGGTGCACATTGTCTTCCAGACGGTTATTGCGGGACTGATCGTTTTTGGTCTTGTCTTTGATTTGCAGAAGGATGTCGCCGAGCACGGCAATATCATCGATAACGACACCCGCCGCGACGGCACCAGCATAGAGGGCGACAACCCACATGGATTGCAGGAACGGTATCAGTAACAGCTGTTCCATGGTTGCCTCCGTTCACATTGGCGTGAATCTATCACAAAGGGTGGCCGGGAAATAGTTGCATCGGACATTTGAATTGCCGAATAAAATCAAGGTGTGCCGTTATCGGCAGGCCATACAATTTCGCTGAAGCTATAAATTTTCACAGGTCCCAGGAACAGGCCGCCTAGTTGCACTGTAATCGGCATTTCAATGCCGTCTATACCGTCCTGCTTCATTGGCCGCGCGAAGAGCTGCATGGCAGAGTGCAGCATGTCTTCCTGTCGTGCAGGAATGTAGCCGCCGCTCATCAGGGCCATCAGAACTTTGTCATGATTGGCGACAGCACCGGAGAAAGCGCCTTCGGGCTGCAAATCATCATCAAAGCCTAGCGTACCCTTCAGGCTCATGACGAGGGTACCCCATTCAACGCGTAAACGGTCGAATTCGACGATGCCGCTGTTTTTATTCCATGCATCGACCGAAGCATGGCGGCGGAAATCCGGGACGGCGCCCATTATGCGTAGGTCTATGTTGATTTTGGCCATACGATTGCCAAAGGGCAGGTTCAGGGCCGGAGGCAAGAAGATATTGGACGCTGCCGCTGAGACAATTAGTCCAGCCTCGTGATGGTCGTGAGGGTCTTCAATCGGTCGCGTTGCCGTGGCTGTTAAAGCGCCAGCTTCGACCAGGTTGTCGGGGGCATGGCCTACCTTGGCAGCGTTAACGTCAATCGAGCTGACCAGCCACTTGCCATCCGCAGTTACCGAAACGTGGGCTTCGCCGCGCTCAGCAGATAACAAAAGAGCGTCCTCGCCGCTGCCAAAGGGGGCGGACAGGGTCGCGCGTTGCTTGAACTTGGCGGTAAAGTCGCGGGTGCGCCATGGCAGCGCGGCAATGTCGATATCACCCGCTTCAAAAGTGATGCCGTCCGCATTGCGCCAATGCAGGCCGGTATAACGCAAGGTTATGCGCAAGGGAAAACCGAACTGCTGGCGGTTGTCATAGCTGATGACATAGCCATTGGCCCGTCCTTCTTCTATCCATCTGTCGATCTGGCCACGATATTGTGCCGCTGCGATTTGCCATAACGTCCACCACAGAAAGGGTAGGGCGAGGACCAGTAAAACAGCCGCCATCCATGGGCGCCGTTTCACAAAAGACAAAAAAGCCGGAAGGTTAATGGCGGGGGTAGGGAGGGAAAAGGGTAACTTCACACATCACCTGAACAGGACCGTCCCAAAAGGATTGCCTAACCGGTGTGGTCAGGGCATCATCGGAGCCGGAATGAAAAGCGCGGTACGCGGACCGCGCCATAACATCCCGGCGACCAATGCCTAAGGTGGGCGGGAGGCCCCGGGCCCACCTTCTCTCTACTCTAGGCGCAAAAAGGGTACAGAAATG
>JAFALY010000016.1 GCA_019233975.1 Alphaproteobacteria bacterium | reverse complement strand
TAGGCCATGCCCCCGCAGGGCTTCCGGCCTAAGACGCAGCAGAATCGCTCTTTGCTGCATACCACTTCTCCTGACCAGTCCTTGGACCTGCCAGGCGGCAAAGCGTCGTTACATAAACCAGTGGGGAACGTAAAAGGTGGTATTCCTTCGCGTCCTTGGGCCAGTGGTACGTGCGCTTCCGTAATTCGCAACATAGGGCGAAAGATTTAACAATCAATAAAAAAATTATGAACGCGGCGAGATTCCACATTACTGACATAATGCGGGGAGGTTGTCGTGACGCGTGATGTTGCGCTGCGTTGCAAAAACTGGTGCCGATTGTCAGATTTGAACTGACGACCTACCGCTTACAAGGCGGTTGCTCTACCCCTGAGCTAAATCGGCGTGCGGGACAACCCCGGAAGGCAGCCTTTCTAACGGATTTTATTCCTGACGGCAAGAATGGCTGCAACCCTTTACTTGCCGGCCTTAAATTTGCTGCATCACGCAGTCAATTGTGCTGAACACTTGGTTTTTAAGGCTAAAAACCACCTTCCCACGCTGGCCGGCACCTATTTCATGAATGCCGGTCAAGGCGCCGGTCGTTATCATCATCCCTTTTTTCAGCGGTCTGTTGCGCCCAGCGGCCTGCCCGAGCAAGAATCGCAATGCCTCGAACGTGCCGCCATTAAGGTCAACGCGGTCCACCCGCCCCACCTGCCCGCCGTCAATTGCCGTAGCACAACCCAGATCTTCGGGGCTCAGATTCTGCCAATCCGGAATGGCCGCGCCGACGATCAGGCCCGTATTATTGCCGAAGTCGGACACGACAACCGTAGTGCCGCGCGCGTTAATATTGGCAATCGGACTGCCGGCAATTTCAATCCCGCAATAAAGGTTGGCCGCCATGGCACGCGCCTCTGCCACACTCCATTCTGTTTTGGCGGTTGGTGCATCCTCTGCAATCTGAACCACAATCTCTCCCTCAACCGCTGCGAAGCCGCCGCGGAAAGCGGGGCATGTCATGGTATGACCAGATTCAGATCGCCATATGTTTTTTCTGAACACCGGACCCGTCAACCTGTCGGCACCAAGCAAGGCCGCCCTGTCCGCCGGAATGCCACCAATTTTCCAGCCAGCCACTGCGTCAGGCCATAAATCAATCGCCGCTTCCTGACAGGCATAGGCTTCGGCCAATGTCGCAGGTATAGGTTCAGGGTAGGCCATAAGGTCACCACCCTTTTGCCGGGCGGCGACAAGAATGGCAGCCCTTTCTGCGGGTGTTGTCAGTGTTTGTGCCAAAGAAGCCTGTGACATGGAATTTCTCTTTTTCTACGGGGCGGGCCATGGTGACGGATTGTAGCATATCCCCCTTTATGGCATAGAGGGTGAACGCTTCACCGGATGGACCCTCCCATGTATCAAAGCACCCGCTACGCCACACACCCGGACATGATGCAGGGCATCAGCAACGAGGCCCTACGCGACCAGTATTTACTAACCGGGCTTTTCCAAAACGACAAAGTCACATTGCACTACACGCACTTTGAACGCTTTGTCATTGGCGGCGCAGCGCCGGTTCAGCAGACCATTAGCCTGCCCTTGCAGCAGGAACCCGCTTCAGCCAAAGACAAATCGTTTCTGGAGCGTCGTGAGCTGGGGCTTATCAATGTCGGTACCGGTGCCGGCACTGTGACCGTGGATGGCGAAGTTTTTTCCCTAAACCCCAAAGACGGTCTTTATGTGCCCATGGGCAGCACCACGGTCACTTTTGCTTCGGCGGACGCCAACAATCCCGCGCTTTTTTATCTGGCCAGCACACCCGCCCATGCGCGGTTCAAAGCGGCCAAGATTGATATCAGCAAGGCCGTGCCGTTGGAGCGCGGGGCGCTGGAAACATCCAACGAACGCACGATCTACCAATACATCGTCCCCGCGACCTGTCAGTCGTCGCAACTGCTGCTGGGGCTGACGACCCTGAAACCGGGCAGCGTCTGGAACACCATGCCGCCGCATCTGCATGACCGCCGGTCGGAGGTGTATTTCTATTTTGGCCTGCAGAAAGACGCGCGCCTGTTTCATTTCATGGGCCAACCGGACGACATGCGCACCATTGCCATGAACAATAACGAGGCCGTGATTTCTCCGCCATGGTCCATTCACATGGGCGCGGGCACCAGCCATTACAGCTTTATCTGGGCCATGGGTGGTGAGAACCTGGATTACACCGACATGCATGTCCTTGATATTTGCCAGTTGAGGTAAAATGAGCCTGAACCCGTTTGATCTGTCCGGACGTGTTGCCCTTGTCACCGGCGCGAATGTCGGGCTGGGGCAAGCGATTGCGTTAGGCCTTGCCGAAGCCGGGTCGGATATTATTGCCGTCAGCCGCCGCCCCGCAACGGAAACAGGAACTGCCGTCGAAAAACTGGGGCGGCATTTCTTGTCAATTGAGGCCGATCTGACCAGCACAGCGCCCATACAGACGATTGTCGACCAGTCAATCAACGTGATGGGTAAAATCGATATCCTGATTAACAATGCCGGGATCATCCGCCGCGCCGCCGCGCTCGACTTCACGGAGCAGGATTGGGACGACGTGATGAACGTCAACATAAAATCCGCTTTCTTTCTGGCGCAAGCGGTTGGCCGCCACATGGTGCCACGCGGTACGGGCAAGATCATCAATATCGCTTCCATGTTGTCATTCCAGGGCGGCATTCGCGTGCCATCTTATACGGCGAGTAAAAGCGGTATTGCGGGCATCACGCGATTGCTGGCGAACGAATGGGCGAGTAAAGGCATCAATGTAAACGCCATTGCCCCCGGCTATATGGCAACAGACAATACAGAGGCATTGCGTAACGATCCCGCGCGCAACCGCGATATTCTGGCGCGCATTCCCGCAGGCAGATGGGGCGACAGTGCCGACCTGGCAGGCGCTGCTGTCTTTTTATCCAGTGACGCTGCGCGCTATGTTCACGGTGTTGTTCTGCCTGTCGATGGCGGATGGCAGGCGCGATAATCACTGAATAGCGCCCAGATCTGATTAGTTCTTTTCAAAACCAATCAGCATGTCGTCAGTACGGCTGCTGTTCTGCACCGTCGGAAAATCCATGGCCGGCTGCGCAACGAGATAAAAAATGGCACTGGCATTAACCAGCGTAATCGGCGCAGTCTGTACATCGGTAAACGATTTCAGGAATGTACCTGCATTAATGGTTCCGGCGACAGGCAATATCGTCAGCGTCCCAGGCACGTAGCTGATCGTATAACCTTTTACACGCCGTCTTTGCGCAAGGCCTGCCCATTTTTGAGGCGACAACCTACAACGACCCGTTGAAAAGCCGCGCATACGGCGATTCCACCTACAGCATTCTGAAAATGGACGTGGCGCGCGTGCAGCCACTGGTGATGTTCACTCCATCGCTCGATCAGTTTTCGTTTTATCTGGCAGGCTCCGGCCAGATTGACATCGCACATCCGTTGCTCAGCGCAACGCAATGCAGTTACGGCGGCTCAGTCTATGGTCGCGGTTATGACAGCGGTGCGCTCAGCGGCGATCATTGCGCCATGGGTCTTGTGGAACTGCGCCGCGATATCAGCGACAACACAGGGGTCTGGCAACCCTATGCATCCTATGACATCGGCAGCACCTGGCAAAAAGGACCGCTGACGGAAAATGAGCCGCGCTTTCTGGGCGCCGAATCCGTGGCGATGGGCGTGCGCATGCTGTATGCCAATCAGGTCAACAGCGACCTGCAACTGGCGATACCCCTGCGCAGTTCACCTTCTGAAATGGGGCTGGGCCACCCGCGTCTGTTCTACACGCTTGAGTTTCAGTTCTGATATGCTTGCAACACAGAACGTAACTTAACCAGCCGCCTGCGGGCCATTACCACGGCGCCGTCGTGGTGTGCCAGGGCCGCCG